>DGWK01000030.1:0-84251 GCA_002395235.1 Lachnospiraceae bacterium UBA4260 | reverse complement strand
CAGCCGGATTGGCGGCGCGCGGCGTATTCGCGGGCGACCTGGCCGATTCGATACTATTATGGACGCAATCGGGCGGGGCGACAAGGAAAAATATAATGTGGAAAAACTTCCAGAATTGCGTATAATTGTGTAGAGATTGGAGAATTTGGCACTTACGGTGCCGGTTCTCGATATTTTGGTTGAAAAGGGAGCGAGGCTCAGAGCGCTCCGGAATAGGAGAGAAATATGGGATTTATCGTTGGAGTCATCGTGGGCGGAATTGCAGGCTGGCTTGCAGGCCAGATCATGGGCAGCAGTTTTTCTATGCTGGGTAATATCCTTCTTGGTGTTGCCGGCGGATTTGTGGGAAATATTGTTCTCAGCGCGGTCGGAATCCACGGTTCCGGTATGTTGGGAAATATTATTGTCGCGGTGGTCGGTGCTTGCATCTGCATTTTTGTGATGAGGCTGATACAAAAGTAAAGGCGCGGCAGTGCTTGTTGGGGCGGAAGCCTTGAATGGCGCGGAAGTGCTGGCGCTTGTGTTGGGGCGAAAGCCTTAAGCGGCGCGGATGATAGAGCGGTCCCGGAGGAGTTGATCCTTCGGGGCCGTTTTTTTGTTGAGAAATTAGTCATGGCTATCAGCTGATTTCTGTATACCCTTTTCCTGTTCCCTTCTTCGGTGGATATTCCACCGAAGAAGGGGGCAGGAAGGGGTACTATGACTTCTATAGGGATATATAGGTCTGTTTCTGTTCCCTTCTTCAGTGGAATATCCACCGAAGAAGGAGTTTGGAAAAGCACTGTGACATATTCAGGGTTTACAATGCATGAGCTCGCCGGAAAGGCAGTGCAAAATCCAGAAAACAAGCAAGTGCAATGCACGGAGTCGCCGGAACTGCATTGCAGAATCCAGAAAAAAACCACCTGCATTGCATAAAGTTGCGTTAAACTATATATTAGATATCGGCGACTTACAGCGAATCGATTTCAGATCTTTCGCAGCGCTGCTGCCCGGCAGGCCGCAGCCCAGCAGGCGCAGCCCCGCAGAAAGCTGCCCGGCAGGCCGCAGCCCAGCAGGCGCAGCCCCGCAGAAAGCAGCTCGGCAGGCCCCAGCCCAGCAGAAAGCAGCCCAGCAGGAATCGAAGAAATCGAAATCACACAAGTCAATCTCCCAAAGAAAGGGCAGGCTCATGAAATACCATATTAACCAGAATAACTATCACACTTTTGAAATCTTTGAAGTCAACAAGATGGCACCGCGGAGCTATTTTATACCGTATCCGAGCAAGTCGAAGGCGGACGCCGTTTCGCCCAAGCAGAAGCGCTACGCTTCGCCCAAGGTGGTGTGCCTGAACGGAGAGTGGGATTTCAAGTTCTACCCCAGGCCGGCGGAGGTGCCGGCGGTTCTTGATACGGAGAAGACGGTATTTGACAAGATCGATGTGCCGTCCTGCTGGCAGTTCCGCGGCTATGACAAGCCTTTTTATACCAATATTCGGTATCAGTTTCCTTTTGATCCGCCCAAGATTCCGAGGCTGGACAAGGTAGGCAAGGTTTTCTCCTGGATGGGAGTGGATCAGAAGATCTCCCTGCGCTATAAGGATCCGGGGGAGGAGTACAATTTTGTCGGCATTTATCGCAAGGATATCGAGATCAAGGATCCCGAGAAGAATTATGTGATCTCTTTCCTCGGCGTGGCGAGCTGCATGGACCTGTATGTGAACGGCAAGTTTGTGGGATACTCCGAGGGCGCGCACAACACCGCCGAGTTTGACCTGACAGGCCTTCTGAACGCGGGCAAAAATGAGATGCTGGTCGTGGTGCACCGCTGGTGCAACGGCACTTATCTGGAAGACCAGGATATGTTCCGCAACAACGGAATCTTCCGTGATGTGCTGCTGCGGATCTCCGAGCCGACCGATATCTGCGAGATCGACGCGCAGACGGTCAAGACAGGGGACACCTATGTGCTCACGCTCACTGCCAAAACATTGACCCCCACAGATGTAACTTTTACCATCGAGAAAGTCGTATCCAAAGGGCACAAAGTCAGCATGTCGCAGACCATCAGCGTAGAGGAGGGAGCGGCAGAGGAGACGGCCGAGGCAGCCGAGGGAACGGCCAAGACGACCGAAGGAACGGCCAAGACGGCCAAGGAGGCTGAAGGAACGGCCAAAGCCGTATTCGAAGGCCTGGAGGTCGTCGAGTGGAACGCGGAAGATCCCGTTCTGTATGATGTTTACTATCAGACGGAGAGCTGCTGCGTGAAGGAGAGGATCGGCTTCAAGACGGTCAAGATCGAGGGAGATCTGTTCACGGTAAACGGGAAGAAGATCAAGTTCCACGGCGTAAATCATCATGATACGAGCTGCACGAACGGCTATACTTTGACTCCGGATGAGATCGAGAGGGATATAAAGCTCTGCAAGGAGTTCAACATCGACATGATCCGGACTTCGCACTATCCTCCGGATCCGCTGCTGCTGGAACTGGCGGACGAGTACGGTATCTACATTGTGGATGAGAATGATCTGGAGACCCACGGGACGTTCGCGCACCAGCTGCCGCCGACTTACAATACGATCAGCCATGATAAAAAGTGGGAGACCCACTATATTGACAGGATTTCGCGCCTGTATCACCGCGACAAGATTCACAGCAACACGTCGATCGTGATGTGGAGTCTGGGAAATGAGGCGGGCGGCTATCACAATACGGACGCCATGTATGATTATCTGAAGCTCCGCTCGGATCTGCCGGTCCACTATGAGAGCGCGATCCACTGCAAGAGGATTGCCTATGATGTGGGTAGTGAGATGTATCCTTCCGTGCAGATGGTACACGATGTGGGTGAGCACTGCCGCAAGCAGAAAGAGCTGAACGACAGGCCGTATTTCCTGTGCGAGTATGCGCACGCCATGGGCGTCGGGCCCGGCAACACGGAGAGTTACTGGGAGGAGATCTACAAATACGACAACCTGATCGGCGGCTGCGTGTGGGAGATGGTGGACCACGCGGTTCTGCACAAGGACGGCAGCTACACCTACGGCGGCGACCACGGCGAGTGGAGCCACGACGGGAATTTCTGCGTGGACGGTCTTTTCTACCCCGACAGAACTCCTTCCGCGGGCGCGAAGATCATCAGGTTTATTTACAGGCCGATTCGGGTCAGGCATATTTCGGGCAGTACTTTTGAGGTGTTTAATACGACGGCGTTCTCTGTCGGCGAGCGCTATGAGCTGACCTTTACCTGGAATGACGGAACCGTGAATGTGGTCACGCCGGAAGCGGGACCGCTTAAGAAGGCTATGATCGCGGTCCCCGAGGCGGAGACTGTAGACGGAAATCTGTCCGTGATCGTGACGACGGTGGACAAGAAGACCGGCGCAGTGGTCTCGGAAGAGCAGATCGTGATCCGGCAGTTCGTGCCCGGCGCATCGGGAGAGCACCTGCTGCCCGAGGAATGCAAGTTCAGCGGCGGAAGAATGGCGTGGACGCTTCCCGACGGGCAGATGCTCAGGAGCAATTCGGAGTACACTATTTTGTACCGGGCGGCGACGGACAATGACACGGACCTGAAGTTCTCCAACACGATGGAGCCCTTCATGGCTCAGAAAGAGCGGGTGATCGCGGCGGGACCGATCCTGAACGGATACCGAATCGAGACCGAGGTGGAGAACAAGACCGGCAAGTTCAATGTGACGGACAGCTACGAGGGCACAGAGGACGGAATCCTGGTCACGAGCACGCTCCACTGCGTGTCCGGCGGCACGATCATCCCCAGATTCGGCAAAACATTCCGGCTCGATCAGATTTTTGACATCGTGAAGTATACGGGCAGGACGGGAGAGAGCTACTGCGACATGAAGGATCAGTTCCCGATCCGCACGGTGGAGTGCAGGGTGGCCGACATGACGGAGCCCAACATCCGGCCGCAGGAGAGCGGAAACCGCTGCGACTGCACGGAGGCGAGTGTGAGCGACGGCGCGGTGACGGTGACTTTCAAGGCGGTGGACAAGCCTTTCGAGCTGGGGATCAAGCCCTATTCCGACTGGGCGCTGTGCAGGATGAAGCACCGTAAGGACGAGAAGAGAACGGGAACTTATGTGACGATTCAGGCTTTCCAGCAGGGCATCGGCACGGGTGCCTGCGGGCCGGGCGTCATGCCGGAGTATCAGTACAGTGCGAAGAAGGATTATACGCTGAAGTTCTTGATCAGTGTGAAGTAATTTGAGGAGCCGCCGGGCGGCGGCGGAGAGCGAAAGCGGCGAGCCGCACGGTCGGCTCAGCATGGCGGCGCAGTTCGGCGCCTGCGGCCTGCCGGATCCGCTCAGCCGCGCCCGGCGGCTCGCAACAGAATCAGAGGTTAGCATTTGAAGGAAAAAATACTGTTTTTTGACATAGACGGAACGCTCGTGGGGTTCGACGGCAAGATGCCCGCTTCCACGCAGGAGGCGCTGAGAAGGGCCAAGGAGAACGGGCACAAGCTGTTCCTGTGCACGGGGAGGTGCCGGACGCAGATCTATCCCTGGCTTTTGTCCGATTATCCCTTTGATGGGCTGGTCATGTGCGCCGGCGCCAATGTCTACGTGGGGGACGAGCAGATCTGCCACAGGACGTTCGGGCCGGAGAGGATGAAGGCGCTGATCACTTTTTTGGAAGAGAATGGGGTGTCTTATCTGATCCAGAACGAGCACGGCGTCTATATGACGGACCGGTGCCTGCAGTCGGAGGCCAGGATCATGAACCAGATCTTCGGGCTGGAGATTGAGGACGGGAAGTACCAGGAGGCCTTTGAAAGGGTCCTGGGCACTATGGCGGTCGACGACTCGATCGCCTGTGAGCCCGAAAAGTTCGGCGATATAGAGACGCTCATCTACCACAATTCGCCGTTGACGGTGGAGGAGATGCAGGAGAAATTCGAGCCCCTGGGCATCAAGGTCACGGCGGCCAGTATCAAAAAACCGAGCCCTTACGAGGGAGAAGTCACGGTGCTGGGCGTCACCAAGCGCGAAGGGATGCAGGCGGTGGAGGAGTACTACGGTCTGACCAGAGAGGACACGGTGGCTTTCGGGGACGGACCGAACGACCTGCAGATGCTGGAGTACGCCGGGACGGGCGTGTGCCTCGGGGACGGCTCGCAGGAAGCCAAGGATAAGGCGGACTATATCACGAATGCGCTGGCGGACGACGGGATCCTGCACGCGATGGAGCATCTGGGGCTGATCTGAACTGTATTACGGCACTTGACAACGCCCCGCAAAATGCCTAAAATAGCCATTGCGGACGCTGAACATGTGTCAGTAGCAGGCCGATCCCGCACATCGCAGAGAACCCGTTCACCGGCTGAGAGACGGATATGTGCGCGGCAGTGTGAATTTCAGCATGGGAGTCCTTCACGAAAGCGATAAGTGAATGCCGCTGCGGCAGCAAAAAGCAGCACTGAAATGAGAGCAGGCGACGGAGTACCGATCATTCCGGTACGCTCAGGATCGTCTGAACGTGGGTGGTACCGCGGGAATTTGTCCTTTCTCGTCCCATGTCCGATTCCGAAGAGGGGTCGGATATGGGACGTTCTTTATGTGTAATTATTCAGCAACCCGAAAGGAGTAGTTATGAACAGGTTTGAAGAGATCCGGAAGAAATTCCTGGAAGAAGCCGAGGGACGCACAGACTCCCGAAGCATCTACGAGCTTCGCAAGAAGTATCTGGACCGCAAAGCCGGTGAAGTTAATGCGCTGATGAAAGAGATGCGCAGCATTCCCAAGGAGGAGAAGGCCGATTTTGGCAAGAACGTGAACCTCCTCAAGGACTGGGTCCTCGAGAATCTCGAGAAGATGGAAGTGAAGGCCAAAGAGGCCGAGCTGCAGCACCGCTATGAGAAAGAGAAGATCGACGTAACGATCCCCGCCAAGGAGTACATCCGCGGCAATCTTCACCCCATCACGCAGATGAAGAATCAGATGGTCAATATTTTCGCAGGAATGGGATTTGAGATCTATGAGGGCACGGAGATCGAGAACGATTATTACAACTTCACGGCTCTGAATACGCCCATGGACCACCCGGCCAGAGATATGCAGGATACCTTCTATCTGTCTCCCGAGTACCTGCTCAGGACGCAGACCAGCGCGGGCCAGATCCATGTCATGGAGGCCAAAAAGCCCCCGATCAAGATCCTGTCCCCCGGCAAGGTTTTCCGCTCCGACGACGACGCGACGCACTCCCCTATGTTCAGCCAGATGGAAGGCCTGGTAGTGGACAAGGGCATCACGCTCTGCGACCTGCAGGGTATGCTGGACGAGTTCGTGCAGCAGGTCTACGGCGAGGGAACCCGCACGAGACTTCGCCCGTCCTTCTTCCCCTTCACTGAGCCCAGCGTTGAGGTTGACTGCAGCTGCTTTGCGTGCGGCGGCAAGGGATGCAAGCTCTGCAAGGGAACCGGCTGGATCGAGATCCTGGGCGCCGGCGTTGTCAACAACAAGGTTCTTGAGAACTGCGGCATCGATCCCAATGAGTACAGCGGATTCGCTTTCGGTATCGGTATCGAGCGCGCGGCTATGCTCAAGTACGGCATCAACAACATCAAGCTCCTGTTCGAGTCCGACCTTCGCGTCCTTGAGCAGATCAATGACGCCTGACGCGGGAAAAGGAGGAAACAGATATGATCGCACCACTTAGCTGGTTAAAAGAATATGTAGACATCGACTGCACTCCTCAGGAGCTGCAGGACAAGCTCTTCTCCTGCGGTTTTGAGGTGGAGGAGCTCCATGAAGTGGGAGAGGACATCTCCAAAGTCGTCGTGGGCCTGGTCGAGACCTGCGAGGCCATTCCGGAAACGCACCTGCACGTCTGCACCGTAAACTGCGGCGAGCACGGCACGTTCCAGATCTGCTGCGGTGCCGACAACGTAGAAGCCGGCAAAAAATTCCCCACAGCACTGGTAGGCGCAACCGTCTATGCGACCAACCGCGAGCGCACCGCCATCGAGGGCGTCATGACCATCAAGAAGGGCAAGCTTCGCGGCTATGAGTCTCACGGCATGCTCTGCTCCGGCATGGAGCTGGGCGTCAGCGAGGATATGTATCCCGGCGCTGGCTACAACGGCCTTCTGGTCCTGCCCGATGACGCGCAGGTCGGCGCAGATGTAAAGCCCATCCTGGGCCTGGACGACTGGCTCTTCGATATCGCCATCACGGCCAACCGCCCCGACTGCCAGAGCATCTTCGGCATCGCGCGCGAGGTCGCCGCGGTCCTGGAGAAGCCCCTCAGAATGCCCGCTCTGGACTACACTGAGACGGATGTCAAGCTGGACAACTTTAACATTACCGTTGAGGCTCCTCAGCTGTGCCCCCGTTACATCGGCCACTACGTCTACGATGTCAAAATAGCACCCTCCCCCGCATGGATGCGCCGCCGTCTGGCGCTGGTGGGAATGAACGCTATTTCCAACATGGTTGATATTACGAACTATATTTTGACAGAGCTCGGTCAGCCCATGCACGCATTTGACTATGCATATCTGCGTGGCAACGGCATCAACGTCAGAACGGCTCAGGACGGCGAGAAGATCGTCACCCTGGACGAGCAGGAGCAGACGCTGAACAGCTCTAACCTGGTGATCTGCGACGGCGAGCGCCCGATCGCGCTGGCAGGCGTCATGGGCGGTCTCAACTCCGAAATCCTTCCCACAACGCAGGCCGTCATGTTTGAGTCCGCCAAGTTCGCGCGCGACAACATCCGCCGCACTTCCAGAAGCGTAGGCAAGCGCACGGACGCGAGCGCCCGCTATGAGAAGGGCGTCGACGAGTACGCGACCGTCATGGCCATGAAGCGCGCTCTGCACCTGGTCGAGGAGCTGGGCTGCGGCAAAGTATCGTCCACCCACTTCGACGTCAACACCGGCAACAGCGTGGAGCCCCGCGAGATGAGCGTCGAGATCGACCGCATCAGCGGCGTTCTGGGCATCACGGTTCCGGACGAGGACATCGTGCGCATCATGAACAACCTGGACATGAAGCCCGTGATCTCCGAGAAGGACGGCAAGCGCATGCTGACGCTGCAGGTGCCCGCATACCGTGACGATATGGAAGGCTATCAGGATGTGGCCGAGGAAGTCATCCGTCTGTACGGCTATGACAAGCTGGTGCCCACGTTCCTTAAGAGCGCGGAAGTCACCACCGGCGGCTGGAATCCCGTGCAGCGGCGCGAGATGCGCGTCAAGGAGGCTCTGTGCGGCATGGGCGCTTATGAGTGCATGCACTATTCCTTCTTCTCACCCTCCGATCTGGATCTGCTGCGGTATCCCGCGGATGCGCCGGAGCGGGGTGCGATCCGCATTATGAACCCGATCAGCGAGGAGCTCTCACTGATGAGAACGACTCTGACGGCTTCCATGATCCACGCGGTCGTGCGCAACCAGAAGAACGGCCGTCTGTCCGGCAGACTTTTCGAGATCGCCAAGGTCTTCGTGCCGAAGTCTCTGCCGCTCACCGACTATCCGGATGAGAGAGACCATCTGGTAGTGGCTTTCTGGGGCAAGGAGGAAGATTTCTACACCATCAAAGCCGCAGCTGACACGGTTGCGGACACCTTGCACGTGAACTTCACGTATCAGGCGGGCAGCACAAGCTTCACGCACCCTTACCAGACTGCGGATGTATTCTGCGAGGGTCAGAAGGTCGGCTATATCGGCAAGCTCGCTTACGACATCGCGGAGGCGGAGAGCATGCGCACTGACCTGCTTCTGATGGAGCTGGATCTGGCGGCGCTCTATCCTCTGTGCAAGGATACGCCTGCTTTCGAGCCCCTGCCCAAGTTCCTGGATGTCTCCCGTGACCTGGCTCTGGTCATGGATAAGAAGATCACCTGCGCACAGGTTGAGGACGAGATCCGCGCGGCCTGCAAGTATGTCCGCGACATCAAGCTCTTCGACGTCTACGAAGGTGCTCCTATTCCTCCGACCATGAAGAGTCTGGCGTTCACCGTCACTTTCCGGGCGGGAGAAGAAGAGTTTACTGCGGAGGATCTGGACAGATTTGTGGCTAAGATCCTTAAGAAACTGAATGTAGTGCTCGGCATTTCGCTGAGGGCGTAAGACTGAGGCGCGGCGCGCAGCGCGGTTTTCGGCGGTGCGCGGCGATTGGCACGTAACAGAAAGCCCTGTCCACTTGAGTGGGCAGGGCTTTTTTGTGCGCATGGACAATTGTCAGGGAGGCAGCGGCCTGTACATTTTTAAAATCTGGTGTTCATCCAGCCGGTTATGTCTTGAATAACTTTCAAGCGCGCCTTTTCCTGCAGGACGCTGTGGCGCAGGCCGGGGTAGACGATGGAGGTGACGTCTTTGTAACCTGCTCTGCGGAGCAGGCCGGCTTTGGTGTCGCCGTAGGTGCCGTTTGCGGCGGTGACGTCGTTGGAGCCTGTGAGAAGGAGGACCGGTGTGTCGGTAAGCGGCGGAACCATGTTTTCAAGGGTTTCTGTGGAGGCCAGGTCGGCCTGCAGCAGGATAAAGTCGCGGAAGAACCGGTTGCTGTAGTCAGGACCCTTGTAGGGAAGGTGCGCAATCCACTTCCATTTGGAATGATCGGAGGTGATGAAGGAATAAGGGCTCTTCTCGACGGCAAAAGGCGCATTCAGGCGCGCAAAGATTTCCGGGTAGAGAAGTACATTCTGTCCTTCCTCGCCGTTTTGGCGGATGGCATTTTCGGCGAGGGGCAGAAGCTTTTTCTTGCGTTCCGGGGGCATTACCTTGCAGGAAGGGCCGGTGTAGATGATGCCGCTGTATTTTGCCATCTTTTCGTAGAGCGCGATCTGGGAGACGGTCGTCCCGAGGCTGTGGGCGAAAAGGATGACGGGAAGCTCCGGGCGGGATGCGCGGATCATGGTGCACAGCTGTGCGCCGTCCCTTGCATAATTGCGAAAGAGGTTGCCGTCTCCGTAGGCGGCGCGCGTCCTGCCGTGCTGTCTGTATTCGTGGAGGGCGACCGTGAAGCCGGCCTGATTCATGTAGTTTGCAAACTCTTCGTAGTAGTCGGAAGTCTCGGCGAGACCGGTCATGATCTGGATGACTGCGCGGGGAGCGGGGGCCTGCCAGATCTTATACCATATCGTTTCGCCGTCGTGAGATATAAATTCCATTGAAGTTCCTCCTGAGCGGCAGGTAAATGCCGCAAACTTAATTATGGACCATGGGAGGGGATAGTGCAATCCCGGAAAAGATCGCTCGTTTTTCTGACAATTATACATGAATAATTTTGTATACTTTCCTTAACAGCAATTTCGGTTCCTGATTTGGAGAGGTTTAAGATCCATGAATAAAGAGAGATTTATCAAAAAAGTGGCGGCATTATTGGCCGCAGTTACTATTGCGGCGGCATCATTCGGAGCGCCGTCTGCTGCCATTGCGGCGCATGCGGCTGCGGGAGCGCAGGCGACAGGGAACGGAGATTCGCTTTTCAGGGGGAGTGATACAGGGTATTACTACACTGTTTTGTCCGAGGAAGAAAAAGGGGCCTACAGGGCCATAGTGACGATCTTCCGGCGGCCCGACTCGACGGAGTACAGTGAAGAATTCTGTGTCAGAAATAATCCCGACGAGGTCAGTGTGTATCCCAATGCGATCAATGCGGTGCGGCTTGATCACCCGGAGTTTTTCTGGTTTTTCTGCGGAGATTACGATCTGTCGACCCAGTACAACTGGAGGCAGGATTCTGCCAGCGGGAAGTATTATGTGAGGTATCGCATGAAGGATCCCTTCCCGGAATACAAAGCGCTTATGAAAGAGTTTAACCGGGCGGTGGACGATTTTTTGGCGGATATAGATATGAATCAGTCGGATTATGATGTCGCGCTGCAGATCCACGACAAACTGATCGACCTCACTCATTATGACTACGATATGCGGGAGTTCGGAGATCTGGGAAGGACCGCATATGCGCCCCTCATTGAAAATAGTGACGGGGAGGACCATATGGCTGTCTGCGTCGGGTATGCCATGGCGTACAGTTATCTGATGAGGCTTTGCGGGGTGGAATGTGTGCCGGTCACCGGGATTGCGGGGCCTGCCGACGGGGATATTTCTGAGCATACGTGGAATATGATGAGGATCGGCGGCGTCTGGTACGAGTCGGATGCGACGTGGGACGATCTGGAAAAGAGGGATGTTGAGCATGACGGCGGGCTTCAGTATGATGCCGCCTGGGTGATGCTGGAAGATGACGATTTCATGTACAAAGTTCACCATTATCTTTTCTGTGTCGACTCTGATTATATTGAGCATTTTACAGACCAGGAGCGATACAGATATGAACTTGATAATGGGGCCTGGTTCATACCGATGGGGGAGTCCTATCACATCCACAAAACGACTGAAGAAAACTATGTGGAGGGATCTTATCCCGGGACGAAGGGGAACGGTTCGTCATACACCTCGCGGGAAGATACAGGATATGTGAGCGGGGAGGTTTTCCCGGACAGCAGTTCGAGATATCTGACTGAGAAAGATCTGGAGACGCTCCGGAAGGGAGAGCTCGGCGCTGATGCGATGGTGCGGCTTGCCCTGAATGAACTCTATGCAAGAAACGGCTATACATTCAGCAATTCCTGGTACAGGAATTATTATATGCAGTGCAGCTGGTACGACGGAGGAAATTGTAAGGATTCTCAAGTTGTGGAAGAGCGGTTTAACGACTACGAGAGAGCAAATAAGAAGTTTCTCAGGGAATATGAGAAATCTCACAATTATGCTTGGGATCCGGCGGGGGTTCCTTGCAGGCCGATTAGGACGCCGGGGAAGTAAGATTGGTTTTTGGGGGCTGCCGGCTGGGGCGTGGTTGTGTGATGGGCGGATGCGCGGCGGGCGGCGACGTCTGAGCGAGACGCGGTGAACGTGGCGGTCTGCGACGCCGGTGGCGGGATGCAGCTAATGAGGTGGGCGGCAGATCCGGCTGCAAAATATGCATTAAAATTACATATATGCAATGGGAAATTTTCTCATATGTCTCTTTTAAAACCCTTTGTTCTCAAAAATGCAAATTTTTGGGCTCATCAAACATGGATTATGCATAATATGCAAAAAAATATGCATATTCTTAAAATAGTATCTCTGCCGGCACCGGATCAGAAGAAACTATGGTTACAGGCGTAATGCTGAAAGAGTGTCGGAGGAGGAGTAACTGCGGCACGAGAATGGCAGTTTCATCGGGGGGCAGATTGTGTTGGATTATTTGAATACTTTTTTCTTCCACGGCCTCCATCGCTTTTTCTGATTGCCGGCACAAAGTGAAGAAATCAAAGCAATTTATACCTGAGTTGGATCATAAACAAGAATTCTTCCTCGCCGGCCCCCATACCAGACAGCTTGTCGCGTACTGTATGGAGGCCGGCGCCAAAACAATAAGTCTTATAATCCAACTTGCCGGGAAATACGCTGATATTCACGGATTTTCAGTCTTTTGCCAATTTTCCATGGGGGCAGGTTGAACAGATTTCCTTTAAATAGTCCAACTGTCAAGGCTGCCGGGGGCGAATGACGCCCAAGTGGTTGTGGAGGGGGCTCCACAACCACGCCACCGTCAGAATTGTGATAAAACAGCCCCGAGACACTCATCAGAATTCTGTCTGAAGCTCACTGCGATCCGGTCAATTAATAACATTGCATGTGAATCAGGTTGTCTTACACCCCCACACAATCGGACATTCCATTTTAATTCCATTCAACCGCTGGTTGAAAATGGAATTAAAATGGAATTTTTTGGCTACAATTCCATTTAATTGGAATTGTTGCTATTGACCGCATACCAAAACCACGGTACTATTATGGAAAACAATTCTTCCGAAGGCCAAGGAGAATATCTATGAACTTACAGGAAATGAGAGAATGCAAGCGGGCACTTGGCTACAGCAATGAGACGCTGGCTGAGATGTCGGGCGTGCCGCTGGCGACCGTTCAGAAGGTGCTGAGCGGAATTACCAAGAGCCCGAGACAGAAAACGGTAGAGGCACTCTCGAGAGTGCTTGAGGCCGGAAAAACGACAGGGCAGAAGTTCGAAAGCAATGCGCCCGGGAATGAGAAGTTCGAAAGAAAAATGCCCGGCAGTGGAAAAAATGAGTATATAACCCCTGTCAAAGAAAATCCTGATTATGTAAAAACCGGCTATGTCTATCCGGAAGTGTTTACAGGAATCCGGAATGCGGTCAGGGAAGACGCCGGCCCCAACACGATTGAGGATATTTATGCCCTTCCGGATGGGATCAGGGCGGAACTGATCGACGGCAAGCTTTACTATATTCCGACGCCCACGAGGACGCACCAGAAGATCACCGGGGAGATGTATCTGGCGGCGGCAGCGCACCTGAAGGCTTACAGCAAAGAGTGTGAAGTTTATATTGCGCCGTTCGGTGTCTATTTAAACGGAGATGACTCCCTTTATGTGGAGCCTGATCTTTCGATCATACGCGATACGTCGCGCCTGAGTGAGCGAGGGTGCATGGGAGCGCCGGACTGGATCATAGAAGTGGTTTCGGCACCGACGAGAAAGACGGATTATGCAGTGAAATTGAACAAATACAGGGAGTCAGGAGTAAGGGAATACTGGATCGTAGATCCGTCTCTGCGAACGGTCCTGACGTATCTGTTTGACAGTGATAAAAATGTGGAAGATGCAGACCTGTTCTCCTTTGACGCGGAGATACCGAGTTCTCTGTTTGACGGGCTGGTGATCAGGCCGTCAGACTTGTTCTGATAATAAATCTGTTCTGAAATGAGAGAGGAATGGAATGTCGGTTAATACACATATACAGGAAGTGAAATTCAATAACTGGAGGCACGGACTCCTCGATATCGGCGGGCGCAACCGGATGATCAATTTCAGGAGGACCAGGAGGACGACTCTGAAACTGACCGAGCCCTCTTTTGAGGATCTGTATCGGAGAATTGCGGTCGCAGAGGAGACCATTACGTTCAAGCGCCGTGTCGACACCGGCAATGATGTGAGGCTGGCGGGGCTGTTTTACATGCTTGATAAGGTGGGAACGCCGGTGGAGCTTTCCGTGGGAGAGATCGGTTCGGACCTGCCGACGGAAGAGATGGGGATCACGCTGAAGAATCTGCGTTCCAGGGCAAAGCTGTCCAGGGAAGAGCAGGGTATAAATACGCTTTATCTATGTTTTGGCTTTTTGGAGTGGCGGCGGAAGCCGTCGGATCCGCCCATGCTGTCCCCGCTCGTCATGGTGCCGGTGACGGTGGAGCTCAGTTCCATCAGTTCGCCTTTTACGATCAGGAGAATTGATGAGGACACCGTGCTCAATCCGACTTTGGAGCATGTGCTCTCGTCTGAGTACGGGATCGGCCTGCCGGACGTCGACGCCGCGGGAGACGACATAGAGGCGCTGATGGCCGGGATCGAGAAGACGGTGGAGCCCCTGGGATGGAGAGTGATCCGGGAGGCGAATCTCTGTCTTCTTTCTTTCCTCAAGATCGTCATGTATAAGGATCTGGCAAAATATCGCGAGCAGATCTTCTTAAACCCTGTGATCAGGGCGCTCTGCGGGGACTATTCCGGGCTGCCCCAGATCGGGCCGCTTTCCGGAGACAATTCCGGGCAGTCTCAAACCGGGCCGAAGTCGAGAGTGTTCGACCACGACAGCGTTCCCTGCGAGGAATCGAATCTGGTCGTCAATGCGGACGCGAGTCAGCAGGACGCCATTGCCCTGGCGCGCGAGGGCGTCAGCTTTGTACTGCAGGGACCGCCCGGCACGGGAAAGAGCCAGACGATCACCAATATCATTGCCGACGCGCTGGCAAATGGTAAGAAAGTGCTCTTTGTATCGGAGAAGATGGCCGCGCTGAGCGTGGTCTACAGAAGGCTGCAGGATGTGGGACTGGAAAAATACTGCCTGTCTCTGCACAACTATAAAGCAGAGAAAAAGGGCGTGATTCAGGACCTTGTCAATACGCTGGATGCGCCTGTCAGGGAATTGAGACCCGGCGTGTCGGACTTCCTCGAAGAGATGGAGGAGGAACGGAGTGAGCTGAATCGATATTTTGACGAGATGGATGCGCGAAGAGAGCCTCTGGGAATCTCAATTTACGAGGCAATCTCGCAGGTCGCGCAGATGGAGGATACGCGCTTTTACAAGGCGACGGAGCTGGTCGGGAACGTGTCCGACAGACAGCTCCGGCGGAGGATCGCGGCGCTGCGAAAGCTGGAGGCCTTCGCCAATGTGTATGACGGAGATCTGAGGAAGAATCCCTGGAGGAACACAGCGATCACATCCGTCACGTATGAGCTGAGAAGCTATATTGACCAGACGCTGAGCAGGCTGGGAACGGTCGTGTTCGGAGCGGATTCGGTGATGTTGCTGGCGGCCGGCACGCAGGAGAGTCTGTCGGGATCCGGCAAGGCAGGGGCCGGCGCGGAGCCGGGCAGGCAGTTCACCTGGAAGGACTACCGCGAGCAGTGCGGCGCGCTGCACAAAGCGATGCTCTTCGAATCCCTGAAAAAGCTGGTGGCGGAGCGCTTTGGGAGCCGATTTGTACTTCCGAAGGAGGCAGATGGGGCAGAAAAGGCGCTCGGAGAGCTGGCGGCGATCGTCGGATGTGTGGATTCTTTTAACGCGCTGACCGGGAAGAATCTGGACTACAGTCCGGAATCTTTGCGGCAGATCAGAGGCTTTATGGAGTTTCTGTGCCGGCCTCACAATCTTCCGGAGAACTGGATGAGAGACTGCACGGCAGACGAACTGAGAAAGATCGCGGCGTCGGTCCGACAGTCACAGGCGGAGCTGGAAGAGTGGAAGAGGCGGCTTGAGACTGAGTGGACGGAAGAATTTCTGGATCTGGATGCGGCGCGGCTGCTGCACAAGTTCAGGACGGATTACAGAACAATGTTCAAGTGGCTCCGTCAGGATTACAGGGACGATGTGAGGCTGATCTCCGGGACCCGCAGGGGACTCGGAGGAGTTCTGAACGATGCGGACTGCGAAGCTGCCCTGACAGCTCTGAAGAGCTTTCAGGAGATGAGGAATCGGGTTCTCGAACTTGAGAGAAAGGCAGCCAGGATCCTGGGGCCCTGCTTCCGAGGCGGGGAAACCGACTGGAATCTGGTCGGCGCCATGATCGATGAACTCGCGGCGCGCAGGGAATATGAGAAACTTTACGGCCTTGGCGAAGCGGAGAGGACCCTTTTGGGCAGGGAGGCCGGTGAGCGAAGCGAGGTGAAGATCGGCGACAGGACAGCCCGGGAGTGGATCTCTGACGGCGGGATCGAGTCTTTGGCCGGTTCTTCGGTTTTCAGAGAGAATACCGGCGCGGCCGAGGCTCCGGAGAACGCTTCGGCGGATCGCGCCGGCTACGGCGTAAGCAGCGCCGGTAGCGCAGCCAAGGCTCCCGAGAACGCTTCTGCAGCCGATGAAAATACCTCGGCAGAGCTGTTTGAGCTGTTCGAGGACTACCTGGATCACGAGATGGTCGAGCGCACGGCGCAGATCCTCGCGGA
Organism: Lachnospiraceae bacterium UBA4260; assembly: GCA_002395235.1. Lineage (GTDB taxonomy): Bacteria > Bacillota > Clostridia > Lachnospirales > Lachnospiraceae > CAG-791. The sequence goes on along the minus strand of DGWK01000030.1, from coordinate 67,774 downwards.
GAAGATCGGGAGCGGCGAAAGGGAGTTCAAGGCCGCCTTCGCGGACGCGATGACGGCATGCGATGACGCTGCCGTAGGCGACGTGTATTTCCGGTGTCTGTGCGCCTGGTTTCCGGGAGAAGACCTGGAAAATGTACCGCTGGGCGTTCTGAGCGACCGGATCACGGCGTGCAGCGATCCCGAGAAGCTCACAAGCTGGATCGATTACGCGGATCTTCTGGCCGCCTGCAGGAAGGAAGGCCTTGAGGACTATATTGAATATGTTGAGGAGACGGGGGAACGGGACATTGTGAACGTCTACAGAAAGGGATTTCTGGTCAAGTGGATCATGGAGTGCCTTGTGGACAACGGAATTTCCAATCTTATGCGGTTCCAGCCGCTCCTGCATGAGAACACGATTGCGTGTTTTAAGGAAAATGACGAAAAAGCCCTTGCTCTGGCCAGGGCAAGGCTCACGCAGATCCTGTCCGGGCAGAAACCGGCGGGCGTGGGCCGCATGACGGGCGCCATGGACGAGATCGCCCTTCTGAGAAAGGAGTCGGAGAAGAGGAGCCGCGTGATGCCGCTGAGAAAGCTCTTCAAGGCGATTCCGACCCTGCTCATGAAGCTGAAGCCGTGTTTTATGATGTCGCCGCTGTCCGTTTCCTTTTTTCTGGATTCGGATCTGTACCGGTTTGACCTGGTCATCTTCGACGAGGCCTCCCAGATTCTTCCCGAGGACGCAATCGGCGCGATTTACAGGGGAAAACAGGTGGTGATCGCCGGAGACACGCGGCAGATGCCGCCCACGAATTTCTTTACTGCGGTGGGCAGTTCCGAAGAATTCGACAAGGATGAGGAGGAAGAGATCCTGGTTGACGCCGACAGCGAGTCGATCCTGGATGAGGCGGGGGCCTGCCTGCCGGCGTGTACGCTCCTGTGGCATTACCGCAGCAAGGACGAGTCCCTGATCGCCTTTTCCAACAAGAGGATCTATAACAACAGGCTGATCACTTTCCCGGGGACGGGGAAGGCGCGGGACAGCGGACTGGAGTATGTGTACGTGCCCGGGGGCTGCTACCACGACCGCTCCAATGTCATGGAAGCCAAGAGATGTGTCCGCCTTCTGGAGGAGCACATCAAGGAGCATCCCGAGAGATCTCTGGGAATCATAGCCTTCTCCGAGAAGCAGCAGAGTGTGATCGAGGAGGCGGTGAATGACTTCCGGCTGAATAATCCGGCGTACGAGGGATTTTTTGACGAGAACAAGGAGGAGCCTTTCTTTGTCAAGAACCTGGAGAACGTGCAGGGCGACGAGCGGGATACGATCATGTTCAGTATCTGCTACGCCAGAAACAGCCAGGGAAAGATGTATATGAGATTCGGCCCTTTGGGAGCCGGGGGCGGAGAGCGCAGGCTCAACGTCGCGATCACGAGGGCAAAATATAATGTCAAGCTGGTCGGTTCCATTCTGCCCACGGACATCGATCTGAGCAGGACAGAGGCGGAAGGCGTCAGGCTTCTGCGCGAGTATATCTACTACGCCATGCAGAATGACAGCGGAATCCTCTACGGGACGGACGACAAAGAGACGGACAACCGATTCGCGGACGTGGTGGCCGACTTCATCCGCAGAAGCGGATTTGAGGTCCGGCGCGAGATCGGCCAGTCTGATTACAAGCTGGATATAGCGGTGCTGCACCCGGACGCCCCGGGCACGTATATGGCCGGTATCGAGTGCGACGGAGAGAATTACACGATGGCGAGGACAGCGAGGGACAGAGACGTCCTCCGCAGGACAGTCATGAAAGAGATGGGCTGGAATCTGCACCACGTGTGGGCTTTCAACTGGTTCCGAAACACGGTCCAGGAGAAGGAGAGGCTTCTCGCTTTTTTGCGGGATGCGATGAAGAACCGGACGGCTCCCGGGGAAGACGGGCCAAAAGAGAGAGACAGCGAGGAAAATGCTGCCGGCACGCGAATGGGAGAAGATCTCGTCATTGAAAGAGAGGCTCCCGCGCAGGAGCAGAGGCTGGAATTTGAGAGATACAGGACCAGCGATCCCATGAAGGCGCCGGATCTGCCCGGGGCCGGAATCCGTCAGAAACTGGCGGCAAAGATCATGTACGTGATGGAGGCGGAGGCGCCGATCCACAAGGAGATCTTTTACAAGCGCCTGGCGCCGGTCTTCGGCAACCGAAAGGTGACGGCGCTGGTAAAGCGGTCCCTGGACGACTGCGTCAGCGGCCTTCTCGCAGATCGGATCACAGAGCGGGGAGAATTCCTCTATCTCACCGGTCAGGCAGACGGAAGCATCAGGATCCGGGCGCGGGTACCCGGGGACGGGCAGCAGCCCAGAGCGATCGAGCATATCTGCGACGAAGAGATCAAGGACGCGATCCGTGAGATCGTCACATCCGCCCTGGGCCTCTCCACGCAGGATCTGATCGCGGAAGCGGCAAGGAGCTTCGGATATAGCAGGACAAGTTCCAAGATCCGGGAGCGGCTGCGGGATGTCTGCAGCCGGATGCTGGACGAGGGAATTCTCAGAGAGGCAGACGGGAAGATCTGTATCAGAGAGGACTGATTTATGAATGCTTACAAGTTTGGCGAGAAGAGCTACCAGACGACGGCAGCTCTGGCAAACGCCATGGCGATCAACTGGAGCGAAGGCAGGGACTTCCTTCTGAGCGGGGCGTTCCGCGCGGAGGTGGGAGGCTCTGACAAGCGCGCCCTGGCCTCAGCCGTGTGGGCGGAGAAAAAGTATAACGAGGATCCCTCCAAGGGGAACCTTCTCTTTCTCAAGTGGCTGGTAAGGAATCCCGGCGTGACCAATCTGTACTGGATGGGACACAGCTGCGGAGACCTGGACCATGTCTGTACGCTCATCAAATCCGATCCGCAATCGAATCCGCAATCCGGTCGGCAATCCGATCAAAGGGAAGAGACCGTAAAGCTGGTCCTGTTCATGATCCAGGAACAGATCTTCGGCGATTTCGTGCAGACTTCGAAGAGAAAGGACAGCGTAGTCGCGGCCGTGCGCTACCTGGAGAGGTGCTACGCCAGGAAGGAATCGAAGTTCAACCGGGGAAACATACTGCCGCTCATGCTGGCGGTCCTGGAGGAGAAGAAAACCTTCGAGTTCGACGGTCAGCAGTTCCGTACTGTACAGGAACTGGCCTCTTACCTGCAGAAATTTGCGGATATTTCCAAAAAAGCGCTCTCCCGGAAGGCGGCCGGCCTCTATCAGGACGACGCCAATTTCACGCCGGAGTTCGAGGGGTGGCTCCTCACATTGGGCTATCAGAAAGCGCTTTCGGCCTGGAAGGACAGATTTCAGGCGGGAGCGGCGGAGGAAGGAAGCTTCGACGCGGACCTGGTCCTTCTCGAGGACATAGAACTCAAGGAAGAAGCCGGCGGAGACGGAGGAGATGATTTCACCGTCAAGGCGAGGCAGTTTGAGGCGGCCTTTACGAAGATGCTCGAGGAGCACCCGCAGTGCCTTGAGAGCGCAGCCAGGTTCAAGTCCTATATGTCCGACCTGATGCCGGACAGTGACCTTCAGACCTATCTGGTCTGCAGTCTCTACAAGATGGACATTGCAAGGGCGATCGAAGAGGCCGACGAGATCACGGACCTCTTTCCGGGACGGTTTATCAACAGGCTCGTGGGCGACTTCGGCGTCAGCCGGGAGCTCGCCAGGTGGGCCGCCGCCGCGTGGTGTGTATGCTACGGGGAGAGGGTCTTAAAGAAGAAGAACAGTGTAATCATATAAGGAGGGTAAAAATGGAAGGAAGACTCAGAGCAGGAACGGTGCTGTCTTCTGACAGCGGCGCCCGGTACACGGTGAAGAAATACTGTGCCGCCGGCGCGCAGGGAGAAGTCTATCAGGTGGAGACCGGCGGGAAAATATACGCGCTCAAATGGTATTATCCGGACGGCGCCACGGCGCAGCAGAAAAAGTGTCTCAAGGACCTGATCGCGCGCGGCAACCCGGACAAGGCTTTTCTGTGGCCGCTGGACATGCTTTATCTGGAGGGGAGCAGCCTGTTCGGCTACGCCATGGAGTTTCGCCCGGATCACTACACGAGCATTATTCACCTGATGAAGAGGAAGGCCGACCCGACTTTCTATGTGCTGTGCAAGGCCGCCTATAAGACCACAATGGCTTTTAAAAAGCTCCACGATGAGGGCTACAGTTACAGGGATATCTCTTTCGGCAATCTCTTTTTTGACCCGGAGACAGGGGACGTCCTGATCTGCGACAACGACAACGTCATTTACAACGGCGCGGACTATGTGCCGGTCTACGGGACGCAGAGATTTATGGCGCCGGAAATTGTCACGGGCAAGGCTGCGCCGTCCAGGCACACCGACCAGTGGTCGCTGGCAGTGCTGCTCTTCTACATGTTCATGCTCAATCACCCTCTCGACGGCAAGAGAGAGGCCGACATAAGGTGTCTCGATGTACCGGCCATGAACATGCTGTACGGGACGGACCCGATTTTTATTTTCGACCCGGACAACGCCGCCAACCGACCCAAGCGCGGCTATCAGGACAACGCTCTGATCTACTGGGATCTCTATCCGCAGGATCTCAGGGACCTGTTCACGCAGACCTTTACGGTGGGAATCCGGCAGCCGAATATGCGCGTGACGGAAAACCAGTGGCTGGGCGTCCTCAGCAACATGATGAGTTGTATCTACGCCTGCCCGAAGTGCGGGGCCGAGATCTTCTATGACCCTGCCAAAACAGCGAGGAAGGAGCCTCACAGCTGCTGGAACTGCAGGACCAAGTCGGCGCCTCCCGTTCTGATGAAGATCGGAAAGAACCGGCTTCTTCTGACGCCGGGCAGAAAGCTCTATTCCCACCATGTCTACTCGGACTACGACATGGAGACGGCGATCGGGGAAGTCGTTCAGAATCCCAGAGACAGGCGCATCCTGGGCGTTCGCAATGACGATAAGGTCAACTGGACTTACCTGCGGCAGGACGGCTCGCAGACAGCGATCGCGGCGGGAAGAAGCGGCGCCGTCGCGGAGGGAGCGTCCATCGACTTCGGAACGGTGAAGGGAGAATTCTGCTGATCGCAGGCGAGACCGGCGCTTCTGAGCGGCCGGATCACACGATAAGAACCGGTGCCTCTGAGGAGGCCCGCACATTTAAGCAAGGAGGAAAGAATATGCCAAACAAAAACCACAATCTGGTCAGACCCGGCGGAGAACTCGCCAGCAGGCCTTTGTACTTTTTCTGGGTAGCGGATAACTCGTCTTCGATGAGAAAAGAGAAGATCGGCGCCCTTAACAACGCGATTCAGTCGGTGATCCCCGAGATGAAGAGCGCGGCACTGGAAAACCCCAACGCGCAGGTCTATGTAAGAACGCTGCGGTTTTCCACCGGCGCTTCCTGGATCACGCCGGAGCCGGTCCCGGTTGAAGACTTCGCCTGGGACGACCTGGAGGCGGACGGCCTCACCGATATGGGCAAGGCCTTCTCCCTTCTGGCAGCACAGCTGAACATTCCCCCCATGCCGGAGAGAGCGCTCCCTCCCGTGATCGTCCTGATCTCGGACGGTATGCCCACAGATGATTACAAGGGCCCTCTGGAGAAACTCCTCAAGATGCCCTGGGGAAAAAAAGCAGTGAGGATCGCCATTTCCATCGGCAAGGACGCGGACGACGACGTGCTGACCGAGTTTACGGGCAATCCGGAGCTCGTCTTCAAGGCAAATAACGCGACTATGCTCACGGGACTCATCAAGTGGGCCTCCACGCTGGTCAGTTCTGTCTCTTCGCCGAATTCCAAGACCGACGAAAACAAGGAGAAGCAGGAGCAGGGAGACGGAGCAGAGGACGGCAAGGAGAAAAAGCCTGCCGTTCAGGCGCAGAACTACCTGAGCATCAACAACATTCCCAAGCCCGAAGATGTAAAGGCGGAGGATGTCTGGTAAGGAGGAACTCCCATGAAACGTTTTCTATATGGAATCAGCGTCAGGGGGGCTTCTCATATCAGAAAGGGGACGGAATGTCAGGACAGCTGCCGGGTCGAGAGTCTGTCGGACTCGGCCGTTGTGATCGCGGCCGCCGACGGGCACGGGAGTGAGCGCTGCCCGTACAGCGGCGTCGGCGCGAAGATCGCGGTGGAAGTGTTCTGCAGCAGCATGAAGGAAATCCTGGAGAGCTTCGAAGGGGACAGCCTCATGCTGCGGTCCTATCTGAGCCGGGAAGGCAACCTGAAGATCCCGGAATCCATAGAGAGGGAGTGGAAGCGGCGCGTGCTGCGCGATCACGTGCAGGAGCGGAGAGAGCCGCCAGTCGGAGATCCGGACACAGGCATCCGGATAGATGCTGACGGCTCAAATGACGCCGGCGGCCGCAGTGGCGCTGACGAACCGAAAGAAGTGTACAAGCTCTACGGCACGACGCTCCTGGGACTGCTCATAACGACGGAATTTGTCTTTGCCTTCCAGATCGGAGACGGCGATATTGTCCTGGTGAGCAGGGACGGCGTCCAGTATGCGGTCGAGAGTGACAAGATCCTGGGCGTGGAGACCCACTCGCTGAGCAGCACAGATGCCTGGAAGAAAAGTGCGGTTTCCGTGTTCCCGACTCCGGGACCGGACGCGCTGCCCTATATGTTCATGATGTCGACAGACGGAATGGCTAACAGCCACAGAACGCAGCAGGAATACGAGAAGACCTGTACGGCCTACTATGAGGCGGCGGTCAGATACGGATTCTGCAGGGTCGCGTCGAGCCTGGAAGGATGGCTCTCCGAGACCAGTGCTCTGGGCTGCGGGGATGACATCACGATGGTCATGGCATATTTTGACAAGGACGGCGGAAAGGTCGGCAGCCCGGAAGTCTACCGGAGACGAATGCGAAAACGCAGAAAGATGGCAAGGCACAGCGCGAGCAGGTGGAGCAGACGCTATACGCGCTGCCTTTGATGCACACGCGCACGGTTTCCGGGAGTAGGGACGCAAACGGAGGGCAGTGATGATCGCGGACCGCTATTACTATACAAGAATGAATCGCCGGGATCAGCGGATCTACGAGGCGCTGCACGACGCCGTGCTAAGCGGCAGAAAGGCGGCAGAGATCGAGGGCAGCGCCGACGCGGACCGGATCACGGAAATCTATATGGCGCTCGTTCTGGACAACCCGCACCTCTACTATCTGGGAAGGGAGATCCATATCATACAGTATTCCGGGGCTTGCGAGAGGACCCTGATCGAGCCTTCTTACACGCTCAGCAGGGAGATCATCCGCGACTTTAACGGCAGGATCGAGCGGGGCGTGAACGATCTGATCCGCAAGCTGGATCTGGACCGGGTGTCCGACGCGCAGGCAGTGCGGCGGCTGCACGACTATCTGGCCTCGGAAGCGGAGTACGACGACACGGCTCTGAGCGAGAGAAAGAAGGGAAGACTGATCTCCGCCCATTCCGTGATCGGAATCTTCTCCAAGCAGTGCGCTGTCTGCGACGGCATTTCCAAAACAGTGAAGCTTGTACTGAACGCCCTGAACATCCCCTGTATCGTCGTGGCGGGGCAGTCCGCCTTCGAAGAAGATAACGGAAATCACGCCTGGAATATTGTGAAGATCGGCGGAAAGGCTTATCATTTGGACATGACCTGGGATATCAATCTCAGCAGTAAGGGAGTTATTTCTTACAAGTATTACCTGATCAGTGATCAGGAGGCGGCCGGGGACCATGACTGGAAGAGAAATGTTCCGGCGTGCACGGCCCGGCGCGCAGGCGTGTTCATATAAAAAGATGGCAGGGAGACGACGAAATGGATCACAATAATCTGAGCGGTAATCTGAGAGGAGAGAAGACAACAAGAGTATATCTTGTGAGACACGGCACAACGGAGTGGAATCAGCAGCTGCGCTACCAGGGGCAGACGGACAACCCGCTGGACGAGGCGGGAGAGAAGCAGGGGGCGTGCCTTGAGAATTATTTCAGGGATATCCATGTGGACCTGGGCGTCACAAGCCCGCTGCAGCGCGCCGTCAAGACGCTGGAATACAGTCTGGCCTCTCAGGACCATGAGGTGCCGGTCCTGGTGGAGCCCGGCGTGATGGAGATCGACTTCGGCGTCATCGACGGATGGACGCAGGAGGAGATCAAGGCGGGCTATCCCGAGTTCTACAGGATGTATGTGCTCAATGAAGACAGAGGACACGCGCAGGCGCCGGGCGGGGAGTCCATGATCCAGGTCTACGACAGGGTGACGGAAGCAGTCATGCGGATCGTCAGGGAACACCGGGGAGAGAATATTGTGATCGCCTCCCACGGGACGGCCATCCAGACTTTTCTCAACTACGCCTCGGGAATACCGGCGGAGAAAATGGACCGCTTTCTGCTCTACAATGTGAGTGTGAGCTGCGCGGAGATCGATGAGAACGACAATGTCCGGCTTCTTTATTACGGAGATAAACATCACGTTCCGGAGGAGCTTCAGTTTTCCTACGGAGCGCCGCCTGCGAAATAACGAAGAGGACATAAGGACATAAGATAAGGCCTTGGGACCTGACCGGTCCCAAGGCCTTTAGTATTATCTTTTAGCGGAGCCGCGGTGCGGCACTGCTAAGTGCAGAAGGGTTTACAATGCGTTACATCTCCTCGTTTTCGGGTTCCTCAGCAGGAGCGGACTCTTCTTCTGCGGTCGCGCCCTCGGAGGATTCCTCGGTGTCTGTCTCCGTGAGAGTCTTGTGATCTTCGGGATAGTAGTCGATGCCGTCGATCTCAAAGGTATCTCTGTCGTCACGGATGATGAAGATCATGGTGCGTCCCTGGTTGACAGTGACTTCGTTGCCGTTGTCGTCGTAGAACAGGGTGGGCTCATAGTCGTCCTCTTTGTTCCATGTGACGTGGATCATCTTGCCGTTTGTGATGTAGAATCCGTCATAGCCGGGTTCCTCGATGCGGAACCACAGATAGCCGTGTGTTCCTTCTTCCCACTCGCGGGAGTCGTTGTTGGCGTAGACCCACTCGGCGCGCTGGATGAAGATGTTGGTGAAGGCCATCTGCTCGCCGGTGACTGCGTCGCACTGGGGCTCGCCGTACAGTCTCTTGTAGTAGAGGTGATCTTCTTCATCGTAGCTGAGCGCGGAATGTGTGACGGGGTAGGAGCCGGACATGTCGACTTCGGTGGCGTCTACGGCGTCGGGATACTGGGAGAGATCATTGATCTCGCCGTCCTTTGCAAAAGTAAAGTGCTTGTCGTGATAGTATTCCTCGCGGTGCTCCTTCTCGAAACCGGCCTCTTCGATCGCGTTAAGGATATGCTCGGCGTCCGTGTAAGCGGTGTGCTCAAGGGCGACGCCGTCATGCGGGATGCGATAGAAAGCGCCGTAGTCGGGACCCATGGAAGGGTGTCCGGTTCCGTTGATATTGTCCACGTCCTCGCGGGTAAGGATCTCTCCGGTGTAGTCGGAAGGACCGCCGAAGTGGATGATGATGGGATCCCACTCAAGTGCTTCATAGACAAAATAGGAGCGGATACTGCGGACATTGCCGATCCTCTCAAGATCCTGCCAGTCCTGCATGATGCCCATCTGGCGGCTCATGTTGCCTTCTTCCATGATCTCATAGAAGACGTCGACTCTGTCGAGACCGTACTGGGGCTGGGCCTGCTGGTTGATGGGGTACATAAAGGCCAGAGGGCGCTGCTTGAGGAGCTCTTCATCCATGACCTTGCCTGTCAGGGGACTTCTGGGAAGTTCCGGCTCCGGCTCGGGCTCGGGTATCGGCTGGGGCTCCGGCTTGGAGATCGCTTCTGTCGAGGCGTCCGTGACGGTGGTCGCCGCTGCGGCCGCATTGTCTGCTTCCTGCGTTGTCTCCTGCGTCGTCTTTACTGTTGTTTCTGCTGCAGTTGTTTCTTCCTGCGGGGTTGACGCGGGCGCTGTGGCGCTGCCGCATCCCATTAAAGCCGTTGACAGGGCAAGCGATGCGACTGTCAGAGCACAAAGACTTCTTTTATACATAAGTCCTCCTGAAGTATTTAGTAATTTGCTTTTCTGTGAAAGGTTAAATACATAGCTTATTTTATCCTATTATGAACTGAGATGCAATAGTTTGTAATATTTATGTAACAGAAGAGGACGGCGCTTATGGTATACTTAAAGTGATCGATATTTTGACAGAATCGGCGGCAGAAAGCCGGCATCTTTGGAGGAGTGGTCATGAAGAAGACGATTGCGATCCTTATAAGTTTAGTGATGTTCCTGAGCGCCTGCGGGGGACCGACGGGAGCTGCCGGAACGCAAGGAGCGCAGAGCGGCGCGACAGGAGCGGCGCAGCCGGCAGCGGAGACGGCAGCGGCAGAAGAGAGTGCGTCGGAGGAGACTGCGGCAGCTGAGGAACCTGCCGGGAGCGAGAAGCCGGAGCTGGTGATCATGGGGCAGGAGGCCTCCAATTACAGCCGCGCGGCCGAGAATAAGAAGAGAATGGATATCGATGAGAAGGCGTCCGCGCTCTTTGCGGCGCATGACCTGCCTAAACTCTCAGACAAGGATTACACAATCATGGTCTATGTCGTCGGCTCGAACCTGGAGAGCCATTACGGCGCGGCGACCAACGACATCAACGAGATGATCGCTTCGGGAATGGACTACGGCAGGAACAACCTGCTTGTCTATACCGGAGGGAGCAAGCGGTGGACTGGCGATATCTCCAATAAATGCAACAGCGTTATCAATATGGCCAACGGAGAGGAGCTGGAAGTCACGGCGCAGACGGCCGAGACGGCGGACATGGGCGCCGCCCAGACCCTGTCGGAGTTCGTCAATTACTGTACGACCAATTTCCCCGCCAAACACTACGGACTTGTCCTGTGGGACCACGGCGCGGGCCCTCTGTGGGGATACGGGAGCGACGAGTTCTACGAGAATGACAGCCTTTTATTCGAAGAACTGCGCAGCGCCATGGACCGGACCATATTCACCGGCGGAAAGAAGCTGGACTGGGTCGGGTTTGACGCCTGCCTGATGGGCAGCATCGAGACGGCAAATCTGTGGAAAGATTACGCGCAGTATCTGGTCGGATCGGAGGAGCTGGAGTCCGGCCGCGGCTGGGATTACAGCTTTCTGAGCACGCTCAACAGCACGGATGACGCAAGGACCATCGTCAGTTCCATCGTCGATTCCTACGGCAGCTACTATGAGGCCAACAAGTCGGAATTCTTTAACCCGGACGTGACGCTGGCCGCCATGGATCTGAGCAAGACAGACGCGCTGATCGAGAGCACGGGCGCTCTCTTTAAAGCCATGACGAAGGGGATTGAGGAAGGCAGTTATCCCGAGATCAACAAGGCGAGAGCCAGGACCAAGGCGTTTGGCCTTGGCGCCGCGAGCAGCAAGGAAGACGCGTACGATATGCTGGACCTCAGAGACCTGACGGGGAACCTGGAAGAGCTGTATCCGCAGGAGTGCAAGGCGGTCCACGACGCGCTGGATCAGATGCTGGTAGGATATACCTCCAATGTAAGCGGCGCATCCGGCATGTCCATCTATCTTCCCGGCGACAACCAGGAGCTCTACGGCATCTCGAAAGAACTGTACTCCGAAGAGAGCGCGCTCTCCGAGAGCTACACGCAATTTGTCGACGCCTACATGAATTCCTGGAAGGAGAGCACAAACACGGACTGGACGATTGCCTCGATCGAGCGAAGCGGCGAGGAACTTACCGTGCAGCTTACGGAAGAGCAGGTGAGAAATTCTTCCAGCGCCTATTACACGGTACTGCAGAGGAACGGATTTGGCGATTTCGCGATCACAACGGCCAATGTCGTGGTCGAGCCGGATGAGAACAATGTCCTGCATATCCCGTCCGATCCCATGCTGCTTCACGCCGCCACGGATATGGAAGAAGCGCCGGTGCCTCTTACATGTGTACAGGCGCAGAAGAACGGAGAGGAGTGTATTTACAGGACGATCAGCTGCTACCTCACTCCGGGACACGAATTTATGGACGTCGAACGGGATAAGGATGAGGAAGTCGTGATCACTGCCAGGAATATCACCGGTGAGAGGGAGGCGAGCGTCCTCGACATCACATCCGGTTCCGGGAGCGCGTGGACAGGCGGAAAGGCCTCCGTCGATGTCTCCAACTATGAGACTCTCATCAACGCCGGAAGCATCGCCTACTCGCCGCAGCGCGACAGTGAAGGGCACATGCTGCCTTACTATGAATGGAAGTCCACCGGGTATGAAATGTTCCCACTGTGCCTGGAACAGGGCTTCCGGATCCAGATGAAACCCGCGTCGGAATTTGACCGCGACTTTATCTGTCAGGTCATGGTCAAGGACATCAACGGCAATGTGCACGGCTCGGATTACATTGAGCTGAATCTGGACCACAGCCGGAATTATGAACAGATCCCGACGGAAAAGGGGACGCTCTACGCGGATATCTCCGGAGAAGAAGCTGTGATCACCGGCTACAGCGGAGAGGACGAAGAGCTGATCATCCCGGCAGAGATCGGGGGCAAAAAAGTGACGGAGATCGGGAGATACGCGCTGTCCGTCTCCACCCTGCAAAAAATCGTTCTTCCCGACGGGCTTAAGACGATCGGGATTGAGGCGCTTTGCAGGACAGGCATCACAGAGCTCGAGATACCGGACAGCGTAGAACAGATTCAGAGAGGCGCCTTCAGCGGCATAGAGAACATCACCTCTGTGCGGCTCCCTGAGAGCCTTGTAAAGATCGGGTCTATTCCCTTCAACGGGTGCGATAATCTCGCGGAGATCACGATCAGCGAAAAAAATACCAATTATAAGACGGTGGACGGCGTCCTCTACAGCGGCGACGGCAAAACCTTGATCCAGTTCCCGTGCGCCAAAGGCGGCGAGTACAAAGTGGAAAACGGCACGGAAGTGATCGGTTACGGCGCCTTTGCGGAGTCCGCAATCGAGAAGGTCGTATTTCCGGATACTATTAAGACTTTCGAGAACATGACCTTCTTCGAGTGTGATAAACTCTCCTCCTTTAATCTTCCGGACAGCGTCGAGTCGATCGGGATCCGGTCGTTCGGCTTCTATGACCTGTTTTCCCATTCGACGGAGAATCCGGTCATCGATAAGGTCCGGATCGGCCCGAATGTCAGATACATCGGCACCGACGCCTTTAATATGATGAACATAGCGGCTTTTGAAGTGGATGAGAGCAATCCCTATTTTGCCTCGTCCGGAGGATTTATCACCAACAAGGCCAAGGATACGATCATTGAGCTGCCCCGGGGAATGAAACCGATCATGGTCATACCGGAGGGAATCACGGCGCTGGAGGACCATTCGCTGGAAAACTGCAGCGAAGTCACGCACTTTGTGATCCCGGACAGTGTATTCCGATTCGGCACAGAGGTCTTTCCCTACGACTTGGAAGATGACGGGAACGGAGGCTACATACATCTGTACGACGGTATCACACTGCACTGTTCGGAAGGGTCGGCAGCGGAAAAATATGCGGAACAGTTCGAGATCGAACATGACGACGTGACGGATCCGGACTATATGGTCTATGAGACAGTTACAGAAGAGATGCCGGGAGCGGACGGGGCGAATCCGATTACAATGACCTACCATGTCTTCAAGGACCGCGCGGAGATCTGGTCATGCGATTCGTACAGCAGTGGTGAGCTCACTATCCCCGATACGTTCAGGGACCTTCCGGTCACGGGGCTTCGGAGCGAAGAATACTCGAGTGCCTACTGCGCGTGCAGCAAGCTGATCATACCGGCGTCCGTAGAGAAGATCGACGTAGGTTTTCTGAACGGCTGCTCACAGTGTGAGGCGTATGAAATAGACGAGAAGAACGAGAATTATCGGAGTATAGACGGAGTCATTTTTGACGCGTCCGGGGAGACGCTGATCGGATATCCCGGCGGTAAAAAGGATAAGGAATATGAAGTTCCTGCCAAAACAGAGAGAATCGGGGAAAATGCGTTTTATTTAAACGGTGATATAGGTAAGATCACTTTCCCCAAGTCGATGCGAACGATAGGGAAAAACGCGTTCAGCGGCTGCTACGGTCTGACTGCGGTCGTGTTCAACAAGGGACTTAAGGAGATCGGGGAGCGCGCATTCAGCGGCGCGTCTCTGGAAGACGTCAGTCTTCCCTCTTCGGTGGCGTCGATCGGAGGCTCCGCCTTCACACTGACAGAGAAGTTTGGGAGGATTGAGCTGCCCGAAAAGCTGGAGACCATGGGATACGCCGCATTTGACACCGGTTACGGGGATTATGTCTTTACACAGGATGTGATCAGGATCCCGTCCAAGCTGAAGTTCAATAAGAACTCGATCAGCGGGGCAGTCTTTGATCAATATGAGGTCGACGAGGACAATGAGAACTTCACGGTCACAGACGGCCTGCTCATGAGCAAGGACGGCTCGACGCTGGTCGCCGTTCCCACCGGTATGGAGGGGGATCTGTACGTACCGGAAGGGACATTTTATATCCAATACTATGCTTTGAAGGAATGCGACCGGATCAAAGACATCTATCTCCCTGCTTCTATTCTGGACATCGGCTCGATCGACGAGAAGGACTATGAAACTGACGAGTACAAATATGTGATCCACTGCTATGAAGGGACGGAGGCGCAGAAGACCCTCGATGTGAAGGGGACTCCTTGGAAAGCGAGATAGGAGGTATCTAATGGCGGAAAAATCAGACAGCTCCAAAATGATTATTCTGAAGTGCCCGCAGTGCGGCGGACAGCTGGACCTTGATCCGGACAAGGAGGTCGCGACATGCCCTTTTTGTAAAACCAAGCTCCTGATCGTGCGGTCCATCGAGCAGAACAATGTGATCAATTACAATATCCGAATCGATAACTCGGGGAAGACGGAGCAGGATCCGTTTCCGGAGGAAGATCCTGAGGAGCAGCGCAGGATCAGGATCATGCAGCTGCTGATCCGGTCGGCTGCCGTCGCCGCCGCCATTGTCGTGCTGGGCCTGATCCTTAAAGCCTGCGGGACGGTGCTTGACGCCTTTAAGGGAGTCGGCAGCGGGAACGAAAGCGGCGAGGAGGTTGTGCAGGATACGGATTCGGAGACAGGGACAGAGAATGGTCAGGACCCGCAGGATGCCGCATCAGAAGGCAGAGTGATCGAAGTCCCGCCTTATGACACGGAAGTCCCGGAGATCGATCCGATTCCGCAGAAAACAGAGAGCATAGCGGCCGCTGAGATCAAGGAGTTTCCTGTGCGTTTTACCGAGAGAGGACAGGAAGTCACCTTTGACGTGACCGTTCCCAACCCGGGAAGTGTATATGTATATATAGCGGAGATGCGGAGCGATGAAGGCGCCGAAATACAGATCTACGATGAGAAGGGAGAGCGGACCGGCGGCTTAAACTGGGGCAGAAACGGCAGCGGCGTTGTTTTTAAAACAGCCGGATCGGGTGAGAAATATTCGATCCACGTGATCCAGTCGGAAGGCCTGAGCGAATTTGTGGTCCGCGTCGGTATGCCTAAACCTGTCGTGGATCTGTCGGACCTCACAGTACTGTCAGACAGAATGGATTACAAGAACCAGGAGAATGTCTATACGATCACTGCCGGAGAAACAGGTATGTACTCTTTCTTCCCCAGCGAAATGATGGCGGACATGCGGATCGGCATGGTGCTGTATGACAGGCTCGGAGCTACGGTCACTTCCAATTCGTACGCGTACACCGGCAGAGGCGTCTGGGCCGAACTGACAGCGGGGGAGACATACACTCTTGCGGTGAGCCAGAGCGAAGAGATCGGTTCTTACGACCTGCTGGTCGGCAGGCAGAAAACGGCAGTTGATATGGAAGAGCACGTGCACGTAAAGGACAGCAGCGAATTTGCATATCAGCGCAACTGCTATACCTTTACCGCGCGGGCAGACGGAAACTGCAGGATCGAGATGACGGAGGTCAACACCGAAGACAGCTTTGAGATCAGTATGTATGACAGACTCGGCCAAAATATCGGAACCTTCGGCACGTACAACAGATCAAATACAGGCAGGACATTCACGGGTCTTACGGCCGGCGAGACCTACAGAATCTATGTAGAGCAGTCGGAAGGGCTGGGAACCTACATACTCTCCGTATACCAGCCCAAGGACATCGTGGAGATCACAGAAGGGGACACGATCAGGGACAGCATTGAGGTCGAGGAACAGATAAATACTTATTCCTTTACATCATCGAGGACAGGAGACGTGACGCTGACGATTTCCGGATTGACCGGAGACAGTGCCGTGGCGCTGAAGGTATATAATGACCTTGGGGAAAACCTGTATACGGATTCTTATTTTGTAAATGGCGACAGCCTTACGATCCATGACACGAAACCCGGTTCCCATGCGACGATCTGCATTGAAGCGGCGGAAGGAAGCAGCAACTATGTTTTGACATTGGAATAAGCGGAATAAGCCGGAATACCCGGAATACCCGGAATACTCGGAATACCCGGTGGAGCAGCCGCGAAAAATATTTCGTGGATTGTAAGTCAGTTATCGTATATTAATATATGAGTCCATCAGACAGGCGCTGTGAGGACTCTCACATGACCGAACGTATCGAGTTCATACAATCAGGAGGATTGAAAAGTGAAAAGAAGAATAGCAGATTTAGTTAAAATGAGCGTGCTTGTACCGGTTTTGATCGTCTCTATGGCGGCTTGCGGCGCCGCAAGTGCTCAGAATAAAGGCGACGAAGCGGCAGGTGCCGCGCAGACCGCACAGGGTGAGGCTGTCGAAGAGAAGAAAGAGGAGACGGCGACACAGCCGGCGGAAGCCAAGGTCTATGAGAACAAGGGCTATAAGATCACAGTTCCCGCGGAGCTGGCAGACAAGATCACGGTGGAAACGCCCGAAGTGAGCGAGGACGGCGTCATTTTCGACTGCTACGAGACCAAGTCCGTTGAGGCGGCCAAGGGAACTGGCAATGAGAATATGAGTGCAGGCTGGCTCTTCGCGATCACGGAGAGAGACGTAGAGAGCACACGGAAGATGCTGGCGAGTGATTATCCCGGCGAGGATCCTATTGCGAAAGCGGAAGACGGAACCTACCTGATCTACCATCATCCCACAGACGTCCGCTATGAGCGCGCTACGCCCGAGGAGATGCAGAAGGACCAGGCAGAATGGGAAGCGGCCTGCGCATGGGCAAATGATGTCCGCGAATCTTTCGCGGCAGACAACGGGCTCACAAAGGTATATTACAACGGAACTTCCGTTGAAGCGGCTCTGGGAAAAGCGGCATTTGATGAGACTGCCAAGTATACGATCAGCACAACTGAGTTCGGACCGATGGAACCCAAGGATGTCGATCCCATCGCTTTCTATGAGAAGATGACGAACGGCGCCACATACGAGTCCATTAATCTGGCTGAAAATGAAGTTCCCGACGGCGAGTATGTCGTTCTGAATTTCCCTGAGGACAATGTCCGCTATGATTTCTTCCTGGCCGAGGGAAGTGAGAATATCATTCGTCAGGTCATCGGCGCAGAAGGAAGCGAGCAGCAGGAGTATTTCTACAAGGTGACATTTGAGGACGGAACCTCCAAGGCGAGCGCGATCATGAACGAGTGGTATCACGCTCTTGCAGGAAAGTAATAAAGCAACTGATTTAAGAATAACGTAAGGCCGCGGCCGCTGTGATCACACAGCGGCCGTTTTTTTTGTCTCAGAGATTTTATACTGCAGGTTAATTTAAAAAAGGAAAAAAAACAAATATATTTTAGATACGAGCTAAGATTGAAATTGAAATTACAACAAACTTGTGTAGTTAAAGGTAAGGAGGTATTCAGATGAACTACATTGTAAAGAAAGCGATTAATCTGAGCGGACAGGATATGCTGCTGTCACCTCTTGATATTGACTACGCGCATCGTGTCATTTCCATCACCGGCGTGGTCGATGAGGATACAGCATGCTGTGTCAATTCCTGTCTGAGGGATCTCGCGAGGTCTTCAGAAGACGACATCACGATCTATATCCAGAGTCCGGGAGGATCCGTATCTGCGGGCATGAGCATCTATGATACGGCCAAAGCCATCAAATGTGACATCGTCACTGTCGCAAGCGGAATGGCGGCCAGCATGGCCGCATTTCTTCTGGCTGCGGCAGGAACCAAGGGGAAGCGCTGGTGCCAGCCCAGTGCGGAAGTGCTCATTCATCAGCCGCTGGGAGGGACCAGCGGACAGGCGACCGACATCAGGATCCACGCGGAGCACATTCTCAAGGTGCGGGACAGGCTGAACGATATTTTGGCGGATTCTACCGGACAGCCCAAGGAGAAGATCGAGAGGGATACTGAGCGGGATAACATTATGAGCGCACAGGAAGCGCTGCAGTACGGACTGGTCGACAAGATCGGAGACCCGATCTCCGAATGGTGAAGGAGGGATGCGATTTGAAACATTATGAAATTACCAGGCCAATCGGCCTGAAGACGCCATGTGCGGAGATCGAGAGAGTCTGCAAGGCCGCGCATGTGTACAGGAAATGCGGGCTGCGGCCCGGACATTTTGTCGTACCGCTGGACGCCGGAAACGGGAGAACGACACTTCTCGAGTACATGGCCGATATGTACAAGGAAGCGGGGGTTCTGGACTTTATCAGCGGTCCGGACGATTATATTGAGATCACACTGGACGGTTCCAGGCAGCAGCTCAGGCAGGCTTTTGTCGAAATTGACGCGGCAGCTGTCTATACAAATGAATACTGTAATATTATCGGTATGGATATCAGCGGGATGGCAGGTCACGCGGGAGAGACGCAGTTTGCGGAGTTCCTCAGATATGCCAGGAGAACCTGCGAGCATGCCTGCGTCGTCTTCTATGTGGGTTCCGTTCCGACAAGAAACGAGGAGAGGATGCTGGAGAAGCTGTGCGAGACTGTAGAAAATATCAAGCGCCTCGACGCAAACCCCTACACGCAGGAAGAAATCTGCAGCCTTATTCTCAAGTTCCTTGAGGATCACGGGATCGAGATTCGGGATGAAGCGCGTTTTCGTTCCATGCTCCCGGCAGTAGTCGCTTCGCTCGAGCTCTCCGATGTCAAGGAGACAGCTGCTGCCGTGGAAGAGATGATCTTCAGCGCTGATTTCTCCGGATTTAAGCCGGCGGTCGACGTCAGCTGTCTTATGTCTCTGATGGAAAGCCGCAAGGAGGAAAAAGCGAGGAGGGAGGCAGTATGAGCAGAAGTGAACGCTGGAACACCAAGAGTGAGATCAGGCGCAGGTTTCATGAAACGACAGATCCGGTTCAGGGGGCAGGACCCGTCTTATTCTATGAAAACGGCAAAAAATACTCCGATGACGGGGAATCCCACATCGCCGTGATCGGAAGAACCGGGAAAGGCAAGAGCCAGTGCTGCAGCCTTCCCTTTGAGAGGGAGTGCCTGAGCAAGGGGGAGAGCCTGATCGTGCTGGACCCCAAAGGAGAAGGGTACAGAAAAAACGCCTGCTATATTCCGAAGGACTACCAGAATTTCTGCGTAGACCTGAGAAATCCCAGGCAGAGCCGGACCAAGTGGAATCCCCTCGCCATGCCCTACAGGTTGTTCAAGTCTGACAATCCTGACGATCACGATGTGGCAAGCTCCATGATCAGTGAGCTGTGGAACGGCGTGTATACCAGCGATTCCCATTCGGACAAATTCTGGCCCGAGTCAGCCGCCAATTACGCAAAGGGCCTGACATACGCTCTGTTTGAAACGCAGCCGGAAGAATATGTAAATCTTAACAGTGTAGCGGTGATGATGGAGCAGTCCGAGATCAGACTCGCAGGCAGCAATATTTTGAAACACTTTTATGAGATGCTCCCTGTAGATTCTCTCGCAAGAAGAAATCTGGCGGCTTATGCCACGGGTCCCAACGACACAAGACTGTCGATCCACAGTGTGGCTGCATCGGGGCTGGAAGTGTTCAGCCGGAGCAGGGGACTTATGGAAATGCTCAGTGAGGATACGCTGAGGATCATGGATATCGATGTGAGCCGGCCTTTTATTCTCACGATCATCACGCCGGACGAGACGGACGTATACGACGCCCTTTCCGGGCTTCTGATCTCTCAGTTCACACAGCACCTGATCCGCGTCGCACAGGATCTGGGAGGCAGGCTTCCCATCAGGGTCAATGTCATTCTCGAGGAAATGGGATCGGTCGGCCGCGCGATCACACAGCTCCCCAATATGATGGTCGCCTCAAGAAGTCGTAACATCCGCCTGATGCTGGTACTTCAGAGCGGCAGCGCGCAGCTGATCGATATTTACGGCAAGAGCAAAGCGGAAGTCATCAATTCCTGTATCGGAATTACGATCGGATTTTCCACGAACAGCTGGGAAACTCTCGGAGAATGGGCACAGCGCTGCGGTGAGAAGCAGATCGACACGGGCAGCCAGATCATCAAGGAACAGCTGATCACGGCGACGCAGCTCGCGGCTATGCCGACGGGAACAGCCCTGATCATGGCAGATAACCAGTACAAGTTTATCGCGCATCTGCCGTTCTACGATGAGATGTATGACAACTCCGACTGGAGACCGCCTGTGAGCAGACCCGCGCGCAGGAGCAGGGAGCTCAGTTCTTTCAACTTTGAGGAGTACGTCAAGGGGCTCAAGAGGAAGAAAGCCTTGGAAGAGATACGAGCGAATCCGGATCCGTTTGGCATAGATGACAATCCCTTCTGAGACTTTTAATCTGTCCTGTGCCGGGGACGGAGTTCCTGCAGCTCCGATCATGTGGTATACTAATGATTGACGAGCATCGCATCCGCGGCCGCAGGCAGGGTGTGAGAAGCTCGCGAAGTCAATCTTCATGGACAGATACCGCGCGAAGGGAGAGACCAATGGGTAAGATTTTTGAAGTCATTGCTCTGCAGAAAAAGACTTATTCTGACCCCGGCCAAAACAGAGACGCCGTAAAGGCAATGCTGGACTCATACAGCGGACCCGATCCGGACTTTGTTGTGCTTCCGGAGATCTTTACTTGTCCTTATGACAACAAGTGTTTTCCTCAGTTTGCTGAGAGCGGAGAGGGTGAGACATACCGGTTTCTGGCGAATCTGGCGCGGGAAAGAAAGGCTTATGTGATCGGCGGATCGATCCCCGAGCTTGAGGAAGGAAAGATTTACAATACTTCCTATATTTTCGACCGGGGCGGAAAGCTGATCGGCAAACATCGGAAGATCCATCTGTTTGATATCGATGTGCAGGGCGGCCAGTATTTCAAAGAGTCTGACGTTCTGTCTCCCGGCACACAGATCACGGTGTTTGATACGGAGTTCGGAAAGATGGGGGTCTGCATCTGTTTTGACATCCGGTTTCCGGACCTGTTCATTGAGATGCGAAAGGCAGGAGCCAGAATGGTCTTCATACCGGCGGCTTTCAACATGACAACCGGCCCCGCTCACTGGGAGACGCTGTTCCGAAGCCGGGCGCTGGACCAGCAGATCTATGTCCTCGGCTGTTCGCCGGCCAGAGATGAGAAGGCTTCTTATGTAGCTTATGGGCACAGTATTTTGACCGATCCCTGGGGGAGCGTTGTGTGCGAACTGGGGGCGGAAGAGGGAATGTTGTTCGCGCAGATCGATCCGGAGAGGGTGGACAGGGTGCGGCGGCAGATTCCGCTGGGAGGATGAGACGGGTTATCGGACGAACACCTGACCTGTCGGAAACTGACCTATCGGGCGAACCTGTGAATTATTTGGGCGAAGCCAGGTCGGGCCCTGCAGGGGCCGCCTCTTTTGAAAAGTGTATATGCCTTTTTAAAACCCTTCTTCAGTGGAATATCCACCGAAGAAGGGTTTTAAAAAAGGGTATTGGCAAATCAGAATCAGCATCAGAATCAGCTCGCCTGGTGGCTCTGCCGGAAGGCATAGATGGCCTTGATGGCATCTTCATAGCGGTCTTCGGGGACGCCGATCAGCAGGTTGAGCTTGCCGGCACCTTGGTTGATCGTGCTGATCTCGATTCCTTCCTCGGTGAGTTTTTCGAGGACCCGCACGTTTGCGTCGCTGGATTCCGTGGCTTTTTCGCCCGTCACGGCGATCAGCGAGAGGTTGTCCCGCAGGCTGATGAAGTCGGGATTCAGGGTCTCTCTGATTTCGTCAAATAGGTCCTCCTTGCAGGGAGCGAGAAGTTCCGTGCGGATGACGAGCGTGATGGAATCGATGCCCGTCAGGCAGTATTCAAAGGGGAGGGCTCTCTCCTTGAGAATATCGAGCATCAGGGCGCTGAAGCCGGAACCGTCGCTGACCATGACTTTTTCAATCTGGATCAGGGACATTCCTTTTCTGCCGGAAACGCCGGTCACGGGATTCTTGGTGACGCCTTTGGGAAGATGGCGAACGATCATGGTGCCCGGATCTTCGGGCTTATTGGTATTGCGGATGTTGATCGGGATCTCCAGCTCGGAGGCTGAGAGAACGGCGTCCGAATGGAGAACGGAAGCTCCCATATAAGAGAGGGTGCGAAGCTCTCTGTAACTCATGTAGGAGACAGTCTCCGGATTTTCGACGATCCTGGGGTCTGCCGCGTAAAGGCCGGATACGTCCGTCCAGTTTTCATAGAGATCCGCACTGACGGCGCAGGCTGCCAGGCTTCCGGTGATATCGGAGCCGCCTCTCTCGAAGGTGCGGATGGTACCGATCATATCGGCGCCGTAGAATCCTGCGATGACGGCGCGGTTGAGAGGAAGGAGAGACGCGCGCATGGTCCGGGAGGTCATGGGCGCGTTCAGCTGTCCGTCCTGATCAAAGCAAACGCACCAGGCGGGGTCGACGAATGTGAAGCTGAGATATTTTGACATAATTCTGGCAGTGAGATATTCGCCTCTGCTGGCAGTGTAGTCTCTCATGGGCTCTGTCAGGAGAGAATTCCTGAGAGTCTCGAGTTCGCTGTCCAGAGGAAAATCGATCTTCAAGCCGTCAATGATCGCGCGAAATCGCTGGCGGATCTGCTCAAATTCCGCGGCAAAAGATTGACCGGCGGCAGCCTTCTCGTAGCAGGTGAGAAGGAGATCGGTCACTTTTATGTCGTCGGGATAACGCTTGCCCGGCGCCGAGACGACAATGAATCTTCGCTCCGGATTGGACTCTACGATTTCCCTGATCTTGCGAAACTGGACGGCGTCCGCAACGGATGTTCCCCCGAATTTGGCGACTACAATGCGCTTGCTCATAATGATCCCTCCGACTGAATTTTCACGTATTCCTGCAAATTATAGCATGATTGGCGCACGCATTGTTGTATAATTAATCTGACAGTTATCGATCTACTGCAAAGTAATACAAAAATCCGGCCGACCGGCCGGATTTTGCGTCTTTGTTAATGGGGATTGTTATTCCGGGAGCACGGGGAACTCGCCGCGGTCAAGAGCCTTGCGGGCGCGGTTCTTTCTGTGCTTCTCCTTTTCGCAGACACCGTGTTCCCACTGGTGTCTGTGTTTGTGCTCCTTCCAGCCGGTGCTGCGGCGGGCGCGAAAGTCGAACCAGTCAGGGTCGCTAACGCAATCGCGATCGTCGATGATCTTGCCGCGAGCCTCCCAGTGGAAGATGAGTTCGCCGTCGTCGTTGAAGAAATCTTCTCTCTTGGCGAGGCGAATGAGGTGTCCTGCTGCAGCTTTCTTTCTGCAGAAGCAGCAGGTGTGTGCCTTTCTGCCCTGACGAGTGTGGTTTTTGTAAGCGGTTTTCTGATCAAGGGCTGCTGCCTTCTCGTCAAGGGCTTTGTTATGAACGATGTGCATGACCTTAATTGTGTCTTCCGCTGATGAGGCAGCAATAGCAGAAAACAACTCCTTTATTATTTATAGAGCCTCACAATCGGTCATCGAGGGTGATAATTACAGCTTTCATTTGTTTATCCTTTCCTTAAGCAATGTCTAATGATGCACACGTGCGAATAGGAAAATGCCGTCTTCCGGGCAGCTCGCACTGTGAGCTTTAACAGTCATATTGACATTTTCAGTTTATCAGGTAAATTTGTAAAATTGTTTTAAACGGCCCGCACGACTGAAGTTTTCTGTTATATTTATTATGGTGACGCAATCAGCGGGCACATATTACGTTAAGCCGCTGGCCGTGTAATCGCAATAAGGAGAAGAAAATGGACATTACCAAAATAGTGATAACCGGAGGTCCCTGCGCCGGCAAGACCACGGCGCTGAGCTGGATCATGAACAGCTTTACCGAAAAAGGCTATGTCGTTCTGATCGTGCCGGAGACGGCGACGGAACTGATCAACGGAGGCGTGGCGCCCTGGACCTGCAAGACCAATGCGGATTACCAGTTCTGCCAGATGCGTCTGCAGCTGGAGAAGGAGAAGGTCTTCGAGCAGGCCGCGCGCGTGATGAAGAAGGACAAGGTCCTGATCGTCTGCGACAGAGGCGCGCTGGACAATAAAGTCTATATGGACGACGATACGTTTGAAGAGGTTCTTCGATCCGTAAACGTCAATGAAGTGGAACTGCGGGACAGTTACGACGCCATTTTTCATCTCGTAACGGCGGCCAAAGGAGCGGAGGAGTTCTATACTTTGGCAAATAATAAGGCCAGAACGGAGGGAATCGAAGAGGCGGCACAGATGGACGACAAGTTTATCGCGGCCTGGACGGGACACCCGCACTTGAGGGTGATCGACAACTCCACGGATTTCACGGAAAAGATGAAGAGGCTGATCGCGGAGATCACTTCCTTTTTGGGCGAGCCGGAGCCTATGGAGATCGAGAGGAATTTCCTCGTCGAATATCCGGATCTCAAGTGGCTTGAATCGCTGCCCCACTGTGAGAAGGTGGAGATCATCCAGACTTATCTCAAGGTAGATGACAAAGAGGAAATCCGGGTGCGCCAGCGGGGAAGCAACGGGCACTATATTTATTATCAGACGACCAAGCGCCGGGTGAGCGATTACAAGCGCATCGAGATAGAGAGAAGGATTACAAAGGACGAGTACCTGAACCTGCTCATGAACGCCGACACTTCTCTGGGACAGATCCGCAAGGACAGATATTGCCTCACTTACAACAATCAGTATTTTAAAATTGATGTGTATCCGTTCTGGAGCGACAAGGCGATCATGGAGATCGAATTGCGGGATATAAACGACAAAGTTACTTTCCCCGAGGAGATCAAGGTCATCAAAGAAGTGACAAATTTGCCGGAGTACAAAAACTCGTATCTGGCAAAGCATAAGCCGGAGTGAGGCTGAGCGGTGCACACCGTCCGGCGCTGCGGCAAGGTGAGCTGCGGCGACAGCCGACACCGCACCGGGCTGAGCGGCGTACGCGGGTGGAATGATTTTCAGTGAGTCAGGGGAATGATCCCCTGACTTTTTTCAAACTTATTTGATTTCTAAGTTTTGTTTAAGTTTCGCATGGAATAATGGACCCAGTTAAAGGAAAGCGAGGTGATAATACAGATGGAAAACGGTACGACAGCAGTGAAAGACAAAAAAGAAATACACTACCGCCACGAGTGGAAGCATGAGATCAGCTGGTCGGATCTGCTCGCCATAAGGCAGAGGCTGAGAGCAGTCGCAAAGACAGATCCGCACGCTGTGGACGGGAAATATCTGATAAGAAGTCTGTATTTTGACAATTTAAATGACAAGGCGCTGCGCGAGAAAGTCGACGGAGTGAACCGCAGAGAGAAGTTCCGGATCCGCTACTACAACGGCGATCCGTCAGCGGTGATCCACCTGGAGAAGAAGAGTAAGCTGAACGGTCTGGGGACAAAATATTCCGCGCCCCTGACCATGGAAGAAGCGCAGAAGATCGTGGACGGCGATATCGACTGGATGCTCAGCTCGCCGCACTCTTTGATTCAGGAGCTGTACTGCAAGATGCGCTACCAGGGGATGAAGCCCATGACCATCGTCGACTACACCAGGGAGCCCTTTATTTACGGGCCCGGGAACGTCAGGGTGACCTTCGATTACGATATAAGGACGGGCCTCGGGTGCACGGACTTCCTGAATCCCGACTGTGTGACGGTGCCGGCGGGAGACGCGGGAATCATACTGGAGGTGAAGTGGGACGCCTACCTGCCGTCGATCATCAGGGACGCAGTACAGACGCCGGGCAGAAGGGTCTGCGCCTTCTCCAAATACGCGCAGTGCAGGATTTACGATTGAAACAAAAACAAAAATAAATATAAAGAAATGAGGGACAAAAAATGAGTTTTCAGGATATTTTCAAGTCAAGTTTTCTTTCCAACATCACAGCAGTAAGCATGTTTGATATGGTGCTCGCGCTGCTTCTGGCTTTTGGCCTGGGCGTGTTCATCTATCTGATCTACAAAAAGACCTACGCAGGCGTCATGTACTCCTCCTCCTTCGGAGTGACGCTGGTGGCGCTCACAATGATCACGACGCTCGTCATCCTGGCAGTGACCAGCAACGTAGTGCTGTCACTCGGTATGGTCGGCGCGCTGTCCATCGTCCGATTCCGAACGGCGATCAAGGAGCCGTTGGACATCGCGTTCCTGTTCTGGTCCATCGCAGCCGGCATTGTGCTGGCCGCAGGTATGATCCCGCTGGCCGTGTTCGGCAGTGTTATGATCGGCCTGATCATTCTCTTTTTTGCCAACCGCAAAGAAAACACAAACCCTTACATCGTGGTCCTGGACTGCAATGACCACGCGAGCGAAGAGAGAGCCATGGCTTTCCTCAAGGACAAGGTCAACAAGTGCAATGTCAAGAGCAAAACAGCCCGCAGAGGCGGCGTCGAGCTCAACCTCGAGATCCGGCTTAAGGACGATAACACGGACTTTGTCAATGAGCTTTCCGAGATCGAAGGCGTCAACAGCGCAGTGCTGGTAAGCTACAACGGCGACTACATGGGCTGATCGCCGGGAGGTAAGTGCAATGTCAACGCATAAAAATCTCGACAAAATCTGCGTTGCCATCGTCGCCGGGAGCCTTGTCTTAACGGCCCTGTTCATGAACGGGGAGTCGCTTGGAATCACAAAGATCGTGGACGAAGACGCGGAGCAGAATTCCGATTCGGTATACTTTACCGCGAACGACCAGAACGGAAGCTGGGACGTGACCGGGGCCACGGTGATCACGCTGACCGGAGACGGAGCTTCGATCTCCGGCAGCGGTGCTTATACGGTCGACGGAAATGTGGTGATCTCAAACGCGGGATACTATGAAGTGTCCGGAACGCTGACAGACGGCTATATCTCCGTGGACGCCTACGACTCTTCCAAGGTCTTCATTCTTCTTAACGGTGTGGAGATCAACTGCAGCGACGACGCGTGCATTCGGGTTGACCAGGCGGACAAGGTGTTCCTGACGCTGGCAGAAGGCAGCCAAAACAGCATCACCAGCGGCTCTTCCTACAACGAGACCGCTCTTAATGATGGGACGGACGGAGCTATTTTCGCCCATGACGATCTGACGATAAACGGAAGCGGGAGTCTTGTGGTAACCGCGCAGTACATGCACGGAATTGCCGCCAACGATGACCTGGTCATCACAGGCGGTACGATCACGGTGACGGCGGCTGCGGACGCCATCCATGCGAACGACAGTCTTCGCATCAAAGAGGCTTCTATCACAGTGGATGCCGGCGACGACGGCCTGGTCACTTCCAACGATGTTGAAAACGGCTACTTTTACCTGGAGTCCGGCACACTGGATATTACGGCGGCGGACGACGCCATTCACACGACCGGCGATTTCACTATGGTGGGCGGCGACGTCACAATCAATACCGGCGATGACGGCATTCACTCCGATGCCGGCGTAAATATTTCGGGAGGAACGCTCCTGGCCAAGGAATGCTATGAAGGCATTGAGGCCCTGACGATCGATGTCTCCGGGGGCGATGTCACGATCTATCCGCAGGATGACGGATTTAATGCCAACGGAGGATCCGGCGAAATGTTCGGCGGAGGAATGGGCGGAGGCATGGGTGGCCGTCCCGGCGGCGGCCACGGTATGGGAACGACGGGCGCCGGGCAGATGCCTTCGGACACGAGCGCCGGGCAGGACGGCACACAGACAAGTACTGATGCTGCGGATTCCGAGACGTATATCAAGATCAGCAGTGGGACGATCAAGATCATCAATGAGACCGGCAATGATGCCGACGGACTTGATTCCAATGGCGATATTTTGATCAGTGGAGGCACTGTATACGTCAGCCTTGTCGGCACGGGAAGCAACAGCGCTGTGGACTATGCCAGCGAGAGCGGCGGCGTCGCAGAGATCAGCGGCGGAACCATCATCGCGTGCGGAGCATCTGCCATGGCGGAAGCTTTTGACACCAGTTCCACACAGGCATCGATCCTCTACAACACCAGCACGACGGCGGAAGCCGGGACGACGCTGGCGATTGAAGACGCAGACGGCAAAGTATTGCTGTCCTGGGACGTGCCTTGCAGCTTCTCATCGGCGCTGATCAGCTGCCCGGATATGGAAGTGGGCGGCACCTACACGGTTGTGATCGGTGAAAATTCGGAAGAGATCACGCTCAGCGAAGTGTCGGCTTCTTACGGCGATGCGCAGAGCAGCATGTACGACGGAAACATGAACTGGGGCGGAATGAAGTCCAAGGGTGACCGGCAGGGAACGCAGCGCGGGGATTCTTCAGATGGAAGTACGGACTCCGAAACTGCTTCCGAGACGGAAAATATGCATGGCGGGCCGGGGCACGGCGGGCCGCGCGGCGGGCAGATGCCGCCGGATATGAGCCAGGGCGGAATGACCGGCGGGCCTTCGATGCAGGATCAGCAGAATCAGGGACAGCCAGGGCAGCAGGAGCAGACTCAGGAGGAAGAAGATGCGGTCGCACAGGATACGGTTACGGCGCAGCCTGTGGATGCAAAGTCCGGGGCAGTCATTGGAGGAAGCGCTGCTCTTCTTGCGGCAGCCGTGGCGGTGGTGTTCTTGTATAAGAAGCATTAACTCGGGTGGGAAGTCCACCAACGAATAAATGATGCGTGCGGCGTAGCGGCTCGCTCCGCGAGCCTCAAATATTGATGGTACGGCACAGGGGCTCAGATAATGAGGATCTCTGGTTCGGCCTTTCCCTCATTTCATCAGAAATCCGGCGAGCAGCTGGATTTCTGATTTGCGCATTTTGCGGGCAGAGCATGAGAAGAGCTGATAAAGGAAATCTGACTTGAAGGTGCTTGGTAGAAAATTATGGCGCAATAGGCAAAAAATAAAGTCATAGTGCTTTTTTGAAACCCTTCTTCGGTGGATATTCCACCGAAGAAGGGAATAAAAAGTACATATACAGAAAAATGACAGGAGACCGCTAATGAGCATCACGTCAGAGCAATGGTGGGAAAAGAAACTGAATATCAGGACAAGCGGAAAGATCGATCATTTCGTCGTGCCGTCGTGCAATCCTTATGAGCCGACGGATTATCGGGTCCTGCAGGCGCTGGCGGAGAGCGGTTACGTGACTGCGGACAGTCATGTGCTCGACTACGGGTGCGGACTGGGCCGGACGGTGTTCTTTCTCAGCGCAAGGACGGGATGCCGGGCGACGGGGATCGAATTTGACGCAGAGCTGTACGAAGGCGCTCTGAGAAATCTTGAAGCAGC
This sequence comes from Lachnospiraceae bacterium UBA4260, assembly GCA_002395235.1. Classification (GTDB taxonomy): domain Bacteria; phylum Bacillota; class Clostridia; order Lachnospirales; family Lachnospiraceae; genus CAG-791. The sequence goes on along the minus strand of DGWK01000030.1, from coordinate 38,247 downwards.
CAGAATTCCGTCAAAATATAAAAAGGGCATCCGCTTTGTCTGTGCGGACGCCCGGAAGTATCAGGTCAGTGACGAGGACTGTTTCTATTTTTTTAATCCGTTTGCGGACGAGGTCCTGAGGATCGTGATCGCCAGGATCAGGGAATCCTACTATGAGAACCCGAGGCAGATGTATCTGTTCTTCTACTATCCCTTTGACGGGGAAGTGTCAGCTCTCATGACAGAAGACGGGCTGCAGTTCGTGGATGAGATTGACTGCACGGGCCTCTATGAGGAGTATGACAGGCGGGAGAGAATCCTGATCTTTGAGATGGCGTGAGCAGCTGTCAGTTCAGGAAGATCTTCTGCAGGAAGTTGTAGTGGCCAAGCTCCCACATCTCGTTACCGTGGTCGTAGCCTTCCACCAGGTCGGTCTGGTTGGGAATGCCTTTTTCATCCATGACATGTCCGTAATAGAGGGTCGAGTTGATGCACCAGGGATCCTCAGAACCGACGGAAAGGTAGATGTAAAGGGGCAGGGTCTCCTGAGACTCGATGGTCAGGTCGTCAAGGATCGGCGGGCTGATTTCAGATTCATATCAGTGTTCCTCCTTGGAATGTTCTTGTCTGAATTATCAAAATATCGTGAGCCTCGGATGTCTGACTGTTTTTCCAAAAAGTATTCTACCTTGGCTCCATTTGAAAGTATAATACTTATAAAGAATATATTCTTATGCTGTTTTGGTATATGTGGGCAAAAAACAACGTTCCATTCTGCGAGCCTTAACCGAAGGGAGGTAAGTATGTCAAAGAAACTTGGGGATTTGATCAAAGAAGCACGCACGGCCAAAGGAATGACGCAAGCTGCTTTAGCGGAGCAAGTGGAAGGGCTCACGGCCTCCGATGTCGGCAAAGTAGAACGCGGAGAAAAAGAGCCGGTACAGGACGTGATCAGGAAGATGGCAAAGGTTCTGGGAGTGACGCAGAAATCACTGCTGGATGCGGCGACGGGAGAGGGAAAGACGGCCTCTGCCGGAAAGGCGGCCGCTTCTGCGAAGAAGACTTCTTCTGCCAAAAAGACTTCTACCGCGAAAAAGACGTCTTCGAAGACTTCTTCCAAGACACCGAATGTGCTGACCTTGACCGCGACGGAGAAAAAGCTTGTGCAGCTGTACCGCAAGGCTGATTCGACCACAAAGAGTGCGGTGATCAATCTTCTTGAAGGAGATGCGAGTGTGGTTGAGCTGATCGCTGCGCTGATGGCTGCCAAAGGATCTGCTTCGGGAAGTTCGGGAAGTTCCGGAAATTCGAGTGGTTCGGGGGCGTCAGAGATTCTTAACTCGCTTTTGTCGGGAAAGACCGGGAACAGCGCGGGTTCCGGGAAGGACAGTGAGGGGATGGGAGCGCTTTTGGAGATGCTGGCGAATTTGAAGAAGTAAAGCTTCCGGAAGGGCTGTACATAAACAAGACTTGTAAATGGGCTGTGAAGAAATGAGCTGATGAATGCTTGTGCTTCACAGCCCATAGTTTTTGCGCTTTTTTATCCAAATTATGATATAATTTATTCTTGTTGCAATAACAGATTCGCATTTACATATCACTAAGGAGAACATCATGAACCAGCCTGAAAAACCTACGCCGAAAGCCAACCCCAAAGCGCTGCTTCCCATACTTCTGTTTTTGGTAGTATATCTGGGGAACGGAATCTTTTTTGAATATATAAAACCGACGGAAGGGCAGATGGGCTTTTATGTCGTGTCTGTCGTACTGGCATTTTCGATCGCGCTGATCGCGGCCTTTCTGCAGAACAAGAGCTTGACTTTTGATGAGAAGATCCATATTTGTGCCCAGGGAATCGGCGATGATAATATCGTGATCATGCTGTTCATCTTCCTGATGGCCGGCGCGTTCAGCGGGATCGCCTCCGAGGCGGGCGGCGCCTCGAGTACGGCGAATATGCTGCTGAATATCATACCGGGCAAGTTTGCCGTTCCCGGCCTGTTTGTGATCGCGTGCCTGATCTCCATGGCCATGGGAACGAGCGTCGGAACCATTTCCGTGCTGGCGCCGATCGCGTGCGCCGTCGCCAACAACGGCGGGCTGTCGCTCCCTCTGTGCGTGGGAATTGTTGTGGGCGGAGCCATGTTCGGGGACAATCTTTCTTTTATTTCGGATACTACGATCGCCGCGACGAAGACGCAGGGCGTGGAAATGAAGGATAAATTCCGTACAAATATTAGGGTAGCATTTCCGGCGGCGCTGATCACGCTGATCATTCTTGTGGTCTATGCTTTCATGAGCGGCGGCGTGTCGGTCGGAACCTTTGAATTTAATATTCTGCAGGCTATTCCCTACTTTATTGTTCTGGGCATGTCCATACTCGGTATCAATGTTTTTCTGGTGCTGATCGTCGGTATCCTGCTCTTTGTGGTAGTCGGGATCCTGACCGGATCACTTGCCTATTCGACGGCGCTGGCCTCCATGGGCAGCGGCATCAGCGGAATGTTTGAGACCATGATCGTCACGATCCTTGTGGCTTCCATTGCGGCGCTTATGAAGGAGAACGGAGGATTTGAAGCGATCCTCGAGTTTATCCGAAAGAAAGCGGACAGCAAGAGGGGTGGAATGTACGGAATCGCTTTTTTGACAGCGTTTATGGACATTGCGACGGCAAATAACACGGTTGCTATCGTTATTGCGGCGCCCATAGCCAGAGATATAACGAAAGAATATGGCGTGGATCCCAAACAGACAGCTTCCCTGCTGGATACCTGCTCCTGCATCATGCAGGGAATCATACCCTACGGAGCACAGCTGCTGGTGGCGGCAAATATCGCGAAGCTGACAAGTGTTTCGCTGATCCCGTTCCTGATCTATCCGTTTGTCCTGACTGTATTTGTGGTTGCCTCCATTCAGAGAGAGAGGTAAATGGCACGTTGACAAATGACAAGAAATTGTTTACCGAAGAAGTAAAGAAGCTTCTGCATGATCCCAGGATTTTAAAGCTCGGCGCATTCCCGCAGCACCACGGCAGCAATACGCTGGCGCACTGCCTGGCTGTGGCGATGAGGAGCTTTGAGTTTGCCGAGAAGCTGGGCTGGGATATTGACGAGAGAGAGCTGGCGCGCGGCGCGATGCTGCACGACTATTATCAGTATGATATCAAGAAGGAAGGACTGACTCCTTTTCAGCACGGAACTTCTCATCCCCAGATCGCGATGGAGAAGGCGGACAAGGATTTTCACCTTTCCGAAAAGGAGAAAAATATCATCCGGTCGCACATGTGGCCGCTGACTCTGGGACACCCGCCCAAGTCCAAGGAGGCCATCCTGGTCAGCCTGGCTGACAAGGACGTGGCGGCTGTGGAGTTCTCAAAGCCGGAGGTTATAAGAGTGAAAAAGGTTGTTGATTATTTCAAAGAATTTGTCAAAAAATAGAAAGTTATGCACGGCGCAAGGCCCGGTAGACCTGAGAAGGTTACCGGGCCTTTTACTTATTTGCACTCCACCGCAAAATGGTAGATAATGGTAGTATCTAAACTAAAAAAAGGGGGGAAATTTGTGAAAACAATAAGAATGAAAGCAGCGATCGCACTGACCCTGCTCATGGTCCTCGCATCTGTGACGGCGTGCGGAAGCAAGGACAGACTGCGGATCGGAACAGCGGGAGAGGGCGGCAATTACAACTCTCTGGGACATGCTCTGTCGGAGACCCTTTCCGGGGATCCCTATAAGATAGAGACCGAGGTGAAGACGACGGCGGGCTCCGCGGCCAATATCCGTCTGCTCTCACAGGACTATCTTGAGCTTGCGTTCGCGCAGTCCGATGTGATCGACGAGATGTACAACGGCACGCTGGACACGCAGGCCATAAGGGGATATTCCGCGGTCGCGGCGCTCTATCCGGAGCCGGTCCAGCTCGTCGTGCGAGCGGACTCTCAGATCGTAAGTGTGGAAGATCTTGCCGGAAAGACCGTCAGCGTGGGGGAAGCGGATTCCGGCACACAGAAGAATGCAGCGCAGATCCTGCAGGTCTACGGGCTTACGTCCAATATGCTGACTGTTCAGAATATGACTTATACGGAAGCCGTGAACGCGCTGCGCTCCGGCGCCATTGACGCCATGTTCTGTACGGCGGGTGCGCCGGCCCAGGTAATAACGGACCTTGCCAAGGAAGAGTCTGTCAGGCTTGTGTCGCTGGGCAGGCAGCAGTGCGGTCTTTTGACAAGGACTTATCAGTTCTATACGGAGACCGTGATTCCTGCAGGAACGTATAACGGGCAGGAAAGCGACGTCACGACACTGGCTGTACAGTCGGTGCTCCTCGCCTCGGACAAGCTGCAGGAGGAGCAGGTCTACGACATCACGGCGGCGCTCTTCAAAGAAAAAGACGCGATCAACGGAGCGGTTCCCGTAGAGCTCGACCTCAGAGAGGATAAAGCGGTGGAGTCGATCACAATTCCTTTTCACCCCGGTGCGGCGCAGTACTATAAAGAGTGCGGCATAGCCATCGAAGCAGACGGAGAGAAAGGAGAGCAGTGATGATTTCAATCGAAATAAATAAATACCTTACGCTGGCGATCGCCGTCGGCGTTCTTATGCTGGGGCAATTTCTGAGAAAGAAGATCCGTTTTCTGGAGACCTTCTGTATTCCGGCGCCGGTCGTCGGCGGACTTGTAGTAGCCATTGTTTCCTGTATTCTGTATGTGACCGGGATCGTCGAGTTCATCTACGACGACACTTTCCGGGAGATCTGCATGGTGTTCTTCTTTACTTCCGTCGGATTCCAGGCCAATCTCGCGGTTCTGAAGGAGGGCGGCAAGGACCTGATCATTTTCCTGCTGCAGGTCATTGTGCTGATCATCCTCCAGAATGCGCTCGCAGTGGGGGTCTCCCGCGTGCTGGGCGTTCATCCGCTGGTCGGCATGTGTACCGGCTCGGTCCCCATGGTGGGCGGACACGGAACAGCGGGCGCATTCGGACCGGTCATCGAGGACTTCGGTATTGAAGGCGCGACCACCATCGCCACGGCGGCGGCCACCTTCGGTCTGATCGCTGGAAGCTTGATCGGAGGGCCCCTGGGCAATTCCCTGATCAAAAAATTCGACCTTCTGAAGACCGTCAAAGAGGACGAAGATGTTGAGATTTTTGACGAAGATGAAGAGCAGCATGTCAGGCACTTCGACAACTATGCGCCGGCCGTCTTCGAGCTGTGCGTCACGGTGGGCCTCGGGACGCTGGTCTCCGCGCTGCTCACCAAGACGGGTATGACTTTCCCCGTCTACATCGGAGCCATGATCGTAGCCGCCATCATCCGAAATGTCGGTGAAGCCACCGGCAAGATTAAGATCTACATGGGCGAGATCAATGACCTGGGCGGTATCTGCCTGTCGCTTTTCCTCGGCATTGCCATGATCACGCTCAAAATATGGCAGCTGGCAGCGCTGGCCCTTCCGCTGGTAATTCTGCTCCTGGTCCAGCTGGTCTTCATGTATATTTATGCGAGATTCGTGATCTTCCGATTCATGGGAGCGGATTACGACGCCGCCGTGATCACGGCCGGCACCTGCGGCTTCGGCATGGGCGCCACGCCCAACGCGATGGCCAATATGCAGGCGATCTGCGATAAGTACGCGCCTTCGATCAAAGCGTATCTTCTGATCCCGATCGTCGGAAGCCTTTTTGCGGATTTTATCAATTCACTTGTCATCACATTTTTCATTAACCTCGTTTGACCACAGGAGGTGGAACAGATATGAATTTCAAAAAATTGCTGCATCTGGACAGCGACAATGTAGCCGTGCCCGAACTGCACACGGACAGCTTTGAGGAGAAGCAGAATAAAACGGAAGCCGAAGAAAATAAAGAGCGGCAGAAAAAAGATATTGACTATGACAACGTGGCGATTCCGGAGATCCATATCCACCGGAAGAAAAAGAAATAAGACAGAAAAGGAAGACAACAATGAAGACAATAAGTAAAGGCAAAATGTGGTGTTTCGCAATCGGTCAGTTCGGATGGTCGCTGCTCTCGGCGCTGATCACAAACTGGCTGGTCTATTTCTATCAGCCCGACGCGGACTCGATCGCGGCCGGACAGACGCTGTTCATCCCCCAGGGAAGAGTGATCCTGGGAATCGCCACCGTGATCGGCGGCATAGCGGCGCTGGGCAGAGTGTTCGACGCCATAACAGATCCCATGATCGCCAACCTCTCCGACAGATCGCAGAATCCCAAGGGGCGCAGAATTCCGTTCATGCAAAAAATCGCGGTCCCCTTCGCTCTGATCACAGTCCTGGTGTTCTGGGCGCCGGTCAATGCGATCTCCACAGTGAACTGCATCTGGCTTTTGGTGACGCTCCTTCTGTTCTACCTGTTCATGACGACCTACTGCACGCCCTACAACGCGCTGATCTCTGAACTTGGAACGACGCAGGACACGAGAATCAGTATTTCGACCTATATCTCGGTGACTTTCCTGCTGGGCTCCGCCATCGGCTATGCGGCTCCTTTCATCTGGGGCGCGCTGGAGCCCTCCATGGGAAGAGTCATGGCGATCCGGGTCACCTTCGCGATTCTGGCGGCGATCGGACTGGTCGCCCTGCTGGTGCCCACATTCACCATTAACGAGAAGGAATACGTGCACACGGTTCCTTCCGAGGACGACGCTTTCACTTCGCTGATCAAGACCTTTAAGAACGGCGATTTCCGCACTTTCGTGGGGAGCGACGTGCTGTACTTCCTCGGCCTGACCATCTTCCAGACGGGCCTTCCCTTCTTCATCACATCCCTGATGAAGCTGCCGGAGACCTTTACCACCATCCTTTACGTAGCCATGACGCTTCTGTCTTTTGCCTGCTATATGCCGGTCAACAGCCTGGCCCACCGCATGAACAAGAAGAAGCTGGTTCTGATCGGCTTTGTGGGCCTGTCCATCGTGTACATGATCACGGCAGTTTCGGGCCTTCTTGGCGGATCCGGCCTCGTGTTCGGCATTATCATCGTCTGCGCGGCGGCATTCCCCATGGCGATCCTTGGTATTTTGCCCCAGGCCATCGTAGCGGACATCGCGGAGGCGGACGCCGTGATGACGGGAGAGAACCGCGAGGGCATGTTCTTCGCGGCAAGAACGTTCGCGTTCAAATTCGGCCAGAGTATTGCGATGCTGATCTTTACAGCTTTCGCCAGCATCGGTCCCGAGACCGGGCTGGGCTACCGGATCGCGGCTGTCTCTGCCGCTGTGATCTGCCTGGCGGGCGCGCTGATTCTGTCCCGCTACAATGAGGAGAAGATTTTGGGCATTATTGTGCCGAAAGAATAATGTAATATCTGCCGGAGTGACAGGGGGACGTATCAACTGACACATTTTGGAACAAAATGTGTCAGTTGATACGTCCCCCTGTCACATCCTCACATCTGCGCATTAAGTATCCGAAAAGCCCTTCCCTCATATTCAATGATCCCATCCTGCTTCATCCTGGCCAGCTCCCTGGAGAGCGCACTCCGGTTCGTGCACAGGTAGTCGGCCATTTCCGCTCTGCCCAGAGGGATCTTGAAGCTGGTGGAGCCGTTGCGGCGGGACTCGATGGAGAGGTAAGCCAGGACCTTCTCCCTCAGAGAGGACTTGGAAGTGATCTCTATTTTCTCCGTGAGGGCCGCATTCTTGTTGCTGATCATGTGGAAGAGGTTGCGCGAGAGCTGATGATGGAAGGGGCAGGAGTTCCTGCAGGGATGCAGGATCCGGTCCGCCGGCAGGTAGAGGACAGCGGTAGGTTCAGCGGCTTTAAAGACGATCCCGCGCTCCGCCGCCGACCCGCCGATCAGCACTTCTCCGAAGATGCCGTCTTCCCCCGTGTAGGAGAGGAAGGTGCAGCGCCCCCACACATCCTCCTGAACGGTGTAGACGCAGCCGCTGATCACGATTCCGATTTGTCTTGCGAATACTTCCTTCGCGGAGATGATCTGATCTTTTTCATATGTCTTTTTTATGCATCCCAGACAATTGATCATGGTCACGCAATTGTCCGGGGAGATCCCTTCAAACATCGGGTGTGTTTCAAAGGCCCGGATGACCAAATCTTTCATACTCACCTCCAAATATTTCCTGTGTGAACAACCTGAACTATTATAGTATGCCGGTGTTGCGTGCGCAACGTAGTATTTACCACTGACATGGTATAATAAATAAAACTATGCGGACAAAAAGCGGTTAGAATGTGCAAACTAACCAAAACAGAGAGTACGGGAACTGAAAACAAAACTGTTCAGTCATATACAGACACTGACTTTCGCTATCGAGGCCGAACAGTAATACAGAATGGAGGAAACAATGAAACGAGTGCAATCAACCTGCAATTTCTGCGCGATTGACTGTAATCTGGATTTCTGCGTCGAAGACGGCCGGATCGTCAGGACGATCCCTACAAAGGGATATCCCGTCAATGACGGATTCAGCTGCATCAAGGGGCTGTCGCTGAGCAAGCAGCAGACAACGGTGAAACCGGATGCGCTCCCCAAGATCCGGCAGGCGGACGGGACCATGAAAGAGGTCTCCTGGGACGAGGGATTTACTTATGTCGCCGACAAGCTTAAAGAGCTGCAGGCCAAATACGGGACGGAGAGCGTCGCCGGCATCAGCACAGGGCAGCTGACTCTGGAAGAGTTCGCTATTTTCGGCCATGTGATGAGAAACTACCTGCAGACCAACGTAGACGGAAATACGCGCCTGTGCATGGCGACCGCCGCAGTAGGCCACAAGCAGACCTTCGGCTATGACGCGCCCGGCTATACGCTCAAGGACCTGGAGCTGTCCGACACGCTCATTTTCATCGGTTCCAATCCGGTAGTGGCTCATCCCATCGTATGGGGGCGGGTGCGCAAGAACAAGGTGCCCGGACACAAGATCATCGTCATCGATCCCAGAAAGTCCGAGACGGCCATGAACGCGGATTACTGGTACGGCTTAAAGCCCAGGACGGACCTGGTCCTGATGTACACCATCGCCAATATGCTGATCGAGAAGGACTGGATCGACCACGAGTTCATCGAGGCGCACACCAACAAGTTCGATGAGTTCGCCGCTTTCGTCAAGGACTTCACTCTGGAGCGAGGATCCGAGACGACGGGCCTCTCCAAAGAGCAGATCACGGAACTGGTGAATCTGATCCATAACGGCAAGGCAGTTTCCTTCTGGTGGACCATGGGCGTCAACCAGGGTTACGAGGCAGTGCGCACGGCGCAGTCCATCATCAACCTGGCGCTGATGACCGGCAATATCGGAAAGCCCGGCACCGGCGGCAACTCCATCACCGGACAGTGCAACGCCATGGGCTCCCGTCTTTTCAGCAATACCACCTGCCTGTTCGCGGGCGGTGACTTTACCGACGAGAAGGAGAGAGCAAGGATCGCGGAGCTGACCGGAATCGATGTGGACCACGTGGCCAAGAAGCCCACGATCCCTTACAACAAGATCGTGGAAGGAATCAATGCAGGCGAGATCAAGGGCCTCTGGATCCTGTGCACCAATCCCAGGCACAGCTGGACCAACAACGAGACCTTCGCGGAAGCGGTCAAAAAACTGGAGCTTTTCGTGGTGCAGGACATCTACGACACCATCGAGAGCGCGGAGGACGCGACCGTTTACTTCCCCGTAGTGCCCGGCATCAAGAAAGAGGGCACCTACATCAACCTCGAGAGAAGAATGTCCGCTATGAGACAGGTCCTTCCCCGCGGAAAGAACGAGATCTCCGACTACGAATGCATTCTCGGAGTCGCCAAGGCCCTGGGAATGGGCAAGGCCATCGAGAAGTGGGAGACTCCCAGGATGTGCTTCGACATGCTGCGCGAGATCTCCAAAGGAAAGCCCTGCGATTTCAGCGGCGTGAAGTGGGATGAGCTGACCGGCTCCCACGGCAGGCAGTGGCCGTATCCGGAGGGAAGAGAGGCGGAGTTTGCCGACGAAGAGAGAAGGCTCTATGCGGACGGCAAGTTCTACACGCCCAATCAGAAGGCCAACTTTATGTTTGAAGAGCCTCTTCCCAACCCTTATGTACAGTGCGAGGAGTTCCCGCTCGTATTCAACACGGGTCGCGGAACCGTAGGCCAGTGGCACACGCAGAGCCGCACCAAGGAGGTCAAGTTCGTCGAGGACGTCTCCGTGAGCAAGGCTTATCTGTATATGAATACGAAGCTGGCGCAGGAGAACGGCATTCACGAGATGGATCAGATCCGCGTCTACTCGGTCAACGGACAGAACGCGGTCTTCTATGTCAAGATCACGGATAATGTACCCTATGACCAGCTCTATGCGCCCATCCATTACATTGAGTGCAACAAGCTGACGCCTTCCAACTACGACAAGTATTCCAGAGAGCCCAACTACAAGGGCGGAACCTGCCGTTTTGAGAAGATCTGATGTAAGAGGAGGTAACTATGTACAGGATCAAAATAGACCGCAGCCGCTGCATCGGATGTCTCACCTGCGTCACGGCATGCGTGGTCAGCCATGAGACGGAGAGCGGCGACGCCAGAAACCGCGTTGTCATTGACAGCGAGACCAGGCCGGCCCCTATCTTTTGCCGTCACTGCGAGCATCCCGAGTGCGTCTACACCTGCATGACTGGCGCCATGAAGAAGGACCCAGAGACCGGCTATGTCACCTATGACAAGGAGCAGTGCGCGAGCTGCTACATGTGCGTCATGTCATGTCCTTTCGGCATTCTCAAGCCCGACAGCATTCACTTCAGGGAGATCATGAAGTGCAACATGTGCGTACACAGGAGTGAAGACGGAAAGACCGCAAACCCCATGTGCGTGGAGATGTGTCCCATGCACGCGATCACGCTCGAGGAGGTGAAGTAGTATGAGTAAAAAGTATGTCATCATCGGCTCCTCCGCGGCCGGCGTCAACGCGATCCGGGAGCTGCGCAGGCTCGATAAAGACTGTCAGATCGTGCTGATCTCCAAAGACAAAGATATCTATTCCCGCTGCATCCTTCACGAATATCTGGCCGGAAAGAGGACCATCGAGCGCCTTCGCTTTGTGGAGAAGGACTTCGAGACCCTCTACAAGGTGGACTGGATGAAGGGCAGAGAGGCGATCGGCCTGGACAGGGAGAAAAAAGAGGTGATCCTGGACGGCGATGAGAGAGTGTCCTACGATAAGCTCCTGATCGCCACCGGCTCCCACACCTTCTTCCCGCCGATCAAGAACATGCTCGGCTCTCCCAATATGATCGGATTCCGCAATATCGACGACATCGAAGTCCTGAAGGAAGTGGCGAAGACCAAAAAGAATATCGTGGTTCTCGGCTCCGGCCTCGTCGGCATCGACTGCGCGACCGGTTTCCTGGAGCTGGGCGTCAAGGTCGTCCTGTGCGACTTCGCGGGATGGCTCCTCAACAAGCAGCTGGATCAGCGCGCGGCGCAGAGCTATATAGACGCCTTTGCGGCCCGCGGCGTGGAGCAGCACTACGGCGTCGGCGTAAACGAAGTTACGATCAATGACAAGCACGAGATCACGGAAGTGATCCTGAGCGACGGCACCGTGATCCCCTGCGACTTCTTCGTAGTCACGGCGGGCGTCCGCTCCAACGTGGAGTTCCTCGCGAACAGCGGACTGGAGCTCTCCCGCTTCGGCCTTGTCTACGACGAGACCGGCAAGACCAGCGATCCCGACATCTACGGCGCTGGCGACGTCTCCGGCACCAGCCCGATCTGGCCCGTAGCGGTCAAGGAGGGCATGATCGCGGCGGCCAATATGGCGGGCTACAACGAGAAGATGACGGATTTCTTCGCCAGCAAATCCACGATGCGCTTCCTTGAGATCAGCACAATGTCCCTCGGAAATGTCAATCCGGATCCCGCCGATGAGACCATCAAGGTCGAGACCTATGAAAAAGGCGACGTCTACAAGAAGATCGTCCATCAGGACGGGAAGATCATCGGCGCACTCCTTCAGGGAGACCTGGCGTACGGCGGCGTTCTGCAGCAGATGATCGCCAGGAAGATCGACGTCCGCAAGGTGAAAAAGCCTCTGTTTGATATAGACTACTCGGATTTCTTCCACATCAGAGACAATACCTATGAGTTCTACTATGACTGAGGAACAATAAAGGAGAGGTAACAATGAGTCGTTTAGAAAAAATCCCTGTACCCTGTATCGCCACTTTCCTGAGTTTTATGACTCTGGGCAATGTCTACGGAGGCCTCGGTTTTGTGTGGCTGCGCTATCTGATCATGGCGATCGGAACGGTCTTTATGATCTGTTATACGGTCAAAATAGCGATGTTCCCGAAAACCTGCCTCAAAGAATATGACCTGACGATCCCCGCCAGTCTGTACGGCGCCTTCAGTATGTGCTGGATGGTGCTCGGAAGCTTCTACTATGAGATCGGGCTTCCCTTCGGAAGGATCATCTGGTTCATCGCGGTGGCCATACACTGCATCCACATTGTTGTATTTACCGTCAAGCACGCCTTCGGCAAAGTCATCCTCCCGAAGAACTTCCTCGGCATGATGCCCAGCTGGTTCGTCACCTACAACGGCTGGATGGTGGCCTGCGTCACCGGCGGCAAGATGGGGGCCGGCCCGATCCTGAAGTTCATCACGATCTACGGCTGCATCATCTATGTCGTGATCGTGCCGTTCATGCTCTGGAGACTGATGAAGATCGAGATCAAGGCGGCGGCCTACCACACCATGGCGGTCCTCCTGGCGCCCTGCAGTCTGTGCGTGGTCAGCCTGATCAATGTCTACGGACAGGACAACGGGATCGTGCTGTCATTTATGTACCTGTGCGTGCTCGCTTCTTTGGCATTTATCCTGTATAAGCTCCCGGATTTCTTCTCTTTTGACTTCTATCCGGGATTTGCGGGACTCACCTTCCCGATGGCGATCGGCGTCGTTGCCAGCCAGAAGATGGCGGGATACCTGACGGAAAAAGGAAGTGAGGCGCTCGGAAACGCCTGCACGCAGCTGGCCGGTCTGCAGATCTTCGTGACCTCCATGCTGGTGGGCTACGTGATGCTGATGTTCCTGAGAATGCTTCTCAAGAAGGAAAAAAGGGGTTAAGACAATATAGAAGGGAGGCTTACATTGGGCTACATACTTACTAAAGAGGCCTTTGACAAGGCCCTGAAAAAGCTTGCGGAAGAGAGACGGATCTATGCGCCGGTCCTCAAGGTCGGAGAGGGAAGGTTCACGGATACGGACGTGGTCCGCTATGATTTCGTGACCGGACTTTCTGAGATCGAACTGTCTAAGAAGTCGGATTACGCTTTCAAGGAGATCCTGACGCCCCTGTCCGAGACGCTGTTCTTCTTTACGGAGGACGAAGTGAAGACGGCCGACAGAGATCCCCGGGAAGTCATTGTGTTCTTAAAGAGCTGCGACATGCACGCGGTGCGCCGCCTCGACCAGATCTATCTCGGCAACGGGATCGAGGAGGACTCTTTCTACAAAGAGATCCGCGACCGAATCAAATTCGTCCTGATCGGATGTCAGAAGTCCGGAGAGGACTGCTTCTGTGTGGACATGGGCACCAACAGGACCACCGAGGGCTATCTTTTCTCCGTAGACGTGGTGGGCGATGAGATCCGCTGCGACGTAAAGTGCGAGGAGTGCGCGAAGATCTTCGCGGAGTGCGGCGGAAGAGAAGAAGCGGTGGAGCCCGCTTATGTGACCGAGAACGCGACCCGCGTCACGATTCCCGAGAACATTCCGAACAGCATCTACAAAAGTCCCGTGTGGGACGAGTACAGCGTGCGCTGCATCGGCTGCGGCCGCTGCAACTTCGTATGTCCCACCTGCACTTGCTACACGATGCAGGACGTCTACTACACGGATAACGGCAAGGTCGGCGAGAGAAGAAGAGTCGGCGCCTCCTGCATGGTGGACGGCTACACGAACGTCGCCGGCGGCGGCCAGTACAGAAAGACCAAGGGCGAGAGAATGCGCTTCAAGGTCCTGCACAAGATTTTCGATTTCCGAAAGAGATTCGGCTATGACATGTGTGTCGGCTGCGGACGCTGCGACATGGTATGTCCGGAGTACATCTCATTCTCCGCATGCATCAACAAAGTGGCCAAGGCAGTAGAAGAGGAGGTGTCAAATGGGAGCAACTAATATGACGAACAATCCGTATGTGCCCCGGCCTTCCAAAATTCTGGATGTCATTAAGCATACGCAGAAGGAATACACGTTCCGCATGGAATTTGTCGGAGACGTAAAGCCCGGCCAGTTCTTCGAGGTGTCCATTCCCAAATATGGCGAGGCGCCCATCTCCGTCAGCGGCATCGGCCCGAATTTCGTGGACCTGACGATTCGCAGAGTCGGCCGCGTCACTAATGAAGTTTTTGAGAAATACAAAGGGCAGAGCCTTCTGCTCCGAGGCCCTTACGGCAACGGATTCGATACGACTCTTTACGAAGAGGGCGAAGTGGTCGTCATCGCGGGCGGCACAGGCGTATCCCCCGTTCGCGGCGTCATTGACGCTCTGACAAAGACTTCCGAGCCAAAAGATAAACACGTGATCGTCGGATTCCGAAGCCCCGACGACATGCTCTTCCGGGATGACCTCAAGAGGTGGGATGAAAAGCTCGACCTGATCCTGACTGTGGACGGCGCGCCCGAGGGCTATACCGGCAGGATCGGCCTCGTCACCAAGTATATTCCGGACCTTCCGATCCGGGATGTGACAAAGGCGCAGGCCGTAGTCGTAGGACCTCCGCCGATGATGCGCTTCTCCGTCATGGGCCTTCTGCAGAAGGGCTTTAAGGAGGAGAATATCTGGGTCTCCCAGGAGCGCAAGATGTGCTGCGGCCTGGGCAAGTGCGGACACTGCAGAGTCGGCGAGAAGTACATCTGCCTCGACGGACCTGTTTTCAACTACACCGTCAGCAAAGACATGATCGACTGAGGAAGCGGAAAGGAGGAATAATACTATGGGTATGGATGTCAATCTGAAAAAACTGAAAAAGAACGCTTTCCGTTACTCCAAGGTCAGAGGCGAGACGGCCTCCCGCGTCCGTATTCCCGGCGGCGTGATCGGAGCTAAGAGCATGCTGCGCATCACCGAGATCGCGGAGAAGTACGGAAACGGCACTATTTTCATCACCAACCGCCAGGGCGTTGAGATTCCCGGCATCAAGATCGAAGATATGGAAGCGGTCAACAAGGAGCTCCAGCTGATCATCGACGAGTCCGGGGTCAACCAGGAGGTCCACGAGGGCGGCTATCCCGCCTCCGGCACGAGAAACGTGGTCGCCTGTCCCGGCAAGAGGCTGTGCCCCTTCGGCTGCTACGACACGACTGCTTTCGCGCAGAAGATGGACAAGCTGATCTTCCCCAACAACCTCCACATGAAGGTGGCCTTTACCGGCTGCTCCAATGACTGCGGCAAGGTGCGCATGGACGACTTCGGCATCATCGGCATGACGGAGCCCCAGTACGATCCTAACCGCTGCGTGGGGTGCGAGCAGTGCGTCAAATACTGCAAGATTCGTTCCACCGGCGCCCTGCAGATGGTAAACGGCAAGGTCGTCAGAGATCCCAATCTCTGCGTCGGCTGCGGCGTCTGCGTCACCTACTGCCCGACCCGCGCCTGGACCAGAAGCAAGGAACAGTATTTCAGGGTCGTGATCATGGGCCGCACGGGCAAGAAGAATCCCCGTCTGGCCGAGGACTTCATCCGCTGGGCGGACGAGGAGAGCATCTGCAAGATCGTCAAGAACTGCTACGCCTATGTGGAGGAGTACATTGACAAGAACGCCCTCGAGGGCAAGGAGCACGTGGGATATATCGTCGACCGGACCGGCTATGAGACCTTCCTCAAATACGTGATGGAAGGCGTGGAGCTCCCAGAGAAGGCGGAAGTCGCTTCCCGGATCTACTGGGGCGGCAAACACTACGACAGAGCGAACGAGCTTCATTAATTTGTTATACGGATAAAATCCATATTGTTTTCCGAAAGGGGCCGCCCCACGCGGCCTCTTTTATTTGGGCGAGGGCGCCGGAAAAGAGACTAGGAAAACGCAAAATTTAAAGGTATAATAGAAGGATACACAATGACCACGATCAAAATTTAACAATTGGAAAGGAAGATAGTATGAACAGGAAGATCCTTACACTGATCCTCACAGGGGTCATCAGCTTCCTCCTGGTCACAGGATGTTCTTCGCAGAATGGGAGCACGGATGCTCCGAACGCAGATGCAACGCAAGAGGAAGCTGGGGCAGATCAGGAAGAGGCACAGGAGGAGATCGCAGCCATCCTGCCGGCGGACGCCGTGATCGGCATCGTCTATACAGAAGGAGAAGGGGACTTTACGGACTCTTTCCTTACAAAAACAATCGGCTATCTGGTCGCCGCGGGCATTCCGGAAGAGAACATAACGACAACCAAGGGAGCGGCAGAAGAACTCACTGCAAACGCGCAGAAACAGATCGACGGCGGATGCTCGGTACTGATGGTCGGCGGAGCCGACGATAAGACGGCGCCCGGCATCACGGATGCGGCGGCCAAAGCGAAGATTCCGGTGGTCTATTTTGGCACGGATCCCGGAGAGGCGGAGATCGCCCGCTGGCAGAGCGAAGGATACAGAGCCGCCTATGTGGGCAGCACCTACGGGCAGGCGGCACAGAAGAGGGCGGATCTGCTTGACGGAACGGACCTGGAGAAACTGGATCCCGCCAAGGATGACAATGTCGGCCTGGTCGTCCTCTCCACAGAGGCAGACAAGCCGGGAGACGCGGTGAACAGGGACACGCTCGAGCTGGTAAAAGAACTGGATCATCCGATTTACGTGCTCACGGAGGAGGAAGAGGAGGATTCGGAGGCGTCCGAAGAGGAAGAGCTTTCCCCGGAGGAAGTGCGCGAGAGAGCCAAGGAGCAGGTCCTGGACTGGATGAAGGAATACGGGAAGCAGCTGGATGTGATCCTTTGCGCGGATGACATGCAGGCGCTGGGAGCCTGGGACGCCGTCAGCGAGGAGAAGAGGCTGGTCGGGCACGACGTCCTGATCATGGGATTTGATTCTAACCGGGAGAGTCTTGAAGAAGTCGCTTCGGGCAATATCAGAAGTACCTTCTTCAATGACTTTATGGAGCAGTCGAGCAATGCGTCGAACGCGGTGCTGGCATTTCTGAAGGGAATTGCGGTGGAGCCGGTCAAGACCAGCGAATATGTCAGTGTGACAGTGGACAACGCGCAGGAAATCCTGGATATTTCTGTGACAGTACAGGAAAGCGAACCGGAACAGGATAGCGAGGAAACGACGGAAGAGTAGGAAAGGTTTGGCATGATGGATTTTCAGAAATTCTATATGGGAGATATGTATGACGCGTACAAGTACCTGGGAGCGCATGTGGAGGGAGACTCCGTGGTCTTCAGGACCTTCGCGCCGCAGGCGGAGCGCGTCACGATCATAGGCGAGTTCAATAACTGGCAGGAAGAAGAGATGACGGAAGCTGTCCGCGCCGAGTTCTATGAGATCAGGATTCATGGGGCAAAAGAGGGACAGATGTACAAGTTTGTCATCTATGGCAAGAACGGAAGGGTCGAGCACTGCGACCCCTATGGATTCGGCATGGAACTGCGCCCGAATTTCGCGTCCATAGTCAGAGACCTGGACAAGTTCGAGTTCACGGACGACAAGTGGATGAAGAACCGGACTCGGAATTTTGACAGACCCCTCAATATTTACGAGATGCATCTCGGCTCCTGGAAGAGGAAGGACGCGGACAGGCAGGACGACCCGGACAGGAAAGTGGAAGAGGGATGGTATGAGTACGATGAGATCGCTGAGGACCTCATCAAATATGTGAAGGACAACAATTACACACATGTGGAATTCATGCCGCTCTCGGAGCACCCCTTTGACGGAAGCTGGGGATATCAGAGCACGGGCTTTTTTGCCCCGACGTCCAGATACGGGACGGCCGGGCAGCTGCAGAAGCTGGTCAACAGCCTTCACATGGCGGGGATCGGCGCGATCATCGACATAGTCCCCGCGCATTTTGCCATGGACTATTACGCGCTGCGGCACTACGACGGATCGGAACTCTATGAGTATCCGGCCTCTGATGTATCGGACAGCGAGTGGGGCAGCTGCAATTTCCTGTTCTCGCGCAGGGAGGTGGCCTGCTTTATGCAGTCTGCGGCCAACTACTGGCTCACAGAGTATCACTTTGACGGCCTGAGAATGGATGCGGTGAGCCGCCTGATCTACTGGATGGGCAATGAGAGCCGCGGCGTCAACGAATTCAACCTGAATTTCCTCAAGAAGATGAATTTCGGCCTGCATCAGCTCCATCCTTCCGCCATGCTGATCGCCGAGGACTCCACGTCCTATCCGGGCTGCACAAAGCCGGTGGACCAGGGCGGCCTCGGATTTGACTACAAGTGGGATCTGGGATGGATGAACGACACGCTGGACTATTTCATGAAGCAGTCCGGGGAGAGAGTTCACGCCGCCGACAAGCTGACTTTCTCGATGTTCTATTTCTACAACGAGAAGTACCTGCTTCCGCTGTCCCACGATGAGGTCGTGCACGGCAAGAAAACGGTCATCGACAAGATTTTCGGAAGCTATGAGATGAAGTTCCCCCAGTGCAGGGCGCTCTACATGTACATGATGGTCCATCCCGGCAAGATGCTCAGCTTCATGGGCAATGAGATCGCCATGATCCGCGAGTGGGATGAGACGAAGGAACCCGACTATTTCCTTTTAAAGTACCCGCTGCATGACAGCTTCCACCACTACATCATGGATCTCAACGAGGTCTATACGGCTGAGCCGGCCCTTTACGAGAAAGATTATGATCCAGAAGGATTTAAGTGGATCGCGATCAACGATATGCAGAACAATGTGTACGGGATCCGCAGAAACGGACGGGAATCCTCCGTGGCAGCCTTCTTCAATTTCTCCGATAAAGAGCACGTGTATGTCTACACGCCGGAGCAGGATGAGACGCTGACAATGCTGCTGCATTCCGACTGGGAGTGCTACAGCGGAACTGTTCCGAAGCCCGCGCGCAGAAAGAAGATCAAAGCCAGAGGAATCGGCGGCGGACGCATCGAACTGCCGGCTTTCTCGGCGGTATTGTTTGAAATTAAACAGGGAATCTGACGATGCACACGCGTGCGGAAAGGAAGGAGCTGCCATGGGCAGCCCGCACGCGGCGCGGCGGCTCGCTCCGCGAGCCTTAATATGCACACGCGTGCGGAAAGAAAGAGAGATAAGAGATTATGAAGACCCTTGCGCAGCTCAGAGAATTTTTCAGCCGGGATCGGTACGCCACAGAAACTACGGGCATTGAGATCCTGGAAGCAGGGGACGGGTACGCCAAGGTGGGACTTAAGGTCCGCGACGGGCATATGAACGCCGGAGACCGCGTCATGGGCGCGGTCTATTACACAATGG
Source organism: Lachnospiraceae bacterium UBA4260 (assembly GCA_002395235.1). Taxonomy (GTDB): domain Bacteria; phylum Bacillota; class Clostridia; order Lachnospirales; family Lachnospiraceae; genus CAG-791. The sequence goes on along the minus strand of DGWK01000030.1, from coordinate 18,850 downwards.
CGGATTTCGCTTTTGCCGTGGCATCCAATCCCGACGCGGGCGACGCGCCGATCACCTTCACTTTGTCGAGCCAGATCAATTTCCTGACGGCGGCAAAGGGAAGGTATCTGACCGCGGAAGCCAAAGCCGTGAGGAAGGGCAGGAAGACCAGCTTCTACGCGGCTGAGATCAGAGACGAGCTGGGAACGCTCATCGCGACGGTATCCTCTAACGGATATCGGATGGACAATTAGTCGATCATCACGGGAACACAGACCAGCACATAGCGGGCGTCGTCATATTCGTAAGAACACGTGGACAGCACGATGATCCCGTTGATATCTTCGGGCTCGTGGTCGGGAACAAAGGTTGACTGTGCCCGGGCAAAAGACAGATAGCTCTGCAGCTGGTCTTTGTCATTAAAGATGGTGTAGATCTCCGCCTCGGCGTCTCCCACATAGCCGGCCAGTACATCGAGCCTGTAGATGTGGTCGGGCGTCAGGTACCAGAGGTACTTGTGCTCGTCATAGAATTCCTGGCTGACGTACTGATGAAGAGAGGCAAACATGGAGCCGTTCTTCATGTGGTGGCCGTAGATGATCGTATTGAAGTCGGACAGATCGGGATTGCAGCGGAAATCCATGAAGATGCTTCCGGACGTATTGTACTGCCCGTTGATCATGTGGTAGAGATAGGTCTCGTTGCTCTCACCGCGCAGGACAGGGTAGTTGATCTGCGTCCCTTCGCTGTAGATCCAGCCGACGACATCGGAGTTCTCCGCCAGAAGGCCGTCGAAATCGACGGTGATCGGACACTCCTGCGGGCCGTTATCCGCCAGCGTGTGGTCGGGATCTTTCTTGTGGTCGGGATCTTTCTGCCGGACGTAGTTGTCGGCCGTCTGCTCATACTGTTTCTCTCCAACGTGATACTCGTGGAAGATCTTCCACAGGCGATAGCCGCTGAAGGCGATGATCGCCGAGAATACAATGATAAGAATATTGGAAATGGTTCTTCGCATACGGACACCTCTTTGCCGCCGGATATTCTGAAATATTAAGTAACTGAATTAAAGTAAATGAATTAAAGTAAAAGAATTAAAGTAAAAGTTCAGTGTTACCATTAACTTAGTCAAGTATAGATGGAATTCAGATATTTCTCAAGGAATTTCCCTGCAATAATCGGAATCCGGACTTGACAAAACACGGATTTTGAACCACTATCTACTGAACATCTTGGTTTAACATAATCAAAGAAAAAGAGGAACAGATAATGAAAATAAGACTGGATGATGTGATGCAGTCTTTCTCCTATCCGATCGACGCGGTTTACTATTACTACATCCCTCTTGAAACGGTCCTCATGTTTGTCTCAGGGGTGATCTACGGCAAGGCCGTTCACGGGATCTCAACGGAAAAGGATGTGACGGAGCACGCGGAAGCCTTTATCAAGCTCCCCCAGATCGGTGAGGAGGGCAGAAGGAAAGTCATGGAAGGCTTCGTGAAGGCCATTCCACAGGAGGAAGTAAAGGCCAGGATCATAGAGAGGGTCGCGGAACACGGCCTGCATCACTTTGAAGACGCGGTCAGAGAGGAGAAACTGCTCATAGAATGGTATAACTACCGCGATGAGATTTACCGCGAGTTCTCAAAACGCTGGTGCGAGGCGAACGGTCTGAATCTGATCGAATGACCTGTGAGGATTTTTATGTCAAAATACAGAAAAATGACGGAAGACGAGATTTTAAACGAAGAAAGGATGGGGGAAGAAGAGGACTACGAAGAATACGCCCGAATGCGGGAAGAGCGAGAGGGGATACGCTCCCGCAGGGAAAGGATCGCCCGGGAAGAAGAGCGGCGGCAGGCAATGGAGTATGAGCGGATCAGAAACAGACAGGCGCAGCAGAGAGAGGAAAGAGCGCAGCAAGCGCAAAGAAGCGCCTACGAGCGAAGGAAAAGAAGAAAGAGACACCCGATCCGGAAATTCTTTCTCACGATTCTTATTTTGGCGCTGCTTCTGGCAGGCGGTACGCTCCTCTATCTGCGGTCCCGCCTTCAGACGGTGAATTCCGTTGAGCTGGAGGACGTTCTGCAGAGCAGCATCAGCATGCAGGTACAGCAGGACGAGGCCATGGCCGGCTATCAGAATATTGCCCTGTTCGGCGTCGATTCGAGGGAGCAGGATCTTCTTGGCGGCGACAACCGGAGCGACGCGATCATGGTCTGCTCAATCAACAAGAAGACCGGGGAGATCAAGCTGGTCTCCGTGTACCGCGATACGCTTCTGGATATCGGAGGCGGAGAGATGCGCAAGTGCAACGCGGCTTATGCTTTCGGGGGACCGCAGCAGGCTGTCGCGATGCTGAACAGGAATCTGGACCTGAACATCACGGACTTTGTGACAGTCGGATTTGAAGGGCTTGCGGACACGATCGACGCGCTCGGAGGGATCGACCTGGAGATCACAGAGGAAGAGATGGAGTACATGAACAGCTATATGGATGACATGTACTATGAGATCGGCACGGAATACGACGAGGTGACGGACTACGGAATGCAGCATCTGAGCGGCATTCAGGCCACCGCGTACTGCAGGATCCGCTACACGGCAGGAGATGATTTCAAGAGAGCAGAGAGGCAGAGAACCGTTCTTGCCCTCACTCTGCAGAAGGCCAGAGAAGCGAACCCGCTGCAGCTGATCGCGGCGGCGAACGCCGCGCTGGGAAAAACAGCCACTTCCCTCAGCTCGGGAGAACTCTTTATGTTCATCATGCGGGCAAAGGGCATGGATCTGACGGACAGCACCGGCTTTCCCACAGAAGAAGACAGGATATTCGCGACGATAAACGGGGAGTCCTGCGTGGTTCCTTACTACCTTACGACAAATGTCAGAAAGCTCCATGAAACACTGTTCGGAGAGGAGGACTACGAGTCCTCGCCGACTGTGGGGGAGATCAACGATGTAATCAACAGCTATGTGAACTGACGCACAGGAAGGGAAAAAATGAACGTCAAAGAATGCTATGAAGCCATTCATGGTGACTACGAAGAAGTGAAGAGAAGATTTCTGACCGACGCCAGAATCCGCAGATTTGCGCTGCTGTTTCTGACTGACACCAGCATGGAGGAGCTTCGCGCCGCCATGAAAGAGCAGAACTGTGAAAAGGGGTTCCGGGCGGCTCACACGCTGAAAGGCGTATGCCTCAACCTCGGTCTTACCGGGCTGTACGAACCTGTCAGCAGCATCACAGAACTGCTCCGGGGGGGAAATTATGAGCAGGCGCTGGCGGAAATGGAGAATGTGGAGAGAGATTACGAGGTCACGGAAAAGAGCCTCAGGGAGCTGGCACAGTCCTGAGCCGGAGACCGCACAAAGCGCGCACTGACATAGATACAGTGGCCGGAAATTCTTCTTGGCACAATATATGGATGAAAAATAGATTTTTCTTTAGAAAAATAAAAAAAATATAAAATTAGATATTGATGTGTCGTGCGAATCTGCTACAATACATTATAGTAATTTCAGTTTTCTAAAGAAGAGAGGTAGTCGAATTATGAAGAATTTCATGAAAGAGTTCAAAGAGTTCATCTCCCGCGGCAATGTAATGGACATGGCAGTCGGTATCATCATTGGCGGAGCCTTCACGGCGATCGTTAATTCTCTGGTAGAAGATATCATCAATCCTCTGCTGGGCTGCTTCGTGAGCATGGATTTCAGCGCATGGAAGATTCCGCTGGTAGGCGACGCTGCTCTTGGAATTGGTAATTTCATCAATGCGATCATCAGCTTCCTGATCATGGCCTTCATTCTTTTCAGCATCATCAAGGCTATGAACAAGGCCGCTTCCATCGGCAAGAAGGAAGAAGCTCCCGCTGCTCCTACAACCAAGATGTGCCCTTACTGCAAGAGCGAGATCGCGATCGAGGCTACAAGATGCCCTCACTGCACATCTCAGCTTGACTGATCACAGAAAGTCATCGGACGCTCTGAGAAATGAACCGCAAAAGCTGCCGCATTCACGCGGCAGCTTTTTTTACCGGAACTTACTGAAACGGCTCGCTTCATGAGCCTTACCATTGGAGGTACCCTGATGAGCAGCGACGTAGCAAGCAACAAGGCGAGAACTGTGACCAGTCTGCAGGAAGAAGTCGAGAAACTCACCGCCCTCACAGTCCCCATGCACATGCCGGGACACAAGAGAGCGCTGATGCCGTCCGACGCCCTCCCCTATGAATGGGACATCACGGAGATCCAGGGCGCGGACGACCTTCACGACGCGCGCGGGATCCTGAGAAAGGCCATGTCGCGGGCCGCCGACCTCTGGGGAAGCAGAAGGGCCTGGTTTCTGGTAGGCGGGAGCACCTGCGGGATCCTTGCGGCGATCCGGGCGGCCGCTCCGTTTGGAAGTGAGATCATTGCCGCCCGCAACTGCCACAGATCCGTGTTTCACGCGATCGAACTGGGGGGCTACAAAGTTCACTGGATCGTTCCGGAGCAGGACATGGACTTCGGCATCTGTAAAGGCATTACCCCGGACCAGGTCCGAAGCACTGTGAAAAAACATCCGTACAGCAAGGCGGTAGTCCTGACTTCTCCCACTTACGAAGGCATTATTTCCGATATCCGCAGCATATCGGACATCTGCAGCGCTATGGAGATCCCGCTGATCGTGGACGAGGCCCACGGAGCGCATCTGGGACTGTTTGCCGAGGGAGGATTCCCCGACGGCGCCGTCCGATGCGGCGCAGACCTGGTCATCCAGAGCCTGCACAAGACGCTTCCCTCACTGACGCAGACAGCCATCCTGCATCTGCAGGGGGATCTTGTGAGCGAGAAAGAGATCGAGCGCCAGCTGGGGATCTTCGAGACGAGCTCTCCCTCCTATCCGCTCATGATCTCCATCGACAGCTGCGTGAATCTTCTGAGAGAAGAAGGCGACGTCCTGTTCGGGCAGTGGAAACACAACCTGGATGAGTTTTACCGGGACGCGGAGGAGTTTCGGACCATAAAGGTGCTCAGCAATGAGCGGGCAGGGAGAAGGACAAGAAAATTCTCGGCCCGCGACAGGAGCAAAATACTGGTCAGCTTTCAGGAAGGCGGCATGAGGGGAAGCAAGGCCGCGCAGATCCTCAGAAACAAATACGGCATCGAAGCGGAAATGAGCAGCGGCATGAATGTCCTTCTGATGACGGGACCCGGGGACAGCGTGGAGAACTTCGACAGGCTGTACGACGCGCTCCGGAGTATGGATATAGTGCTGTGGAGAAGAGGCGAAGCCGACAGCAAAGCGCGTGCTCCCATAAGCTTTCCGAAAGTCCGCACGGCGTGCAGTATACTTCAAGCCGTAAATGACCCGCACGAGGAGGTGCCTCTGACGGAGAGCGAGGGAAGAATATGCGGGGAGTATCTGTACGTCTATCCGCCGGGAATTCCGATCCTGGCGCCGGGAGAATACATCAAGGCGGAGCACATCAAAGCCGTACAGCGGGCGCAGGCGGACGGAAACACGGTTCATCATACCCATTCAAAAGACAGCCGTCTGATCGCCTGCCTTGAGGAGTGATGCCTTGACAAACGAAGCGAGGCATTAGTATTATAGTTGTAGCATTGATAAAAATTAATGACAGAAAGAAGGAAATTATTATGAAGCACATTCAGACACTGAATACCCGTGATATGGCCAGAAGTGCCCAGAACGGCGGATGCGGCGAGTGCCAGACATCCTGCCAGAGCGCTTGCAAGACCAGCTGCGGAATTGCAAACCAGGCTTGTGAGAAGAGCGAAGAGTCCAAGTAATCGGGGTTTCCTGACGGCGAGAAGACTTTTGGCGTAACAAACCGCTCAATCAGCCGGGGTGCGTGAGCACTCCGGCTATTGTTGTGTGCTCCCCCCGAAAGGGGAAAAGGAAAGAAACGGATGATCCATCAATATAAACTAAACGGATACAATATCGTGCTCGACGTGTTCAGCGGCAGCGTTCATATCACAGACGACGCCGCCTACGACGCGATCCGATATATCGACGAGGGAAAGACGCAGGAGGAAGCTGCCGCTCTTTTGATGCAGCAGTACAGTGATCGGGGAATCACACAGGAGGACATCGCGGATATCTTCTCGGACATCGAGGAGCTGCGCGCGGATGGAAAGCTCTTCACCGAGGATATCTACAAGGACCAGAACTATGACATGAAGCAGAGGAACACGGTGATCAAGGCCCTCTGTCTTCTGGTGGCCCACACCTGCAACCTCAACTGCGAGTACTGTTTTGCCTCCCAGGGCAAGTTCCAGGGCTCGGCGGGACTGATGAGCTTCGAGACGGGAAAGCGCGCGCTGGACTTCCTGGTCGAGAACTCGGGCTTCAGACGGAACCTGGAAGTGGACTTCTTCGGCGGCGAGCCGCTCATGAACTTCGAGGTCTGCAAACAGCTCGTGGCCTATGCCAGGAGCATCGAAAAGGAGAAGAAAAAGAACTTCCGCTTCACGCTGACCACAAACGGTGTAGGCATCACCGACGAGGTGATCGAATGGGCGAACAAGGAGTGCCACAATGTGGTGCTGAGCCTGGACGGCAGGAAGGAAGTCAACGACCGGTTCCGGGTCGACATCAAGGGAAGAGGAAGCTACGACCGCATCGTGCCCCTCTTTCAGAAATTTGCCGCTGCCAGAGGGAACAAGGGCTATTACATGCGCGGCACCTACACGCACTTCAACACCGATTTCACGAAGGATATCTTCCATATGGCGGACGACCTGGGCTTTACAGAGCTGTCCATGGAACCCGTCGTTACCTCTCCGGACAGCCCGAGCGCGCTGACGAAGGAAGACCTTCCGATCCTCTTTGAGCAGTATGAGATCCTGGCAAAAGATATGCTCCGCAGGGAACGCGAAGGAAAGCCGATCACGTTCTATCACTACATGATCGACCTCGAGCACGGCCCCTGCATCTACAAGAGAATCTCGGGATGCGGTTCGGGTACGGAATATATGGCCGTCACGGCGTGGGGAGACCTCTATCCCTGCCATCAGTTTGTCGGCGATCCGGATTACAAACTGGGAGATATCTGGAATGGTGTGACAAATCACGCCCGGCAGGACGAGTTCAAATTCTGCAACGTCTACTCCCATGAGGAGTGCAGGGACTGCTGGGCCAAGCTGTATTGTTCGGGCGGCTGTGCTGCCAACGCCTACCACACGACCGGAAAGATCAGCGGCGTGTATGAGTACGGGTGCGAGCTCTTCAAGAAGAGGATCGAATGCGCCCTGATGCTCAAGGCGGCCACGGCACTCGAGAACGGCGGGGAATGACGTTCCCGGTCAGAGGGAAGGAAACTCCTTGCGCACGTTGCTGACACCGGCGATGTAATTGAGGTCCACGTCGTAAAACCTGGCGATGTCGATCAGGGTTTCCAGAGGCACTCTGACCGCGCCGGATTCATAATCGGAATAGGTCCTGGGAGAGATATCGATGGCATCCGCCAGTCCTTTCTGCGACAGGCGATGCTGTTTTCTGAGTTTCTTGAGTCTGGATTTACATGTGGGACGCATAGAAAAGATCCTTTCGATATGTCGGGCGTAAGACGCCGCGGATTAGATATGATGTGGCTCGGCCACACCGAATATTATAGTATAAAATTCGGGATCTGGATCAGGAAAGATTCAAATTCTGACGAGGTGGTCAAGTTTTGGGACAACACATGAGGCTTCTATGGAAGAGAGAGATGTACTTCGCGGCAGGATCCGGGATCTCTGGAACCGAACGCAGCAGGGAGATTATCTGAATCACACAGGGTTTCTTTCACCGGACCTGCAGTCCTATGCGAGGCAGGTGATCCGCGAGGAGAAGATCCCGCTCCGGGCAGGGGCGGGCGCCTGGTGCGTGTTCAGCGGAGGGTATGAAGAGGCGGACCGGCAGATGCTCTTTTTTGTCCCCTCTTATACGAGTGAGGAAGAGATGGCGGAAGAGATCGCGGGCGGGGAAGGCGCCCTGACCTGTATCAGGATCGCCGCGGTGCGCTCGGGATTTGCAGAGCCTCCGTCGCACAGAGATTATCTGGGAAGCCTTATGAATATCGGGATCACCCGGGAACAGATCGGAGATATCATCTGCAGAGGAGATGAGGCCTTCGTGTTCGCGGTCTCCGAGACGGCGCCGTTTATCTGCGGCGAGGTCACGAGAGTGAGGCACACGACCGTCACGGCGCAGATCATCGCGCCCCGCGACTGTCCGTCGGTGACAGTGACGAAGGAGGAGAGCGGCAGCGTCTCCTCCGAGAGAGTGGACTGCCTCGCGGCCCAGGTCTTTCATCTGTCCAGGTCCCAGGCGCAGCGCCTGATCGAGCAGGAGAAGGTGTTCGCGGACGGACGCATGATCACGTCTGCTTCCTATATACCGGCGATCGGAGAGCGGATCTCCGTGCGGGGATATGGAAAATTCAAATACCTGGGGGCGGACGGCCGGACCAAAAAGGGAAGGCTGATCGCCAGATATGCGAGATACATCTGAAAAATAGACAGAAGCGGATTATTCATATAAAATAGAGTGGTGGGGCGCCGCCGCGCGCCCGTTCTCAGAGTGTTGTTTTTCAGGATTAAAACAGGAGTATGTGAAGATGAATTTGGAAAACGCCAGAAAGAAGCTGGAAGAATATGGACAGCTTCACGTCCTTGACTATTTTGACGAGCTTACGCAGGAGCAGAAAGATGCGCTGCTGCAGCAGATCGAGGAGACTGACTTCTCGGTCATCCGCTACGCGGCCAATCCTCACGGCGGACAGGTCAGAGGAAAGATCACTCCTCTCGGAGCCATGGAGATCCCGGAGATCGAGGAGAAGAGAGAGCACTTCACACAGGTCGGTCTTAAGGCCCTCAAAGAGCGGAAGATCGGCGCCGTGCTGCTGGCGGGCGGCATGGGCACGAGACTGGGTTCGGACGATCCCAAGTGCATGTACAATATCGGCATCACGAAGCCGGTCTATATCATGCAGCGCCTGATCGAGAACCTTATGGACGTTGTCCGCGAGGCGGGTACGTATGTGCCGCTCTTTATCATGACCAGCGACAAGAACCACGACAAGACTGTCGGTTTCATGGAGGAGATGGACTATTTTGGCTATGACAAAGACATGGTCCGCTTCTTCAAACAGGATATGGCGCCTGCCGTGGACTATAACGGCAAGGTCTATATGGAGAGCAAATACAGGATCGCCACGTCTCCCAACGGAAATGGCGGCTGGTTCCTCTCCATGATGAATTCGGGCGTCCTCGACAGAGCCAAGGAGCTCGGCGTAGAGTGGCTCAACATTTTCGCGGTGGACAATGTCCTGCAGAGAATCTCGGATCCCTGCTTTGTGGGTGCAACCCTTGAGAGCGGATGCGCCACGGGCGCGAAGGTAGTCCGCAAGGTCACGCCGGACGAGAAAGTCGGCGCGCTGTGCCTCGAGGACGGCAGACCTTCGATCGTCGAGTACTACGACATGACTCCGGAGCTGCTGGAAGCCAAGGACGAAAAGGGAGATCCCGCCTTTAATTTCGGCGTCATCCTCAACTATCTGTTCCGCGAGAAAGATCTCGAGCGCATCGTAAACGACGCGCTTCCGGTCCATGTCGTCGAGAAGAAGATCCCTTACATGGACAAGGAAGGAAACGAAGTGAAGCCCGAGGAGCCGAACGGCTACAAATTCGAGCAGCTGGCAGTGGACCTGGTACACGAACTGGATACCTGCCTGCCCTATGAAGTCCTTCGCGAGAAGGAATTCGCGCCGATCAAGAACAAGACGGGCGTTGATTCCGTGGAGTCCGCAAGAGAACTGTGCAAACTCAATGGAATAGAACTGTAAGCAAGGAGATATATGTTCAGACTTTGGCTCAAAATATGGAAAGACAATCGATTGGTTGAAGACACCGTTGTGGAGAACGACGAGCGCGACACGCGGACGCACAAGGTCCTGAGCGGACTGGAAGAGGGGTGCAGGAGACTGGACCTGGCCGTGCCGATCTGGCTCGATTCTTCCATCCGCGACTTTAAGAGACACGCGGCGTGCAGATTCACGAAAGACGCATTTATAGAAGATATCGATTTCGACTATCTGGAGGTCAGAGTCATAGAAGAGGACATGTATTACTGAATAAGCGACGGGGATATTGTGAGCCGGAAAGTCTTTTGGGGCTTTCCGGCTCTTTCCATGCCCATCCTTTCATCCGTCACAATTTTTTCACGTTTTATTGCCGAATCATGCGAAAGTCATCACATTTTGCACACATTTGATTTTTATACTTTCTGTATCGTTAAAAGAAAAGCGGTCTATCGGACCGATCATGAAAGGCAGGTAGTAAAAATGGGCGAACAGACATGGAATCCGGATCATTCGGAGAGAGAACTGAATGAGAACGAAAGACCGGACGTCGACGACAGGATCGTGGACAGCACGGCTGAGATCGTAGAGGAGTCCGGGGCGGCGGCACCGGAAGCCGGACAGACGACAGTCGGTCAGGACAGCAGCGTCGACACGACGACAGGATATGAAAGCAGCGCCGACACATCGACAGGATATGGAAGCAGTGCGGGTGCATCAGCCGGATATGAAAGCAGCGCCGGCGCGTCCGCAGGATATGGATCGTACAGCGGATCCGAGACGACTTACGGAGCAGGCGCGGGAGCCGGGAATCAGTATGAGGACTATTCGGCGGGAACATCAGCCGGCAGCACCTATTCCCATGCGGACCACGGTTCTGCTACCGGGAACGGAAGTTATCAGTACGACAGCGCAAGCCATGAATATTACCAGGGTGATAACTATGGCTCTTCCGTAGGAAACGGAAACGGAAAAGGCGGCAGCGGCAGCGGCGGCAGAGGAAAAGGTTTTCTGGCCGTGGTCCTGGCAATCGTATTCGGAGTCTGCATCGGCGCCGGAGTCTGGGGAGTTCACCGCTATCTCGGAAACACAGACGCCACGGCACAGACGACGGTGGCCGAATCCGCCGATAAAAATGATTCTTCCGTAACCGGCGAGAAAAACAAGGAAGAGGAGAAGGAAGCCGGCGAGGCGGAAAGTCCGCAGGAGCAGCCTTCGACCGATGAGGCGGCGCAACCGGCAGGTGAGGACGCGGCGTCCAAGCAGGCGGGAAATGACGCGGCGGCGCAGCAGACACAGCCCGCAGCATCCGATACGGAGGCGGTCGAAAATGAGGCCGGCCTGATCATCTCCAATGCGGAAACTCCGGATACAGATCTCACAAGGGTTGTCGATCAGGTGATGCCCTCGATTGTGTCCGTATATAATGACTTTACGGAAGAGGTCCAGAATTTCTATGGCCAGACGTTTACAAGACAGGGAGAATCCACCGGTTCCGGCATCATTATCGGAAAGACCGACACGGAGCTTCTCATTGTGACAAACAACCACGTGGTGGAAGGGGCTGACAACCTCAGAGTTCTGTTTATCGACCAGGAGACCTGCGACGCTGAGCTCAAAGGAACAGATCCCAGCAACGACCTGGCGGTGATCGCCGTCTCGCTGGACAAGATCAAGGATACGACGCAGAATCAGATCAAAGTGGCGACACTTGGCAATTCTGACAACCTCAAGATCGGCGAAGACGTCATCGCGATCGGCAATGCGCTCGGCTACGGCCAGTCCGTGACGACCGGAATTGTCAGCGCGAACAACAGGGAGATCAGCGATGAGACGATCACGGGCACATTTATCCAGACCGACGCGGCAATCAACCCCGGTAACTCCGGCGGGGCACTCGTAAATGTCAACGGGCATGTGATTGGTATCAACTCCAGTAAGATCGGGGGAAGCACAGTGGAAGGCATGGGATTTGCGATCCCGATCTCCAGAGCGATCCCGATTATCGGGGAACTGATGAACCGCGACACACTTACGAAAGTAGACGAGAATGAGAGGGGCACGATCGGAATCAGCGGAGCGACGGTTACTTCCGATGTGTCAAGCGCTTACAATATGCCCGTGGGCGTGTATGTCGCGCAGATCCTTGAGAACGGCGGCGCAGCGTCGTCCGATCTTCGCGAAGGAGATATCATTACCGCGCTCAACGGACAGGAGATCACGAGCATGGAAGGGCTCCAGAAGCAGCTCCAGTATTACAAAGCGGGCACGGAAGTCACACTGACCGTGCAGAGACAGGACGGAAAAGGATCCTACGCGGAGACAACAGTGAAAGTGACGCTGGGAACCCGCGAATCGATCCAGGGTCAGCAGAACGGCCAGGGTCAGCAGAACGGCCAGGGTCAGCAGAACGGCCAGGGCCAGCAGAGCGCACCGGGTGGACAGGACGAACAAAACGGTTATAATAATCAGAGTGGTTCCGATGAAAATCCCCAGGACAGCCAGGGATACTACAATCCCTTCGAACAGTTCGGATTTCCTTTCGGATTCTGAGGAAGCTTATACACATGCATGCAGTGCGGAGGTCCGCGCTGCATGCCTTAACTATGGAATGAGGATACTTTATGGCAAACAATACAAATGGACATGACGGCGGTACAGGGGAGTTCTGCGTCATGTGCGGACGCTCGGACAGCCAGGCAGGTAAGATGGTCTATCTTCCGGGCGGGTTGAGAATATGTCAGGACTGCATGCAGAAGACGGTGGATATGGCCAGCAAAATGGATTTCCAGTCTCTGCTCAACAACCCGATGTTCATGCAGGGCAACCCCTTCTTCGGGGGAACGGCGCCCATGCAACCCTCGGAGGATAAGAAAACCGAAGACAAGAAGACGGAAGACGAAAATAAAGAAGAAAAGAAAGTCGGACCGGCAGAGCCCGCTTCGACTGACCTGTCAAAGGATGAGAGCGAGCCCGACGAGCCGGAGACCGAAGAGGAGTCCGGGGAAGAGGACTCCGACTCGTTAAGAGGCGGCGGCGACGGACGAAGGCCGTCGATCAGTTTCCTCAATCTCGGCGACCTGTTCGGCGGCGGGATGGGAACAAGGCAGCCCAAGGTAAAGAAAAAGAAGAAAGACGGCCCCAAACCGGTCTTTTCCATCGACAATATTCCGGCTCCGCACAAGATCAAGGAAGAGCTCGACAAGTATGTGATCGGCCAGGAGCGCGCCAAAAAAGTGATCTCCGTGGCGGCCTACAACCACTACAAGCGCGTCAAGACGGGGACCATGGACGACATCGAGATCGAGAAATCCAATATCCTGCTCCTGGGACCTACCGGATGCGGCAAGACCTATATCGTAAAGACGCTCGCCAGCCTTCTGGATGTGCCTCTTGCGATCGCGGACGCGACGTCCCTCACGGAAGCCGGCTACATCGGCGACGATATCGAGAGCGTTGTGTCCAAACTTCTCGCGGCAGCGGACAACGATGTGGAGAAGACGGAGAAGGGCATCGTCTTTATCGACGAGATCGACAAGATCGCCAAGAAGAAGAACGTCAATTCCAGAGACGTGAGCGGCGAGTCCGTCCAGCAGGGACTTCTCAAACTCCTGGAAGGCGCCGATGTGGAAGTACCCGTGGGAGCCAACAGCAAGAACGCGATGGTGCCCCTGACCACCATTAATACGAGAAATATTCTTTTCATCTGCGGCGGCGCATTCCCGGACCTGGAGCGCATCATCAGGGAGCGGCTGACCAAGAAAACTTCCATCGGATTTGCTGCTGAGATCAAGGACAAATACGACAATGAGAAGGATATTTTGAAATATGTGACCAACGAGGACCTGCGCAAGTTCGGAATGATCCCGGAATTCATCGGGCGTCTGCCGATCGTATGCCCGCTGCAGGGGCTTGACGCGGATATGCTGGTCAAGATCCTCAAGGAGCCCAAGAACGCGATCCTCAAACAGTACCAGAAACTTCTGGCTCTGGACGAGGTGGATCTCGAATTCGATGACGACGCGCTCCACGCCATCGCGGAAAAAGCGCTGGCAAAGGATACGGGAGCCAGAGCGCTCCGGTCCATCATTGAGGAATTCATGCTTGACATTATGTACGAGATCCCCAAGGACGAGAACATCGGCAAGGTGACGATCACCCGCGCCTACGTGGAAGGCAAGGGCGGCCCTCTGATCGAGATCCGCTCGGTGCGTGCGGACAAGAGCAGGCAGCCGCTTTTGGAAGACAAAAAAGAGAACGCTGACAATCAGTGACCGGGAGCAGGAAAATGAGCAGCATTAAGTACAGCACAACGGAATTAATAGGAAAGACGCCGCTTCTTTCCCTGAAGAATTATCAGGCCGTCAAGGGCGTGACAGGGGCGGAGATCGTAGCCAAACTCGAGCTCTTCAATCCTGCGGGAAGTTCCAAGGACAGAGTGGCGCTCACTATGATCGAAGAGGCGGAGAAGAAGGGACTCTTAAAACCCGGCGCGACGATCATTGAACCGACCAGCGGCAACACCGGGATCGGCCTTGCCTGCGTAGCGGCCGCCAAAGGATACAAGACGATCCTCACACTTCCTGACACGATGAGCGTGGAGAGGAGAACGCTTCTCAAGGCGTACGGCGCCGAGATCGTGCTCTCGGAGGGCGCTCTTGGAATGGAAGGGGCGATCCGCAAGGCGGAGGAACTGAGGGACTCCATTCCCGGCTCGATCATACTGGGACAGTTCGACAACCCTGACAACCCGCTCGCCCACTATCGGACTACCGGCCCGGAGATCTGGGAAGATACAGACGGAGAAGTGGATATCTTTGTGGCGACGGTCGGAACCGGCGGAACGCTCACCGGAACGGCCCGCTATCTCAAGGAGAAGAATCCCGCGATCGAAGTGGTGGCAGTAGAACCTGCGTCCTCCGCAGTGCTCTCCGGCGGCAAAGCCGGCCCTCACAAGATCCAGGGAATCGGCGCCGGTTTTATTCCTTCCATTCTGGATACAACCATCTATGATGAAGTCATTGCGGTGCCGGATGACGCGGCCTTTGAGGAGGGCAGGGCCCTTGCCCACGCGGAAGGAATCCTGACAGGAATCTCATCGGGCGCAGCCCTGTGGGCCGCAGTCCGTGTCGCGGAAAGGCCTGAGAACAAGGGCAAGAGGATCGTCGTTCTTTTGCCGGATTCGGGGGACAGATATCTCTCCACCCCTTTATACAGTTAAGAAATATGCGGATAATGAAAAGAACCGGTTCCGGCGTCGGAATCGGTTCTTTTTTGTCGCCATCAGATTTAAGGGATCGAGGTGTGGCGTCACCACTTGGTACTGGCCATGAGATCTTTGTAAAACGCGGCTTCGGTGGCGTGTGTGTAACTCGAGACCCACAGCCCTGCGATGCCAAAAGAGAGCAGGCTGAGTATATACATGGGTATAAAACTCAGATAGAGATAATAAAGACGCTTCAGATGGCCTCTCATCAGCTTACTGCCTCCGCGGATCAGTTCTTCGGCGGTAAAATCCGGGAAGTCGAGAAAGAGGTAAGTGCAGATCGCATACCGTATGCGGATGGCGACGGACCCCAGAAATCCCGCGGCGACAAGAAGAAGGTACGGAAACAGGTGGCCGGACAATCCCTGCGCGGTAGAAAAAGACATAAACAGGATAGCCGGCATCATACACAGAAGCTCCAGCGCGGATATAAAGGCGCTCAGGAGCACGGCGGTATCGGAATTATTGCGAAACGCGTACAGAAGATCGCCGATCACCGCCTTGCCGCCAAACTGCAGCTCCAGAAAAATACAGGACAGTCCGATCCTGAGCATTCCGGCGCAGGTATTCACCACCAGAAAGATGAGGACGGAGAGCAGGAGCGAGATAAGGAACGAAGTCGACCCGAAATTCGAGATCAGATCGGACAGCACCAAGGTCGTCAGCGTGTATAACAACATAGAGGTCACCGGAATCGTGAGATTGCCCAGAAGGGATTCTCTCGCGTCGGCTTTTAAAAACTTATTATTCTTGAATGTATTCATCATAACCTCATAAGAATACAGGGCGGTCACTGCGTGAAGAATTACTGCGCGAAAAATTATTGCGCGAAAGAGGACAGGCCGAGCTGGTCCAGAAACTCCTGGAAAGTGATCCCGTAGGTCTGGTACAGGATCTGGCTGTACTGCGCCTGAAGCTCAGGGTCGTGGAGCATCTGAATAAAATAGTAGATCGTAAACAGGATCAGAGCCGTGTTGAGGATCAGGGCGACGATCGATATGCGGAAACCGGTTCTGCTCTTTCTGGGCATTGTGGACCTGCCTCCCATGGAGAGGACAGCCAGTACAATAGAAATAGAGGCAAATATATAGGGAACCGCCACCGGCATTATGAATATGGCAACAAAGGATAAAAGGGCCAGGCTCAGGGACGTCCCGGCCAGCTTCTCTCTCGGAGACTGTTTCATCGTCATTCATTCTCCTGCTTCTTTACAGTTACATTGTTCTATGATGAGTATACATACAGATTTTGCAAAAGTACAACCGCGATAATGCGTGTTTACCAAAAAATGTTGATAAAATCCATGTAATGTGGGTATTATTCGGATTGACAGAAATTATAAGTAGAGATATTATATCGAACAATAAGAACAGGACAGTGTTCCTGATCCGATAATTTAATAAAATGTTCTCTTATTCAGAGTGGTGGAGGTACATAGGACCTGCGAAGCCACGGCAACCCCTGTCTTTGTATATTTTGACAAGCAGGTAGGTGCCCAACCTGAGCGAGAGACCCGGACGGGGCGATCGAACAATAAGGGATTTGTGAAGTAATTAAACGAATCCGTGAGGCGCAGCCCCCACGGTTTTTTTATTGCGTTATTCATTTATCTTGTACTATTTATAATTATTTTTAAGGAGGAGTTCTTGAGCAAATTTATTTTTACTTCAGAATCAGTTACAGAAGGACATCCCGATAAGGTGTGCGATACGATCTCCGATGCGATCCTCGACGCGTGCATGGCGCAGGATCCGGGCAGCAGGGTGGCCTGCGAGACAACTGCCTGCACGGGTTTCGTCCTGATCTGCGGAGAGATCACAACGAATGCGGTCGTCGACTACGAGAAGATCGCAAGAGAAGCGATTCGGAAAATCGGATACACGGATCCGGCTCTCGGGTTCGATGCGGATACCTGCGAGATCGTTGTGCGTCTTGACAAGCAGTCCGCGGATATCGCGATGGGCGTGGACCGCGCCCTTGAGGCAAAGGAGAACAAAATGACCGATGAGGAGCTCGAGGCGATCGGCGCGGGCGACCAGGGCATGATGTTCGGATATGCTTCCAATGAGAGCGAAAGCTATATGCCTTACCCGATCGACCTGGCGCACAAGCTGGCCAGAAGGCTCACGGAAGTCAGAAAGAACGGCACGCTTCCTTATCTGAGACCCGACGGAAAGACACAGGTCTCCGTGGAGTACGATGAGAACGGAAAGCCCTGCAGACTTGAGGCGGTAGTTCTCTCCACGCAGCACACGGATGAGGCGGATCAGGAGCAGATTCACAGAGATATCAAGAAGTATGTCTTTGACGAGATCCTTCCGGCGGATATGATCGATGAGAACACCAAGTTCTTCATCAATCCCACAGGCAGATTCGTGATCGGCGGCCCTACAGGCGACGCAGGTCTCACCGGCCGCAAGATCATCGTCGACACTTACGGCGGAATGGCGCGCCACGGCGGCGGCGCTTTCTCCGGAAAGGACTGCACCAAGGTTGACAGAAGCGCAGCCTATGCAGCCAGATACGTAGCCAAGAACCTCGTGGCGGCAGGCTATGCGGACAAAATAGAGATTCAGCTCTCCTATGCGATCGGCGTGGCCAAGCCCACATCGATCCTGGTCGACACATTCGACACCGGCCGAGTATCCAACAGTGTGATCGAGCAAGTCGTCCGCAAGCACTTTGATTTGCGCCCGGCCGGCATCATCAAGATGCTCGACCTTCGCAGACCGATCTACGGACCTACTGCTTCCTACGGCCACTTCGGAAGAACGGACCTGGATCTTCCCTGGGAGAAGCTTGACAAGGTGGAGGAGCTTAAAGAGGAGCTTGAGAGTTACCTGTAAGGTGATTGTTGTTCGGCCCCGCGAGATCGGAGATTGTTCCGGATCGCGGGGCTGTTTTTATATTCGTGCGGCACTCTTGCGGCATTCTTGCGGAGGCGATGTGCGGAGGAATAATATGCATAAGAATTGCATATATGCAATGGAAAATTTTCTCATATGTGTCTTTTAAAACCCTTTGTTCTCAAAAATTGATTTTTGGGGGTTCATTTCAGAAGGATTATGCATAATATGCATAAAAATATGCATATTCTTAATACGGTAGTATCTCTGCCGGTACTAAATTGTGGGTATGATATGTGCTGGTCCAATATAATCGCAGTTTCCATTAGAATCTGGGATATACCAGCCGGAATGACGCTCAAGTGGTTGAGGAGGTATCTCCACAACCACTCCGGCGTCAGTCAGGCGTGATTTCTCTTATAATGAGACTCAAGTTGTTGTGCTAGTGAATATGCCTCCTTAAAAGACAACACTTTTCTGGTGACAGGTTCATCCTGTAGGGTCACACCTGATTGTGGAACAGGAGTACTCCCAGGTAATGTTTTTGGGGCAGAAATCAGGATCTGCAATGCCGCCAACAATTTTGAAAAATAATAAAAATTGAGCATTGACAACGGGTAGGGCATCTGCTAACATATCATTTGTTCGCGCGAGAACAACGAGTGCGAACCAAGACGAAAAGGTGCTGCGCCACCGTTTTGGAGAGGTAGCGAAGTGGTCATAACGCGGCGGTCTTGAAAACCGTTTGTCCTCACGGGCACATGGGTTCGAATCCCATCCTCTCCGCTTCTGAGATCGACATGAATTAATAATATTTGTGCTTGAAATCAGATCTGAAAAGTGATATTATATAGAAACTTACTTTGTAGGTATCTGCCTGGAGAAATACCCAAGCTGGCCGAAGGGGCTCC
>DGWK01000031.1:8492-8653 GCA_002395235.1 Lachnospiraceae bacterium UBA4260 | reverse complement strand
GAATCATCGGATGAAAACGCGGGAGACGGCGGGCTTCCCGCGTTTTTGGATGACGGACTGATTGGTGCCATCCTCTCCAATCCGGACGATGACCTGAAATACAAGAAGGCGCAGATCGAGATGTATTTTGCCGCCCATCCGGATACTGCGGAACGGGCGGA
>DGWK01000031.1:0-8408 GCA_002395235.1 Lachnospiraceae bacterium UBA4260 | reverse complement strand
TACCCGGACCGCTTCACGGAGCTGCTTGTGGGCGCATCCCGCAAGCGTGTAGGCTACCATGCGCAGGAGGACGGACTTCTTTTGTGGGAGGGTTCCTACCTCTCCCGCACCAGTGAGAGCGTCTTTTCATGGCAGATCATAGCGGAGCTGACCGCGCAGATCATCGACAAGGGCGAGTACAGCATAAACAGGGACAGCAAGGAGCTGAAAACGCAGGAGGCTCAGCAGCTGTCCCTTTTTGATTTCACAGACTTTACCGAGCCGGAGCAGATGGCACCGGCGCAGTCCGTGTCCTATGGCCTCCGCTATCCACAGCAGGTGATCGACGAGGCACTCTGTATCGGTGCCAATGACCGCAACAGCCGCCTGATCGTCTGCGCGTACTTCATGAAAGACAATTCCCTTGCAGATAACGCCAGCTTCCTGATGGAGCATTACGGCGAAAATGGCGCGGGTTTCTATCTGAATGGCCGTCAGTACGCCATCTGGTACAACGGTGATGGCATCCGTCTTTCCTCCGGGGACAGCGTGCAGGGAAACGCTTCCATGCTGATCTCCTGGGAGGACGCGGCAAAACGCATCCGGGAGCTGCTGGACGCCGGACGGTATATGCCACAGGCGGAGCTTGACCGGGTGGAGGATTTTGAGTATCAGGAAACAGCGAACAGTCTCTGGTATCTCCGGCAGGATTTTTCCGAGGAAGCGCGGGCGCAAAACCTGTTGCCGGAGATCAGCCGCATCTATGCGTCAGGCGGCGGTTTCCCTGAGCAGACGGCACAGATCAGGGAACTGCTGAAACAGCCGGAGACCTTGCAGGGGCTTGTAGAGGAAGTGCGGGACTTTATCTCCGCTTACGAGGAAAACCGGGAACTCCTGCGTTTCCACTTCCACCGCCCGAAACGAATACTGGAACGGCTGACCGATCTGCAGCGTGAGCCGGTCCGCTTTACCGCCGCCGAGGATTACGATCCCCAGCGGCGTTTCTTTATCTCCATGGATGAGATCGACAAACTCCTACGGGGCGGCAACTCCCATTACAGGCTCGGCGTCTATGCCTTTTATCTGGAGCATCCGGACACAAATGAACGGGCAAAATATCTGGCAAACTACCACGGAGACAGCGGGTACTACGGCGGCAATGACGGTATCAGTTATGGCAGCAAGGGTCTGTCCTTCAGTCACGGAAGCATTACATCCCCATACGCCAAACTGGACTGGAGCTGGAATAAAACCGCGCGGCGTATCGCGGCACTGATTGAGGATGGCGGCTTTCTGTCCGAGGAAGACCGGGCTGCCATGCCGGATTATGAACGGCGGGAACTTTCTACCGTTATCCTTCGTGCTTTTTATGATCTTCCGGAGGAGCATCCCCGTCCGTTCAGCGGAAATCCGATCAGCGATTATTGGGAGGCTGTCCGGGAAATCCAGGAGCAGCTCACCGACCCGGTAAAGGTAGAAGCGATCTATCAGATGCTGGTGTCCGCAGCGGATGGGACAAATCCGGAGAACCGGTACTATCAGGATCGTCAGGACGCTTTATCTGCTTTCGTCTCCTACCGTGAGGGAACCTATTCCCTGTTCGGGGAAAAGCGGCAGCCGATCCCGGCACCGTCGCAGACACAGAAAATTCAGCCGGAAATAAAAGAACAGACCGATTTGGAGAAGGCCATCTGGCTGATCAACGACTACTGTCAGGAGACCTTTGAGAGCGACGCGGATTTTGACGATCTTTCCCGCGTAGATCTGGCTTATTCCAGCACCGGCGATGGTGAACATCCGATTGAGGTTTACGCGGACCTTGTGAATTTCCGCCTTGTCTATACCGTGGACGGAGAAGCGGTCTATATCAACGAGTGTCAGAGCCTTGCGGAGCTGAATGGCTATCTTGCGGGTCTGAGTTTTGACACTATGATCGCGGATGCGGAAGATATCTTCATGGAGGCACAGCAGGGACGCAATGAAACGGAGCAGACAGAACCCTTTATCCATCATTTCTACGTAATCCCTGATCTGAATGTGGCCGGGCAGCTGGAGGTACAGACGTACTCCTCGCTTGAAGAAGCGTATGTTGCCTATTCCGCATTGCCAACAGACAGGCAGAAAGCCCTCGGTATCCAAAACACCATGGCTATGCCCGGCAGCCTGGATTTCCTCCAGTGCAGAGATGGCGTCGATACATTGGTCGAGGATTACCGGAATGTTGAAGGATGGGAGAATCCGGAGATTGCACAGGTCGTTGAAACGCTACGCCAGCAGCTTGATCGGCCTTTACAGCAGGAACAGCCCGCCCCTCTCGCTCCGCTGAAGCCGCGCCGGGAACGTGTGGCGTTTACTGTGCTGCACCCGGAGATAGCAGCCGAAGAAAGACACAACTTCCGTATCACCGACCCGGAGCTGGGCTATGGTACCAGGAGCGAAAAGTACGCTGCCAACGTCGCAGCTATACGCACCCTAAAGCAGATCGAAGCCGAAGAACGTCTGGCCACGCCGGAGGAACAGGAAATCCTCTCCCGCTACGTGGGCTGGGGCGGGCTGTCCGACTGCTTTGACGAGCGCCACGGCAAATATCTGGAGCTGAAAAGTCTGCTTGATGATGAGGAATACGCCGCGGCAAGGGCCAGCTCCCTTACCGCCTTTTACACCTCCCCGGTCATCATTGGGGCTATGTATGACGCCCTCGCCCAAATGGGCTTTCAGGGCGGCAATATTTTGGAGCCTGCCTGTGGCGTCGGAAACTTCATCGGGATGCTGCCGGAGGGCATGGCAGGTAGCCGCACCTATGGCGTGGAGATCGACAGTATTTCCGGGCGTATCGCACAGCAGCTCTACCAGAACAGCCAGATCGCGGTCAACGGCTTTGAAAAGGTGCAGATGCCGGACAGCTTCTTTGATGTGGCTGTGGGAAACGTGCCCTTCGGGGACTTCAAGGTGCTGGATAAAAAGTACGATAAGCATCACTGGCTGATCCACGATTACTTTTTCGGCAAGACACTGGACAAGGTGCGTCCGGGCGGAATCGTTGCCTTCATTACCAGCAAAGGCACGATGGACAAGGAAAACTCCGCCGTCCGCAAATACCTTGCCCAACGTGCAGACCTGATCGGGGCCATCCGCCTGCCGAATAACGCCTTCAAGCAGAATGCCGGGACGGAAGTCACCAGCGACATTCTCTTTCTCCAGAAGCGGGACCGTATGACGGACATCGAGCCGGATTGGGTGCATCTGGACACGGATGAGAACGGTATCCGGATGAACGCATACTTTGTGCAGCACCCGGAAATGGTTTTGGGCAACATGGTCATGGAGACAGGCCGCTTTGGAGAAGAAAGCGCCTGTAAAGCCTACGAGGACGGCGACCTGGCCGAGCAGCTGCGGGACGCGATCAGCAACCTCCATGCGGAGATCACCGCCTATGAGATGGAGGACTTAGAGGAGGACGAGGAAGACCGTTCCATCCCGGCTGATCCCACGGTACGCAACTTCAGCTTTTGCCTCACGGAGGGCGAGCTGTACTTCCGTGAAAACTCCCGCATGTACCCAGTATCTGTTTCTGTCACGGCGGAGAACCGCATCCGCGGCATGATCGCCATCCGGGACTGTGTGCGGCGGCTCATTGAGCTTCAGACCGAGGACTACCCGGAAGCCGACATTCAGGCCGAACAGGGAGAATTAAACAGGCTCTATGATGACTACACTGCCAAGTATGGCAGGATCACCAGCCGGGGAAACAGCCTTGCCTTCGGGGAGGACGCCAGCTACTGCCTGCTGTGTTCTCTGGAGGTTTTAGACGAGGAGAGCAACTTTGAGCGCAAGGCGGACATGTTCACCAAGCGCACCATCCGGCCTCATGTGCCGGTGACGACGGTAGACACCGCCAGTGAAGCCCTTGCTGTTTCCATTTCGGAAAAGGCGCGGGTAGATATGGTGTACATGGCGGAACTCTCCGGCAAGACCGAGGCGGAGCTGGAAACGGAGCTTTCCGGCGTTATCTTCCGGGACATCCAGTGCGCGGAGGAAAAGGCGGCCATCCCCAGGGCCTTTGTGGACCTGGAACGCTTCTCTTTTGTGACGGCGGATGAGTACCTGTCCGGGAACGTGCGCCGAAAACTCCGCATGGTAAAGGCACTGGCGGAGGCAAGGCCGGATCTGTCCGAACAGATACAGGAAAATATCACAGCACTGGAAGCCGTGCAGCCGGCAGACCTGACCGCAGGCGAGATCGGCGTGCGCATCGGCGTAAACTGGATTCCTACGGAGATCTACGAGCAGTTCATGTATGAGCTGTTCGGGACCGGCTATTATGGCCGTGACCGCATCCACGTACTCCATTCCAAAGCCACCGGCGAATGGAACATCACCAACAAGAACGCTGACAGCAGCAACGTCAAGAGCTTTACCACCTACGGGACCAAACGGGTCAACGCCTATCACATCCTGGAACAAACCCTGAATCAGAAAGATGTACGAGTCTTTGACTACATCTACGATGATGACGGCAACAAGAAGCCGGTGCTGAACAAGAAGGAAACGGCCATCGCACAGGACCGGCAGGAGCTGATCAAGGCACAGTTTGCCGAGTGGATCTGGAAGGACATCGACCGGCGCGAACAGTTGTGCCGCATTTACAACGAGACCTTTAACAGTATCAGGCCACGGGAATATGATGGGCAGCACATCCGTTTTTCCGGTATGAACCCGGAGATCGAGTTGAGGAAACACCAGGTCGACGCCATCGCCCACATCATGTACGGCGGGAATACGCTGCTGGCACACGAAGTGGGCGCGGGCAAGACCTACGAGATGGTCGCAGCGGCGATGGAATCAAAACGCCTGGGCCTTTGCACGAAATCCCTGATCGTGGTGCCGAACCACATCACAGAGCAGTGGTCCGGCGAGTGGCTCCAGCTCTATCCGTCCGCCAACATCCTTGTGGCTACCAAAAAGGACTTTGAAACCAAGAACCGCAAGAAATTCTGTGCGCGGATCGCCACCGGGGACTACGACGCAGTGATTATCGGACACAGCCAGTTTGAGAAAATCCCCATGTCCGCCGAGCGTCAGGAGATTATCATCCAGCGGCAGATCGACGAAATCATGGACGGCATCGACGAGGCCAAGCGCGCCAAAGCTGAGCGTTATACGGTGAAGCAGCTGGAGCGCACGAAAAAATCGCTGGAAAACAAGATGGCCAGACTCAACGACCAGAGCCGAAAGGACAGCCTCGTGACTTTTGAAGAACTGGGCGTAGACCGCGTGTTCATCGACGAAAGTCACTATTTTAAGAACCTCTTTCTGGCAACGAAAATGCGCAACGTGGGCGGTATCGCCCAGACCGAAGCGCAGAAGTCCAGTGACCTTTTTATGAAGTGTCAGTATCTGGATGAGATTACCAACGGGCGCGGCGTGGTGTTTGCCACCGGTACGCCGATCAGCAACTCTATGGTGGAACTCTATACTATCCAGCGGTACTTGCAGTACCACACGCTGGAGGAAATGGACATGCTCCACTTTGATGACTGGGCGGCGGCCTTTGGAGAGACCATCACGGCCATCGAGCTGTCCCCGGAGGGCTCCGGCTACCGGGCCAAGACACGGTTTGCAAAGTTCTACAATCTCCCGGAGCTGATGAGTACCTTCAAGTTGGTAGCGGACATCCAGACGGCGGACATGTTAAAGCTCCCGGTGCCGAAGGCCAACTTCCACACGGAGGTCATCAAGCCGTCCGAAATCCAGCAGGAAATGATAAAGGGCCTTGCGGAGCGTGCCGAGAAGATCCGGGCGGGCGGCGTAGACCCTAAAGTAGACAATATGCTGCGGATCACCAACGACGGGCGGAATCCGGGTTCCGGGGGGATATTCTCCCCTCAGAATCCGTAATTTGATGATCTCCGCTATCTGTAAATAAATTGGCGTGTCAGCGGTGAAATTCCAAGGCATTCTTTCACTTTCCCCTTGCTGATTTGTGCATTAGAACACAACCCATACAATCTTGATAAGGATGATGGAAACGATAATTTCTCCAATATAACCATAGGATATGGGACAATTATCAAGAAACTATCATGTTTTCAAGAGAAACGACGGATTAATAGAAATAAGGTAGTATCACCGGAAAAGATACCAAAAAAGGAAACGAAATCATCTGTATGTTTTTATTGAGATGTAGCGCGAAGGAAGAGGAAACGAAGCTCTATTTTAAATACGTTTATAGGTCGTTAGTATGTAAGGCGTATAATAATAAAGTTTTTCAGAAATGTGATGCTTGAATCTGAAAAACTGATTCGAGGTAAGGAGGGAGAAAAGTGACCCGCACATCGGCAGAAACTGAAAAAGCCATAGGCTATTCAAAACGGCTTTTCTTTTTTATCCTGATTGTCCTTTCCATCCTGGCGCTGACCGCCTGCACCGCCTGCGGGAATGGCTGGATCCGGGAAAAAGGTGAACGTGGCGCACTGGCCTATTATCAGAATAAATATGGCGGGGACGCCGAGATTGTTTCCGCCCGTGAGTGGGGCAATACGACGGCCATTCTGCCAACAAAAATCAACCGGATGGTCTTTGAGATG
Organism: Lachnospiraceae bacterium UBA4260; assembly: GCA_002395235.1. GTDB lineage: Bacteria > Bacillota > Clostridia > Lachnospirales > Lachnospiraceae > CAG-791. The sequence continues at coordinate 1,842 of DGWK01000031.1, read as the reverse complement.
TCCGATGGGAACGTCGTCCTCTGGGATTGCGAGACGCAGCAGTACGCCGACACGCGCCAGGCAGAGGAAATCCTGACAGAACTGCGGGAGCAACTGGTCCAGCCAGCCACGGAAGAATCGCTGGGGACGGAAATCCTCATTTCAGACTATACGGCCACCGCAGCTGTGTTTGAGGACTATACGGCGAGCCGAGGTGTATCTGCCTTTACGTCCTATTACGACGGCGATATCCGCACCTTTGCGGAAACCGAGAAGCCGCTTTTGATGGATTATAATGTTGTGGTGCGGGAGAGTACGGACGAAGACGAAAATGGGACAGCTTTTAAGGCGCAGGCGGAAGCGCTGCGCCAGAAGCTGCAGCCCTTCTTTTCCGGGGCGGAAAACCGGATCTATGTCCTGTCCCGTGATTATACCGGCGAACTGGTACAGGCCAGACAAATCTACAGTCCGGAGGGAAACTGGCTGGTGCGTGGAGTCGGTCGGATTGATTTTGACGACACGGTACACTGGATCGAGAATATTTATATTGAAACGATGCCGGGCGTATGGATGACGAGCAACGAAGAGGATTTTGTGCTGCTGCCCGGCGACCTTGTTCTGGAGCAGGTCGGCACCGGCGCGGATCTTCAGAAAATACTGGACGCACGCTATGAGGCGCTTCCGATAGTGGCGGAGAAGAACAAAGATGGCATCTGCCGGGTTCCTGACAAGCAGCATTGCTCCAAAACCGTCGTGAAGGACGTGGATGCACCCGTATACAGGATCCTCTGGTCGGACCGGGCTAGGGCGGCGCAGGATGAGTACGGGAGGCTGGACGTCTGCATTTATCTGGAGCCGGAAATGGCAGAAGCGGCGGATCGGCTGTGGTATTTCCCGGAGAGTGACGAGGATGAGTTCGAAATGTATCCGGTCATGACGGAGACAGCCAGACCGGACACCGGGGTGTCCGGCGATCTCACAGAAGGTGCCCTGTACTGCTTTGGCGATGTGGGACACGAAGAATAAAGAAAGAGGTTTTTGTATGACAGTGAAAAGCGCAAGAAGGTTACAGATCATCGCCCTTGTCCTGGCGGCAATCGCTGCTGCGTTATGCTGCATTGTCGCGGTAAAACCCGAATGGGTGGGCATCACCGGCCTCGGAGAGGTTCGGGCAATCCCGACAGCGGCTCTTGTGGAAAGCACCGGCTTTGTGGCTGTCGGCATCTTCTACCTTGTGATGCTGGTACGCGTCAAAACGTCTGCCAGCACCAAGGCTGCGGTCATCATCTCTGCCCTGCTTCTTTGCGTTCTGGCGGTCATCGTGGAACCGGTGCTCCACGCGTGGGAGAACCGACAGCTCATAGTTCAGGTGCCGCAGATCGAAGATGCCTCCACGGGAACTGCCCTGCTTTCCGCAAAGTTAGCCCTGCGGGAGCTGGTTCGGCTGATCCTGTTTGTTTCCGGGGCGCTCTCCTTCCTTTCGATGGGTAGCTTTTGGGGCAAATATGTAAATAAGGCAGAACAATAGCGGTGAGACAGTCGCATTGACATCTCGAACCGGGGGTTAAGGCGACAGAATCGATAAGTTCCGGAAATCCTATTATTACTGTACAGAACACGGGAGTATACAAATGGGTTGGTTTTTTTCAAGTTTTCATATTAAAAAAACAGCGGAACTGGATGCCGACACTTTTCAGTCTGTTCTGACAGAGGTATTGAATACGCAGGGTTATCGGCTTGCTGATCATTCGGATGAAGCCGATTTATCAGTTTCAATCTATGATGCAGACGGGGCGTGGCTTTCCGCCTGTTCGGACGGCCTTGATTTCTATACAGATGAATCGGTTCAGAGAATCTGCAATC
>DGWK01000011.1:100142-101361 GCA_002395235.1 Lachnospiraceae bacterium UBA4260 | reverse complement strand
TGACGGCCTGAAGGAAGAAGAATTCCTTCCTGATGAAAGGGATATCATTGCCGCCGACGGGACACCTGCCGGTGTGATGATGCTGGATCCCGGCCTTAACAACTTCGCAGCCATTGCAGATAACAAGGGGAATGAGCCCATTGTTATCAAGGGCGGAGCGATTAAGGCTGAAAACCAGTGGTTCAACAAGAGGATGGCCTTCCTGAGGTCCGAGCAGATGAAGGGGCATGACCCGAAGACATATCATCCGTCTGTCACAAAACAGATGCAGAGGATCAGCAGGAAGCGTGACGCTTTCCTGCGTGATACTTTCTACAAGTATGCCCATTATATCTGCCGCCTTATGAAGAAGAGGGGCCTTTCCTATCTCATCATCGGGTATAACAGCGGCCAGAAGCAGGGGATCGGCATAGGCCGGAAGAACAATCAGTCTTTTGTGCAGGTGCCGTTCGCAAGGTTCCGCAGAGTCCTTCAGACAGTATGCGCGCGTTATGGGATCAGGGTCATCCTGCAGGAAGAGAGCTACACCTCCAAAGCCTGCTTCGGGAGCCGGGACGGGATCCCGACATACGGGAAGGGTGACACAGAAGGCATAACCTTCTCCGGCAGGAGGATAGGGCGCGGCCTGTACCGACAGGATGACGGAAGGGTGATGAACGCCGATATCAATGGTGCCGTCAATACCGGCAGGAAGTATAACGAGAGCATCTATCCGGAGGGGATGGACTGCGGGTACCTGTATGGCACAGTGAAAGCCATGACCTATAAAGATATCCTGAGTGCGGGTCAGAGGAATCACAAAAATAATCCCGGTGAAACGGGACAGCGGGCAAGTGTCTGCCCTGTGTCCGCGTAAGCGGCACGAAGCCCCCGCCTCTTAGCGTATGCGTAGGCGGCGGGTAGGTCACTCATACTAACCTCTGTTAATCAATAGTAGCAAAACCTCGAAATGGGCGCAAGTAATGCACGTTCTAACGCGTACGCGCAGGCACATATACGGCTTAAATCACCTTGACTTTTATCTCCCCCGAAACTAAGGTATTTTTATGTAGATGATTCCAAAGAACGCTCATTAACGCAGGCTGAAAGTGGTTCAAGTTGGAGGCGAGAATATATGAGATACGAAATGGAAATGAATTATGAGCGGAAAATGGCAAGAAAGCAGGGCCTTGCAGAGGGTCGTGCGGAAGGCCTTGCGGAAGGTCGTGCGGAAGGTCGT
>DGWK01000011.1:69223-100086 GCA_002395235.1 Lachnospiraceae bacterium UBA4260 | reverse complement strand
GTGCGGAAGGTCGTGCGGAAGGTCGCACTGAAGGCGAGCTGCTTAAGCTGATTCAAATGGTCGCAAAAAAAGTCCTGAAAGGCAAGAGTATTTCGGTAATCGCTTCTGAACTGGAGGAACCAGAGGACTCTGTAAAGCTAATCTACGATACTCTGGCTGCTAATCCGGGTGCAGTTCCGGAAGAGATTCTCCTCCGGCTGCAGCAACATAAGGCATGTTAATGGTTGGCTCCTCGAGCCATTCCGATAAGTTTAGGGGGTAACAAAATGGGGTCTTACGATCTGAAGCGTCTTGAAATCGCCATTCAATACATCCGGCGCATGTCCGAAGGGAAAAATCCCGTCACAAACAGACCTGCACCGGATAATGAAGTTTTAACCAATATGAATGTACATCGCTGCTTGAAGTTCATCGATGAAGTGCTGACCGATGTTCAGAAAAGCGGCGGAACCGTCGGTATGGTCTCGCAGCGCGCTCACAAGCAGTCTGTTTCCGAAGTTTTTCCCTATGACGCACTGGCGCAGTATCAGTATCTGCAGGACCAGCAGATCTCCTACTTCCTGAAGCAGCTTGAAGAATATCTTCCGGAAGGACAGAAAATGCCGGTTCCTGCCACAACGATCACGTTGTGGATGCGCGAAAACGGATATCTTGAGAAGAAAGTGATTAATGATACGGGCAAGGAAAACTCTGTTCCCACCCGAAAAGGCGAAGAACTCGGTCTCTATATGGAGAAAAGCGGCATTTATCCCAACGAGTACTACCGCGTATACTACAACGAGAAAGCCCAGCGCTTCATCATCGAGAACTTCCGCCGCATCCTCACCGAATCCGAGGCGATCCGAGAGCGGAATCGCCAGGAAAAGAAAAAAGAAGGTTCTCCGCGCAGCGCGAGGCAGAGTGGCGGAGCAGACAGGCATAAGACCGGTAATGTAACCGCTCCCGGTAGGACGGGCAATCAAGCCATTTATGGGAATCCGAACCGTGCTTCGGAAGCACCTTTACCGGAAGATTTCGCCGCTTCGGAGCCTGCTCCTGTAGAAGATCTCCCTCAGGAATACTATGACATGCTCAGAGACGGATGGGACAGTGCGGACGGCGGGGCGCCGTGGTGATGTGATGATTGAATTGGATTTAGTATGAGTTCAACTTCTCAATATAATACGCACAGAAGGTATCACCCTCTGTGCGTGTTTTCATCCATATTACTTTCAATAAACTTCTCTTACTGCATATTCAGCCTGCGAATGAGTAAACCCTTCAAATTCCAGCTGTTCTACAAGTCCACTCCTCGAGAAAGATAAATACTCTAAATACTGCTTTGCTTTTTTGACCGCCTGTTCGTTCCAATCAGCACCACAATGATCTGCCGCATATACAGCCTCGGAGTGGGAATAGCCCTCAAATTCCAGCTGTTCGATCAGCCCCGAATAGGAGAATGCCGAATAGTTCAAATATTGATGCGCTTTCTCGAGGGCATTTTTCTCCCCGGATGTTATAGCACCACTGTCCGACCCCAAAGAGGATTCAGAGTGCTGATCGGAATAAACACTTTTCTTTTCATTCGAAGAGGGCGATGTTGGATATTCCGATAAATGATCCGCATAATTATACTTCACTGTACCATTATGAATCCATAAGATATAATCGCTCTCGTCATATGATTGACTGTTGTTCCAACTATCTACCCAATAAATGTTTACGTTCTCGGCTTTTCCCCCGATCTTTGTAACGCTCAGAAGCAATTCGCTGAAAGACTTCATGGAATCCACAAGCTTCTGCCAGGAATCATTCAGTTTGGAATTGTTCGTATTGAGTGCCTCCCTTAGGTTGTCCGGAGCCTGAAAGTATACATTTAGTTCACTTTTACTCTTGTTGTAGATAAGCTCATGTTCATAATCTGCAAAATTTTCGTCCAGCAACGTCTCAATCTTCTTAAAAGTATCCGATTCATCGAAAGGAACCTCATAGTTCTCCACCGATTCCGGCGTGCCGTCTCCCCGGTCCAATGTATAATCGCAGGACTCTCCCCACGCAATGCGCAGTTTATCCTTTCCAAAAAGGAGATGGAAATCCTGCTCATTTCCATACAGGTTTCCTTTCGGTTCCGATTCAAACAGATATCCTTTCTCCGTTGAATCGCTCACTTCGCCGTCCCCGATCTCTCCCATATAGCCCGAATATACGACCGTGCTATAAATTTTTCCCCTGGAAAGGTAAAATGTGACTTCTGCGCTGTATACATTTCCCCTTTCTGTTTTATTTGCAAACTTTCCGCTGCATTCTTTTAAATCCTTCAGCTGTTGAATGAACTCTGCCTGCTCTGAATCTGTGGATGCACTGTCCTTCAGCTGCTCGTAGGCGTCATCAACTGACGTATGCTCAGAAGCTTTTATTTCAGATATCAGATTATTATCCTTCACTGTTTTGTCAGAACTGCCGCATCCTGTCATGATCGGCAGGCAGAGCACCAATGCAGCGGTTACCAGTGCTCTCTTAATGTGAACAGAATTCGTTGTCAAATCAATACTTTTAATCATATTTAATTTGCCGCCTGCCTGCTGTGCATTATTTATTAAAATCAAATGCCGAAATGACATCGACCTTGACTTCGCCGTCTTCATATGTATAAGGAATCTCTATTTTTCCGTCGATATCGTTGGTGCATATGATATATCCGTTCCTCACCTCATATGTTCCGCCACTTGTGTTAAAAGAAGTCCTGAGCTCATACTCATTGGGCTCCCAGAACTCGATCTGGTATTTCATGCTGTTCACATTGACATCCCACTGATAGCCGTTGATCTCTTCCTTTACCGCCGCGGTTCTTTCACTGTCCGCATCCTCGAGAGCCCACATCTCTTCTTCGTATCCTTCCGGATCGGCCATTTCAGCCACTTCCTCGGGGCTGTCGCAGAAAACTATATCATCTGTTGTGAACCTGATCTTATCCGCATCCGGTATTTGTGACTTGGATATGGTTATGCTTCTGCCGGGTTCAAGGTCCCCCTTGGGAATCTCGAATGTTTCTACAAGTTTTCCTTCTTCACCCACGTATACTTCTTTCAGATAGGCTCCATTATGATAATTTCTCAAATAACGACTTTCCTTTTTAGATCTTCTGGCCGGATAAGTATTTGCGTCATTGATCGTAATATTCATACTTTTGCTGTCGATCTTCAGGTTCTTGTCCTTTGTGTGCGCTTTATAGAAAATATACATGAAGCGCATATTCTCGTTGTCCTCCGTAGAGTAGGAATTATCGACATACACGCCTTCAATTGTCATATAATCGGTCTCTTTGACAGCCGCTCCTCCTTTGTCCTCTCCTACTGAATTTTCTGCTGTTCCATTCACTGCATCATTGACACTGATCCTGTATTCGTTTTCGCCGACATAGGAATCTCCATCCTTTATAGAGATCCGGATCTCAGCCTCTAATGTGTATAAATCCTCCAGCGAATCCAGCGCTGTCGGATCCGGATTTGTATTATAATAAATATTATAAGAATAGGTCTTCGTTTTACCCGGTGCCGGCCCCGAGTTTCCGTCCAGCATAGACGCAGTGACACTTTCGTCCTTAACATAAGCATCCTGCAAGTTGAAAAGATATTCCTTTTCACTGTTATTATGCACTTTCAGGGTTATGTACTTTTCTATTTGCGGGCTCCTTCCGGCCCACTTTACTTCCTTTTCGAAGAACTGTGTCAGTTCGACTGTCAAATATTCATTGTCAAGAAGAATCGTGTCGGTAAAATCTATTTTCTTGTATTCAGCAGAGGATCCCGCTGCAGCTGTATCCGTCTGAGATGCCGGCAGAGGAGTTGCGGTCTCTGCCTTTTCTTTGTATTCCTTAACTTCATCCTCGCTGAGTCTTGCAAAAGCTATACCGCTAACCTCAAGGCTTTCCTTATCTCCTTCTTTTTTCTTTGTATAGGGATATTCTTTCTCTGCGGCCTTGACTGTCACGGTTTCAGCATTCTCTTCCCACTCTATATCCGTTTTATAAGCCCAAGGTAAATAATCCGGTTTTGTCTCCCCTTCATATTTCAATTCACTAAGCACTATTCCTGTCCCGCCGTCATCTAAAAGCAAAACAGCCCCTTCTTCTGCCTTCCATCCTCCTATGCCGGAAAACAGCCCGATATCTTCAGTCCCGGTGCCGCTTCCACTCGAACCAGCCCCACCAGAACCGGATCCACAACAACTAAGCAGACCGGCTAATAATAGTAATGCTGTAAAGATCATAATTCTTCTTTTCATCAATACTCCCCCTCCCATAGGAATTAATTCCCTTTCACATTATTACCCCATTTGGCTGATATTATGGTATATTATACTACTTTCCCTTATTTAATGCTACTTTATCAATTCGAATTCGAAGAATACTTATAATAAGAAGCATGAATACTCAAAAGCCTTTAAAAAGTAAAGTAAGCATCACACTCGACGAAGAAGTGATCAGGAGAATCAAGGAACTGGCCGAGGCGGACGACCGCAACTTCAGTCAGTATATTAATCTTGTGCTGAAAAAGCATATTGAGAGCAAGAGCAGCTCTGAACGACAGTCGAAATAATCCTCGACATTCTCCTTCAAAAGAATACTCGGAACAAATCGGATGGGCGGACAATTGTCTTTGAGCCATGCCGACAGTTACGCGTCCATTGGACGCTCACTGTCGCGGCATTCGCCGTATGTGTCCAGTCCTGCTGCCATCCGATTATGAGCAAGCTCCCATCGGCTGGCAGCAGCCCCGTCCACGCATGGCTCATTGCTACGCACAAAAAATACTCACAGAAGCAAGCCTCTGTGAGTATTCTATTCTTGTGCCTTTCTTTAATGGTGGGCTCTGAGCCCACTTCTTAAAATTCCGTACTGATCATCCCTTCCCAGTAGCCGATCTGTTCACCGCCATCCGCGTAAATCCAAATCTTATAGGACCGATCAAACAGATTATAGGTGCTGTCCTCTTCGGAATAGTTCGCTTCTGCTGTCTCCCCGCTCTTGTATTCCTTTCCGTCGCTCCAGGTATCAGAATCATTTCCGGTGGGATCGTCAATCCGGAAGGTAATTGTTGTCGAACCGTCGGGCGGACCGCCGCTCAGCTTTGCCCTTATAAAAGCGGACTGCATAGAACCGAAGGAGTATGCCATGCCTGTGCTGACGGAGACGTGCCACTTGTAGATCTCCTCTCGCAAGTCCTCCGCTCCTTCGTAGCCCTGATCCACGAGTTCCGCAATATACTCGTACGTTGTATCGGTCGGCTCCTCCTGTGTATTCTCGCAATACTCGTACTGCGTCTCCCGCGCGCGCTCATCCGAGTCTTTATACCCAGGAATGCTCTTATAAGAACTGACTGCAGCCGAATAACTTCCGTTCTCCGCTTCCCTCGCCGCCTTGCGGTAGATGCTCTCCGAGGCCTTTTCCGCGGCATCCTTATAATCTCCGAGCGCGCTGTATTTTGACGCGGCCTCGTTGTAATCCTCCTTGGCCAATGCCGCTTCCGCCTGTTCGTAATCAGTTTCTTTGATCAGTTCCGAGAGCTCATCGCTGTCCCACGCGCCGGCCTCCTGCATCTGCTCGTAGATCAATCTGGCGTTGCTCCACTGCTGCGCCTTCTTCTCGGCTTCCGCAGCCGCCAGGAACTGTTCATGTGCGGCGTCGAACTCTTCTTTCTGACCGGCGCCGCATTTCTCCAGGGCCATATAGGCGTTCGCAATCAGCTTGATTTTTCTGTAGGCGTTGCTCTCCTTGAAGTCCGCCGTATACTCCCGCGCCTTTTCCAGAGTGAGCGCGGCGCCGGCTTCCCAATGCTGCTGCGCGTCCACCGCACCGGCCTCCTTCTGCTCGTAAAGCGCCACCAGTCCGTCTTCAAACCTGTCATCGTCGAGATCCCAGCCAGCCTTCGCGTAGCTGTGGACTGCCTTCCAGGTCGCCTCCTCCCCATAATTGTTAGTCAAAATATCCCTGATCTGATTGGCATTCTCCGACTTTCCGGCTTTGAAGCACCGCTTCATTACGGCCTCCATCTCGTCACGTACTGCCTGTTTCTGGCCGGCGTTCATTCTTCGATAGGGATGCTCCCCGGCAAATTCTTCGACGGCGGTAAGGATCTGCACGTCTTTCACCTCATACTGCTGCATAGTGGACAGCTCCGCGCGGATGGCCTCCTCCTGCCTTGCCGGGTAGACGAAAAGCCCCCAGACGACTCCCGCCAGGATCAGCACTGCCGCCACGACAACGCCTGCCAGCGCGATCCTGGCCCGCACTCTGTGGCTCTTGTTCATCGGGTCAAAGCCCGGGATCTTCTCTAATCTCTGATCAAGCGCTGACGTGTGTTCTCTGATCCTCTGGATCTGCCCCTTCATCTGTGCGGCCGACGTATAGCGCTTCTTGGGATCCATCTCCGTCGCTTTCTCGGCGATCCGCTTCGCGTCCACATTTCCGGGAAGCATACGCTCAATGAGCTTTCCCAGCGCATAGAGGTCTGTCCTGACATTGGACTGCGCAAAGCCGTACTGCTCCGGCGCGGCAAGCCCCTGCGTGCCGATCATCATAGTGTCCTTATCCTGTCCGGCGATGTATATTTTGGCGGCGTCGTAGTCGATGATCTTTACAATGCCATCATCCGTCACCATGATATTCGAAGCCTTGATATCCCGGTGGATGATCGGTGGGTCGGCGGCGTGCAGGAAGGAAAGACCGTCGCAGATCTGCGTCAGGTAGTCGATGCGGTCGGAGAAGGTGAGTGTTTCAGCTCTGCCGTTTCGGCCGGATTCTTCTCCCTTCGCACCGGCATCTGACTTGGCATCGTGCACCAAGCTGCCAGAGCCTGCATTTTCCGACTCACGCAGAATCTCATCCAGCGTCCGGCCCTGGATCAGTTCTTCGATGACAACCAGTTTCTCTCCGTCTTTCCAATAAGCCTGAATGCCGGCTACATTCCGGTTCTTGTGCTCCCGCAGATAGGCGTAGACATGTTCGTTGTAGACATCCAGCGTCTTCTTAAAATATAATTTCCCTGTGGGGACATCCCTGACAACGGATTTTCCGTCTTCCAGGACGCGGATTTCATCGTAGAGTGCGTTTTCGCACAGTTTTTCGAGTTCTGTCATGTTTTCCCCCAATCGACAAGGATTGTCTTACTTTATCGCACACCATGATTATAGCACGAGTCAGCTTTTCGGATATGCATTGCAGGAAATCTGTGCTGCCGGCAAACTACTCTAGAGAGGAAACACATATGGACGAATCAACCACAAGGAAACTCGCCGACGTCTTGTCCGGCATCGATAATACGCGGGACATGGAGAAGTTCATGGAGGAGCCCAAGGTCGCGGACAGCTTCAAGAACTTCCCGGACTACTTTCGCTCCCTGCCTGCCGTACAACAACTCGAGAGCGGCGAGATTATCCAGCGGAGCGGGCTCGAGCGCTCCTACTATTATCAGGTGATGAAAGGCACCCGGAGCCCGAGCCGCGACAAGGTGCTGCGCCTGTGCATTGCAGCCGGCCTGAGTCTTCGCGAAACGACCCGCGCTCTGGAGCTGAGCGGCAATGCGCCACTGTATCCCAAGAATCGAAGGGATATCATTCTAACTGTGGCGATCAACCAGTCCGCCTCTGTGGACGACGCCAACTTGCTGCTCTTCAAGTATGGGGAGGAGCCGCTTGCATGAAAAAAAGGCCACCGCAGCGCGGTGGCCTCTCGCCTTTTCACTGATTATTCACTTTCACCCTTCAAACGGCACCACATGCGTGACCGCATCCGCAGGCTGAATCCTGCACTCGCCGTTGTCGAGGTCGATCAGCACGTACTTGTTGTTGCCCATGCCAAGTTCCTTCATGTAGCTGAGCTGGCGATGGCCGTGCCTCGTCTCGATTCTCTCCACCAGGTCGTGGTGGTCTTCTTCCTTCAGTGCGTATACCAGATCCACGCTGGCCGTATCAACGGCACAGATGTCCAGCGATGCGAGAATTCCGATGTTGGGCGTCACAACGGGTGCTGCCGCCACGCCTTCGCAGTCGCATGATACGGACATGTTGCGCAGGACGTTGATGTAGGCGATGCTTCCGGCAAAATAGTCAATGGTCGCCTTTGTCGACTCCGCCATACGCTCCATCAGCTCTTCCATGGCGATGCCCCACTGATTTCCGGAATCCGCGGTGTGGATCCACTTCTTGCCTTCCTTGCCGTCGGCACAGCCGATGCCGATGTTCTTGTTGGAGCCGCCGAAACCGCCCATGACGTGGCCCTTGAAATGGGTCAGCGCCAGGAAAGAATCGTAGTCCGGCAGGGACTTTCCTACAGACATTTCGGTGAACCACTTGCCGCCTTTGACGGGAAGCGTCGCCGTGCCGAATTCATCGGTGATGTCCACGGGAGCGAAGGTCCATCCGTTCACTTCCAGAGTCTTGCGGTGTTTCTCGGTCGTGTCTCGGTCGCCCTCGTAATATGTGTTTGTCTCAATAATTGTCGCGCTGTCGAAATCCTTCAGCTCTTTGTCAAACAGATTCTGTACCCAGGGTCTGGGAATAATGTTGGGTCCGTGCTGCTCGCCTGTGTGGAGCTTGACCGCTACTTTGCCGTGCAGCACACCGCTTACTTTCTTGTAGATCTTCTCGAGTCCTTCCGCGGACAGATCTCTGGTAAAGTAAACAATAGACTCGCATCCGGTCCTGTTCTCATAGGGTACATAAAATTCGCCGCCTTTTCCGGCTGTCATTCTTACTGCCATAGATTACCTCCTCAGCAAATGCACCGGGCCTGTAAAACAAGCTTTTTTTATTGTCCTCTTCTTACGCGTACACGATCACCGCCACAAGTTCGACGACTTCGTCCGTCTTGTTAGCAATGCCGTGGCTCTCACCTGTAGGACATACTGTCACATCCCCCGCATGAACCGTGCGGATCACACCGTTGTCATTATATTCTGCCGTGCCCTTGATGATATAGAAAAGCTCCGCATCCTTATCATGAAGATGATAACCGATACTGCAGCCGGGGTTTAAGGTAATCCTGGCAAAAAGTCTTCCTTTGCCGTTCAGCTCTTCGGGGCCTGTGATAAAGTTTGTGATCTGCACGGTCCCGTCGCCGTCACGCATATGTTCGCGATACTCGATCGCACAGTCCTGTCCTTTTCTGATCATGGATAATCCTCCGTATTGTATAGCGATAGATATAATTATTATAACTATCATTATACAATACTCAGAAAAATGCTGACAATCCTGCGCTCAGGAATCTTTTTCCACTTTCTCGTAGGTAAACGTATTTAAAAATCGTCTGGCTCTCTCGGTGCCGGGATGCTCGAAAAATTCTTCGGGATTTCCCTCTTCCACGATATTTCCTTCGTCGATGAAGATGACCCTGTCTGCGACCGCTTTGGCGAAGGACATCTCGTGGGTGACGATCACCATGGTCCTGCCCTGTTTTGCCAGCGTCAGCATAACGTCCAGCACTTCTCTCACCATTTCGGGATCTAGCGCCGCAGTCACCTCATCGAAGAGGAGCACTTCCGGGTGCATGCACAGAGCCCGGACAATGGCCACGCGCTGCTTCTGCCCGCCGGAGAGCTGTCTGGGATAGCTGTCTTTTTTGTCGGAGAGACCGACCCGCTCCAGGAGCTGCAGGGCCTCCGCCTCCACTTCCGGGCGGCTGCGCTTCTGGACAAGGACCGGCGAAAGGATGATGTTCTCGAGAATGGTCATATGCGGGAACAGTTCATAGTTCTGGAAGACCATACCCACTTTCTGGCGGATGCCGACGATCGAGCGGGCATTTCCGTCCACTTTTTTGCCCCGGAAGGTAATCTCGCCATCCTGTATGGGTTCCAGCCCGTTGATGCAGCGAAGCAGCGTGCTCTTGCCGCAGCCCGACGGGCCGACGATGACAACAACTTCTCCCTCCCTGACGGCAAGTGAGAGGCCGTTCAAGACCACGTTGTCTCCAAACTTCTTAGTAATATTCTCTATTTTGATAAGTTCGCCCATTAGCTCCACTTCCTTTCCAAATACCGTGAGAACATACTGATTGGCCAGCATGCGGCAAAATACAGAAGGAACACACACGCATACACCCCGAAGGCCGCGTGCGGCGAAGATTTGCGGTTGGCCTCGATGATCTGCTGCCCTACCTTGAGCACTTCCACCACGCCAATCATCATCGCCAGGCTCGTGGTCTTGATCATTCGCGTGACCAGGTTAATGGAGAGTGGGATCAGGCGGCGGAGCGTCTGCGGGATGATGATGCGGCGATAGATCTGCCCCTCTTCCATTCCCAGCGCTGCCGCGCTCTCATATTGGTGTCTTGGAATACTGATCAGGGCGCCGCGCACAAGATCCGCCATCTCCGCGGTGCCCCAGAAGGTAAATACGATGATTGAGGCAGTCTCCGCCTCGATATTCCAGCCGAACACTCTGGTCGTCCCGAAGAAGACGATAAAAAGGAGCACCATCTGCGGCATCACGCGCACGATCTCCAGATAGACGCGGGTGACCGCCTTGATGACCGGATTGTCTCCTGTCATCAGAACACCAAGGGCCAGCCCCAGTACTATGCTGATGACCACTGCGATCAGGCTGATCCTCAGTGAGATCCACAGACCGCCCAGAAGGCGCTGCATATTGATGCCCTTGAAGAGCACGTCAATCCCCAAAGCCTGCATACCGCAGCCTCCTTTCCAGGAAACTCCCGAGCGCGGAGACCGGAAGCAGAATGATCAGATAGAAGAACACAAGGAGCGTCAGACATTCCAGCGTCTTGTAGTAAAGGCCGATCAGGTCTTTGGCCGTGAACATCAGGTCCATCAGGCTGATGGCGGAGAAAACGCTGGTCTCCTTGAGCAAAAAGATCACATTGGCCACAAAGGCCGGCACGCTGATGGACACCGCCTGCGGCAGTATGATATGCAAGACCGCCTGCTGCCTGGTCATGCCCAGTGACAGCGCACTCTCCATCTGGATGGGCTCCACTGCCTCGAGGCCGCTCCGAAAGGTCTCCGCCATGTAGGCGCCGCCCAAAAGAGCCAGCCCCAGTACGCCGCAGGGTTCCGCCGGGATCTCCAGCCCGATCTTTGGAAGGCCAAAATACAGAAAGAACAGCTGCACCAGCAGCGGCGTATTTCTGAACAGTTCGATGTAGATTCCCACTATATTTTGCAAGACCGGAATCCTGTAGTGCCGGATCAGCGCGCACACAAAGCCCAGACCTATGGCGGCCGCAATGCCTGCCCAGCCGATCCGCAGAGTCAGAAACATCGCGTCCCGGTAAAGCGGCAGATAGGATACGATGACGTCCCATCGCAGTAGTTCCATGGTTCCCTCCTTTTTACGCAGAGTATCCTCAGGCGAGGGGAGTGCCTGAGGATACCGTATCTGTGTGTGAAATTGCCCATATTTCCGTCACAGATTCTACGTCGAAGTAAGATTTCTGGGCTCGGCGTCAGTTCTGTACCGGCGCTGCCGCCTGGCCGCCCTCAACTACCAGGGTCTCCTCAAACTCAGGACCGTAAGTATCTGTCAGTGTCGCTTCATAGTCCGCATGGAAGAACTTCTCTTCCCCGAGCTTAACGATCTCGTCGTTGAGCCAGTTCAGAAGGGTCTCATTTCCCTTGGTCACTGCCGGCGCGATGGTATCTGCGCTGCCCAGTGAGTCAATTCCTACCGTATATCCTTCGTTTTCCGCCGCGAAAGCAATGACTTCCGTGTTGTCATTGGCCCACGACACGCCGGTCCCGTTTTCGAAAGCGCTCTTGGCCGCCGCGTAGGTGTCAAACTTCTGCAGCTTGATCTCCGGGTTGTTCTTTGTCAGATAGGTCTCCGCCGTCGTTCCGGAGATGACAATGACCTGATCGTCCGCCGTAATCTGAGACAGGTCCGTGATTACCCTGTCGTTGTGGGAGACAACGCCCAGCGCCACGTTCATGTAAGGCAGTGCGAAGTCAACTTCTTCCGCTCTCTCCGGCGTCACCGTGAAATTGGCCAGAATGATATCCACTTTGCCCGTCTGCAGGTACTCAATTCTGCTTGCCGCCTCTGTCGAGACATATTCGAGCTCCACGCCCAGGTCCTGTGCGATCCTGTTGCCGAAATATACGTCATATCCCTGATACTCACCGTTCTCATCTACATATCCAAAGGGACTCTTGTCGGAGAACACGCCGATCGTGATCTTGCCGCTCGCCTGAATTTCCTCCAGGGTTCTGAATCCGGCATTTTCGTTCTCTGCGGCGTCTGCCGCTTCCGTTCCGGCGGCTTCCGCTTCTGTCTCCTGTGCCTGCGGCTCATCAGCGCCCTGCGCCGTTGTGCCCGATCCTGAGCCGCATCCGGCCAGAAGCGATCCTGTCAGGATCAGTCCCAGTACTGCGGCGCCCGTCTTCTTAATCCAATTCTTTTTCATAACTTTCTCCTTCTGTACAAACAACCTCAGATGTCATGTGTCCCTCAGGTCTGTTTCTTTCTGTCTTCCGCTCCGCCTCACAATTTTCCGGAGCCTTAGGAAATCGACCAAATCTGAGCAAATGTAAAAGCCCGGAAGCTTTTACAAACTCCCGGGCAGATGGCGAATCGTCTCTCACTTGTTTCAATGCAGATCCTCAATCCTTTTATCAGGCGTACCGATCAAGGACATGAAAGCATGTCAATACGCCTGGCCATACTATGTGCCCGGGAGTTAAACATTCGCATACACATCATGCAGTTGTTTCTCCATCTTACGTCAAACATTGCTTTCTCCTTCTGCTTTTCCCGCATTCACTGCAGGATTCTGTTTCTTTGTCCCTTGGGGACCGCTCAGTTGATCTGTTAAGGATACTATCACTATTAACCTAGTATGTCAATAGGTTTTATTCTTTATTCCTTTAGTGCATGCAAAAAGCCGCACCCGAAGGTGCGGCCGATAAAATCACAATATCAGTTTGTGTTATTTTCTGGCATTCAAAAGTGCCTGCAGAAGCGCCGTTCCGTTGATGGCGTCATCCTTCTCATCCTTGTCATCCTTCTGCATGTTTGCGGCTGTTCCGAGGATCGCGCTGAAAATGCCGGGGACAGGGCTTGCCGAAGGTGCGGCCTGCTGTGTCATTGCTGCGCCGGAGCTCGCCTCCGATACGCCGCTCATCAGTGCGGGAGCCATGATCGCCAGAATCTGGTTGACCTGCTCGGCCGTCAGGCCGGACTGCGCAGAAAGGTTGGTCGTAACTTCATCCTGTTTCTTGCCCAGGATATGGCCGATGATCTTGCCGCCGTCCTTCTCGTCCGCATTCTTGAGCTGAAGCTGCATCTCCTCCTTATTGTTGTGCTGTGCAAGTGCACCGAGCAGAGAGCTGACTCCTTCTCCCGAAGATGCGTTCTTGGTCATGTACTTAAGCAGGATCGGAACAGCAATCATGATAAGCTTTTTAATCTGTTTCTGGGAAAGGCCCGTCTTTTTGGCTACCTGTCCAAGCGAATTCTTCGCTGTCAAAGCCGTCAGCAATAAACTAAGCAGATTCATAAATCCTCCCTCCTGTGCCGCCGGGCACATCCGGTCCCGCGGCCTGATCTTAATTAGTGTTCCCGCAGATCAGTACGCTCTGCGCTTAACAGTATTTTACCGCAACTGAAGCATTTATTCTTCTGTTTTCTGCCAAAACATTGCAAAACAATACGTTCTTTTTCTCTTCATGTTTGCCGCTTACAGCAGCTCCGCCATATCGTAAATCAGCTTCTCCGTCTTCTTCCACCCGATGCAGGCGTCCGTGATGCTCTTGCCATAGACGCCTCCGCCCACCGGCTGGTTTCCGTCCTCGATGTAGCTCTCCACCATGAAGCCTTTCACCAGCTTCTTCACCTTGGGGTTGTAGCGGCAGGAGTGCAGCACTTCCTTGAGGATGCGCGCCTGCTCAAAGGGCTTCTTGCCGCTGTTGGCGTGATTGCAGTCGATCACGACGGCGGGATTCTTCAGCTCCCACTTCTTATAGAGATCCGAGAGATAGAGAAGGTCCTCGTAGTGATAGTTGGGGTGCGTGACGCCCTGCCTGTTCACATAACCTCTGAGGATCGCGTGCGCGTAGGGGTTTCCATAGGAATGTCCCTCCCAGCCGCGATAGATGAAATCGTGCTCGTGCTGCGCCGCCATAATACTGTTCATCATGACAGTCAGGTCTCCGCTGGTGGGATTCTTCATGCCGACAGGGCACTCGATGGCACTGGCGGTCAGTCTGTGCTGCTGGTCCTCCACGCTGCGGGCGCCCACCGCCACATAGCCCAGAAGGTCGTCCAGGTACTTGTGGTTTTCAGGATAGAGCATCTCGTCCGCGCAGACAAATCCCGTCTCCTTGACTGCGCGCATATGCAGTTCGCGGGTTGCAATGATTCCCTTGAACAGGTCGGGCTGCGCGTTGGGGTCGGGCTGATGGACCAATCCTTTATAGCCGTCACCGGTCGTCCTGGGCTTATTCGTATAAATGCGGGGAACGATCAGAATCTTGTCCCTGACCTGCTCCCGCAGCGGCACGAGCCTGGAAATGTAGTCGATCACGCTCTCTTCGTTATCCGCGGAGCAGGGACCGATGATCAGGACGAGCTTTTCGCTGTCGCCGGAGAAGATCGCCTTGAGCTCCGTGATCGTTCTCTCCACTGTCTCAGCCATATCGCCGGTCAGCGGATACATCTCCTTGGTCTCCATGGGGATTGGAAGTTTCCGCTTGAAATCCATGTACATCATAGTTTTGTCCTCCTTACCAGGTCAAAGTCTGACCACCACTTCAATGCCGTATCGAAGCACCGCCGGGTCTACCTTCTGTATTGTATAAGAGCCCACTGTATCCACACTCACGATGGAGACGAAGCCGTCGCCCATCTTCTTGTCATGCAGCACGGCCTTGTAGACCTCCTCGGGATCCGCGTGGACCCTCGCCGGAAGGTTCAGCGCGCCGAGTACGGGGACCAGTCTTGAGCGGACCGCCGGCGAGCACATGGGGATCATTCCCATCGCGACACATTCTCCGTGAAGAAGGCCGGTGACACTCTCGATTCCGTGTCCGATTGTGTGTCCGAAATTCAATATTTTGCGCACGCCGCTCTCGCGCTCATCCTCTTCGACGACCTTTTTCTTGACCATGAGCGATGCGGCGATCACTTTCTCCAGGTCTAGGGGTGCCCCGCCTGCCGCGTAATCCTCAAACATGGCGAAGAGAACCGGATCCGCGATCAGACCCGCCTTGACCGCCTCCGCGAGGCCGCTGGACTTCTGCCTGTCGGAAAGGGTATCCAGCGTGTCGGGATCGATCAGCACCTTTTTCGGCTGCCAGAAAGCGCCGACAATGTTCTTGACGCCGCCCAGGTTCACCGCCGTCTTGCCGCCGATGGAGCTGTCCACCTGGGACAGAATGGTGGTCGGAATGTTGTAGAAGTCGATGCCGCGCATGTAGCAGGCCGCCGCAAAGCCGCCCAGATCTCCCACGACGCCGCCTCCGACGGAGCAGACGCAGTCGCCCCGCGTAAAGCCCAGTTCCATCATCTTCGTGAGGATCGCTTCCAGAACCGCGAAGCTCTTACTGCCTTCCCCTTGCTGCACTGTATAAATATGGGGCTCGCGGCACCGGTCCGCGACCGTCTGCGCGTACTGCGCCGGCACGCCTTCGTCCGTGAGAATGAGGACTTTCCTGTCCAGGTTCAGCAGTTCTCCCGCTCTCTCAAGGCACCCTCTCTCCAAAACGATATCGTAACTTGCTTCCCCAAGTTCCATGCGAATGATCATATTGACTCTCCTCCCTGCTGCGAATTTCCCGTCGCGGTGTAGCGGCCGACGACCTTGAGCCCGGGGCAGGTACCCCTGAGCGCGCTGATCATGCGGCGGCCGTTTTCGGAGGAATCGTCTCCCTCCACTTCCGCGTAGAAATAGTAGTGCCAGGCCAGGTCCTTCATGGGACGGGACCGCAGCACGCGCATATTGAAATTGTAGGCGCTGATGACGTTGATGGCCTTGGCCAGGCCGCCCGCCTCATCCTTTACGGTGAACAGGAGCAGGAAGGCGCCTGCGTCCCTCTTTCCCGTCACCTTGTTCTCGACCCTTGAGAAAACCGCGAACCGGGTCGTGTTGTTCTTGCTCTCATTGATATCGTGATCCAGGATCTCCAGGCCATAGAGCGCGGCAGTCTCCTCACTGGCGATGGCGGCAACGCTGGGGTCGCCGTCTTTTGCCACTTTCTGCGCTGCCAGCGCCGTGTTGGCCGTACTGATCACGTCAAATCCGTTCTTTCTGATATAGCTCCGGCACTGGGAGATGGCCTGGGGATGGCTCAGAACAGTCTTGATATCTGACAGTTTTGTCCCGGGAAGGGCGAGCAGGTTCTGGTTGATGGACAGGTCATAGACGCCGTTCACATACAGGTTTCCGGAGAACATCAGGTCCAGTACCTGTCCGACTTCTCCCGCCGAGCTGTTCTCGATGGGAAGAACGGCCACGTCGCACTCCCCTTTTTCCACCGCCTCGTAGGCCGACTCAAAGGAAGGGTAGGACTGCAGCGTTCCGTCGGGGAAAATGCGCCCCGCGGCAATGTGGGCAAAAGCGCCCTCGACGCCGCTGTAGGCGACCTTCAGTCCTTCCATCAGATAGTGCTGCCAGCGCTTGCTGACGTCCATCGTATCCTGCAGGAAATTCACGTAAAAAGAGCGAAGCTCCGGGTTCTCGATCTGGGCGCTTCTCCCTTTGATAACCCTTGCTTCCTGTTCCTTGTCCTCTATGGGAAGTCCGCGCTCCTTTTTGTAAGCCGCTATTTCTCTGACCGCCTCCATTCGGCGCTCAAACAGCTTCGCCATTTCCTCGTCGACCTGCCTGATCACTTCTCTGCTTTCTTTAAGATTCATCTTAGCCCTCGCTAATTGCTAATTCATTTTGAAAGCGCCCCTGTCCACAGAACAGGAGCGCTCAGTAGGTCCAAATCATTCCTCGTCCATTTTAGCACTTTAAACCGCTAACATGACGAAAATAGCACTTCTTGATTAGTAAGTCAAGCCTTATCACTCTCGCGAGTCCTATCCGCCTTTTACTGTCGGCAAAAGGCCTCTTCTTCCGCAAAAGTCACTGAATAAAGACGACCGCCGATCTCTTGAACGCGGACGCGATCCGCACGCAGGCGGAATAGATCAGGCCTATGCTGTACAGGTAGACGAGCATGGTCTCGTCTTTGGCAAAAAACAGACTTGCCACAAGCATCAGGATACTCACGATTCCCTGCAGCATATTGCTCTTCCAGTGAACGGATTTATAGCGCATTGCCTCGAGCGAGCGAAGGATATTTACAGCTCCCGCAAAGGCATGAAAGCCGATCAGATAGAGCGTCACAAAGAATCCGGACTCGTTGGCGAGGGAGAGCGTAAACAGGCCTATGTCCAGAAAAGCGGCGCCGATAAACAGGATCAGCTTGCCGCCCACCATGCACCGGGCCATCGTGAAGTAATAGATCAGCTGCGAGACTCCTCTTATGAGCAGGGATGCCGCCAGAAGCAGCAGGATGTACACACATCCGTCCTCCGGCTCGACGATCAGGCACCCTGCCGCGAGCAGCATTCCCACGCCGATCACTATATTTTGAATGCGCTGGAACCTGCTCATGACTGTGCCTCACTTCTTCTCTTTTTCAGCTCCTGTTCCACGAACAGGATAAAATCCCGGATCCCCAGGAGTTTGCTCTTTCTGTATTCCACCGAGTAACCTGCCAGGAGGTTCCCGGACTTAAAGATCTGGTCTGTGACCATGCCCTTCTGTGCCAGAGCCGCGCTGAAAAAGTTTCCCAGGAAAGTGCTTACTTTGTCCTCTCCCTTCGCGTCCGCATATTCTCCGCAATAACGTTTCTCGTCAAAATCCGGGATCTCCTCGCCGGAAAGCCTCTCCCCGAGCGCTTTCCATTCCGCGCTGGAATCGAGCTGCCGCTTTTCGAGGATCGCCCTGATCTCTTCCTCATAGGGAGACACCGCCTTCGTGTCATAGCGCTCCGTCTCGAAGGTTTCGTACTCGCCGCGCAGGTATTTCATCGCGTATACCATTTGGCAGAAAGCCTTATAGTAGTCCGACGGATTGTCCTTGATGATCTCTTTGTAATCGTTCCATGCCGGCAGATATTTGTAGCGCATGAAGCTGTAGTCCGGAAGATGCCCCGCGCGCCCGTGCCCCAGGCCCATGACGGAGCTTTCCTGAAGCTGGTAGATCGTGCCCACGTAAAGTCCCTTTTCCGGGTCATCCTTTTCGACCGGATTGTGGCGAAACGTGACTCTTCTCTCTGTGAAGTTCTTGCTCCCCGTCTCAGGGTCCGTCGGATTCTCTTCGTCCGGAATCAGTTCATAGAACCAGTAGTCTGTGTTGTTGATGACCTGGGAAGGCGTCCCGGCAAAATATTGATGCGCCCACGTGTCCGCCAGGACATGCATGGCAAGACCGACGGCCTGCAGGCTTTTCTCTTTTGCCAGATTTACCGTCTTTACCAGAAGGTCCCCGTTGGGCCCGCAGATCATCCGGTACTTTTCCTTATAGACGTGGGCTCCTTTTTTTATATCGGCATGCAGGTCCCGGGGAAGAAAGTGAAAAGAGGCCCAGATTCTCGTAATATCCTGTAGACCCAGGATATCCGTGCGCGCATCCATCATTTCGAGTTTGAGCTGGGTAGTGGCCGCGCTGTCCGGCCCATTGATCGTGGAGAGAAGTGTTCTCGTACAGCAGTCCACAAATTGCGCGCTGTAACAGATGGCCAGGCACTCTTCGTGGGAATATCCCGCCAGATATGCCGCACAGTATGTCGCATAATAATGAAAGTCAATCTGCATTGTTTGTACTCTTTCCTGTTAGTTCCTGCGTCAGCTTTCTGATCATCCATGCTGCCGCGATCATCCCGATCAGAGTGATCACAGAGGTCAGGTCCATGAGCAGCGTTGAGATCATATCCAGCCCATCTGACTCGACGGACAAAACTCCCAGTATCCCCAGAAGCCCTATTATTAATTCCACCAGATCTACCAGAGCGACACCGGCAGAGAGAACGAAGAACCAGATGGCGGGCAATGCTTCTCCTCTGGCGATCTGCAGCGCTTTCTTTCCGATCTTCCACCGGATCCCCATATCGATAAGGACCATCAGCAGGGCCGCTCCGATTGCCATTCCAATGTCCTGCATTATTCTTTCATCTCCGCCTGTACCCGAAAAAAAGATATCCTTAATCGGAGTCCCGACCGTGAGGTACAGAACCGCTTTGACCACGCTCCAGACGCCGAATCCTATGGTGCCCATGCCAACGACGGCGAGTGTATGCTGATGCCTCCTTAATTCAATTTGACGGCTGTTCATTTCCAAGGTCTTTTCCATGAGATTCTGTTCCATATTCCTTCAGGGTACATTTGAGAACTGTTATCCGATGATAACCTATAAAAACACCCGAATGCTGCGCTGCTGACACGCATAAACACTCGAATGTTCTTCTATCTACACAAATATACTCGAGCTTTGCCCCTCGGTCAAGGGAAGCAAACGGCGGCAGCCGCCGTTTACTCCCTGTTTTTAAGCACCTCCGCCGGCGTCACCCTGTCAATCTTTCGCACCAGAAGCGCATTGATCACAAAATACATGGCCATGAACACGGTAAAATTCGGCGAGTACTGCACGATGCTGTCCACCCGGAAGGCGTAATACTGCTCGGCTTCCCTGTCCTCCAGGACCACCGTCTCTCCCTTTTCCACGCCTGTGCTGATGCCTTTGAGAACCTTGACGCGGTTCTCGCCTTCGCCGTAGAACTTGACCAGATCTTCTACTTCAAGAAACATTTGTCACTCCCGTCTGTATTGCTGCCGGGCTCAGTGCCTTTCTGATTAGTTAGTCATATCTACCTCTAGAATTATAGCGCTAACCGACATTCCAAACAAGGGTACTTTGTTCCACGAAAAAAGGCCGCCGCACTGGCAAAAGCGGCGATCACTTTGCCTGGGTCGTTGACAACTGCATGCCAATTGAATATACAATGGAAGCAAGAGAAGACTAAACCACCTTCGCAGACAGTAAGGAGAATCACTATGCTCAGTAAAGAAAACGCTTTGGACGACGTCCGCCTCTTCGTCCTCGATATGGACGGAACTGTTTACCTGGGGGATAACCCGATCGAGGGCGCCCTGGATTTCGTGAGGGAAGTCGAGGCCTCGCCGGACAGAGACTATATTTTCTTTACCAATAACGCCTCGAAAGTGCCCGCTGTGTACGTCGAGAAACTCCGCAAGATGGGACTCGACGTCCCGCCGGACAAAGTAGTGACCGCCGGCGATGTCTGCGCTCTCTACATCATGGACAACTGGCCGGGCGGACGCGTCTACCTCAACGGTACTCCCCTTCTTGAGGAGAGCTGGCGCTCGATGAACATCAATCTCGTCGATGAAAATCCCGATGTCGCCGTGCAGAGCTTCGACACCACGCTGACCTATGAAAAGCTGGAGAAAATCTGCAATTTCGTGCGCGACGGCGTGCCGTTTATCGCGACGCACATGGATATCAACTGTCCCACGGCGACCGGCTACATGCCGGACTGCGGCGCCATGTGCAGCCTGATCACAGCTTCGACCGGCGTCGAGCCCCGCTATCTGGGAAAACCCTGGAAGGAAACTGTGGAAATGATCTCTCAGCTCACCGCTTATGAGCCTTCCGAGATGGCTTTCGTCGGCGACCGGCTCTACACCGACGTCGCAACCGGCGTCCGCAACGGGGCGAAGGGTTTCCTGGTACTGACAGGCGAAGCGACCATGCAGACGGTGGCGGAGTCCGATGTGGAGCCCACCTGCATCTATGAGTCGCTTGATGAGATGCGCAAATACCTGTAATTGAGCAAACTGCCCCGGAGGTCGGGTTTACACCGGAGCAAACTACCCCAGAGGTCAATTTTAAGGAGTAAACCACCCATGAGGTCGTTTGCTCCTTATGCTATACTGGTGTCGAAAGAGAGGTCCCCGCCATGAAGATCACATTTCTGACCATATTCCCGCAGCTTTTCGACAGCTTTCTCGCATCGCCGATCCCCCAGCGCGCAATAAAAAAAGGCGTCCTGGAGATAGACGTCGTCGATATCAAGGACTATTCTCCCGGCAGCTTTCGGCATATCGACGACTCTCCCTTCGGCGGCGGGCCCGGCATGGTCATGCGCTGCCAGCCGGTCCTGGATGCATTGCGCGCTGTCAAAAAAGAGCAGCCGGCCGGTACAGTCGACAAGACTGCATCTCCCGATCATTTTGAAAGCTGCGGCAAAGAGCCCTCTCGCGCGGAAATAACCGCCGCTCTCTCCCCCGCCGGCGCTGTCTTCACTCAGAAGACCGCCCACCGCTACGCGGACCTCGATCACCTGATCCTGCTCTGCGGCCACTACGAGGGCATGGATGAGCGCATCTACCGCCATGTAGACGAAGAGGTTTCCATCGGCGACTTCATCCTGACGGGCGGAGAGCTTGCCGCCATGGCTGTCGCAGACGCCGTAATAAGGCTCCTTCCCGGCGCCATCCGCTCGGAGAGCACCGGAGAGGAATCATTTGAAAACGGCCTGCTGGAGTACCCGCAGTACACCCAGCCGGCCGTCTATGATGGTGAATCCGTACCTGACGTTCTTCTGTCAGGCAATCATGAAAAAATAAGAAAGTGGCGACTCAAGGAGTCTCTGCGCAAAACGCTGCTGCGCAGGCCGGACCTGCTCGAGGGCAGGTCCCTCACTGAGGAGGAAAAGCGGTTCCTCGAAGAGATCAGATCCGAAGAGACTGCTCCGGCAGTATCCGTCAGTCTTTGACCCGGAGGGTCTGCAGAAGCGCCTCGACTTCCGGCCTGGTCGCAAGTTCCGTGGAGGCCGTGCTGGCACTGCCGGCGGCCTGTCCGGTCAGGAAGGCCTTTTCAAAGTTTCCTTCAGATTCCAGGTATCCGGCGATAAAGCCGGCCACCATGGAGTCGCCTGCTCCCACCGTGTTGACCACCTCGATCTTCGGGGCATCGCCTTTGAAGACTTGGCCCTGCTCCGTGACCAGGACGGCGCCGTGGCCGCCCATGGAGACGAGTACGTTGCGGGCGCCCATTTCCCGGAGCTTATTTGCGTAGGGAACGACGTCTTCCTGTGTTTTCAGTTCCACATCGAAGATCCATCCCAGCTCATGATGATTGGGCTTGATCAGGAAGGGGTGGTACTTAAGTACGTTGGTCAGAAGACTTCCCTCCGCATCGACTACAATCTCGATTCCCCTGCCGTCCAGCCTCTGCAGGATCCGCTCATACATGTCCTCCGGAAGTGTGTTTGGGATACTGCCGGAGATGATCAGGATGTCACCTTCCTGCAGCTTGTCGAGCTTTCTGTAGAGTTCTTCGATATCTTCCGCAGTGATCTTCGGTCCCTGCCCGTTGATGGCAGTCTCCTCATCGGAGATCATCTTGAGATTGATGCGGGAAAAGCCCTCTTTGACATAAATGAAATCCGTCATGCAGCCGAAGTCCTGCATCCTGTCCTCGATCTCTCTGCCGGTGAACCCTGCGAGAAATCCGAGCGCCACACTCTTATGGCCGAGATTGGACAGGACAATGGAGACATTGAGTCCCTTCCCTCCCGGAAGGACTTTTTCGGAGAAGGTGCGGTTGATCTCACCTGCCTGAAAGTGTTTCACACCGACGATATAATCAACAGATGGATTGAAAGTAAGTGTATAAATCATTTTCTGCTCCTTTTACTCTGCCAGCACCCGGACGCGGGACGCTGAATCGCTGCTGTATTTTTGCCAAAAATCAGATGCCGACTTCCACGCCGAAATGCTCAAAGATCATTCGCTCCGCCTCGGGATTCCAGAGTCCCTTGTGTGCCTTACAGCACTCGTCCAGCTTCTTGAAGAAGGGATCTGTCTCGCCCAGCTTGCCGAAGTCCTCGATGGCCGTAAGGGGCATTTCGAACTGGGTGTAAGCGAGCTTCTTGCCGCCCTTGATATTGGGAAGGTTGCAGGTCGCCTCGGCGATGCAGTCGATGCCGCCGACGTGAGTGACCATGATAGCGGGATCGATGATGCCCTTTGCCGCCAGCTCGTTGGCCTCGATCAGGTCCTCATTTGTGCCGCCGGTCGTTCCCATAATGTGGGTCGAATTGTAATGGCAGTCGTAAAGATTGATTTTGGCTGTGAAATTGTGATCGCTGGGACCGGAGAAGAAGCTCATGCAGCCGTCAAATGCCATGACCTGGT
This sequence comes from Lachnospiraceae bacterium UBA4260, assembly GCA_002395235.1. Lineage (GTDB taxonomy): Bacteria > Bacillota > Clostridia > Lachnospirales > Lachnospiraceae > CAG-791. The sequence goes on along the minus strand of DGWK01000011.1, from coordinate 76,881 downwards.
TGCCCAGTTCCGCAACAGCGGGAATCGGGACGTAGATCAGGACGTCGTCATAGCCGTGTCCCTCGGTCAGGTCGATCAGGCCCTGCCTGGGATCTTCCATCTTGGCGGTATTGGCATAGATGAGCTCGACGCCGTGCTCCGCCGCATACTCGGGACTGATGACTTCCTTCGCTCTCGCTATTTTGGCGTCGTCGACATCGGTCACAACGATCCTCTTCGGATGATATTCACAGACGATGCCGTAGGCCACAGCGCCAAGGCCCATGGGGCCGCAGCCGCCCATGATGATCAGGTTGCCGCCGCGCTTAAGGCCCATCTCGTGGACATAGTTCTTGCGGTTGGTGTGATACTGGGCGTGGAAAGCGCCGATGGAGCAGCTCAGGGGCTCTCCGAGAGAAGCCTTGTAGAAGCTGTCGCCGTCGAAAGGCATCAGGGCACCGACTTCCATGGCCTCGTGAGGGAAGATGCAGTAGGTGCAGTCTCCGCCGAAATATTCGTAGGAATATCCGGGAGAGTCCATGCTTCCCTTGTAGTTCAGGGCCGGCTGCTGGGCAAACCGCATGCCGGGTTTGAACTGGTCTTTCCACTTCTCGCCGACTCTTACGATGATGCCGGCAAACTCGTGTCCGGTCAGAACCGGATTGGTCTCGATATTCTGCGGGCAGCGCTTGTGGTTCTTGCCCTGCTTCGCGAGCTTATAGGTGGACATGCAAAGGCTGTCACTGTAGATTTTGGCCAGAATCTCATCGTCCTTGATCTCGGGCAGTTCAAACTCTTCCAGCCGAAGATCCATCTCTCCATACATTCTTACGCCTTTTACCTTCATTTTTTCCTCCTTCGTCTGATTAGTACTGTATATTTAAGGCACGCAGTGGGGGTGTCTCCCCCACTGTGTTATTATTGTAAGTTACGCTTTGAACAGCTCGTAGATCTCATCCACGCTCATGTGCAGGATCTTCTCGACCGCTTCCTCGGACTCGCAGGTCATGGCGATCTTTCCAAGAGTCTCGACGTGGTCGTCGCCTGCAGAGGCCACTGCGATGACCAGCTTGACAGTCTCGCCGTCGCCCCAGTCGATGCCTTCCGGATAAGTCATGATCGCGAGACCGGAGTTCTTGATCTCTCCGATGACGCTCTCGATGCCGTGAGGGATCGCGAGGCTGTTGCCGATGGCCGTATTGAAGACATCTTCCTTGGCCACCATGCCGTCTACATATTTCTCAGTGACATAGCCGCTGTCGACGAGCAGTTTACCGATCGTGCGGATCGCAGTCTCCTTATCGACGGGCGCATTGTTAAGGATGATATTCTTTTTGAGCAGGACGCCGCCGTGGAAGTCGCTGCTGTCTGCATCGGCCACATTGCGGTTGGAACGGGCGCCGATGATCTCGGCGACGATCTGGTCATACTCAGGGGCGTTCATAAAGTTGCTGATGGTCACGATTCTCGCGGCAGGAGCGGACTTTCTGGCGCGCTCCACCAGATCCTTATGGCAGACGACAAAGCGGATGCCTGCGGGAACTTCGGATACTGAATAGTGATGGACCTTGATGTTGCTAAGGCCGGCTGCCTCAAGCTTTTTCTGAAGGACTGCTGCGCCCATGGCGGAGGAGCCCATGCCTGCGTCACAGGCAAATGCGATGGCGTCAAGTGTTCTCAGATCGACTTCACTTCCGTCCGCAGCTACCGTATAAGCGCCTGCAACTGCCTGTCCCTTGGAAGCCGCCTTCATCTCGGACATCTGGTTCTGTGCTTCCTCGAGGCTTGCGCTGCCGGACATCTTGACGATCGGGGAAGCGATCACGAAGGAGACTGCCGTTGCGATCAGGAAACTGATGATGACCATGATCTGGCCGCCTCTGGGTGCCACGGCCAGCATAGCCAGGATGGAACCGGGGGAAGCCGGGCTGACAAGGCCTACGTTAAACAGGGTGTTGAAGAACATGGCTGCTACGCTGCCTCCGATGGTTGCCAGGAGAAGCAGGGGGTTCATCAGAACATAAGGGAAGTAGATCTCATGAATACCGCCGAGCACATGGACGATCAGGGCGCCGGGCGCGGAGTCCTTCGTGATCTTATCCTTGGCAAACATCCAGTAAGCGAGCAGGACGCCTGCGCCTGCGCCGGGGTTGGTCTCGATCATGTAGAAAATAGATTTTCCAAGGGTCTTCGCCTGCTCCGCTCCGAGGGGAGTGAAGATGCCGTGGTTGATGGCATTGTTGAGGAAGAGGACCTTAGCGGGCTCGACAAAGATGGAAACCAGAGGAAGAAGTCCCATGTTGACCAGGATGTCAACGCCGCCCTGCAGGAATACGAGGACTGCTGCCATGACAGGTCCGATCAGATAGAAACCGATGATCGCCAGGATCATGCCCAGGATACCGATGGAGAAGTTGTTGACCAGCATCTCGAAGCCGGCAGGAATCTTTCCCTCGACCGCCTGATCAAATTTTTTGATCACAAATCCGCCGAGCGGGCCGACCATCATGGCGCCCATCAGCATGGGATAATCGGGTGCACCGCAGATAACGCCGACGCAGGCGATCGCGCCCATGACCGCGCCTCTCTGTCCGCCGACCATTCTGCCGCCCGTGTAGGCGATCAGGATCGGGAGCACATAGGAGAGCATCGGGCTGACCATTGTCGCCAGCTTCTCATTGGGGAACCACCCGGCTGCGATGAACAGCGCCGTGATCAGGCCCCACGCGATAAAAGCGCCGATATTCGGCATGACCATTCCACTCAGGAATCTTCCGAAGGACTGTACCTTTTCTTTCATGATTTACCTCCTCATACATTTGCGAACAAGCAGCTGCGCGGTTTCCGCGGCGGTGTCTCCTGTTCAGTTTTCTTTTGATGAGATAATTATAGGTTCGTCATGATGCCGATAGCAACGAATACAAACCCGACTTTGTCACCATCAAAAGTGACAAGCACTTTGGCAACTTGGGGGCTTCCTCTGTCGTGTTTTCATAGGATTCCTTTGCTTATCTGATATAATAGAAAAGAACTCAAAGTCGCTGTGACCAATCATTTTGCTTTATTAGGAAATGCCATGACTAATTTTACATTGAGAACGCAGCAAATTCTTGAAATCTTACTGAGCGGGAAGGGACCCGTGACCAAACAGGAGATCGCGGATCAGCTGGGAGTCAGCAAGCGGACCGTCCAGCGGGAATTCGGCTTTTTGGAGAGTGATATACGCCCCTACGGACTCAGCCTTGTCACCCACAAGGGAAAAGGGATCGTGCTCTCCGGGGAGCCGCAAAATATTGAAAAGCTCCGCAGCCGGATCAAGGCCGGCAGCGTGGAGGAGGCCGGAATCGACGAGCGGCGAAGACACCTGCTCTTTGAACTTCTCAGGGACAGGGAACCCAGAAAGCTGTATTACTACAGCCAGATGCTCGGCGTCAGTGAGACGACTGTCGCCGGCGACATGGAGGCCTTGAGCGACTGGTTTGCCCGCAATCATCTTGAAGTGATCCGCCGTCCGGGCTACGGGGTCATACTGAGCGGATCGGAAGGGGACTACCGGGAGGCCATGCGCCGATTCATCCATGAAAACCGGTCCCGCCGCGGCGGCAAAGGCAGCAACAGCAGTGCCTTGGACTCTGCCGGATCTTCCGCCCGCAAAAGACATACGGAAGAAGCCGTCACGGACATCCTGCTGAACATCTCAGGCAGCGGAATCTACTCCCTGCTCAACAACGACATTCTGGCCAGGGTCTATGATGTCCTGGTCGGCATGGACGATCCCGGGCTGCGGCAGCTGGCGGACAACGCCCTGACGGGGCTCGCCATCCACATTGCGATCGCCATCGACCGTGTCCAGCAAGGGGCTGTTGTGAATGCCGACGAAAAAGGGCTGGAGGATCTGACGTCCTGGGACGGCTATGACCTGGCCTCGAGGATCCTGCGAAAAATGGAGGAGGAATTTGAGATCACGATCCCCGGCGTGGAGATCTCCTATATTCTCCTGCATCTGCGCGGCTCCAAGATCGCCTATTCCGGGACCGCGGGCGATTCGCCGTCGCGTGACGACACCGTCATGCGGCAGCTGCGCGGAATCGACGAGGAGAAGCTCCTGGACATGATCGACGAAATGGTGGATATCTTTAATCCCGCGATCAGCTACGACCTCAAATGCGACGAGGACTTCGTGCGGGGACTTTTAGTCCATCTGCGGCCGGTCATTGTGCGGCTGTTCAACCACATGAATATCTTCAACCCGATCCTCCCCGACATTCTGGAAGAATACCCGGATGTTTTCAAGCGTTGCGCCAGGGCGGCCGCGGTGATCGAGCGGGAGACACACGAGACGGTATGCAGCGAGGAGATCGGATTTCTTGCCATGCACTTCGGAGCCGCAGAGGAGCGGATCCTGGAGCGCAAGAAAGCGGCGCGCCGCGTCATCATCGGCGTGGTCTGCGCCAGCGGATTCGGGGTTGCCAGACTGATGCTGACCAAACTCAGCAACCGCCTGGGAGACAAGGCGACTTTCCGCGCCTACGGAAAGGATGAGATCACGCCCGGCGTGATCGCGGACACAGACTTCTTTGTCTCCACCTTAAACCTGGACTCCCTGGGAATCGACTGTGTGCGGATCAGCCCGCTGATCACTGCCAGCGACCTCTCCCAGATCGAGTACCGCATCCAGGGCTACGGCCAGGTCCGCCGCCACAAGCAGGACACAGACTTTGCCCGCAAAATGGACGATGTCGGGATCATCGCGCGGGATCTGTCTTCCCTGCTCCGCAAATACCGCCACTATCAGGTCTCTCCCGGCGTCAGCTTCCGGGAGCTTCTGAGAGTCCTCGCCATGCAGGTCACGGACAGCCTTGCTTCCGCCGCCAAAGTAATAGACTCCGTCACGGAGCGCGAGCGTCTCAACTCCCAGATCTTCCCGGAGATGGAGTTCTGCCTCCTGCACAGCAGGAGTGACGCCGTCACGGAGACGATTTTTGTCAGCTGTACGCCCAGAGAAGCGGAGCGCTTTACCGACCCTTCCCTGAAGGGAATCAAAGCCGCGGTGCTTCTGCTCATGCCGGTCGACGACCATCGCCGGATCCACGCCGATGTGCTCGGGCGCATCTCCGCCGCCTTCGTCAGGAACGAAGAATTCCTCAGTGCGATCCATGCCGGACAGGAAAAGGAAGTACGCGGGGAGCTCACCCACGAACTTCGCACTTTTTTCACCGAATATGTAGAAAAACTATAACTCAGGCGGGAAGATTTCCCCCTCTGAATTATGTGGTGCGCAGAGAAAGGGCCTGCCCGATCCGGAGAGTTCCGGTCCGGACAGGCCTTGCTTTTTTATGCTCCGATTCCCTAACCTGTGACCCGGCGGGACTACTCGAGCTCGATGGTTCCCGGCGGCTTGCTCGTGAGGTCGTAGAGCACGCGGTTAACGCCCTTCACTTCATTGATGATACGCGTCATGCAGGTCTGCAGCACGCTCCATGGAATCTCGGCGGCCTCCGCTGTCATGAAATCGCTGGTCAGAACGCCTCGCAACGCCACTGCGTAGTCGTACGTCCGCCCGTCTCCCATGACTCCTACCGACCGCATATTGGTGAGTGCGGCAAAAAACTGTCCTTTTCCGGTATCGATCCCGCCCTTCTCCAGCTCTTCCCTGAAGATGGCGTCCGCCTCCTGCACGATCCTGACCTTCTCCGCGGTGACATCGCCGACAATTCTGACGCCCAGTCCCGGTCCCGGGAAAGGCTGGCGATATACCAGGTGTCTCGGCAATCCAAGCTCCAGGCCGGTCTGCCTCACCTCGTCCTTGAACAGCATCCGAAGCGGTTCCACGATCTCCTTGAAATCGACATGCTCCGGCAGTCCTCCGACATTGTGGTGGGACTTGATCACGGCGCCGCCGCTCCCGGTGCCGCTCTCCACCACATCGGGATAAATGGTCCCCTGGGCCAGGAAGTCTACCTGCCCGATCTTTTTGGCCTCTTCCTCGAAGACGCTGATAAATTCCGCTCCGATGATCTTCCTCTTCATCTCGGGATCCGTGATGCCGGCCAGTTTGATATAGAAGCGCTCCTGCGCGTTCACGCGCACGAAATTCAGTTCAAAGGGACCCTCGGGTCCGAACACCGCTTCTACCTCGTCTCCTTCATTCTTGCGAAGAAGTCCGTGGTCCACAAAGACACAGGTCAGCTGCTTCCCGACTGCCTTGGCGAGCAAAGCCGCCGCCACAGAGGAATCCACGCCTCCGGAGAGTCCCAGCAGGACTTTGCCGTCCCCGATCTTCTCCCGCAGTTCTTTCACTGTCGTATCCACATAGGAAGACATCTTCCAGCTGCCGGTGCACCCGCAGATCTCCATCACAAAGTTTTTCAAAAGCTGCGTCCCGAAGGGTGTGTGCACCACTTCCGGATGGAACTGCACCGCGTAGAGTCTGCTTCCCGGATCTTCCATGGCCGCCACCGGGCAGTTGTCCGTGTGCGCAGTGATCTTAAAGCCTCTCGGAGGCTGCGCGATGTAGTCGGTGTGGCTCATCCAGCAGGTAGAAGTCTCCGGAGCATCGCTTTCCATTCCCTGGAACAGCTTGGAGCCGGACTGAATTCCATCCAGCTCTATTTTGGTGTGGCCGTACTCACTGACGGGGGCCGTCTTCACCTTGCCGCCCAGTTTATGGGCCATGAGCTGCGATCCGTAGCAGATGCCCAGCACAGGGATCCCCAGGCCAAACAGGGCTTTGTCGCAAGTCGGCGAATCGTCCGCATAGACGCTGTTGGGCCCTCCTGTCAGGATGATTCCCTTCGGGTGCATGGCCAGGATCTCTCCCGGCGTCTTCGTATAAGGGTGGATCTCGCAATAAACGTTGCATTCTCTGACTCTTCTCGCGATCAGCTGCTTGTACTGTCCGCCAAAGTCCAGGACTACGATCAATTCTCTGTCCATCGGTCCGCTCCTTTCATTATGTGTCACCGGATACGTCCCCCTGACACATTTTTGATACAGCAAAAGGCCGCCACAGAGTGACAGCCTTTCTGAATCTCTTACAGTTCGCAGTTACCCACAGTTCTGGGGAAAGGCAGCACGTCTCTGATGTTGCCCATGCCGGTCAGGTACATGACGCAGCGCTCGAAGCCCAGGCCGTAGCCTGCGTGGCGCACGCTGCCGTACTTGCGCAGGTCGAGGTAGAACTGGTAGGCCTCCTTCTCCATTCCCAGCTCATCCATGCGCTTCTCCAGCTTCTCCAGGTCGTCCTCACGCTGGCTGCCGCCGATGATCTCGCCGATGCCGGGCACCAGGCAGTCCATAGCCGCGACAGTCTTGCCGTCCGGATTCTGCTTCATATAAAACGCCTTGATCTCCTTGGGATAATCGGTCACGAAGACAGGGCGCTTGAATACTTCCTCTGTAAGGTATCTCTCGTGCTCGGTCTGCAGATCGCATCCCCAGTAGACCTTGAAGTCGAAGTTCTTGTTGTTCTTCTCAAGGATCTCGATGGCCTCCGTGTAGGTCACATGGCCGAATTCGGAGTTTACTACGTGCTCAAGGCGCTCGATCAGGCCCTTGTCCACGAACTGGTTGAAGAACTTCATCTCCTCGGGCGCGTTCGCCAAAACATAGCGGATGACATATTTGAGCATGGCTTCCGCGTTCTCCATGTCGTCCTGCAGGTCCGCGAAGGCCATTTC
>DGWK01000011.1:0-69159 GCA_002395235.1 Lachnospiraceae bacterium UBA4260 | reverse complement strand
GGCTCGATCATCCAGAACTCCGCCGCGTGGCGGGTCGTGTTGGATTTCTCGGCGCGGAATGTGGGGCCGAAGGTATACACATCCCTGAAAGCAAACGCGAAAGTCTCGACATCCAGCTGTCCGCTGACTGTCAGGTTTGTAGGTTTGCCAAAAAAGTCCTGTGAATAATCGACTTTCCCGTCCTCAGTGAGAGGAAGCTGATCCAGAGGAAGAGTGGTCACCTGGAACATCTCTCCTGCGCCTTCTGCGTCACTTCCCGTGATAATGGGGGAGTGCACATAGACAAAGCCTCTCTCCATGAAGAAGGAGTGGATCGCGTAAGCGATCAGCGAGCGCACGCGGTACGTCGCCGCGAAAGTGTTGGTGCGGGGACGAAGATGCGGAATCGTTCTGAGGTACTCGAAGCTGTGGCGCTTTTTCTGAAGCGGGTAATCGGCTGTGGAAGCGCCTTCCAGTTCGATCTTTTCAACCTGCATCTCCAGGGGCTGCTTCGCGCCGGGGGTCAGCACTATTTTGCCCGTCGCAATGATTGCCGTTCCGACGTTCATCTTCGCGATCTGAGCAAAATTCTCCAGTTCACTGCTGTAGACCAGCTGCAGGTTCTGGAAGCACGAGCCGTCCGCGAGCGCGATAAACCCGATCGCCTTGGAATCGCGGTTGTTGCGGATCCAGCCGCCTACCGTCACCGTCTTGTCTGCATAACTTTCTTTCCTGTCAAAAAGCCCGCGTACAGTCACGAGCTGATAATCCTGTCTCATTTCCCCACTCCTTTGTTTCTGTTATGTATATACTGTTCAGCGTCCCGAATGCTCCGCGCTGATCACTGTGCAGCCTCTGCTGCGGGCGCTGCCGTATTGCCTGTTGATCCTTCCTCTGCTGCGGGCGCGACTACGGTAGTCTTGCTCTTGAGGAAATCCATGATCTTTCTCTTGTCGAGGATCTCTCTGTAGGCCTCGATATCTTCTCTGGCCACTTCTTCCACAGATGTAAATCCGCTGTTGCTGACGGCAACTTCCAGCTCTGTCTGGAACGCGTCATCCGACAGGGTGAGGCCTTCCTTATCGCCGATCGCCTTGAGCATGATGCTCTTCTTGACATTCTCGACAGCCATGTCGTTAATGTCCTGCATATAGCTCTCTTCCGTGGATCCGTAAGCGATCTGCATGAGAGTCTTAAGATCGATGCCGTACTGCGTCGCGTAAGATGTGAGCTCATTCACGATCGCTTCGCTGTTTCTCAGCACCATGGCCGGCGGAACATCTTTCTTAAATGTGGTCTTCTCACTGAGAGCATTTCTGATCGCCTCTTCCAGTCTCTGTGTGTACTGGCTCTCATTTTCCTCGACCAGATAATTTCTGACATATGTGCGCAGTTCGTCTGCGGTGCTCACCGGATTGCCGAACTCATCCGTGATTCCCAGATCGGTCACAAACTGGTCTGTGAGCTCCGGCACCACATACTCCTGAATGGAGTTGATGGTTACTTCAAATTCCGCGTCTACGCCCGCCTTGGTGCTGTCGCCGTAGTCCTCGGGGAAGGTGAGTTCCAGTGTTACCGTATCGCCTACCTTCTGGTCGATCAGTCCGCTCTCAAACCCCTCGATAAAAGAGTTGGATCCGATCTCAAGATTGTACCCCTCTGCGCTTCCGCCGTCAAACTCTTCGCCGTCGATCCTGCCTACATAGTCGATGTTGACGACGTCGCCTTCCCGCACAGTTGTCCTCTTTGTCACTTCCTTGAGTTCTCTCTTCGCCTGTCTCTGGCTGTCGATCATTGCTTCGACTTCTTCATCCGTGACTTCAGCTACAGGAGCGACTTCAACAGTGAGTGACGCGTAGTCAGCCGGAAGGTCCACATAGTCAGAAGCTGTAATGCCGGACAGATAGGCAGTGGGATCATTCATCCACTCTTCTTCCGCCGCCACTTCTGTCGCTGCTTCTGCTGTCGTCGCCACCGCTGCCGCGTTCTCTGTCGTCTGGGTGCCGGAACTGCCGCATCCGGTCATCGCTGTTACGATTACAGCAGCAAGAACTGCTGCTACTGCTCTTTTTTTCATAAATGAATCTGCCTTTCTAGAATCTTTCCGCAAGATAACCAGTATAGTTTAGCATAATAGTCCGATTCTTAAAAGGTTTTTGTATTACACAAATATGAACTTACAGTGAAATTTTCGAAAAATATTCCTGTCTCCGCCATGAATTCGCTTGTTGCCTTGCCTTTCATTCAATGTTAAAATGCTAAGTAGCGTATCGTTAGGAGGGCATGGAATTGAGTAAAGTTTCAATTATTTTATTAGTGATCCTGGTCATATTGATCGGCGTTCTCGTATTTCTCTACTTCATGGGAAGACGCCTGCAGAAGCAGCAGGAAGAGCAGAACGAGCGTCTCGAAGCCAACAAGCAGCCGGTAGTCATCATGGCAGTGGACAAGAAGCGGCTCAAGCTCAAGGAGTCGGGACTTCCTGAGGAAGTGATCGCGCAGACGCCGTGGTACGCCCGCCGCTCCAAGGTCCCGGTCGTCAAGGCCAAGGTCGGAGCGAGGTTCATGAACCTGATCGCGGACGAGAAGGTGTTCGATCTGATCCCGATCAACCAGCAGGTCAAGGCAATGGTCAGCGGAATCTACATCATGGACGTCAAGGGTATGCGCGGCAAGAAGCTCACGCCTGACACCACTGTCAAGAAGAGCTGGTGGCGCAAACAGATGGACAAGCTGCAGGAGAAAGCGGGCGCCAAGCCTGTCAAGTAACATAATTCATTACGGCAAGAAACCGGTGGAAGCAATTGCTCCACCGGTTTTTTTCATTCTCAGACTCGCGGCTGTGGGTTCCTCACAAGGGCTCAGCCTTGACTGTCACCGCGCACTCGACCGGGTCTCCCCCCTGCAGATACAGCGTGTAGGACACCCTCGCGTGGAAGTTGTCCCCGACCTGCCGCATGGCAAGGCGCTTTGTGTATATTTTCATCAAAAAAGTGCCAAACCCGGTCTCATACTCGCTCTCGAGCTCCTCCAGAGGCCTGAAGTACATGCTCGTGCGCACCGCGCCGCTTCTGATGATCCTGCAGAAGGCGTCCGCAAATTCCATCCTGGACTGTGTGACGGCGCCGCCCTCGGGATCGATGTCTTTATAAGTGAATATATGAATTCCGTCCTTAATCTCATAGAGAGCGCGGCAGGCGGTCGTATTTCTGTCGCTGCGCCCCTCCGCATCCGTCTGGTCACCCGTCACTGTCAGCCATACATCCCTGCGCACGATCATTCCCCTGCGTCTTCCTGAAGATGTTCCCTGATATAGCTCCACTGTCTGGCGATATGGCTGCGCGCCGATTTCTCCGCTACTTCCCGGTTTCCCGAGATGACAGCCTCGTAGAGCTCTTTATGCTCCCGAATCAGGTCTTCGTAGTGTCCGTCCTCCCGGATGAATTCATACCGATAGCGGTAAATGTTGTCCGCGAGTCCGTCGAGAATCTTTCCGAGTTTCTGATTTTTGGCCGCTTTCAGAATCAGGTTGTGGAAGTGGACGTCGGAGTCCGCGATCATGATGCTGTCCTCGGACTGCGTGCTCCTCACAAAAGCATTGTAGGCCTCGTAAAGCTCCGCCTTCTCCTCCTCCGTGATCCGCTCGCAGGCAAGCCCCGCGCTGAGCTGCTCCAGCGCGCTTCTGACCTCCATCACGTCCTGCAGGTCAGAGACCGTCATCCTGGACACTCTGGCCCCGCTCCCGGGAATGATCGTGACGAGGTTTTCCTGCTCCAGAAGGCGGATCGCCTCCCGGATCGGCGTGCGGCTGGTTCCGAGGATCTTGCCGAGTTTCACCTCTGTGAGTCTCTCTCCCGGCTTGATCTTTCCGGTCAGGATCGCCTTGCGCAGCGACATGAACACTGCATCGCGAAGCGGCATAGCTTGCTGTTCTTCTGTCATGGACATTCCTGCGGTCAATAAATTATTGTCTCCCATCGACATCCTCCATAATCCGGTAAACAAAACTGCAGACTATCACTTTACAGTCCTTCTCTTCATCCTGCGCCTCAAACGCCTGCGCTGCCCGCACTGCCTGCTGCATATCGGAAAAGACCGCAAAAACAGTAGGCCCGCTGCCCGACATCTTCGATGTGAGCGCCCCCTGTCCGATAAAGAACCTCTCGATCTCACCGATCCTCGGATACATGGCCCCGGTCACTTCCTCCAGGACATTGCCGCACGCACCGGCCATCCCTTCGAGGTCTCCTCTCCGGATTGCCTCAATCTGCGCGTCGATATCGGGGTGCCTGACCTGCTGCAGGCTGTCATATCTCTGATAGACCTCTGCAGTGGACACTCCCACCGGCGGTTTACAGATTACGAGCCCGCACTGCGGCGCTTCGGGAAGGACGGTCAGTACCTCTCCGATCCCTTCCGAGAGCTGCGTTCCGCCCGTCACGCAATAAGGAATATCCGCGCCCAGCGTCACGCCGATCTTCTGAAGCTCCTCGTCGCTGACATGGGGCACGAACAGGTCTCTCACGGCCCGCAGCGCGGCTGCGGCGTCCGTACTTCCGCCGGCCATACCTGCCGCCACCGGGATCCTTTTGTTCAGGGTAATCCTGAGGTCCTTGCGGATCCCGTACTTATATTCCATGCGGCGCACGGCCCGCACGATCAGATTGTCTTCTCCGACCGGGATCTCCCCGCTGTCGGACGCGAGCGTGATCTCCATAGAAGGACATTCCCTGTCCTGCGTCTCGAAGATCAGCTCATCGCTGAGGTCGATCGTCTGCATGACCATCTTCACTATGTGATAGCCGTTTTCCAGCCGGCCCAGAATGTCAAGACTCAGGTTGATCTTGGCATACGCTTTTTGTTTTACTTTTCTCATAGAACAGCTCCTGTTAGTTCCCTTGCTGCCGAAATATTATGTCTGACCAAATACTGTTCCATCCCGTCCACGACTTTCTGTGTCAGGCAGGGATCATGAAAATTCATCGCGCCCACGGCAACAGCCGACGCGCCCGCGAGCATAAACTCCACTGCGTCCTCGGCGCTCGCGATGCCGCCCATACCGATGACCGGGATCTTTACGGCGTTTGCCGCCTGCCACACCATCCTGACGGCGACGGGCTTGATGGCAGGTCCCGACAGTCCTCCCGTCTTATTGGCGAGTACGAACTGCCTCTTTTCAATATCGATTTTCATTCCCGTGATCGTGTTGATCAGCGAGATGGCGTCCGCTCCTCCCGCTTCCGCCGCCCTGGCCATCACCGTGATGTCGGTCACGTTGGGCGTGAGCTTCATGATCACGGGCTGCTTCGCCAATCTTTTGATCTTTGCGGTGATCTCCTCGAGACACTTCGGGTCCTGTCCGAACTGGATTGCCCCCTGCTTTACATTCGGGCAGGAGACGTTGATCTCGAGCATGTCCACCGGCTGGTCCGCCAGGCGCTCCACAACGTCCAGATATTCCTCTTCCGTGTGTCCGCACACGTTCACGATCACTTTCGTGTCGAACTGCTTCAAAAAAGCGAGGTCCCTCTCGATAAAGACATCAATCCCGGGATTCTGCAGCCCGATCGCGTTGAGCATGCCGCCGTACACTTCCGCGACGCGCGGCGTGGGATTTCCCTCCCACGGCACACTGGCTACGCCCTTGGTCACAACGGCGCCAAGGTGATCCAGATTTACAAACTCCGAGTATTCCATACCGGATCCGAATGTCCCGGAAGCGGTCATGACCGGATTCTTAAGTTCCACGCCGGCAATGTTCACGGACATATCCGGCCTTCTGCTGCTCTTCTCCATCAGATTGCCACCTCCTGCGCGTCAAAAACCGGTCCTTCCGTGCAGATCCTGGCATTGCGGACGTGAGAGTGACTGTCCACCTCGACGGTTTTCGTCACACATCCCAGGCAGGCGCCCACGCCGCAGGCCATCCTTTCCTCAAGGGAGATATAAGCGGGAATACCCTTCTCCTGCGCGAACTTCTTGACCGCGCGCAGCATGGGCATAGGGCCGCAGGCGCACACCGCATCCGGCTCCACCGCGTTTTCTCTGACCGCGTCCAGCACATTTCCCTTCGTGCCGACGCTTCCGTCCTCCGTGGCGATCAGAAGCTTTCCGTAAGACGACAGTTCCTCCGTCAGAAACAGATCGCTGTTTCTGTACCCCATGGCCGCCGTCACCTCCGTCCCCGGGATCTTCGAGAGCGCAGCCGCCAGTTCGACCATGGGCGGAATGCCGATCCCGCCTCCTAAAAGCAGCACCTTTTTCCCCGCTAGTTTCTCCGGGTCGTAGCCGTTGCCGAGAATTCCCAGCATGTCCACCTTGTCGCCGGTCTTCTGCGCGGCAAGTGACGCCGTGCCCGCGCCCGCCGTCCGGAACACGAAGCGCAGCTCCCTGTTTTCCGCGTCCCATCTGCATATACTGATGGGCCTGGGCAGGAGCCTGGACGCGTCATTGGGGTAGAGTCCCGCGAACTGTCCGGGCTTTACCTCCTCCGGCATATCTTCTTTCCGGTACTGCAGCGTCATGCTGTAGATTCCTTCGGCGATGCTCCTTATATCCGTCACCGTCATTGTTGTCTTTCTTTTCATATAGATCCGTCCCGTGTCCTGTCCCTTGTCATTCCTGCGCGATCAGCGCGCTGTTTCTGTGATAGGTCTCCATCATCAGGTCTCTCACCTTATCGGGAAGCTCCTTCTGTGCGTTCCTGTCCATATCCGCTGTCTCGATCGGCTCGCCGAACTCGATCACGACAGGCGCCCTCTTCAGCCGCGGATAGTGGTCTTCGAAAATATCGCCCATCCCCACCAGCGTGACAGGCACCACGGGAACCTTGGCCTTAGTCGCTATTTTGAAGCTTCCCGCGTGGAAAGGCAGGAATTCGCCCTCCACCTTGCTTCTCGTTCCCTCGGGGAAGATGAACATGGAAATGCCGCTCTTTACATTCTCAATGGCCGCCAGGATCGTCTTGAGGCCCTGCCTGGGGTCCTCGCGATCCAGGAACAGGCAGTGGATCTCCTCCATGATCAGAGTGATCGGGCTTCCCTGGAGCTCTTTTTTGGCGACAAAGCCGCAGGGATACGTGATCAGGGAACCCGCCAGGATGATGTCGAAGATGCTGCGGTGGTTGCCCACAAAGAGCACCGGCTTATCTGTCGGGACTCTCTCGAGGCCGATCACCGTGGCCTTTCCGCCTGCCAGAAACCAGATTCCTTTCATCGCAAATCTGGCGTATGCGTGGCGAAAGTTTGTACAGGATCCCGGACTGGCCTTTTCAATCAGCCAGGTGATCAAGTGCAGCGGCAGGTCGATCAGAATGACCAGAGCCGCGAACAAAAGCGCCAAAAGCGCGCGTATAACCCACATATTCTGTTAATTCCTTTCTATAACTGCATACTATATCAAATTAATTCAAGGCTCGCGGAGCGAGCCGCTGCGCCGCGTGCGGGCTGCCCGAAGGGCAGCATCTTCCTTTCCGCACGCGTGTGCATCGAATAACAGTGGGGGATTGTCACCCGCCACTGTGAGAGTTTGTTGCTCTCCACCGCCTGTAGAGGCGGGGACATCCCCCCTATGGTATTATACCAGAAAATACAAATTCTGCCACCATACCGCAAGCGTCATACATGGTATACTGGTATTAATAATGCAAGAACTGTCTGTATTCGTTTCACGGTCTGCAAAGGCGCGGAGATCCCCGCCTTTCCCGGACAAAGAAGGGAGAACTTATATGCTGATGATCCGTAACAGTTACCTGATCGACCCCGCTTCCGGCACGGAAGGAAAGCGCGACATTCTCATCGACAACGGCCGCGTCGTCAAAATAGAGCGGAATCTTCTTCCTCCGGCCGGCGCCTCGGTCATCGATGCCGGCGGTATGATCGCATGCCCCGGCCTTATAGACACACACTCCCACTTCAGGGATCCCGGCTTCACTTACAAAGAAGACCTCTCTACGGGCGCGGAATCCGCCGTCAAGGGCGGATACACCACGATCATCCTGATGGCCAATACCAAGCCTCCCGTGGACAGCGTCCCTGTGCTGCAGGACATCCTCGAGAGAGGGCGCAGGCTTCCCGTTCGTCTCTACAGCTGCGCCAATGTGACAAAGGGCATGGCCGGAAAAGAGCTGGCTGACCTCGCCGCGCTGGCGGACAGCGGCGCGGCGGGCTTTACGGACGACGGACTTCCCATCATGGACAGCGCTGTCCTGCGTTCGGCCCTGGAGATCGCCAAAGCCCTGAATCTCCCCGTCAGCCTCCACGAAGAAGACAAGAGCCTGATCTCCGAGAACGGCGTCAACGGCGGCGGGAAGGCCGCCGCATTCCTGGGTCTTGCGGGATCGCCCCGCGAAGCCGAATACACCCTGATCGCCAGAGATATGCAGATCGCCGCCGAGCTTGACGCGCCGCTCTGCGTCCAGCACATCAGCACCGCGGAAGGCGTCGACTATGTGCGCCGCGCCCGCAGAGGCCACCCCAGCATCCACGCGGAGGCCACGCCCCACCACTTCTCCCTCACGGAAGACGCGGTCATCGCGCGGGGCACCCTGGCCAAGGTAAACCCTCCCCTTCGCACCGAAGAGGACCGGATGGCCATCATCCGCGGCCTGCAGGACGGCACCATCGACATCATCGCCACGGACCACGCCCCGCACGCGACGGCGGAGAAAGAAAAACCTTTCGTCCAGGCTCCCAGCGGCATGATCGGCCTCGAGACGGCCCTCTCTCTCGCTGTCAAAAATCTCGTTCAGCCCGGGCATCTCACCATGATGCAGATGCTGGCCTGCCTCACCTGCAATCCGGCCGATTTCTATCATCTCGAGGCCGGGCGGCTCGAGCCGGGCGCGCCGGCGGACCTCACGATCTTTGATCCCGACGAGGAGTGGATCGTTCCTTCGGAATTTGCCTCCAAATCCTGCAACTCGCCTTTTATAGGCGATAAGCTTCCCGGCGTGGTGCACTACACGATCGTGGGCGGGGAGGTCGTATACAGGAGATAGTGTCAGGTACACCTAAAAGGGCTGTCGCAACTGCGACAGCCCCTACTATTGTCTGATATCTTAAAAGCTTCAGGAGATCCTGCCTCTTACAAACGCGCACAATTCCTCAAGCGCCATCCCCCTGGAAGCCTTAAACAGAAATGCCGTATTCGGCCCGACCAGCTCCTCAAGGACTTTCTTAGCCTCTTCCTTGTCCGCGCAGGGCCGCACGTCCTCCATGTCATGCTCGAGCGCCGCCTCCGCCAGCCACCCGGCGCGCGTCCCGACGGTCACCAGTGTGTCGATCGGCAGCTCCGCCGCGTATACGCCCACCTCCCGGTGCAGCCTCTCCGCGAAAGGCTCCAGCTCCAGCATGTCGCCCACCACGGCCACTTTGCGCTCCGCCGGCGCGTTCGCCAGGATCCCCAGCGCCGCTTTCATGGACTGGGGGTTTGCGTTGTACGTGTCATTGTAGAGAAGGATTCCTTTTCCGGGCTTCTCGACGTCCATGCGCATGCGGGTCGCCTTGAAGTCGCGGATTCCCGCCGCGATCTCCTCCTCAGACAGGCCAAAATATTGCCCGACCGCAGCTGCCGTCATGGCCGGATAGATCATGTGCCTGCCAAGGCTCGGAATCTCGACCGCAAAGGTGCCGGAAGGCGTCTGCGCCTCGCACCGGACCTCGTCCGGAAGCGTATCTTCTATATTCACGGCTCTGTAATCACAGCCTTCGGATTCCCCCGCCCAGTGGAAGGTAAAACCGCCGTCGTCGATCCCCGCGTACATCTCCGCAAAAGGACGGCTCCCGTCGCCGTCAGCATCCTTAACCCTTTCCGCGCCGGGGCGCAGCGTCGTAAGAAGCGCGTCATCCCCGTTCAGGACGGCCGTCCCGCCTTTTTTCAGTCCGCGGAAGATCTCACACTTGGCGCGCAGGATGTTTTCCCGGCTGCCCAGATTGCCGATATGGGCGTCTCCGACATTCGTGATCACCGCCACGTCGGGCTGCGCGATGCGGACCAGATAGTCGATCTCGCCCAGGTGATTCATTCCCATCTCCAGGACCGCGATCTCGTCCTCCTTGCTCAGGCAGAAAACAGTCATAGGGAGCCCCACATGATTGTTCAAGTTGCCGGCGGTCTTGAGGGTTCGATATTTTGACGAAAGGACGGACGCCACCATGTCCTTCGTGGTCGTCTTGCCGACGCTTCCCGTGACCGCCACGACGGGAATTCCCAGTTTGCGGCGGTAATAAGCCGCAAGGTCCCCCATCGCCCTGGTCGTATCCGGCACCAAAATACAGAACTTTCCTTCCGGTACCGCCTCGGGCGCTTTGCTGACGAGGCACCCTTCCGCGCCTTTTTCCATAGCGCCGGGCACAAAGCGGTGCGCATCCAGGCGTTCGCCTATGATCGCGACAAAGAGGTCGCCCGCCGCCGCTTCGCGGCTGTCCGTCTGCACATTTACTATGAATGTGCTGTCCGCGTCAACATTTCCCAAAAGCTGTCCGCCGACCGCCTCAAGAATTTCCTTTACACTGATCTTTTCCATTCTTTCCCTCTCAGTTCCGGTTCGATTCGCGCGCCGCCGCGAAAGCCGCCCCTTACCTGTTAAGTCCGTCCTTCACAATGATCTCGCACAGCTCCTCGTAGGAGATTCCTACAGCCGCCGCCTCCTGGGGCACCAGACTTGTGGGCGTCATACCGGGCAGCGTGTTGACCTCAAGGAACCACGCATTGTCATATTTATCCACGATGAAGTCACTGCGGGAGTAAGTGCGCAGGCCGAGCACTTCGTGCACGCGAAGGGCCATGTCGCCCATCTGCTTCTCCACCTCGGGCGTGCAGCGCCCGGGGCAGATCTCCTCGGTGGCGCCGGCCTTGTACTTGTTCTCATAATTGTAAAAATCCACCTTGGGAACGATCTCAACCGAGGGGAGCGCCCTGTCGCCGAGAACGGCGCATGTGAATTCCCTTCCTTCGATCAGCTGCTCCACGAGAATATCCGGGCCGAACCGGAGACATTTCTCCACTGCGGGGCGCACTTCATCCTGGTTCGTGACGATATAGACGCCTACCGAAGAGCCTCCGGTTGGTGTCTTGACCACGCAAGGCGCCTCGATCTTCGCCGCGATCGCCTCCGCGGACTTTGCCGCGTCCTCCTCACTTGTGATCGCGCCGGCGTGGAAGGTCTTCCAGGCGGGCGTGCGCACGCCCTTGTCCTTGACCATCTCCTTGGTCAGCATCTTGTCCATGGCGATGGCGGCGCCCAGATACCCGGATCCGGTGTAAGGAATGCCCAGCATGTCGAAGGTCGCCTGCACGCGCCCGTCCTCTCCGTTCATTCCGTGAAGCGCCACAAATACGATATCCGCCAGGCGGCAGATCTCCAGCACTCCTTTTCCGAACAGCGAGGGACTCTTCCACTTTCTTGACTCTCTGACTTTCCTCAGGTCCGGTGCCGTCCCGTCAAAAGACAGCGCCTTGAGCTCCGGCAGATTCTCAAAGAGGGTCTCCGGCTCCTCTGTCACATCCTCAAGTCCCATAAACAGGTCGACAAGCACCGCCTGGTGCCCCCTGCTCCTGAGTGCCCTGCATACTTTTGTTCCCGACAGAAACGATATATTTCTCTCTGTGCTCAGTCCTCCGCACAGAACTACGATCTTCATATTGACCTCCTGTTACCGGCTGGTGTTATCCATTTGCATCTTGATTTAAGGCTCGCGAAGCGAGCCGCCGCGCCGCGTGCGGGTTGCCTTAAGGCAACATCTGCCTTTCCGCACGCGTGTGCATCAGATTATTCAGTGGGGGCTTGTCCCCCTGAATTATAGCATATATAATTGCTCATTGCCTACAAAGGCCGGTCATATCCCCTTCGCCCGACTCAGCCCTCGATATAAGCACCGAGCCCTCCAAAGTGGGTAGGGCCTGCATTAAGGCCGGTCATATCCCCTTCGGACGACTCAGTCTCGAAGTAGCGTGGAGCTCCGAAGGGGATATGACCGGCCTATATTACTCAGCCTTACCTATTAACTCTTATGCGTTTTTCGGCCTTCTCCCCCTCCTCGCAGGAATAAAGACCTTCTCAAGATGCCAGATCTCCTGCGCGTACTCCTCGATCGTTCTGTCAGAGGAGAACTTGCCGACGTTGGCCACGTTCATCATAGCCATGCGCGCCCATCTCTTGGGATCGTTGTAAGCGGTCTCGACAGCTCTCTGCGCCGCTGCGTAGGACTCGAAGTCAGCGAGGATGAAGTATCTGTCCGCGCGGTCGGTTCCGCGTCTGCTGAGCAGGGAATCGTACAGAGGACGGAACAGATCCGGATCCTCAGGGGAATAAGTGCCGTCGATCAGCTGCACGAGCACTCTGCGGACATTCTGGTCCTCATTGAAGATTCTCTTGGGATCATAGCCGCCGAAGTTCTCGTAGCGGATGACCTCCTCTGATGTCAGGCCGAAGATAAAGGCGTTCTCCTCGCCTACTTCCTCGACGATCTCGACGTTTGCGCCGTCCATGGTTCCCAGTGTCACCGCTCCGTTCAGCATGAACTTCATGTTGCCGGTACCGGAAGCTTCCTTGGAAGCCGTGGAGATCTGCTCGGAGACGTCTGCCGCCGCGATGATGATCTCCGCGTTGGATACTCTGTAGTTCTCGATGAATACGACCTTGATCTTGTCCTCGATGGAGGGATCGTTGTTGATCACATCCGCGACGGAGTTGATCAGCTTGATGGTCAGCTTGGCAGTCTTGTAGCCGGCTGCCGCCTTGGCGCCGAAGATGAAGGTTCTCTTCCTGAACTCCATGTCCGGGTTGTCTTTAAGCTGATTGTAAAGGTACATGACATGCAGGATGTTCAGGAGCTGTCTCTTGTACTCGTGCAGTCTCTTGACCTGTACGTCGAAAATAGAGCGGGGATCGACTTCGATTCCGTTGTGCTCGAGGATATATTTTGCCAGGCGGACTTTGTTCTTGTACTTGATGTTCATGAACTCTTTCTGCGCCTTGGCGTCGTCCACGTATACTTCCAGTTCCTTCATCTGGGACAGATCCGTGATCCACTCGTCGCCAATCTTGTCGGTGACCCACTTGGCCAGGTTCTGGTTGGCGTGAAGAAGGAATCTTCTCTGCGTGATACCGTTGGTCTTGTTGTTGAACTTCTCGGGGAACATCTCATAGAAGTCCCTGAGTTCCTCGGTCATGAGGATCGCTGTGTGCAGCTCCGCAACGCCGTTTACGGAGAAGCCCGCGACGATCGCGAGGTTAGCCATGCGGACCTGTCCGTCATAGATGATGCCCATCTTGTAGATCTTGTGGCCGACATCCACGCCCGTGTTGTCATAGCGGTTGTGAATCTCTCTCTCAAATCTTCTGTTGATCTCCTCCACGATGGAGTAGATGCGGGGAAGGAGTCTGGAGAAGAGCTCGATGGGCCACTTCTCAAGCGCTTCCGCCATGATGGTGTGGTTGGTGTACGCGCAGCTCTTTGTGACAACATTCCATGCCTCGTCCCATGTCAGAGCGTACTCATCCATGAGGATGCGCATGAGCTCGGGGATCGCCAGCGTGGGGTGCGTGTCGTTGAGCTGGAAGACATACTTCTCATGAAGCTTTCTGATGTCGTCGTGTGTCTTCATGTACTTCTGGATCGCGCACTGGAGTGTAGCGGACACGAAGAAGTACTGCTGTTTGAGGCGCAGCTCCTTGCCCTGGATGTGGTCGTCGCAGGGATAGAGGACGTTGCAGATCGTGCGGGCCAGGTTTTCCTGTTCCACGGATTTCTGGTACTCACCTCTGTCAAAAGAGTCCAGCTTGAAGCTCACTACCGGCTCCGCGTCCCAGATTCTCAGGGTATCGACGAAACCGTTGCCGTAACCGATGACCGGAAGGTCATAGGGAACAGCCTTGACAGCGCTGTAGCCTTCCTGCTTGTACATGGTGCGGCCGTTTCTGTCCAGATAAGAGGTGACATAGCCTCCGAAGTGTACTTCCTGTGTGTACTCGGGTCTTCTGAGCTCCAGCGGGTTGCCGTTCTCCAGCCAGTTGTCCGGAACTTCCACCTGGTAGCCGTCTCTGATCTCCTGCTTGAACATACCGTACTGGTAGCGGATGCCCGCGCCGTAGGCGGGATAGTTCAGAGTTGCAAGGGAATCCAGGAAACAGGCTGCCAGTCTTCCGAGACCGCCGTTGCCCAGCGCTGCGTCGGGTTCCTGGTCCTCGATCGCGTCAAGCTTGAAGCCGAGTTCCTTGAGTGCCTGCTTGATGGGCTCGTAAGCCATCAGGTTGATGGCGTCGTTGCCGAAGGCGCGGCCCATGAGGAACTCCATGGACAGGTAAACTACCTGCTTGGGGTCCTTCTCGTCGAAGACCTTCTGGGTCCTCATCCAGCAGTCAATGATCTGATCCTTCAGGGCCATGGCGGAAGCCTGGAAGACCTGCTGGTCCGTAGCTTCCTTCATGGTGCGTCTGTACATAGTACGGACGTTGTACTCGACACTTCTCTTGAAGAGATCCTTATCGAAATTAAACGTGGGTCTTTTTACCATTCTTTGTTTCTCCTCTATGACCCGCGGCGCGAACCGCCCCGTTTCCATTCCGGTTCGATGCCCGCGCCTCGGTCCGCTCATGTTTTCTGTGCTCGCCGTTGTCAGATCTTCTGAACGCCGATCGTGACCTTCTCGCCGTTGATATCCCAGGTCTTCTCGTTTGCCAGGTGCTCATCCTGCTCGATCTTATCCGCCAGGACTTTGCCCGCGATCGCCGCCTCGTTGGCCGCCGCCACTGCGGACAGCTTTTTGTTGCCGCCGAGGGAGACGCGGATGCGGTCCATGACCTCGAACCCGGACTCTTTTCTCATCGTCTGGATCTTGCTGATCAGCTCAAATACATAGCCTTCCTCGATCAGCTCAGGCGTCAGGTTCGTGTCCAGAACAACGGTAATCGCGCCGTCTTCCTGGCTCACATAGCCTTCCTTGCGGGCCGTCTCGATGAGAAGATCTTCCTCAAGGAGTTCTACGGCGACGCCGTTCACCTCCAGGCGAAGCGCGCCCTCGCTCCTGAGCGTATCCATGGCGCTGTTGCCGTCCAGTTCTGCCAGATACTTTCTGATTCCGCCCAGCTGTTTGCCGTACTTGGGGCCCACTGTGCGCAGCTGCGGCTTGAAAGTATAACTCGTGAATTCCCGGACATCGTCCGTGAAGATCACTTTTTTGACATTGAGCTCATTCCCAATGATGTCCTGGAAGAAGGCGTTGAGATCCTTCTGCGCCTTTACGAACATCTGCGCGATGGGCTGTCTGTTCTTGATATTGGAAGCGTTACGGCAGGCGCGGCCCATGACGACGATCTTAAGGACCTCGTCCATGCTCTCCTCGAGCTCCTTGTCGATGTGCGCCTCATCCGCCTCGGGGAACAGGCACAGGTGGATGCTCTCGGGAGCCGTCTCGTCGACGCTTCTGACGATGTTCTGGTAGATCTCCTCGGTCATGAAGGGGATCATGGGAGCGGCGCACTTGCACACGTTCACAAGAGCCGTGTACAGAGTCATATACGCATTGATCTTGTCCTGTTCCATGCCCTTTGCCCAGAAACGGTCGCGGCAGCGGCGGACGTACCAGTTGGACATCTCGTCCACGAATGTCTCCAGAGCGTTGGCCGCCTCGGGGATCCTGTACTTGTCCAGGTTCGCATCCGTGTTCTTAATCATCGTATTCATGCGGGACAGGAGCCACTTGTCCATGACGCTGAGTTTCTCATAGTCCAGCGTGTACTTTGTGGGATCGAAGCTGTCGATATCCGCGTACAAAGTATAGAAAGCATAGGTGTTCCACAGTGTTCCGAGGAACTTGCGCTGGCCTTCCTTGACTGTCTTGTCGGAGAACTTGTTGGGCAGCCAGGGCGCGCTGTTGGTATAGAAATACCAGCGGATCGCGTCCGCGCCGTGCATCTTGAGCGCCGTGAAAGGATCTACCGCATTGCCCTTGCTCTTGGACATCTTGTTGCCGTCCTCGTCCAGGACCAGGCCCAGAACGATGACGTTCTCATAGCAGGGCTTGTCAAAGAGGAGCGTGGACTCCGCATGCAGGGAATAGAACCATCCGCGGGTCTGGTCCACCGCCTCGCTGATGAAGGCAGCGGGGAACCACTTCTCGAAGAGTTCCTTATTTTCAAATGGATAGTGGAGCTGTGCATAAGGCATTGCTCCGGAGTCGAACCAGCAGTCGATGACCTCGGGAACGCGGTGCATCTCTCCGCCGCACTCGGGGCACTTGATCGTATAGGCGTCCACGTAAGGTCTGTGGAGCTCGGTCTTAAGCGCTTCGGGGTTTCCGGAGAGCTCGGCCAGCTCTTTTTTGCTGCCTACGCTCAGCTGGTGGCCGCAGCCCTTGCACTCCCAGATGTTGAGGGGAGTTCCCCAGTATCTGTCGCGGGAGATGCCCCAGTCCTGAATGTTCTCCAGCCAGTTGCCGAAGCGTCCCTCTCCGATGGTCGGAGGGATCCAGTTGATCTTCTTGTTGCCGCTCACCAGGTCATCTCTGACGGAAGTCATCTTGATGAACCAGGACTGGCGGGCGTAGTACAGAAGAGGCGTGCCGCAGCGCCAGCAGTGCGGATAGTCGTGCTCGAACTTGGGAGCAGAGAACAAAATACCGCGCGCGCTAAGGTCTTTGAGAACTTCAGGGTCAGCGCTGACCGCGCCCTTGTCCATCTCGGCCTGTGTGGGCTTGCAGCGCATGCCCGCGAAAGGAGTTCCTTCAACCAGGCAGCCCTGTGCGTCGACGAGCTGAACGAAAGGAGCGTCATACCCCCGGCCGACTCTCGCGTCGTCTTCACCGAAAGCAGGTGCGATGTGAACGATGCCGGTACCGTCTGTCATGGTTACATAGTCGTCGCAGTAGACGAAGAAAGCTTTCTTGTGCTGCTGCGCCGTTCTTCTGGCGGCTTCCTCATAGAGGGGCTCGTAGGACTTGTACTCGAGGTCCGTGCCCTTCATGGTCGCAAGGACTTCATAAGCCTTGCCGTCCGCCGTCGCTTCAAACTTGTCCTTAAGAGGCTCCAGGACCTGATCCAGCAGAGCCTGCGCCATATAATAGGTATATCCGTCGATGGCCTTTACCTTGGCGTACATGTCCTCCGGGTTCACGCAGAGCGCGATGTTGGAAGGCAGCGTCCAAGGCGTGGTTGTCCATGCCAGGAAATAGGCGTCCTCATCCGTCAGCTTGAAGCGCACGATCGCGGAGCGCTCCTTGAGGGTCTTGTAGCCCTGCGCCACTTCGTGGGAGGACAGAGGGGTTCCGCAGCTGGGGCAGTAAGGGACGACCTTGAAGCCCTTGTAGAGAAGGCCCTTCTCCCAGATCGTCTTCAGAGCCCACCACTCGGACTCGATGAAATCATCGTAATAGGTGACATAAGGGTTGTCCATGTCCGCCCAGAAACCTACCGTGTCGGAGAAATCCTCCCACATCGATTTGTACTTCCAGACACTTTCCTTACACTTCTCGACAAAGGGAGCGATCCCGTACTCTTCAATCTGCTCCTTGCCCTCGATACCGATCTCTTTCTCAACTTCCAGCTCTACGGGAAGTCCGTGGGTGTCCCAGCCGGCTTTTCTGGGGACCTGATATCCCTTCATCGTGCGGTAGCGCGGCACCATGTCTTTGATGACTCTTGTCAGAACATGGCCGATGTGCGGCTTTCCGTTAGCCGTGGGCGGGCCGTCATAAAACATATATGTAGGGCAGCCCTCACGCTCCTTCACGCTCTTTTCAAAGATCTTGTTTTCTTTCCAGAATTTCTGTGTGTTGTGTTCTCTCTCCACGAAATTCAGGTCGGGGTTTACTTTTTTGTACATCTTTCTCCTTCCGCCTTTCTCGTCAGCTTATTTAGGATGGAAGAAATACAGAATCCTGCACTTTCTCCACATTAACCATGAGATTATAACGTTTGCGGCAAAATACTGTCAAGGACTGTATCACAACTTGTCATAAAGTTGTAAAAACCTGTCGGTTTTCTCTATTTTGGCAGAATTGACATAAAACCTCCCGCTTATTTGTGCCGATAAGTAAAAATGCGCTTTCCGCGCGGAGCCGATGCGTTTTCCGCGTCGTCATTCTGCTCAAGTTTTCGGGCTTCTTTTGACCAAAAAACAGCCAAATAAATTGCAGAAGCCTGCCATTCGTAGTATCATCAATTAGATGGGTGTCTTGACACCACCACTCAGCTATCACTTAGGAGGATAAAATGGACAGACAAAACCTGACACTGCTCACAGATCTTTATGAGCTGACAATGATGCAGGGCTACTTCAAGAATAAGGAAGAGAACAAGACCGTCATCTTCGACGCCTTCTTCCGCAACAACCCGTTCGGCGGCGGATATTCGATCATGTGCGGGATTGAGCAGCTCGTCAAATACATCAAGGAACTGCACTTCAGCAAGCAGGATATCGATTATCTTCGAAGCCTCGGCATCTTTGATGAAGAGTTTCTCGCCTACCTGGCGGCTTTCCGTTTCACCGGAAGCATCTACGCGATTCCGGAAGGATCGCTCATGTTCCCCAGGGAGCCCATGGTCAAGGTTATTGCTCCCATTATGCAGGCTCAGCTTGTGGAGACCGCGATCCTCAACATCATTAACCACCAGAGTCTGATCGCCACCAAAGCGGCCCGCATCTGCTACGCGGCCCGCGGAGACGGAATCATGGAGTTCGGCCTTCGCCGCGCGCAGGGACCCGACGCCGGAACTTACGGCGCCCGCGCCGCTGTCATCGCCGGCTGCGTCGGAACTTCCAACGTGCTGTGCGGACAGCTGTTTGACGTCCCCGTAAAGGGAACCCACGCCCACAGCTGGATCATGAGTTTCCCGGACGAGCTGACCGCTTTCAAGACCTACGGCGATATGTATCCGAACGCCTGCATCCTTCTCGCAGACACTTATGATACTCTCAAGTCCGGCGTACCCAACGCCATCAAGACTTTCCAGTACCTGCGCGACAAGGGCACCCTGGGCAAAGGCTACGGCATCCGCCTCGACAGCGGCGACCTCGCCTACATCTCCAAGAAGGCCCGCAAGATGCTCGACGAAGCCGGTTTCCCGGACGCGATCATCTCCGCTTCCAACGACCTGGATGAGCACCTGATCGACTCCCTGAAGAACCAGGGCGCGACCATCACCTCCTGGGGCGTCGGCACGCACCTGATCACAGCCAAAGACAACCCGTCCTTCGGCGGCGTCTACAAGCTCGCCGCGATCCGGAATCCGGACGGCACCTTCGAGCCCAAGATCAAGCTCTCCGAGAACACCGAGAAGGTCACCAATCCCGGCAACAAGAAGATCTACCGCGTATACGAGAAGGCCAGCCACAAGATCATCGCCGACCTGATCTGCCTCGAGGAGGAGACCTTCACGACCGATCGTCCGCTGGTCCTCTTCGACCCGATCGAGCCCTGGAAGAAGACCCGTCTGGAAGCAGACGAGTTCGAGCTCAGAGAGCTCCTGGTTCCTCTGTTCCTCAACGGCGAGTGCGTCTACACTTCCCCCAAGACCATGGACATCCGCAAGCAGTGCCTTGCCGAGCAGGATACTCTGTGGGAGGAATCCAGGCGTCTGGTCAACCCTCACCAGGTCTACGTCGACCTGTCCAGGAAGCTGTATGACACCAAGCTTCGCCTTCTCGACGAAGTCGGTGAGAAGCATCAGGGGATTCAGAGCTGATCGCGAAGCGACAGTATTGAATTTATATGGAATAATACCGGAACCGGGCTCTTTGAGCCCGGTTTTTGTGTTATTTGGAGGTGTTAAGTTCCTCACGCATTGCAATCTGGTTATATAAAAAAATAATTTTCTGGCGCTATTAATATATTCAGATACAGCTATACTTTGGTTAAGTCAGAAAACAGACAGATAGGAGGTCATTATGAATAGTTTAGACACAGCCGCAGAGATCAGCAGCACGAAGGAAGAGCAGCTGAGAAAGATGGTTTTTGCCGGAATCTTCGCTGCGATTACATATGTAGTATTTACGTTCTTATCCATCCCGATTCCCACGATTGCCGGCGATAAGGTCACGGTGCACCTGGGCAACGCATTCTGCGTGCTGGGCGCCCTGATCCTCGGAAGCGCCTACGGCGGCGTCGGCGGAGCGCTCGGACTTACGATCGCGGACCTGATGGATCCCGTTTATATCGTTCAGGCGCCGATCACATTCGTGATTAAGTTTCTTATGGGTGTGCTGGTAGGATTTATCGCGCACAAGATGGGACACATCACGACAGAAAAGGATCTGACAAAGGTACTGCGCTGGACAATAGCCGCTGTTGTTGCGGGACTTCTGTTTAACGCAGTCTTCGATCCTACGATCCGGTACTTCTACAAGATCCTGATCCTGGGCAAGCCCGCCGCGGAAGTGTCCTTCGCGATCAATCTTGGGGTGACCGCCATTAATTCGGTGGTATCCGCTTTTATTACAACGGTACTGTACATGGCGCTGAGAGCGCCGCTCAAGAAAACGGGTCTGTTCTTCTATTTCTGAGAGATTGCTCTATGAGCATTGAATATTAAGTAAAAAGTTGTCGCACAAACAAAGTGCCCCCTTTCTGGTAAGCAAGCTAAAACTTGCTGCCAGGAAGGGGGCCTTTTTGTTTTTAAGGTATGTGTCACTAGATACGTCCCCGTGACACATCAAATCAAATACCTCCCCATAGCGATCAGCAATTCCTCCAGCGACGACAGCAGGATCTCTTCGTCCCGGACGGTCACGCCGACTGCCTTGTAGCGGTACAGGAATTCGGGCAGCCCGCGGCCGCTGAATCCTTTGACGTTGAAGGCGAGCGTCTTGCTGTAGTTACGCAGAAGGGAAGGGATGTTTTCCGCGCGGACGCGGGCGGCGGGGTCCATGTAGAAATGGATGGTCCCGGCCGTGCCGACGATCTCGATGATCCCGATCCGGGCGGCGACGGAGCGGATGAGCGCGATGCGCAGGAGGTTTCCGGCCGGCGCGGGGATCTCCCCGAAGCGGTCGACCAGCTCTTCTCTGACTTCATCGTAGTCGTCCGTCGATTCGATGGCGGCGATCTTTTTGTAGATCTCCAGCTTCTGCTCTTCGTTGATGATGTAGCTCTCGGGCAGGAAGGCGTCCACGCTTAAGTTTACGCGAACGGTGCGCTCTTCCTTTACCGGTTCGCCTTTGACCTGCTTAACCGCCATGTTCAGGAGCTTGCAGTAGAGGTCGTAGCCGACCGCCTGCATGTGGCCGTGCTGGGCTCTCCCGAGGACGCTGCCGGCTCCGCGGATCTCCAGGTCTCTCATCGCTATTTTGAAGCCGCTGCCCAGATCCGTATATTCGCGGATGGCGCGCAGGCGCTTCTCGGCCACTTCCCGGAGCATGCGGTCCTTGCGGTACATGAGGAAGGCGTACGCCGTCCGGCCGCTTCGGCCGACGCGGCCCCGCAGCTGATAGAGCTGGGAGAGGCCCATCTTGTCCGAGTCGTGGATGATGATCGTGTTGACGTTGGATATATCCAGACCAGTCTCGATGATGGTCGTCGAGACCAGGACATCGATCCCGCCGTCGATAAATTCATACATGATCTTCTCGAGCTGTTCCTCTTTCATCTGGCCGTGGGCGTAGGCGATCCTGGCCTCGGGGATGATCTGCCGGAGCCTCGCCGTGACGACGTCGATGTCGTTCACGCGGTTGTGGACATAGTAGACCTGCCCTTTCCGGGACAGCTCGCGGATGACCGCCTCTCTGACCATCTCTTCGTCGTATTCCATGACATAAGTCTGGATGGGCACGCGCCCTTCGGGCGCCTCCTCCAGCACGGTCATATCGCGGATCCCCACAAGGCTCATGTGCAGGGTTCTCGGGATGGGCGTCGCGGAGAGGGTCAGAACGTCCACGTTCTCCTTCATCTTCTTGATCTTCTCTTTGTGTGTGACGCCGAAGCGCTGCTCTTCGTCCACTATGAGAAGGCCCAGATTTTTGAATTTGATGTCTTTGGAGAGGAGCCTGTGCGTGCCGATCACGATGTCGCAGAGCCCCTGTGAGACTTCCTTGATGGTCTGCTTCTGCTCCGCCGATGTCCGGAATCTCGACAGCATTCCGATCGTGACGGGATATCTGTGCATCCTCGTGCAGAAGGTATTGTAGTGCTGCTGCGCCAGGATGGTCGTAGGAACCAGAACCGCCACCTGCATGCCCTCCTGCACGGCTTTGAAGGCGGCCCTTATGGCGATCTCTGTTTTGCCGTAGCCGACGTCGCCGCAGATCAGGCGGTCCATGATGCGGTCGCTCTCCATGTCCTTCTTGGTCTCTTCGATGGCGGTGAGCTGATCTTCCGTCTCCTCATAAGGGAAGAGCTCCTCAAACTCCTTCTGCCAGACCGTGTCCGGCCCGTACCGGTGCCCCTTCTTCTGCTGCCTTGCCGCGTAGAGCTCCACCAGGTCCTCCGCCACTTCGTCCACGGCTTTTCTGACCTTGGTCTTTGTATTCGTCCACTCCTGGGTGCCCAGTTTGTTCAGCTTGGGCTTGGCTGAGCCCGCAGAAGCGTATTTCTGCAGGACCGAAAGTTCTGTGGGCAGCACATAGAGCGTGCCGCCTCCGCCGTACTCTATTTTGATATAGTCCTTGGCGATGTGGTTGACCTCGATCTTCTCCACGCCCCGGTAGATCCCGATCCCGTGGTCCTCGTGCACCACGTAATCGCCCGCCTTGAGCTCGGAGAAGGCCTGGATCTGCTCGCCTTCGTACTTTTTCTTCTTGGTCTTCTTTTTCTTTTCGGCGCCGAATATGTCCGACTCCGCGATGACCGCGAATTTGATGTCGGGATACTCAAATCCCTGCGCGATCCGGCCGTAGTAAGTCATGATCTCGCCGGGCTGCAGCCTCCGCTCGGGATTTTCGCTGTAGAAGGCAGTGATCCCGTCGTTCATGAGATCCTGCGCCAGCCTTCTGGCCCTGGTCCTTGACGGAGAGATCAAAATAGTCCTGTATCCCTTTTTCTTATAAGATTCCAGCTCTTTTTCGAGGGCCTCGAAACTCTTGTTGAAAGGCGACATGGACTTGGCGTTCATAGACACCGTCAGGTCCGGCTCCATGTAGCCGCATCCGTTTGCAAGGCCCGCCACGCCGACGCACCGGTACTGCAGCATCTGCGCCGTCACGGCGTCCGCGGCCGTCAGGAGCTGCATCTGCCCGGGGATGATATACCCCTTCTCCGCGCGGCTGGTCATGCTCATCCGGAACTCCTCTTCCACCGCTCCCGCGTGCTGGCTGACCCTGTAGGGTTCGTCTACAAAGATCATGGTCGCCTGTCTGGGGAAAAGGTTCAGGAAATTCTCGGTAAGCGGGTAAAAATAGTGAATATAGCTCTCAAGCTGCCCGTACTGCCGCCACTCCGTCGCCTCCTCTTCCATCTGCGCGATGGTCGTCTTCAGGCGGTGTGCCTCCTCCGTGCGGTTCTGCTCCCTGTAGAGCTTCTCGACCTTCTTTTCTTCCTCGCGGATCCGTTTAAACCCGTCTCTGAGCCTCGACTCAGACAGGATCATTTCCGTCGCGGGGTAGATCGACACCGATTCCAGCTGCGCGATGGACCTCTGGCTGAGCACGTCAAAAGAGCGGATGGACTCCACTTCATCTCCCCACAGCTCTATTCTGTAAGGGTTTTCCTCTGTCAGCTCGAAGATATCCAGGATATCGCCGCGGACCGCGAACTGCCCGGGCTTTTCCACCTGGTACTGCTTCTCGTAGCCCAGTGTGACCAGCCGCCGGGACGCCTCGGAGAGGTTCAGCTCGCCCCTCTTTTCCACTTTGATGACGCTCTTTTTGAGGACTTCCAGCGGCACCTGGGGCGTCATCAGGGCAGCAAAAGTAGTGACCACCGTGGCCGGCCGCCCTTCCATGATCCTGCGCAGGCACCGGATCCTCTCTTTGTCGAGCTCCCGGCCGCGAAGATCCGCCTGATAGAAGATCAGGTCCTTGGCGGGAAACATCACCGTATTCCGGTCGTAGAAACGGAACGCCTCCTGGATCTCCTTGGCTTTCTGGTCGCTGTAAGTCACGATCAGACGGAACCTTGCCAGCGGGGCAAGGGAGGATTCCCTGCTCAGCGCATAGACCAGGTGGAGCTTCTGCGCCTCCGCGCAGCCTTCCGCCAGGACGCACGCCCCGTCCGCCTGCATGGCGTCTGCTATTTTATTGTAATTCTCAGATTCCTTCAGCGGAGCTGTTAACGTCAGCATTAGTCTCGGCCTCCGGCGCCGCCTGCGGCGCGTCCTCCATCTCTTTGCGTTTCTTCGGCTTCTTCTGCTTTTTGGTATTATAGAGGTTCATGGCCTTGTCCGGGCCCTCTTTGATCGCGCATTCGCAGGCGTCCGCAGCCTTTACGAAAGCCTCCTGCACGATCTCCTTATCTTCTCTCGTGAAATGTCCCAGGACATGGTTCACCAGATCCGCGCCGGGCGCGGGCTTTCCTCCCACGCCGATCCGGATTCTCGTAAACTCGTCGTCCCCCAGATGCAGGATGATGTTTTTAAGTCCGTTGTGGCCGCCGGCGCTTCCCTTCTTCCGGATCCGCAGATGGCCCACGGGAAGATCGATATCGTCCGATATGACAATCAGATGATCGGTGTGGTCCACTTTGTAATAGCTGCAGATCTCTCTGACCGCCTCGCCGCTCAGGTTCATATAAGTCATGGGCTTGACCAGGATCACCTTTTCACCGGCGATCGACCCCTTTCCGATCATCGACTTGCCAAAACGCACCGGCCTGTCAATCTTAAAGCGGCCGGCCAGTTCATCGATGACTTTAAAGCCGACATTATGCCTTGTTCCCTCGTATTTGCCGCCCGGATTACCCAGCCCGACAATAATATAGTAAGAATCCATTTTCACTCCGTTACCGGCCCGCTGCGCGCGCCTTGAATAATCAGTATTTTGCCCTGTGCTTTTCCTTACATACCACAAATCTGTGCCAAACGTCAAGAAAAGTATCGGCGCGGGTCTTTAGCCAGGCACGCGGCGATACTTTCCATAGATTCGATATTCAGCTATTTAGATAGATTTCCGTGCGATGCTATGCTGTCGTACCTGTAGATGAGTTATCTTCCTGCAATGCACTTCTTTCATACTCTTCCAGGATAATGCTCTCAAGCATTGCTCTGGTATCTGTATTGATGGGATGGGCTATGTCTCTATACTCGCCGTCTGCCGACTTCTTGCTCGGCATGGCAATAAAGAGTCCTTTTTCACCCTCGATGACCTTGATATCGTGTACAACGAAAACATGATCGATAGTAATAGAGACGACTGCCTTCATTTTGCCTTCTTTGGCAATTCTTCTAACTCTTACATCCGTCACCTGCATAGCGTTCTCCATTTCTAAATGGTATAACGTTCGCCTTTTTCCACCACGATCCTTATACCATTTTCACCTTTGTAACAGGAATTTGCCTGAATGGTGTCGCCGCTCTCCACGATGCAGTTCTCAATTATAGTGTTGTCTCCGATGTAAACATCATTCAAAATGAGTGAATTCCTAATTACACAATTATTGCCAACATAGACCTGCTGGAACAATACAGAATTCTCTACCGTGCCGTTCACTATACATCCGCTTGACAGAAGGCTGTTTTTGATGTGTACTCCCACATTGTACTTGGCGGGAGGAAGGTCCGCGACCTTCGAGTGAACGTCCGGATACTGTTTGAAGAAATAATCCTTGATCTCCGGATTAAGAAAATCCATATTCGTCCTGTAATAATCCTCAACAGTCGCAATATTGCTCCAATAGTTGTGCAGCTTATACCCGTAGATTCTCTTCAGGCCCCTGTAGCGAATAAGGATATCCTGAACCAGATCATATCGGTTCTCTTCCATGCTCTTCTCAAGAAGTTCTATCAGCAATCGCCTTCTGATCACATAGATTCCGCATGAAATCGTGTTGTACTGAGCGACAACGGGCTTCTCCACGAATTCCCGGATCCGTCCGTCCGCGTCCATCTGCACTGTGCCATACCGTTCCACATTAAAGTTTTCCGGCATTTCTTTGACCACGACAGTGATATCCGCTCTCTTCTCCACATGGTATTCAAGGACTTCGTTGTAGTCCATCTTGTAGACACAGTCACCGGATGTGATGACCACGTACGGCTCGTGTGATGTCTTAAGAAAACTGATATTCTGTGCGATCGCGTCAGCTGTTCCTCGGTACCACTGACTGCTGGCGTCCGCGAAGGAAGGAGTAAAGAGGAACAGGCCTCCCTGCTTGCGTCCGAAGTCCCACCATTTGGACGATGCCAGGTGCTCATTCAGACTTCTGGAATTATACTGCGTAAGGACAGCTACCTTCTGGATTCTGGAATGCTCCATGTTGCTGAGTGCAAAATCAATGCTGCGATAACTGCCTGCGACGGGCATTGCGCACACAGCTCTCTTTTTTGACAACTCCTTCATCCGCTTGCTGTTTCCGCCGGCTAAGATAATTCCTACCGCCCTCATTCCGCGTCACCTTCTTTCACCAGAGTTTTGCCGCTCTCAAGCCTGCTGCCGGGGTAATCCTCTGCCGTGGTGACACCGGAAATCATCACGTTCTTTCCGATGCTGACGCCGGCCGGGATCACAGTTCCTTCTCCCAGTGTTACGATACCT
The DNA here is from genome assembly GCA_002395235.1 of Lachnospiraceae bacterium UBA4260. Lineage (GTDB taxonomy): Bacteria > Bacillota > Clostridia > Lachnospirales > Lachnospiraceae > CAG-791. Next base: position 42,562 of record DGWK01000011.1, on the reverse strand, counting down.
TCTCTGTAAATATCAGGTCTTGTGTCATTGGGTATATCGTAACCCTCGCCAAGGACCGCTCTGTCCCCGATCGTGACGTCTTCGGCAGCAATGACTTTGTAAAGCCTGCAGCCTTCTCCGACCTTGGTCCCGTTCATGAGGATGGAATCCCTCACTTCCGCGCCCTTTCCGATCGTCACGTCACAACCGATCACAGAATTGTAGACCTTGCCGTAAACCTCAGTTCCTTCACCGATGATCGTCCGCTCTGCAGTACTCTCTGTGCCAAAATACTGCGGCACATTAGACGTGCTGTTCGTGTAGATCTTCCAGTACTCTTCGTACAGATTAAACTCCGGAACGATGTCTATAAGCTCCATATTGGCTTCCCAATAGGAGGTCAGGGTCCCGACATCCTTCCAGTATCCGTTAAACTCGTACGCATAGAGAGGAGATCCGTTGTCACGACAATACGGAATAATATGTTTACCGAAATCAAGATGAGGCTGATCTTTATTGGTCACCAAAGCATCCTTCAGCGTCTTCCAGTTGAATATGTAAATACCCATGGAAGCGAGATTGCTGCGCGGATGCGCCGGCTTCTCCTCAAAATCAACGATCTTCTTGTTCTCGTCAGTGATCATGATTCCGAAACGGCTTGCCTCCTCCATAGGGACGGGCATGACAGCGATGGTGACGTCCGCGTTGTTCTCCTTGTGGAAGTCCAACATGGCCTCATAATCCATCTTGTAGATATGATCGCCCGACAGAATCAGCACATAGTCCGGGTTGAAACTCTCCATATATGCGAGATTCTGATAAATCGCGTTAGCCGTTCCCGTGTACCACTCCGTATGCCGCATCTGCTCATAAGGAGAGAGTACCGAGACTCCGCCCACGTTCTTATCGAGGTCCCACGGAATTCCGATCCCAACATGCGTGTTCAGTCTGAGCGGCATATACTGCGTAAGAACGCCGACCGTATCCACACCTGAATTGATGCAGTTGCTCAGCGGGAAGTCAATGATCCTGTACTTTCCGCCGAAGGATACCGCCGGTTTAGCCATGTTCGATGTAAGAATTCCAAGTCTGCTCCCCTGGCCGCCTGCAAGCAGCATAGCAATCATTTCTTTCTTAACTATCATGTTGCCACCTCTGGTATGGTTTTTGCAAAATCCTTTACAAAATAACGTATACAATTTTGCAAGAATATTATATCACACCGCTTACAGAAATGAAACTGTACATTATATCCATCAAAATATTCATCTTTATTCGGAATAACAAACAATTTCCAGAAAATTTTCTGTTGGGGCCGCATAATTGTATACGCCTTTGACTTGAAAGATTTCTTATTGTATGATACAGGCGACAACGAAAATACTCAAAAAAAAGCATTACTAAACATATCAGGAGGGCCTATGTATCAGCTCGATTTTAATAAACCGATCCACGTCTACTTCTCCGGAATCGGCGGGATCTCCATGAGCGGCCTCGCGCGGATCCTCAGAAGCAAAGGCTTCCGCGTGTCCGGTTCCGACCGCGCCGCTTCTTCCATCACCGACGACCTCGCCGCTGACGGGATCCGCGTCATCATCGGCCAGAAGAAAGAGAATATCACTCCCGACATCGACCTGGTCGTCTTTACAGCCGCGATCCACCCGGACAATCCGGAGTACATCGCCGTCATGGAAAACGGAATCCCGTACATCGGAAGATCCGTTCTCCTGGGCCAGATCATGCGGGCTTACAAAAATCCCGTAGCCATCAGCGGCACGCACGGAAAGACCACGACAACTTCCATGATCTCGGAGATCATGATGGAGGCGGGAACCGATCCGACCCTCTCCATAGGCGGCATACTGGACAGCATAGGCGGAAACGTCAGGATCGGGCAGAGCGATTATTTTGCCGCCGAAGCCTGCGAGTACACAAACAGTTTCCTGGACATGTACCCCGGCATTGGCATCATCCTTGACATCGACGCGGACCACCTGGACTTCTTCAAGGACCTGGACGACATCCGCCGCTCCTTCCGGAAGTTCGCGCAGCTGATCCCCGAAGACGGCGCCCTGATCATCAACACACAGATCCCCGACTATGAGCAGATCTGCGGCTCCCTCGCCTGCGACGTCATCCTGTACGGCCCCGATTCGTCCGCCGACTACTGGCCCGAGGACATCACCTACGACGAATACGCGCACGCCACTTACACGCTCTGCTCCCGCGGCAAAGACGGGACTGTCAGCAGACAGACCATTTCCCTGAGTGTCCCCGGCGAGCACAACGTGTACAATTCCATGGCAGCGGTCGCCGCCGCTGACCGGCTTGGCATCGACCGCGCGGCGTCGGCAGCCGCCCTGAAAAAATATGTGGGAACCGAGAGGCGCTTCCAGGTCCTGGGAACCGTAAACGGCTTCACTGTCGTCGATGACTACGCGCACCACCCCACGGAGATCGAGGCCACCCTCAGGACTGCGAAGAACTTCCCGCACAGGGAACTCTGGTGTGTGTTCCAGTCCCATACCTACACCAGGACCAAGGCCCTGATGGACGATTTTGCGAAGGCCCTTACACTGGCGGATCACATCATCCTTGCCAAAATATACCCGGCCAGAGAGACCGACACCCTCGGGATCAGTTCCCACACTCTGGCGGAAAAGATCGAAGCGCTCGGTCACCCCTGCCTGTGCCTGGACACTTTTGAAGAAATTGAAAATTATCTCCTGAAAAATTGCCGAAAGAATGATTTGGTGATAACCATGGGAGCCGGAAACATCAATGATGTAGGACATTCTCTGGTTTCCCGGCAGTAAACACCGCGACTTTTCCACATCATCCCCATCTCTGCGGGGCATGCCCTTTGTGGATATCTTCATCTCCCGAAAGGTCCGAAATACGGGCTCTTCGGGAGATGTTTCCCTGTTATCCCCATTATCCACATTCAGGGCGGGGCAGTCCCTCTGCCGCGGCTCCTCAGATATTTATGGACAAAATGACCATTTCACGCCCCGACCGCCTATGCTATACTTCATTTATCAAATTATGCTATCCTGACGCAGGTCTGTGAAACGGACCTGAGCGGACTTACTATAATCGAATCAGAGCGGAAACCGAGCATGCCAACGGCCACTTGGGTTAACTGTTCAGCACTCCGCGTGCTGAATGATTGCACGTCGTCTTTCTGCCTGTTTTTCGGGAGGTCTGTTAATTGTTCACAATATACAGCGAAAACGATCAGGGCTCTACCCTGGTCTCTAATCTTTTTATCGATCAATATATGAAAGACGCCAATGACGCGCAGCTGAAGGTCTATCTGTATCTTCTTCGCATGATGAATGCAGGCAGGACCACCAGCATTCCCGACATGGCCGACCGGTTCAACCACACGGAGAGAGAAGTCATTCGCTCGCTCCGCTATTGGGAGCGCCGCGGACTCATTGAGCTCGAGTACAGCGCCGCAGGCGATCTCATGTCCCTGCGCATGCTCTCTCCTCAGTCGGGCCGCAGCGGCCAGGCTTATCCCGTGCCTTTCAGGGGCACGGCCGGAAATGACGGCGTCGCGGAGGATCGCGACGATCAGGTCGAGACTGTCCGCTCTGCTCCCGCTGTCCCAAGGCTCCAGGCTATGGCGATTCCTTCCCAGCATCCGACTTCCGGTCAGGTCGCTGCCTCGCCGCAGCAGGCCGCCTCTTCCCAGTATGCTGCTCCCGCCCGGGACTCAGACCGCGCGGATACGGTTTCCGGCCAGGATGCGTCTGATCCGGCCGGACGCGGGACCTCTTTCCGGCATCCCGACGCCGCTTCCATTGAAGCCTTCCGCAGCAGCGCGAAGCGGGCTCAGCTTCTGTTTGTCATTGAGCAGTATATCGGAAAACCTCTTGCGCCCAGCGAGGTGGAATCTGTATACTATATTTCCGAACAGCTCCATTTCTCGGATGCGCTGATCGATTATCTGCTTCAGTACTGCATCGACAGAGGCAAGAAGGATTTCCGCTACATTCAGAAAGTTGCTGTCAACTGGGCCGAGCACGGCATAACGACACCCAAACAGGCAGAGCGCGCCGTCTCCAGCTTTGGCCGGAAAGGACGCCCTTCTTCGGGCTCCGGCGTCAAGCCTTCCGCTAATCCGTTCAACCAGTTCGAACAGAATCAATACGACTTTGACGAACTTGAGAAAGAGATTCTGGGCAACTAACCCAAAGGAGAATTTGTGTCACTGACCAGAGAACAGTACGACGAGATCATGCGCGGCTATATGCAGAAACAGAGCCGGAGACACCAGCTCTCTCTTGCGCGCAGAGATGAAGTGTACGCAAAGATCCCCGAATACCGGGAACTCTCGGAACAGGTTTCGGAGATCGCCGTGGGATATCTGCATTCACGATTGGGAGAAAAGGGGAAGAATAATTCCGCTTCTCCCATTTTGGTGCGCCCGGAATTATCAAAGATCGCGGAGAAAAAGAGGCAGCTCCTCGTCTCCCACGGTTTTCCCGAAGATTATCTCACCGTCAGCCCCGACTGCCCGCTCTGCGGCGACACGGGTTTCGTCGACGGAAACAAATGCCGGTGCTTCAAACAGAAAGAGATCGAGATCCTCTACAGCAGCTCCCATCTCGGGGAACTTGTAAAAGAACATAACTTTGACATTCTGACCGAGAGCTATTATCATGGGGAAGACTTAAAGCGCTTTCGCATAGCTTCCGCCGCCTGCCGGCGCATGGCCGCGCAGTTCGATCAGGTATACCGCAATCTCTATTTATATGGTACAGTAGGTACCGGAAAATCTTTCCTGTCGATCTGCATTGCGAAAGAACTGCTCGAGACGGGCCACTCGGTCCTCTATTTCAGCGCGGCCGCTCTGTTCGACAGGCTGTCCATGTACTCCTTCGATGTGCGGACCAAGGAGGAACTGCGCAAGTTTACCGACGATCTCTACGGATGCGATCTTCTGATCATCGACGATCTCGGCACGGAACTGACCAATCAGTTCATTTCGGCGCAGCTCTTCACCTGCCTCAATGAGCGCCATATCGGCCGCAAGTCGACAGTGATCTCCACGAATCTCTCCCTTGCGGAGATGCAGGCCCGCTACTCGGACCGCGTTTTTTCCAGGATCACCAACGACTATGAGCTCTACAAACTGACAGGAAGCGACATCCGTGTTCTGAAGCGCAGGCAGAGGAACACCGCTCACCAATAAGACAAACTGCAGCAGCCAAAACATTCATTACTAGTCAGAAAGCGAGGACGGCTAATGGAACCAATCAAACAACACGACAAGCGGCATCTGGATACCATGCCCGCCGGATCACTCGGGATCATTCCTGTCACCGGGTGCGAGGAGATGGCTTCCGAGATTGATTACTATCTCACCAGATGGAGAGCGGAACGCGAGAGCGAACACAAAGACTCTCTTGCCTATGTCGGCTACAATCGACCTTCCTACATCATCGAATGCAACCTCCCCCGCTTCGGAACGGGCGAAGGCAAGGGCGTGCTTGCTCAGTCCGTCCGCGGAATGGACCTCTATCTTCTCGCGGACGTCGTCAACTACAGCAAGACCTATAAGATGTTCGGAATCACCAATCACATGTCACCCGATGATCACTACCAGAATCTCAAGAGAGTGATTGCCTCCATCGGCGGCAAGGCCCGCAGGATCACTGTGATCATGCCCTATCTCTATGAGAGCCGCCAGCACAAGCGCACCGCCAGGGAATCCCTTGACTGCGCGATCGCGCTTCAGGAACTGGTCCGCATGGGCGTCGACAATATCCTCACTTTTGACGCCAATGACCCCCGCGTCATGAACGCCATTCCGCTCAGCGGCTTTGATAACGTTCAGCCCGCTTATCAGTTTATCAAAGGCCTCCTGCGCAGCGTCGGCGACCTTCAGATCGACAGCGACCATATGCTCATCATCAGCCCTGACGAGGGCGGCATGAAGCGCGCGGTCTACTACGCGAACGTCCTGGGCCTGGACATGGGAATGTTCTACAAGCGCCGCGACTACACCCGCGTCGTAAATGGCGTAAATCCTGTTGTTGCACATGAATTCCTCGGTTCAAGCGTAGAAGGCAAGGACATGATCGTCATCGACGACATGCTCTCCTCCGGCGACAGTATTCTCGAAGTGGCAAGCGCCCTCAAGAAGCGCAAGGCCCGCAGAGTCTTCATCTGCGAGACCTTCGGCCTCTTCACGGATGGCATCGAGAAATTCGATAAGGCCTACGCGGAAGGCATATTCGACAAGATCATCACTACCAACCTGATCTACCAGAGACCCGAACTGCAGGACCGCCCCTGGTACATGTGCTGCAGCATGAGCAAGTATCTCGCTTACCTCATCGATACTCTCAACCACGACAGTTCCATCAGCGACCTGCTCGATCCCAGAGAGAAGATCCTCGGGATCGTCGAGCGCTACAACAAGGCGCGCGCGGAAGGCGTAAAATTCCAGTAAAAAAAATTCCGGTAAAAAGAAGAGGCATCCACAACTGTGGATGCCCCTTTTTGATATCATTCCAAGTCTGTGCCCGCTTTTTACAGTTCCACTTCGACCTTTCTGCCGGTCCTCTGATACTGATAATATCTCACGCCCGCCGCGTCAAACATTCTCTTGCTGGCGATCGTCGTATCCGACGTCGCGTATTTGTCGCTGTCGTAGACGACCGTGCGGATTCCGCTCTGAATGATCGCCTTCGCGCACTCATTGCAGGGAAAGAGCGACACATAGAGGGTGGACCCCTCCAGGCTTCCGCCGCGGTAATTCAGGATCGCGTTGAGTTCACTGTGGGTGACAAAGGCATATTTGGTCTCCAGAGTATCTCCCTCTCTCGCCCAGGGGAAATCATCGTCCGAGCAGCCGGAAGGAAATCCGTTGTATCCCATGGAAAGGATCTTGTGCGAACTGCTCACGATGCAGGATCCGACCTGCGTGCTGGGATCCTTCGAGCGAAGGGCCGACAACTGTGCCACGCCCATGAAGTACTCGTCCCATGTGATATAATCATTTCTCTTGCCGGTCATTTTGACTGCCATAATTACCCCCTGTCGTTCAAGGCACGCGGAAACGGACTGCCCGGCCGCGTGCGGGTTTCTCTGCTCCTTGCAGGGAAAATCCTGCCGCCGGTTTACTTGGTTCCGAAGATTCTGTCGCCCGCATCGCCCAGTCCGGGAACGATGTATCCGTGGTCGTTGAGATGGTCATCCAGCGCGCCGATATAGAGGTCTACATCGGGATGTGCCTCCGCGAAGGCCTTGACGCCCTCGGGCGCCGCGATGATGCACAAAAAGTGCAGCTTCTTGCAGCCGTGCTTCTTGAGGAGCTCGACCGCCGCCAGAGCGGAGCCGCCTGTCGCGAGCATGGGGTCGACAACAAAGATCTCTCTCTCCGCGCTGTCAGCCGGAAGCTTGCAGTAATACTCGACCGGAGCCAGCGTCTCGGGATCTCTGTAGAGGCCGATATGTCCGACCTTGGCCGCAGGGATCATTGTCAGCATGCCGTCTACCATGCCCAGTCCCGCTCTGAGGATCGGAACAACCGCGAGCTTCTTGCCCTTGATCTCCTGTACGGTCGTCTTGCAGATCGGGGTCTCGATCTCAACATCCTCCAGCTCCAGCTGTCTGGTCGCCTCATAGCACTCGAGCATAGCGATCTCACCGATCGTCTCACGGAACTCCTTTGTTCCGATCTCTTTGCGGCGGATCAGTCCGATCTTATGCTTGATCAACGGGTGGTCCATAATTACGATTTTAGCCATTTTAGTCCTCCATGCCTTTATAATTAGTTTTCATCGCTTATCTCAGAAGGAAAGTTCCCGCCTGAGTCAATGTACTCCGAGTCTTCGGTCAATCCTGCAGTTTTTCGCCGCGCCCGAGATGAACCAGCCTGTGTCCGGCCGCTTTCATGAGGCGGTTCATGATCGCCCGTCCCAGATTCCCTCCGCCGAAGGATTCCGAGTAGATCCGGTCGACCTGCTCGTCATCGAACTCCCTCAGTATTCGGAACAGCGATCTGGCCACACTCAGTTCATCACTGCGGCGGCCCGCGCTCTTGACGCTGTCCGCTCTGTAAAGTTCCTCGGTCTCGTCCGTGCAGATCACGCCGGTCTTCAGGCCGAGCTCCGCATTGCGCGCTGCCGCCTTATTGACCTCTTCTACTACTTTATCACGTTCTCCCTCAATAATCACCAGTTCTCCTCTGGGAGCGTAATGCCGATATTTCATTCCCGGCGCTTTGGGGGCGATCCCCGAGTCCGGAGTGATCAGCGTAGAGTCCACTTCCACATTTCCGAGAACTTCCTCCAGCATCTTCCGGTTCACAAAGCCGGGCCGCAGGATGACCGGGCTTCCCTCCGTCAGGTCGATGATGGTGGATTCAAGGCCGATTCCCACTTCGCCGCCGTCGATGATCATCTCCACTCTGCCGTCCAGGTCTTCCATGCAATATTTTGCCACCGTAGGACTGGGCCTTCCGGACCTGTTGGCGCTGGGCGCCGCGATAAAGCCGCCGGAGGCGTCGATCAGCGCCTGCGCGATCCTGTTGCTCGGGAATCGGACCGCCACCGTGTCGAGTCCCCCCGTCGTCTCCTTCGGGACCAGGTCGCTCTTTTTGAAGATCATGGTCAGCGGGCCCGGCCAGAAAGCCTCCGCCAGCTTCTCCGCCTCCGGCGGGATCTCGCTCACGATCAGCTCTATATCCTCGAGTCTGCAGACATGCACGATCAGCGGGTTGTCCGAAGGCCTTCCCTTGGCCGCGTAGATCTTTCGGGATGAGGCGGGATTTAAGGCGTCGCCTCCCAGGCCGTACACCGTCTCGGTGGGAAATGCCACCAGTCCGCCTTCCTTTATGATCTGTCCCGCCCGCCGGATCACTTCGGGATCCGGAGACGCCTCATTCATTGTCACATATTCTGTCTTCAACACTTGCCGCGCCTCATTTCTCCATGTAGTCGGCGATGACGTCCCAGACGTCCGAGCTCTCCATGCCCAGGCACCACTGCGCGACGCCGGCTATGGAATGGCTCTGCATCACCTCGAGCTTTTTCTCGATCGACTCCGCGTCTTCGATCCAGATCTGGTAAGTCGCGTCATCCTCATGCACTTCGGCGTAATTCTGCTCCGCCGACGCATTCCATTCCACCGTCATCCCATGGTTGGCGATAAAAGTCTGCACCTCGTTCATGCCGTAAGCCTGGCTGCTCACGCCTTCCGCGGTCGTCTTCCAGATTCTGGTGTAGAAAGGAATTCCGTTGATCAGTTTCTCCTTGCTCACATATTTGAGGGCTTCTTCGATCCCGTAAGTGACATAGCCGATGGAAGCCACGCTCCCCGGCTCCTGACTTCCCGCATAGTGTTCATCGTACCCCATGATCACCACATAGTCGGCAAAGACGCCCTGTTCATCCAGGCGGTAGTGGTCGTTGAAGTTGTAGGGAACATAGTTGTCCACTGACAGGACGAGCCCTTCCTTTCGGCAGGCTATGGAGAGCTCCCTGATAAACTCGATAAAATCTCTGCCGTATTTTTCGGAGATTCCCTCGATGTCAACGTTGACGCCCTCTATTCCCATCTCACCGGTCGTCTCGATGACCTTCTCGATGACGCTTGTCCTGGCTTCATCGGAAGCGAGGAAGGACTGCTGCACGCCGTCCGGCCCGGTGAAATTGTCGAGCACCGCCCAGACTGCCATGCCTCTCTCATGCGCGGCGTCTACATAGGCCTGCGTGGCGCGCACTTCCACAGAGCCGGCCTCATTAAGGACGACAAACCATGTGGGTGCGGCGACATTGACGGACTTTGTCCTGTCGATCCTCTCGTTAAAGGTCGTGTTTCCCGACGCCCCGGCGATATTGTGCCAGACCATGTTGACCTTTCCGTCCAGAGCGGTGCGCTTGTACTCGGGTTCCTGATAGTCGGTGACCGGCGTCATCGCGACGGCCGCAGGCTCCGTCATCTTCCGGTTCTCCATATAGCCGATCATGACGTCCTCGGTGACGACCTTGCTCCAGTTGTCCATTTTCTCAATGACGACGACCTTGCTCCCCTCGGTCACTTCCGAGACCACCTTGCTCTTGACGCCGCCTGACGCCCGGATCTTCGTCGTCTTTGTAACTTCAGCTTCCTCGCGCTCTCCCCACTCCTTGTAAAGGCTCATGCGGTTGGGCTGTGTGAACGCCTCATAGGAGAAATTTGTGTACTTGCGGACAAAATCCAGCGCGACGTAGATCTTGTCATCTTCCTCCGCGCAGATCACATAATCCTCTTTCGTCTCCGCTCCCGAAGAGTCTGTCCATGCGCTCTCGCCGACCTTGGCCGTGATGCGCGTCTCGGGAAGGCAGTAGCAGAGTTCTCCGTCTTCCGCGCCGTAATAGAACCTGTCGTTGAGAAGGCTGCAGACATCCTCATAGGACAGATAATAATGCTCTCCGATCTTCCTGGCATGGTAGTCCGACCACTGATCCTGAAGAATTACAGGATAGTCATTTTCACCCTCTACTTCATAATACAAATTGAGATCTACTGTCTCTTCGCTGTAAGTATACTTCTCAAAATAGTTATTGTAGAACACCGTTCCCAGCACGCCGATCAGCACCAGTATCACTAATGTGGGCAATACTTTCTTCATCTGATATACTCCTTTCAAATTTACCTGCCTATTATACCAGAGTATAAGGAATTTGGCATCCCTGCGCGGCTAAAAGCGCCGCCTTTCTCAGAAGCAGGAGCAGCAGATGAAAACTTACACACATGACGGAACGCTTCGATACCGTCTGCCGCAAGCGGGTCCCCGCAGCGTTTCCTGATATACGAAGCGTTCCAAGAAATGGTCTTATATGACTTGAGATATGAAAAAAGACATAAGATCCCGCGATCTTATTCTGAGTTGCAGGCAGACTGCAAGACCGGAAGGTTACAATAATTCCGTGAGATTTGTACCGCCGTATCCGCCTCCGCCTCCGGGAAGCACAGAAACCGTACCATTAAATAAGTAAACATTCTTTTAAATCAGACGCAAATAAATCATGCTGAATTCTCTTTTATGCCTGACCGGCAATAGATTTCAGATAATGGGAAAGTCCCATTTATAAAGTGCTAATAGACATGAAAAAGTCTTGAATTGCTAGTGTGCTATCACCTCCCAGCCGGTACAGATTGTCTCATCTGCTTCCGAGACACATTCTAGTACAACCGCCTTTCGACTACAACACTCTCGGCCACCGAAAATCCGAAAACGGCCATTCTTGTGATTTTCGTACAAAAAAGACACGTTCAATTTTGTGCGCTTATACGGACAGTTTACCGATTATCTCAACTTTCCATTGACGGGGAATCCCTGCATGCGTCAAAATATTACTAAGGATGGGAGAGTGTCACTAACCGGCCCCTTCTTTGAACAGTAAAGGAGTACTTCATGAAGATAGAGAAAATCAGCAGCAGCCAGATCCGCTGCATCCTCACCGGGGAGGACCTCGCCAGCAGACAGCTTCGGCTCAGTGAGCTCGCATACGGTTCCGAGAAAGCGCGCGCGCTGTTTCGGGACATGATGCAGCAGGCCGCGATCCAGTGCGGCTTTGACGCGGAAAACTATCCCCTGATGATCGAGGCCATTCCCCTTGGCGCCGACAGCATCGTGCTGATCGTCACCAAAGTAGACAATCCCGAAGAATTAGATACAAGATTTTCAAACTTTGCGCCCTCTGTACAGAAAGACGCTGCCCCTGCGAAGGAACCCCCGTCTCCGCTCAGCCAGCTCCTCAAGTCAATAAAGGAGAACACCGCTGACGATACCGGCTCTCCCAAAGCGGCGCCGGGCAGAAAGAGCGCCGAGCAGACCATGAAAGAGCGGCGCGATCAGCTGCTCACATCCCGGCTCTACTCTTTTGACACCATGGCCGACGTGATCCTGGCGGCCAAGGTCCTCTCCGCCGCCTACACCGGAAGCAGTTCTCTCTACCGCGACGAGAAGAGCGGCAGGCTCTACCTCTTTCTCAGGATGAAGGGGATTGAGGAGGTCGGAGCCATGCAGAGCGCGCTGGCGGCCCTGTCCGAATACGGACAGCTCGAAAAAGTCAGCCCCGCGCGCCAGCAATACCTTCTCACTCACTGCACGCCCGTCTGTACCGGAAACGCGCTCGAAACGCTCGGACAGCTGTGAATAACGGTCATTTCAGCCGGCCGCCGCAAACTCTGCGGCGGCCGGCAATTGTTAACTCCATTTAGCTACTTTCTTCATTCTTTTGTCACTTCGTCTTCATAAATCCTGTGAAACTTTCACAATAGTTAGATAGCACTAACCAGTTTTTTCGTTATTATTACTGGTTTTTTCGAAATACAATCTTAAATGAACATTGTATTTTGTACTACCCGATGCTAGAATTATATTGCTAGATAAGCTGTGGGTTTTTACAACTTGGCGGTTTACCGCTGCAATATTAACAGGAGGAAAACAAATGGCAAGAAAGTTTCTCACCATGGATGGTAACGAGGCTGCTGCACACGCCGCGTATGCGTATACAGAGGTTGCTACCATCTATCCCATCACCCCTTCATCCGTAATGCCTGAGCATGTTGATGAGTGGGCTACAGCAGGACGCAAGAACATTTTCGGTCAGCCCGTTCAGGTTACCGAGATGCAGTCCGAGGCTGGTGCTGCAGGTGCTGTGCACGGCGCGGTCGCTGCCGGTGCGATGACATCCACCTTTACAGCTTCCCAGGGTCTTCTTCTGATGATCCCCAACCTCTACAAGATCGCCGGCGAAGGTCTTCCGGCAGTCATCAACGTAGCAGCTCGCTGCGTATGTACACACGCTCTGAACATCTTCGGCGACCACTCCGACGTGTACGCCGCAAGACAGACCGGCTGCGCTATGCTCTGTGAGTCCAGCGTACAGGAAGTCATGGATCTGACTCCCGTCGCTTACTGCGCAGCAGTTAAGGGCAAACTTCCCTTCATCAACTTCTTCGACGGATTCCGTACATCTCACGAAATCCAGAAGATCCAGATTTGGGATTATGACGATCTCGACGAGCTGATCGACCACGAGGCAATCGCAGAGTTCCGCGCTAACTGCCTGAACCCTACACACCCTTGCCAGATGGGCTGCGCTCAGAATCCCGACCTGTTCTTCCAGACCCGTGAGGCCTGCAACCCCGCTTACAACGCAATGCCCGCAGTAGTCCAGGAGTACATGGACAAGGTCAATGCGAAGCTCGGCACAGATTACAAGCTGTTCAACTACTATGGCGCAGAAGACGCTGAGAAGGTCATCATCGCAATGGGCTCCGTCAACGAGACTATTGAAGAGACTGTTGATCACCTCAACGCTGCAGGCCAGAAGGTTGGCGTTATCAAGGTTCGTCTGTACAGACCTTTCTGCACAGAGGCTTTCCTTGCAGCTATCCCGAAGACTGTCAAGCAGATCTCTGTTCTTGACAGAACAAAAGAGCCCGGTTCCATCGGCGAGCCTCTGGCACTGGATGTCAAGGCTGCGATCGCAGGCACAGAGTTCAAGGATGTTCCCGTATTCTCCGGTCGTTACGGCCTTGGTTCCAAGGATACGACTCCTGCTCAGATCATCGCTGTTTTCAACAACACCGAGAAGAAAGAGTTCACCATCGGTATCACTGATGATGTGACAAACCTTTCCCTTGATCCCGGCAAGGAAATCGTTACAACTCCCGAGGGAACAATCTGCTGCAAGTTCTGGGGTCTTGGTGCTGACGGTACTGTCGGTGCTAACAAGAACTCCATCAAGATCATCGGCGACAACACCGACATGTATGCGCAGGCATATTTTGACTATGACTCCAAGAAGTCCGGTGGTGTTACCATGTCCCACCTGAGATTTGGTAAGAAGCCCATTAAGTCCACTTACCTCATCCACCAGGCAAACTTCGTTGCATGCCACAACCCGGCATACATCCGCAAGTTCAACATGGCCCAGGAGCTGGTAGACGGCGGCACATTCCTGCTGAACTGTTCTTGGAACGCAGAAGAGCTCGAGACACACATTCCTCCGCAGGTCAAGAAGTTCATCTATGATCACAAGATCAACTTCTACACCATCGACGGCGTTAAGATCGGTATCGAGACCGGCATGGGCCCGACACGTATCAACACCATCCTTCAGTCCGCATTCTTCAAGCTGGCTAACATCATCCCCGAAGAGGATGCAATCGCCTACATGAAGGCTGCTGCTGAGAAGACCTATGGCCGTAAGGGCCGCGACGTTGTCGAGAAGAACTGGGCAGCGATCGATGCAGGTGCCAAGAATGTTGTCAAGGTTGACGTTCCCGAGTCCTGGGGCCAGGCAGAAGGTGAAGAGTATGATCTCGTTCACGCTACCGGCGCAAGACAGGATGTTGTTGATTTCGTAAACAACATTCAGGTTAAGGTCAACGCTCAGGAAGGCAACACTGTTCCCGTTTCCGCAGCAGGCGTTTATGCAAATGGTGCTACACCTTCCGGCGCAGCTGCATATGAGAAGCGCGGTATCGCAGTCAACGTTCCCGTATGGGCTTCCGAGAACTGCATCCAGTGTACTTTCTGCTCCTATGTATGCCCTCACGCTGCAATCCGTCCTATGGCTCTGACCGATGACGAGTGCGCTAAGCTTCCTGAAGGCACAGTTACGATCCCGCTTATGGGCATGCCCGGATACAAGTTCGCGATCGTTGTTTCCTCCCTCGACTGCACAGGCTGCGGCAGCTGCGCAAACGTCTGCCCCGGCAAGAAGGGCAACAAGGCTCTGAACATGATGAGACTCGAGGAAGGCATGAAGCAGCCTAACGAGCAGGATGCTTTCAACGTAGCAGTAACATTCGAGCCCAAGCAGGATGTTATCGACAAGTTCAAAGAGACCACAGTTAAGGGCTCCCAGTTCAAGCAGCCCCTGCTTGAATTCTCCGGCGCATGCGCAGGCTGCGGCGAGACTCCTTATGCTAAGCTGGTCACTCAGCTGTTCGGCGATCGTATGTACATCGCGAACGCAACAGGATGCTCCTCCATTTGGGGTAACTCCTCACCTTCCACTCCTTACACAGTAAACCACAAGGGTCACGGCCCTGCATGGTCCAACTCCCTGTTTGAGGATGCTGCTGAGTTCGGTTATGGTATGCTTCTTGCAAACCAGTCCCTGAGAGCAAACCTCAAGTCCAAGGTCGAGGCTATTGCTGAGACAGCAGGCGAGGAAGTTAAGGCAGCAGCTCAGAAGTGGATCGACACCTTCGCTGTCGGCGCTGAGAACGGCGCAGCAACGGATGCTCTGGTAGCAGCTCTTGAGGCTGACGGCTCCGACGCAGCTAAGGAAATCCTTGAGCAGAAGCAGTTCCTGGCCAAGAAGTCCCAGTGGGTATTCGGTGGTGACGGATGGGCTTACGATATCGGCTACGGCGGTGTTGACCACATCCTTGCTTCCGGTAAGGACATCAACGTATTCTGCTTCAACACTGAAGTTTACTCCAACACAGGCGGACAGGCTTCCAAGGCTACTCCTGTCGGTGCGGTTGCTCAGTTCGCAGCAGGCGGTAAAGAGACCAAGCAGAAGGATCTCGCAGCTATGGCTATGAGCTATGGCTATGTATATGTCGCACAGATCTCCATGGGCGCTGACAGAAATCAGTGCATCAAGGCAATCAGTGAGGCTGAGGCATATCCCGGACCTTCCCTGATCATCGCATACGCTCCTTGCATCAACCACGGTATCCGCAAGGGTATGGCTAAGGTTCAGGATGAAGAGAAGCTCGCGGTTACGACCGGTTACTGGAATCTGTTCAGATTCAATCCTGCCGGCGGCGCCAAGAAGTTCTTCCTGGATTCCAAGCCCGCTACAGATCCTTACATGGACTTCCTCGGCGGAGAGGTTCGCTACACATCCCTGAAGCGCTCCAACCCTGCAAAGGCAGACGCTATGTATGCAGAGAACGAGGCAAATGCAAAGGCGAAATATGCATACCTCGAGAAACTGGGTGCTCTGTACAACGAGTGATTCAGTTCCGAACACGGAGGATCCGGCCTCTCAGAGCCGGTCTCCCGTCCCTGAAAAAGGCCGCTCCAAAGAGACTGACATTTTGTGATTCTCTTGACGGCCATTCAAAAAAGGGATAAGATATGATTGTTTCAAGGCACAGATATGGTTGTATCTGTGCCTTGAATGCAAATTAGGCTATTTAGGCTTGTCTAACTTGAATAAGAAAGGAGACCACTATCATGGCACGTGTTATTAGTGATGCTTGCATCAGCTGCGGTTCCTGCGCTGCACAATGTCCCGTTGACGCAATCGCTCAGGGCGATTCCCAGTACGAGATCAATGCAGACGCTTGCATCGATTGCGGCGCTTGCGAAGCTCAGTGTCCTGTAGGCGCTATCTCTGAGGGTTGAGTTCCTCTTAACCATTGAGAGAGCCTGCTGTACAACAGCTAAGCAGAGAATTAAGTAAAGAATGAAAGAGAGCCCGAGGCAAATGCCTCGGGCTCTTTTTTCGTCTCACAAAATGGAATCAAATGGAATCTCTTTCCTCTGCACTATAAGATGCGCCGCAGAGCGTTATTTGAACAGCTGCTCCATATCCTCATGGCAGATCGGCCTGATGCCGTTGGCCGTGAGCACCTTGATCGCTTTTTCGTTATCCGCCACGCGGAAGACCATAAATGCGCTGTTCGCTTTTTTGGCAAGGAAAGCGTAGGAGTACTCAAGGTTTACCTTATTGTCCCCGAGAATGTTCAGCATGTTGACCAGAGCGCCGGGTTTGTCCTCGATCTCCACGGCAATGACCTTCGTGATCGAGCAGACATAGCCCTCCTCCTTGAGGATCTGAATCGTATTGAAAGGATCATCGACAATGACGCGGACAATTCCGAAGTCCTCGCTCTCCGCGAGGGACAGGGCTCTCAGGTCGATGCTGCTCTTTTCCAGGATTTTCGTAAATTCCGCCAGAGCGCCGGGCCTGTTCTCCAAAAACACAGAAATCTGTTTGACTGTCATTTGAACCTCCTTTTCTCCTCACCGAGAGGGTCGCCAAACGTTATTGATAGAGACGTTATAGATAGAGACATTATTGATAAAGATTTCTCTTATCGATCACTCTCTTTGCCTTGCCCTCACTTCTCGTGATGCTCTTGGGCGCCACAAGTTTGACTACGCAGTAGATGCCGAGCATCGCCTTGAGCGCGGCGACAAGCTGTTTCTCTCTTCCCGCCACTTCGGACAGGGAGTCCGAGAACATCTCGGGCGTCATCTCGACCTGCACCTCGATGCGGTCGGTATTATTCGCTCTGGTCACAACGATCTGATAATTAGCCGGATAGCCGCAGTTCATCAGCACTGTCTCGATCTGGGACGGGAATACATTGACGCCCTTGACGATCAGCATATCGTCGCTTCTTCCCATCGGCTTGGACATTCTCACGTGTGTCCTTCCGCAGGAGCAGGGCTCGTCGTAGAGTATTCCGATATCCTTGGTCCTGTAGCGGATCAGCGGAAAAGCTTCTTTGGTGAGGCTTGTGAATACCAGCTCACCCTTTTCCCCGTGAGGCACGGGCTCCCCGGTCTTGGGGTTGATCGTCTCCACGATGAAGTGGTCCTCATTGACGTGCATGCCGTGCTGCGCGCTGCACTCATAGGCGACGCCCGGTCCGGAGATTTCCGTGAGTCCGTAGATATCGTACGCCTTGATGCCCAGGCCTTCCTCGATGCCCCGGCGCATCTCCTCCGTCCACGCCTCTGCGCCGAAAATGCCGGCCTTGAGTTTGATGCGGTCTCTAAGTCCTCTCTCGTTAACGGATTCCGTGAGATAGGCCGCGTAAGAAGGCGTGCAGCACAGGATCGTTGTTCCGAGATCGGTCATAAACTGAAGCTGGCGGTCCGTGTTGCCCGAAGACATGGGAAGCGTCAGGCTCCCCAGCTTGTGAGAACCGCCGTGGAGGCCCGCTCCGCCCGTGAACAGCCCGTAGCCGTAGCAGACCTGCACCACGTCGTCTTTGGTCGCTCCGGCCGCCGCAAGAGCCCTTGCGCAGCACTCCTCCCACAGATCAACGTCGTTCTGTGTGTAGAAAGCCACTACTCTTCTGCCCGTCGTGCCGCTCGTGGAATGGATCCTGACGCAGTCGGACAGCGGCGCCGCCATAAGTCCGTAGGGATACTGATCTCTCAGATCATCTTTGGTCAGGGTCGGAAGAAGGTGTAGGTCCTCGATCCCGTGAATGTGCTCCGGACGAACTCCGAGCTCGTCCATTTTCTTTCTGTAATAAGGGACGTTGTTGTAAACTCTCTCAACCTGCTTTACCAGCCTTTCGTTCTGCCAGGCTGTGATCTGCTCCCGTGAGGCGCATTCCACCTCCGGGTCAAAATAGCGATCCATATCTGCGTCTTCCTCCTTGTAGTATCTATCAGCGAATATATGCGGATAACGCCGTCTCTTATCTGGCGAGATTTGCAAACTTGGTCAGCGCCGGCTGCCAGCTCAGTTCCACTGTGCCGATCGGGCCGTTTCTCTGTTTGGCGATAATGATCTCAGCGATTCCTTTTTTCTCCGAATCCTGGTTGTAGTAGTCGTCGCGGTAAATGAACATGACGACGTCCGCGTCCTGCTCGATGGCGCCGGATTCACGAAGGTCGGAGAGCATGGGCCTGTGGTTAGGCCTGGATTCTACCGCTCTCGAGAGCTGGGACAGCGAGACAACGGGAACATTCAGCTCACGGGCGATGGCCTTGAGGGATCTGGAGATCTCAGAGATCTCCTGCTGCCTGGACTCGCCGGATTTGCCGCTGCCGCTCATCAGCTGCAGGTAGTCGATGATGATCATCTCCAGGCCGAATTCCATCTTGTACTTGCGGCACTTGGAGCGCAGCTCCTGAACGGAGATCGCCGGCGTGTCATCGATAATCAGCCTGCTCTCTCCGATATTGCCCGCGCTCTCGACCAGGTCCGCCCACTCCTGCTCCGTCAGGTCTCCGGTTCGGATCTTCTGGGCGTCCACATGGGATTCCATGGAGAAAAGTCTGTTTGTGAGCTGCTCCTTGGACATTTCCAGTGAGAAAATAGCGACGCAGCGGTTCTCCTTGAGCACCAGGTGCTGGGCGATGTTGAGGACCAGCGCTGTTTTGCCCATGGAAGGTCTCGCGGCGATCAGAATGAAGTCAGAAGGCTGAAACCCTGCCGTTCTGTTGTCCAGATCCGTAAATCCGGTGGAGAGGCCAGTCACGTTGCCCTTGATATGGCTGGCGTACTCGATCTTCTCGATGGCGTTGATGACGATCTGGCGGATGGGTACGAACCCGGCGGAATCTCTTCTCTGAGAGATCTCAAAGATCTTCTTCTCGGCCTGGTTCATGATCACGTCCATGTCGTCTTTCTGCGTGTAGCAGGCCCCCGCGATCTCCTCATTGGCCCGGATCATCCTGCGCAGCAGCGCTTTCTCCGAGACGATCTTGGCGTAGGATTTGATGTTGGCCGAGGTGGGCACCTGCTCGATCAGCTCCAGGATCGTACTGCTGCCGTAGACCTCCGGCGGAAGGTTCATCTCCCGCAGCCGCGTCTGCAGCGTGACGGGATCGACCGCCATGCCTTTCTGGTGCATCTCTGTGATCGCAGTAAAAAGCACGCCGTACTGACGGGCGTAGAAATCCTCTTCCCTGAGCATTTCCATGGCGACCTCGATCGCCTCCGCATCCATCAGCATTGCGCCGATCACGGACTGTTCCGCTTCTATACTGTGGGGCATCACCCGCTTGATTGCATCTTCCCCTGCCATAAACCCGTCCTTAGTTTCCTTACGCTTCCTGTACGACCACGTTGAGCTTTCCGGTCACCTGTGTGTGGAGCTTGATCGGGACTTCAAAAGTTCCGAAAGACTTAATGGGCTCCGCGACCTGGATCTTCTTCTTGTCCAGATCCAGTCCGTGCTGCTCCTTGGCCGCCGCCGCGATCTCCTTGGCGGAAATGGATCCGAACACTTTGCCGTTCTCGCCCGCCTTCATCTTGACGACGATCTTGCGGGTCGCGAGATCTTCCGCCATAGCCTTGGCGTCTGCCAGCTTCTGCGCCGCGACCTTGTCCTCGTGCGCCTTCTGGAGCTTGAGTTCATTTTTGTTCTTCTCCGTAGCTTCGACGCCGAGCTTCTTGGGGAGCACATAGTTGCGGGCGTAGCCGTCGCTTACCTTGACGATCTCGCCCTTTTTGCCCAGTGATTTGACGTCCTGTAATAAGATTACCTGCATAATTTACCTCTTTCCGCACGCGTGCGTGTGCACTGTTCAAGGCTCGCGGAGCGAGCCGCCGCGCCGCGCGCATCGTTATATGTCTCCGGCCTCCGTCATCTTGCTGATGGTAGCCTTGAGTGTCTCTATTGCCTCTTCGATCGAAGTGTTCTCCAGCTGGCATCCCGCCACATTGAGGTGCCCGCCTCCGCCCATCTTCTCCATGATCAGCTGCACATTGACCTCGTCGATGGAGCGGGCGCTGATAAATATTTCATTCTGATAGCGCGTCAGAACAAAGCTCGCCTTGACGCCCTTGATATTGAGCAGATCATTTGCCGCCTGCGCGCCCACTACAGTGGGGCTCTGTGCGTCGTCCGCGCTGCAGACGGAGATCGCATAGGCGTCAAGATAGATCTGCGCGTGGGACACCGCGTCCGCTTTGGCTCTGTACGAGACGACATCGTCCCGCAGGAGTTTGCGCACACGGGTCACGTCTGCGCCGCAGCGGCGGAGGAACGCGGCCGCCTCGAAGGTGCGCACGCCCGTCCTGTTGGTGAAATTATTGGTGTCCACAACGATACCGCCGTAGATCGCATCCGCTTCTTCCGGTCTCACCTTGATGTTCTCGCCGGTGTACTGCAGGATCTCGGATACCATCTCACAGGCAGAAGACGCATAAGGCTCTACATAGGAGAGCGTCGCGTTCTCGATCACTTCTTTGCCCTGTCTGTGGTGGTCCAGTACCACGATCGACTTGCACTTCTTGAGCAGCTCCGGGCACTCCGTGATGCTCGGTTTATTGACGTCGACGACTACCAGCGCGGAGTTGTCGGTGACATACTCCATCGCGTGTATGCTGTCGATGATCATATCCTTGTCATAATTTTCATTCTTCTCAAACAGCGACAGGACCTGCCTGAGCGATATGGTCCTCTCGTTGATGACAATATAAGCCTTGCGGTTCAGCGTACGGGCGATCCTGTAGATGCCCAGCGCGGCTCCGAAGCTGTCGGGGTCCCCGAGGCGGTGGCCCATGATAAAGACCGTATCCCTCGAATTTATGATCTCCTTGAGGGCCTGTGCCTTGACTCTCGCCTTTACGCGCGTGCTCTTCTCCACCTGTCTGCTCTTGCCGCCGTAATAGGTGACATTCTCCGAATTCTTGACGACTGCCTGGTCGCCCCCTCGTCCCAGCGCCAGGTCGATGGCGTTTCTCGCGAACTCGTAATTCTGCGCGTAAGAGAGTCCGTCAAGGCCGATTCCGATACTGAGCGTAATCGCCATCTCATTTCCGATCTTGACTGTTTTGGCGTCCTCGAGAAGGTCGAAGTGATCCTCCTCCAATTGCCGCAGCGCTTTCTTGCGCATCACGATCAGGTACTTGTCCTTCTCCATCTTGCTGCAGATTCCGTCGATGGAGGCAAAATATTTCGTCACCTTTCGGTCGATCAGAGCCACCAGCAGCGACTTGCGGACGTCTTCGAGCGTATCGACCGCTTCCTCGTAGTTGTCGATATAGACAAATCCGACCACCATGCTCTGGTCATCCACTTCCTGAATCGCCAGTCTCGCCGCCGTGTTATCGATGAGGAAGAGAGAATACAACTCCCCTTTTCTGGCTTTTTCATCCAGCATCGTGTTGGAGGGAAGAAGGTCGGCCATATCCAGTTTTTTGATCTGGGCCATGTAGCTGCTGCCCTCGAACTCCACCTGGATCCGGATATCCTTTCCGTCCCCCGGAAAGCTCTCTCTTCGGACAGTCGGGAAGATCGTGGTGATGGAGCGCCGGTAATCGGTGTCCTTGTGCACAGCGGCCGCGAAGGCGTCGTTGATCCACTCAATCTTGCCCGTATCATCCAAAAGCGCGTACGGGACGTCGAAACTCCTGAGCAGTTCACCCTGCATCTGCGCGTAAGAAGTGGCGAAATTCAGCATCTCCCTGCGCAGGATCTCACTGTTGTTGAAGTACATGTAGAGCGTGAAAATAAAGTAGATCACCAGAAAAACTGTGAGGATCACGCCCACAGGCCAGTCGATGAAATAAACAAGCACAGTGATCGCCGCGAGGAACAGGCCCAGAAGAAGCGGTATCTTAAAGAAAACGCTCAGTTTCTTCTTACGTCTCTCCCCTCTGCTCATTGATAAATCCCTCCGGGTTCTCGCGATACTTTCGGATCCACTCTTTATAAGGAGTATCGGGATCCAGAATCAGTTCCCCGTGATCACTGCTTCCGATCACGAATTTGTTGTAATCACCAAACTGGCGGCGCAGATGCACCTTGTATCCCTTGGGCACCGGGACCTTGAGCATCTCAAAGTCCAGATAGACCGTATCGTCAAATTCGGAGCGCAGGTCATACATCTTCATGCCGTAGGGATCATAGCTGATCTTCGCGACATATTTGGTGGGAATATCGTTGTACCTTCTGCATTCCTCGTCAAACTTTCTGTAGGCGTCTTTATAGGAGTAGAATTTGCTCAGCAGAGGCATGAGCATATGGCCCGCCTTGCGCTTGGCAGAAGCTTTCTCCGCGTCAAAGCCGACCGTAGTCCTGTAGAGGATCTTGGCCTGCTCCCTGTACTTGTCGATCCGCTTCATCTGCTTTGCCCAGAGCGTCCGGTTTCTCACCACATTGTCCAGAGGGAAGATATCGATGAATATTCCCTGGTTAAAAGGCACGTCCTTCTTCACTTCGCTGAGCAGGACGCCGGTCGTGTTGCTGTTTCTGAGCTGCGCATGCCCTCTGAAGTAGCCCTCATCGGTGTCAAAAGTCTGAAAGAAGTAGGGCTCCTCAAACTCATCCGCGTGGGCGCACAGAAGATCATACTGATCTCTGAGCATCATCAGGTCAATGTCGTCATCCCAGGGGATCATTCCCTTATGTCTCTCCGCGCCGAGGATCGTCCCGCCGGACGCGTAGTACTTGATCCCGTATTTCTTACAGACCTGATCCAGCTGATAGAGAAGATCCAGTTCCACAGCCCAGACCTTTTTCATATGGGCACTGACCAGGTAGCCGCATCTTTCTTCTTCCTGATAAAAGGAATCTTCTATTTCCAGTTTCATGTCTCTCCTCTCAGAAATCGTATTTCCTGTGATATTAATACATACCTACAATATATCACTAATCGCTCCCGCAAAAAAGTGAAATAAGAAAGGCCCTCTTCCCAAACTGTCAGGAAGAAGGCCTCTGAATTCTCTGCATTTACCCTGCGCTACCCTCTCGCTCAGCGCTCTGTGTAGGGCATAAGAGCCAGATGACGGGCTCTCTTGATCGTAGCGGTCAGCGCTCTCTGGTGAGTTGCGCAAGTACCGGTGATCCGTCTGGGAAGGATCTTGCCGCTCTCAGACACATACTTGTGAAGCTTTGCGACGTCCTTATAATCGATCGCATTGTCTTTGCCGCAAAATACGCAGACTTTCTTTTTTCTATGGAAGCCGCCTCTTTTTCTGAAGGGCGCTTCTTTTCTCTCGGTATAAGCCATATTAACCTCCTGTATTATTTCAGGTACACAGCCGGTCTGGCGTAAAAGCCCGATCAGGCGAAAGGAAGTTCCTCGTCAATTCCGTCCGGAATATTCATAAATCCGTCAAGGCTGTCAGAAGTATCAGCGCTCTGCTGGGAAGGACGGCTCGCTCCGCCGCCGTTTCCGCTGTAGCTGTTGTTACCGCCATTTCCGCCGTAGCTGCCGTTTCCACCATTATAGTTGCTGTTTCCACCATAATTACCGTTTCCGCCATAGTTTCCGCCGGAAGCAGCATTCTTGCTCTCCGCGAACTCCTGGTCCTCAACGACTACTTCCGTAGTATAGACCTTGACGCCGTCCTTATTGGTGTAACTGCCGGTCTGAATACGACCGGTAACGGCCATTTTCGTTCCCTTTTTGAGATATTTCTCAACGAACTCACCGGATTTTCCGAAGGCAACGCAGGGAATGAAATCCGCGTTGTTGCCGTCATTACCGGCGTTACGGCTGAATCTTCTGTCAACTGCCAGTGTATATCTGGCGATGCACATGGAATTGTCGCCCTGTGTATATCTGATCTCGGGGTCTCTTGTCAGTCGCCCCATTAAGATTACTTTGTTCATTCTGACCTCTGCTTTCTGTTAAGCTTCGTCCTTCTTAACACACAGATATCTGATGACATTGTCCATAATGCGCATGCGGCTCTCGATCTCGTGGATCGCAGTGCCTTCAGCCTCAAAAGGAATGAAGTAGTAGTACGCTTCGTTCATCTTCTGAATCTCATAAGCGAGCTTCTTCTTTCCCCAGTCTTCGACTTCACCGACCTCGCCGCCGAAACGGGCGATCAGGTTCTTGCATCTGTCGACTACGGCTGTCCTTGTTTCATCGTCAATCTGCGCATTGACAACAACGGCTAACTCGTATTTGCTCATGTGTTCTTTACCTCCTTCTGGTCTCTGGCCCTCACTCGCCGGTGAGAGCAAGGAAAAAATAGCGGGACAAATCCCACGGAAGATAAGCTTACCATAGAATTTGTCCCGTTGCAAGCGTTTTTTTGAGTGTCATGTGTGTCACGGGGACGTATCTACTGACACATTTTGAAACAAAATGTGTCAGTAGATACGTCCCCGTGACACACGGCCTGAACCGGCCTTTCCGACTTTTATTTCTCGTATCCCACAAGGAACGCCTTGGTGTTGATCTCCACCGTCTTGGGCGGAACCTTCTCCTCGATGACCTTCAGCCACTCTTCTCTCGTGAAGTCCATGTGCCTGGCGGCCAGACCCAGAACGACATTGTTGAAGACGCGGGAGTTGCCCAGGCGAAGGGCCTCGTCCATGGCGTCGATTCTGTAGACCTTGTACTCTTTTTCAAGGTTCTCAATGATGTTTTCGGGATATTTTGCCGCGCCCATGACTACGCTGATGGGATCGATGCGCCAGTCGTTGACGATCAGGACGCCGTCCTTTTTGAGGAAGTTCGCGTAGCGCATCGCCTCGAGTTTCTCAAAAGCGATCAGGACATCGGCCTGTCCCTCTTCCACGATCGGCTCCGCCACATTGTCGCCGTAGCGGACGAAGGTAACAACGCTGCCTCCGCGCTGCGCCATGCCGTGTACTTCCGAGACCTTGACCTGATAGCCGGCGTTCTCCATGACGCCGCCGAGAATACGGCTGGTGAGCAGGGTTCCCTGTCCGCCGACGCCTACGATCATAATATTCTTTGTTTCCATTCTCTTACCTCCCGTCTCTCAGGCCTTAACCTGCTGCAGAGCGCCGAATTTGCACAGGCTCATGCACAGGCCGCAGCCGTTGCACATGGTCTTGTCGATCGCGATCGAGCCGTCTTCTCTCTTTGTCAGAGCAGGGCAGCCGGGCCGCAGGCAGGCGCCGCAGTGCACACATTTCTCCGGAACAGGCTCCACTTTGTAAGGGTGCTTCTGGTCCTTGAGCAGCGCGCAGGGTGCCTTCGCGATGATGACGGAAAGCTCGTCCTTGTTCACTTCTTCCTTGATGACCTTGGTCAGCGCGTCAAGGTCGAAGGGATTGACTTCGTGCACGTTTGTGATGCCGATGCCGTTGCACAGCTTGGTGAAATCAACTGCAGGCACGATCTCGCCGGAAAGGGTCTTTCCGGTCGCGGGGTGGTCCTGGTGGCCGGTCATGCCGGTCGTGCGGTTGTCAAGGATGATGACTGTGCCGTGGGACTGGTTGTAGAACATATTGATCAGGGAGTTGATTCCCGTGTGCATGAACGTGGAATCACCGATCACTGCCACCCAGTTCTTGATATAATCGTGTCCCTTGGCTTTTTCCATGCCATGCAGGGAGGAGATGCTCGATCCCATGCAGACCGTCGTGTCTACGACGGACAGAGGCGCCAGCGCTCCCAGCGTATAGCAGCCGATATCGCCGGCCGCGTGGATCTTCAGCTTGCTCAAAACAGAGAAAGTCGCGCGGTGCGGGCATCCCGGACAGAGAATCGGAGGTCTGGGCGGGATCTGAGGCGCAGCCTTGATTCCAAGGTCCATTCCGAGAACTTTCTCTCTGATCATGTTGGCGCTGTATTCGCCCTGAATCGTGAAGATCTCCTTGCCGATGCAGGAAATGCCCCAGGACTTGACCTGCTCTTCCACCACGGGCTCCAGCTCTTCGAAAATATAGAGCACATCTACCTTGGACGCGAAGTCCTCGATGAGCTTCTTAGGAAGCGGATGGCACATGCCGAGCTTGAGGATCGAGGCGTTCGGGCACACTTCTTTGACATACTGGTAAGCGATGCCTTCCGTGATAAAGCCCACCTTCTTGCCGTCCAGCGTCATATCGCCCATCTCGACCTTATTGAAGGGAGCTGTATTGGCATACTCCGCGAGGTCCTTCATGCGCTGCTCGACGACCACATGGCGCTTCTTGGCCATGCCTGGCATCATGACATGCTTCTGAATATCTCTCTCGTACGGCTTGTCCGGGATCTCCTCGCGCTCGCACAGCTCAACTTCACACTGGGAGTGCGCAAGGCGGGTCGTCGTCCTGACTATGACCGGGGTGTCGAACTTCTCGCTGATCTCATAGGCGTATTTAATGTAATCTTTTGCCTCCTGGGAATCCGCAGGCTCCATGCAGGGAATCGCCGCCGCGCGGCACACCATTCTGGTGTCCTGCTCGTTCTGGGAGCTGTAAAGGCCGGGATCATCAGCAACGACTGCGACCAGTCCACCGTTGCAGCCGATGTAAGAGAAAGAATACAGCGGGTCCGCCGCTACATTCAGTCCGACCATCTTCATGGTGCAGAAAGATCTCACGCCGCTGATGGAAGCGCCAATCGCCACCTCCGCGGCAACTTTCTCGTTGGGCGCCCACTCCGCGTAAACGCCGGGATACTTTACCAGTTCCTCGCTGATCTCCGTGCTGGGCGTGCCGGGATAGGCCGATGAGACCTTGGCGCCGGCCTCCCAGACGCCTCTGGCGATCGCCGCGTTGCCGAGCATCATTTTCTTCTCGCTCATAATCAGTACCTCTTTCTCTGTTTTCAAGGCTCGCAGAGCGAGCCGCTACGTTATTTCATTCTCCGAATCTCGCCCTGGCCCTCGCCAGATCCTGGGCGTCGTCGACCTCGCACCACATCTCCTCCGGAACTTCCACGATCCGGAAATCGCACTCGCGGTAATACATGAGGCTTCCGAGAACCTTTTCATAATAACTGTTCTCTCCCATGCACTCCACGTACCAGCGGATCAGGGGCATATATTTATTCTTTACGAAGTCCTTCTCGAACTTGTACATATTGACGGTCTTGCGGGTAGGCGCGTAATCGAAGTCCTCTCCCTGCCATTTGCCCAGGATCAGCTCCAGCGCCTTGTCGCCGTCGACGCGAATCACGGACCCGTCCATGGTCTCCGGATTGAAAGGGCTCACCAAAATAGAGCACTCGCCTTTGCCCTCAAGAAGCTTCTCAATCATTTCCTTGTGATAATAGATGTCACACTCGAGCATGATCATATCGTCATCGCAGAAATCGATTGCTTTGTAGAGGGAGACGACGTTGTTGGTCTCCAGATATCTTTCGTTTTCAAAATATCGAACCGGCACTCCGTTCCACTCGTCGCCGATGTTTTCCTTTATATAATCTGCCATGTGACCGACGACGATCCCGATCTCCGTGATCCCGCAGGCCGTGACATTGTTCAGCGCATTGCAAAGAAGCGGCGTTCCGTTTACCTTGACCATGGACTTGGGCATGGTATTAGTTATAGGCTGAAGTCTTCTGCCAAATCCTGCTGCCAGAATTAATGCCTTCATATAGAGAACCTCCTTGAGTGTATATTTATAGTTCGCTCTATTGTACCATATTTGCGGACTTTTATGGGCAGACCGCATGCAGATCCTGTTCTTTCCCCGCATGAATGCCTCCCCAAAGCCGTTTCGGGCTTTGCAGGAGGCATTCTCATACACTTTCAGATTCCCGATTTTCTCACTGAGGGGCTTTGTCAGTCAATTCTTACGATCCATCCTTCGGGAGCTTCAATCCTGCCCATCTGGATGCCTGTAAGAGTGTCATACAGCTTCTGCATGACAGGGCCCATCTTCTCCATGCCGTTGGAGAATTCGATTTCCTTGCCGTGGTCATTGATCTTGCCGATCGGGGAGATGACTGCCGCCGTGCCGCAGAGTCCGCACTCCTTGAACTCGCCGGCCTCGACCTCGGACAGAAGGACCTCTCTCTCGACCACCTTCATGCCCAGGTAATGCTCTGCCACATAGTGGATGGAGCGGCGTGTGATGGAAGGAAGAATGCTGTCGGAAGCGGGGATGACCAGCGTGTTGTCCTGATCTACCAGAAGGATATTGGCGCCGCCTGTCTCTTCGAGTTTGGTCCTTGTCGCGGGATCCAGGTAAATATTCTCCGCAAAGCCCTGCTTATGCGCGTCCACAATAGCGTGAAGGCTCATCGCATAGTTGAGGCCCGCCTTGATGTGGCCGGTTCCTCTGGGGGCCGCGCGGTCAAAATCACTGACGCGGACGACGATCGGCTTCGCGCCGCCCTTGAAGTAAGGGCCTACCGGCGTTGTAAAGATACGGAACATGTAATCGTCTGCGGGCTTAACGCCGATTACAGGGCTGATTCCGAACATGTAAGGGCGGATATAAAGAGTAGCGCCTGTGCCGTACGGAGGAACCCACGCCTCATTGGCCTTGACGGTCTCCTTGACGGCTTCGACAAATCTGTCCACAGGGAACGGAGGCATCTCAAGACGCAGCGCCGAATCATACATTCTCTGCGCGTTGAGGTCGGGGCGGAAACATACGATGTGTCCGTCTTCCGTCTCGTAAGCCTTAAGTCCCTCAAAGACCGACTGGGAATACTGAAGAACGCCGGCGTCCTCGCTCATTACGATCTTGTCATCAGAAATGAGAGCGCCGTCATCCCATTTGCCGTTCTGATACATGGACACATATCTCTTATCTGTCACATGATAACTGAATCCCAGGTTACCCCAATCAATGTCTTTCTTCGCAACCATTACTGTTTCCTCCTGATCACTTACTAGTCTCATATAATTCATCACTTTAGTGTGGTGCATTTCCCGAACAATTATAGTACTACACTTTTGAATTTTCCAGTGTAATTATGAAATTAAATTAATATTTGTGTTGAAAAATTTTCACGTTGCGATTCAAAGCCTGCAAGTGGCGCCGTCACGGGTCGAGCAGCGCGCACAGTCCCACTAGTCCGGGCCCGGTGTTAATAGCCAGGGTGGCGTTGATCTGCTTCACGAAAAGGATCTCCTTGCTGGTCAGCTGCGTCTCCACCAGTTCCAGCATCCTTCCGGCTTCCTCGTTGGCATCCCCGTGTCCGACGATGATCCAGCAGTGATGCCCTTTGCAGAACTGCAGCATCTCGTTCAGAAGCTTTTTCTTGCCCTGCTTGGCGCCCCGGATCAGCCCTACAGTATAGTAGATGCCTTCCTCATTGCAGGAAATGATCGGCTTTAGGTTGAGCACTTCTCCGACAACAGAGGTGACCTTTCCGATCCTGCCGCCCTTTTTGAGGTACTTGAGGGTGTCCATGTAGAACATTACCTTGGAGTCATAGATCTTGTTCTCAAGACCAGTCTTTACTTCCTCGAAAGACCAGCCGTTCTCCAGCTTGGAAGCTGCCCAGATCGCCCAGATCCCCGAGGCGACGGAGATGTTCTTTGTATCAAATACATAGACCTCCAGCTCATCCTGCTGCGATGCCGCCAGACGGATCGTGTTGAACGTGCCGCTCAGGCCGCTCGAGATCGCGATTGCAATGATCTTCTCATAGCCCGCCTCGCGGATCCTGTCAAACATATCCTGCACTTCTGCCAGTGAAGGCGTGGAGGTGCTTGGATACTCGTCGGGGAAGCGCCGGTAGACCATCAGCGGGTCAATATTTACGCCGTCCTCATAATCCTTCTCCGGATACATGACACGCAGAGGCAGCATCCAGATATTGTACCTTTCTCTGAAATTCTGGGGGACATCACACCCCGAGTCAGTAAGAACTGCAACTTTATCCTTGTTCATAAGCTTCTCCCTGCGGCAGACCTGATCATGCCTGCCCGCATCGTGTTTAATCTATCTTTCTAGAATAGTCTTTTTATCGTTTACAGTCAAGAATAGTGCGGATTTGCGGCCGCTTTCCCGCTTTCCGCTTTGGCACCCGCTCAGCGGAACTTGACGCCGCAACTAAGAACGCCGATAATGAGAGCTGCTCATACTAACAACAGAAAACAGAAGCCTATGGAAGGAAACAGAGCATGCTTGCATTTGACGTCAATAATTACGATATAAACAGTGAACGGGACCTGGCCGTCGACGCGGCTGTCGTCCTCAAAAAAAGAGAAGGCCGCACGATCAAATCCGGCGGCCTGTGGGTCTATGACAATGAGATCGCGCAGATGCGCGGCACCTTCGAAGACGGCGATATCATCTCCGTCGAGGACTTCGACGGCTATTTTATGGGCTACGGGTACATCAACCGGAAATCCAAAATCACCGTCCGTCTCCTCTCCCGCCGCCGCGAGAATCCGGTCACGCCGGCTTTTCTGGCGCAGAGAGTGCGCAGCGCCTGGGAATACCGCAAAAAAGTGATCGACACTTCCAGCTGCCGCCTTCTCTTCGGCGAGGCTGATTTCCTGCCCGGTCTCACCGTCGACAAATATGAGGACATTCTGGTGGTCGAATCCCTGGCTCTTGGCATTGACCGCCTCAAAGGCTATATTCTGGCGGCGCTTGTGACGGTCCTGGCAGAAGATGGCATCAAAGTGCGCGGCATCTATGAGCGGAGCGACGCCAAGGTCCGCGAGCTCGAAGGCATGCCCCGCGAAAAGGGCTTCCTGACGGCTCCCTTCGATACCAAAATACAGATCACCGAGAACGGCGTCCGCTATATGGTCGACGTCGAGAACGGCCAGAAGACCGGCTTCTTCCTGGACCAGAAGGACAACCGTCGGGCGATCCACCGACTGTGCGGCGGCGCCAAGGTTCTGGACTGCTTTACGCACACGGGATCTTTTGCCCTCAATGCGGCCATCGCCGGTGCTGCCTCCGTGACCGCCGTCGACGCCTCGGACCTGGCTGTCGAGCAGGCGCAGGAGAACGCGCGGCTCAACGGCGTGGAGGACAGAGTTTCCTTCCTGTGCAGCGATGTCTTCGCTCTTTTGCCCGAGCTCATTGAAAAAGGTGAGCAGTATGACGTAGTCATCCTGGATCCGCCGGCCTTCACAAAGTCCCGAAACTCCATCAAAGCCGCCGCCCGCGGCTACAGAGAGATCAACCTGCGCGGCATGAAGCTTGTCAGGAACGGCGGCTTTCTGGTCACCTGCTCCTGCTCCCACTTCATGGATCCCGAGCTCTTTAAAAAGACCATCGGGGAGGCCGCCAGGGACGCACACAGAAGGCTCCGCCAGATCGAATTCCGGACCCAGGCGCCCGACCACCCGATCCTGTGGTCGTCGGATGAGTCATATTATTTAAAATTTTACATTTTCCAGGTTGTGGAAGAGTAAAAAGAAGGGGCTGTGGGATGAAGCGTATGAACATATCGAAGAGACGGGGAAACCCATGTGGGCGGGAACAGCGAAAGACGGAACAGTATTTGAATGTGGGATCCATGTCAGGGTAAACGGTAAGGATGCTGTTATAGACCCTGGCCTGCGGCAGGGTGAAACGAGCGAGAGATACGGCGCCGCGAGCATCAGCAAGGAAGACTGGGACAAAGCCTACAGGGCAATGATGGAAAATGGCACAAAAGCATACGGATTTATAACGCCGGGCGGCAGTACGGTCATGTGCAGGCTGAACATGCGTGTCAACGGGGAAGAAGCCGAGATAGACAGTCGTCTTGAAGGGATCAGCACCGTAAAGGCAGATCCTTGTATAAGAGTAGGGAAAGGGATCTGGGAAAGTGCCAGGAAAGAGATCCTGGGGAGCCCGAACCCTTCCCGCGCAGGCAGCCGGATCTATGATAGCAGTGGCCACAGGATCGAGGCCAGGATGAGATTGAAGATTGATGGAGAAGAGGCGTCCGTGAACAGACCGGTCGAAAAAGGGACTGTCAGGGAAACACGTGACGGGATCGAGATCAGCCGGGATATATATGACAAGGCAGTAGCCGGTATGGACGAGAAGAAGCAGACCCTCCATACGGAGAAATTGCAGGATGGGCGTGAGATACGTTTCAAAAGAGACGGGAAACTGAAGATGTATACACCGGACGGAAAGATCCGGGATGACGACTTCCGTGATGCTGTCGCCGAGATTGGCAGGATGGATGAGTCGAAAGGCAGAGAGATTGCTGGCCGGGTAACTGTGAGAGTGGTCAGGGAGACCGGGACGCAGCTTACGAGAAGCGCGACCATTGGAGCCCTGGAATGGGCGACGCTTAAAAAGCCTGCGGTGATCAGGGACGGTCAGAGAGCTAATATCGCACACATTATGGGGATGGCGTTCCAGGAGATGGAGCGTGGCATGGCAAAATAGGAGGAGTATCATGGGAGCGGGAAATCCGGATAATAACACGAAAGATGAAAGCGCGGGGCAGGAATTCAGGGGAGCACCGAACATACTGGAGGCCTACAGCGGCTGGTACGCGAACTGGAAGCCCTGGACAGTGGTCGGATGGGGGATCAAGAACGGCCTGGAAAAGGTGTTTGGTGACGGTGCGGCCGAACAGGGAGAATTCGAGAACCTGAAGATCAAGCTTGTGAATATGGCCTCGAAAATGATCGGGATCCTCAAGGAATCTTTAGGCGCAGAGACTCAGAAAAACGGTGAAGAGATCCTTGCAAAAGAAAAGGCGGTTCGGGAGAAAGCAGAAAACAAAGACATTACTGGCGGGGAAAAAGCCCGGAGAGGTGCAGAGAAAACGGCTGAAAAAGAACCCAACCCCGGCAGGGAGGTGTCCGGCAAAAGAAAGAGCCCGGTCGTCAGTAAGGATATTAGCGCGACTATCGCAAAGGCGGCTGCCCGCTCAGCGGTACCCGGTGGGACCGCCCTGATCAGTGGCAGAGGCCTGGATAGTAAAATGCCTGATATCAGCAGAGGGAGGAGTTGAGCCATGGAAGGAAATGAGATCAAAAACGCTGCCGGCACGCTGTTGGATATGATCTTGCAGCAAGGCAGGGAAAGAGAAGAAAGCGCGGACAGGACGACCCGCAAGGCCTCGCAGAAGGCGGCAAAAAAGCCCATAGAAAGGTTAAAAGATAAAGCACCTAAACCTGTTAAGGATCTGGTGAAAAAGGCGGAGAAAGCCTTTAAGAAGCCCCTGAACAAAGCTATGAAAGCCTTAAAAAACAAAGCTGTCGACGCAAAAAAAGAGGCTGCTAACAAGGCAGACGAAGCTGTTACCAGGAGTACAGAGAAGGCAGCACAGGCAATGGGCGATGCGGC
The DNA here is from genome assembly GCA_002395235.1 of Lachnospiraceae bacterium UBA4260. Taxonomy (GTDB): domain Bacteria; phylum Bacillota; class Clostridia; order Lachnospirales; family Lachnospiraceae; genus CAG-791. The sequence continues at coordinate 8,992 of DGWK01000011.1, read as the reverse complement.
AGCGCCGGTGACTTTCGGAGTGTCTGCAGCTGCCGGAAGAGGCGCGGCAGTGATGCAGGAGGCCGGGCTCCAGGCGCGGAAGGCAGGAAGAGAAATGACCGCCAAAGCCGAGAAGGGAATGACGGACAGTGTCGCCGATAAGATTTCCCAGTACTCGAAGTCATCCGGGATGGCACTGATCTCAGGAGATCTGCCTGGTATCGGGGCAAAGGAAACCGTTCGATAGAAAGAAGCTAAAAGGAGATTAAGCAGATCGTTCTGATCCACAGCTTTTTGTATTTAAAATTTAATAAATAGCTATCTAAGAAGAGGAGCATCCGGGGATCTGATCATAGGAGTTTTTTGCACCAAAGTTAAGTGGCCAATCTGAACCAGTGATACCTTGCTTGCCATATTGGCGGGCGAGGTATATATTTTGATTATAGAGTTAGAAGAAACTAATTGCATGGGAGGTGCATGTAATGTTCATTCATGTATATGGAAATCCGGAAGACCCTAAAGTAGTTCTCCTGGCACCCATGATGGTATCAGGAGAGGATCTGTACCAGCTTATGAAGCCTTATTTCAAAGGGAATCATTTCTTCATTGCGCCGGACCAGGGCGGGCATGGAAAGGCCGGGGCTTATATTAGCGCAGAAGAAGAATACAGGGAACTGAAGGCCTATCTGGTGGAGAATGATTATAAGAAGATTGATCTTTTGTACGGCGCTTCTATGGGAGTTGCAGTTGCGTACCGCCTGTTCATGGACCCGGACTTTGCGGTCGGAAAAGCCTGGTTTGACGGCGTCGCCCTGAACAAAGATGCGGCTGTAGCAGAAGTGGTCATGCGCAATATGTTCCGCAAGCGCAAGAAGATGCTGGACAAGTCGCACGTGGACGCGTCACCTACTCTTGTGGAGATGTACGGATATGATTTTGCTAAAATGATGACGGCAAACTTTGAGCGGATCACCCTCAGTGATGTGGACAACATTTGCTATGCCTGCTGCCACTATGATCTAAAGCCGCTTACGCAATCGCAGCAGTCCAAACTTCATCTGGAGTATGGCAGCGGAGATTTTGACCTGAAGATCTCGCGGAAAGCTATGAAGACCTACATGCCTTCAGTTACACCGGTGATTCGCGAAGGCTACGGCCATTGCGGCTATATGGCGGCGCACCCTAAGGAATATGTGGAGGAGATGGAGCGCTGGATGAATGCTCCTTCGGCGGACGAATCGCGTGCCGCGCACAGGGGATCCGCGGGAACTCCGGTGCAGACCAGCGTACAGTACAAGATTGTCAAGGCCTTGTTTAGTGTGCTCGGTGTCAACAAGATGCTTGATAAGAAGGGAGAAAATTTCGACAAACTCCTGGCAAAATACTCTAAGCTTCAGAAAAAGCCGCTGAAGGTGCCGTTTGAGAAAATGCGCCCTGAATTTGATGTGGAGACGAAGCTGATCGATGGAACGACCTGTTATGTGGTCAGAGTCTCAGGCACAAAGCCGCAGAGGGCTGTCCTGTATTTGTTTGGAGGTGGGTATATTTTGCCTCCGGATCCGGGCGACATCATCTTGTGTGGCCAGATCGCCAGGAACTGTGATGCAGAAGTGTGGTTCCCACTCTACCCGATGGCGCCAGACCACAAGCTTGTAGAGACGGTGCAGAACACTCTCAAAGTTTATCAAGAGATTCTGAATGGATTTCCTGCGGAACAGGTCCGATTCTTCGGGACGTCCTCAGGAGGCGGACTGGCCTTGTCTCTCTGCATGTATATCAAACACGAGAAGATGGACACTCCGTATCCCGGCAAGCTGGTGCTGCAGTCGCCCGGGCTCCAGGTACCGCCAAGTGAGAGTCAGAAAGCCGAGATGGAGAAGCGCACCAAAGTGGATGTGATGATTCCGCCGGGATTTTTTGACGAGATCGCGCCGGTGTTGGCGACCGGAGACGAGGCATATCTGCTGAGCCCGATCCTTTTTGATATGACGGGTTTCCCGCCCATTGATATTTTCTACGGAACAAGGGAAGTCATGATTGCCTATCTGAAGGACATGAAGGCTGCGTGTGCGAAGTGCCATGTGCCTCTTCACATACACATCGGCAGGGGGATGATGCACTGCTGGGGCGCGATGGAATTTGTGCCAGAAGCGCAGGCGGTAAGGCAGGAGTATTTTGAGGCGCTGCGGTAACAAACAACAATTATAAGGAGACGTCGCTTAAAAACCTGCGCACCGACTATATCGACATCTATCAGCTGCACATGGTGCAGCAGTGCTACAAGCCCGGCGACGGGACCGGCATGTACGAGTGTCTTGTAGAAGCCAAGGAGAAAGGCCTGATCCGCCACATTGGTATCACGACCCACAAGCTGGCTGTCGCACAGGAGATCATCGAATCCGGCCTATACGAGACGCTGCAGTATCCCTTCAGCTATCTGTCCTCCGGGAAGGAAATCGCGCTGGTCGAATCCTGCGTCAAGGCGGACATGGGCTTTATCTGCATGAAGGCGCTGGCCGGCGGCCTGATCACCCGCTCCGACGCGGCCATGGCCTATATGACACAGTTCGACAATCTGGTCCCGATCTGGGGCATCCAGCGCGAGACGGAACTCGCCGAGTGGCTGTCCTATATGACCGACACGCCGTCTATGACCGGGGAGATTGCTGAATACATAAAGGGTGAACAGGACGAACTAGCCGGTGACTTCTGCCGCGGCTGCGGTTACTGCCTGCCTTGTCCCATGGGAATTGAGATCAACAACTGCGCCCGCATGTCCCTGATGGTCCGCCGCGCGCCTTCCGCAGGCTGGCTTTCTGAAGCCTGGCAGGAAAAGATGGCCAAAATCGAGACCTGCATCAACTGCCGTCAGTGCACAAAGCGCTGTCCCTATGAGCTCGATACGCCCGAACTCCTCAAGAAGAACCTGGCGGATTATAAGAGAATTCTGGCCGGAGAGGTACAAGTTTGATGAAACAGTATTTGCAAAGGTTGCTTGCGCTTGCCCTGGCAATGGTCCTGGCGCTAAGCACTGTGCCGGAAATCCCTGCGCAGGCAGCATCTGATACAGTTCCGGGCAAGGTGGCACTTGTCTCCATCGAATCGCCCGGATACCACAAGATCACGATCAACTGGAAAGGTACCACCGGCGCCAGTCAATATCATATTTATTACAGGCGGGAAGGCGAGACCAAGTGGACCAAAATCGCGAAAGTGAGCGGCTCTGCGCGCAGCTACACGCATGTCTACTCCTCCAAATTTCCGATTGTAATCGGGCGAAATTATACCTATACCGTTCGCGCCTACAACAGCACAAGCAGGCGCTATGGCGAATATGACCACAAGGGACTCACAGCACAGAATATTCCGGACAAGGTCACCCTGCAGAGCGCTGTTTGGAATGCGGGGAAGAAGGCAGTTACGCTGAAATGGAACAAGACCGCCGGCGGCGACTACTATAGGATCTACCGCAAATCGACCTCTTCGCCCAAGTGGAAAACGATCGCCTACGTGTCTTCCGACAAGCTCTCCTACGTGGACAAGACAGCCTCCGCAACGGAGAAAAACGTCTACACGGTTCGCGTCTACCACAGCAAAATGAAAGTGCTGGGACAGGTCAACTCGGCAGGAATCACAGCCCGCGAATACCAGGACGCCGCCACGCAGGCCGTGGCCAATGCGCTGGCCAGAACAGCGACTGCCAAAAAGACCAAGCAGATCATTCTGGTTGTGGACCACAATCTCTCCTTCTGGGAGAAGGACGCACAGGGGTACTGGAACCGCAAGCTTTCTGCTTACTGCGGCTATGGCAGTAACGGCATGAGCACCGACCGGCACGAGGGCGACCGGACGACGCCCGTCGGCTCCTTCCCGATCCTGCACGGTTTTGGCATCGCCGCCAATCCGGGCAGTGCCATGCAGTATCGCAAGGTCACCAACAATTCCTACTGGTCCGGCGAATACAGCACCTACAATCAGTGGGTGGAAAGCACAAGGCCGGTCGCCGGAGAGCATCTGATTAGCTATTACCAGTACAAGTACGCGATGGCCATCGGCTTCAACCGCAATCCGACCGTCTACAAGAAGGGCTCCGCCATCTTCCTGCACTGCAAGAGCTACGACCACTGGTCCACCGCCGGCTGCGTCAGCGTCGAGGAGTCCGTCATGAAACGGCTTCTTGTCATGAGCCGCAACGGCGTGTATATGATCATTGTGCGGAACCAGGGTGAGATTGGGAATTATTGATCTGGATTTTCGTTGGCCCGGCGGCGTTTGGGCACATGGAAGGGAAACAACCTGATGTGCCCAATGCCAGGCCGCCTCACTTGCACACGTCAACCCATCCCCGCGCATTCACAAGCCCCTGCAGTTCCTCCAGCGTCAGCCGCACGGCACTGTTCGCGTTGCCGGCCGCCGGATACACCACATCCCACCTGCGAAGGCTTTCATCCAAATAGATCTCCACATTCTCGTTGACGCCAAAGGGGCAGACGCCGCCTGCCTCATGTCCGATCCACTGTTCCACCAGATCGCGGGAGATCATCTTGGCCTTTTTGCCGAACGTGTCCTTATACTTTCTGTTGTCGACTCTGGCCATTCCTTCCGCCAGAATCAGAATGGGCCTCTCATCGATGGCAAAAGAAAGCGATTTGCAGATTCTTCCCGGCTCCACGCCGATGGCAGCAGCTGCCAATTCTACCGTCGCAGTGGAGACCTCCGGCTCAATCACGCGGTCCAGATAGCCTTTTTCTTCCAGATACTTTTTGGCTTTTTCTACAGACATTATTTCCTCCATGTCAACGTGCTTTGCGCAAAGACACCCATCGCCGATAAGGCGTATATCCGATTACTGCTTTACGCCGTGCCGTCCAGTTTCTTTTCTGCCCGTTTCAGAAACTTCTCGTTGTCCACAATAAAGCGGCAGTGTGTGCCTCTGGCAACCTCCCCTGCTTCATCGTAGACCACGACGGAGAATGACAGCTTTCTTCTGTCGATCTCTGTAAGTTCCGTCTCGCAGCGCACCTTCATGCCCACCGGCGTTGCAGAAATATGTTCGACATGCAGTTCTGTGCCAACTGTCCCCTGTCCCGGCTCCAACTCCGGCGCGACGCTTCTCCAGGCTATTTCCTCTGCCAGCGCAATGACGGCAGGCGTCGCGAATACAGGAAGTTCTCCGCTTCCCATGGCCTGCGCGGTCAGTTCCTGCGTGACGGTCAGCTCTCTATTCCCCTTTATTCCTGTATGCAGCATGATCAATCTCCTTTTCTTTCATCATTTCCTTGTCGAAATTCTATTTTAGCTTCTCAATCGTCTCCATGCCCCCGCAGACAAAATTCAGGATGATCCGCTGCACGCGCATCCACTCCTCATCCTTCTTCCAGCCCATCGCTTTGTTGACAGCAAAGGCTCCTGTCAGCATATAGGTGAACAACATCTCCGCTTCCTTTTCCGAAAGGCCGTATTTCTTGAGCTCTGCAATCTGATAATCCTTTTCCTGCCGGTAGATCATAGAAAGAATATACTCTGACAGCGCAGTGTCTTTAAACAGGACATTGTACTTGGGATTGTCCGCAACGCGCTGACAGATGGGCAAGAGCAGGATCTTGGACTCCAGTTCCCGCAATCCGTGATCCGTGTTCAAATAGCGTGCCACTTCCCGCATCCCATCTACCGATTTGGCACTGCTGCGGTCTGTTGCCTTGATTGCATCCTCAACAAGTTCCTCGATGACCTCTGTCAGGTTGTTATAGTGCGTGTAAAAGGTCGCGCGGCCGACCTGCGCCTGCCGGCATAGAGCGCTCACTGTGATCTCGATAAAGGAAGTCTCATGCAAAAGCTCCAGCATGGCATCTTTAATGACGCCGTGTGTATAGGCATAACGGCGGTCGTTTTTGTTCAATTCTTTTTTCATTGTCCCCCCAAAAAAACAATTCCCCAAGCAATTTACTGAACAGGTTTAGACAACCTGTCTATTATGATAACACATTGTCCCGACTTGTTCTTCAAATAAGCGCCCAAATCAGTAAATTGAAAGAGAAGCATTTGATTCATCCGTACAAAATCACCAAATTTTAAACCGGTATCATCAAATGAACAGGGAAAGAATTCTACATCACAAAGGGAGGTAAACAATGATATCTTTTGAAATGGAAGATCTGATTGGCGTACTGCAGGGACTGAAACCCTACTTCATCGCCATCGCCGCACTGCTGATCGCTGCAATCATCATTACAGTCGCAGTAGGCAAAAAAGGAAAGAAACTGAAATCTTTGATCCGCAAGGAAGCATGGATCGCAGCCATCGCAGGCATCGCGATCGTTGTCAACATGATCTGCTTCGGACCCATGAATACATTGATCACACTGGCCACTGGCAGTGGACAGGTAACGGAAGAGACAACCGCTGAGGCCTCTGCCGTCGCACAGCAGATTGCTGAAGAGGGATTTGTTCTCCTGCAGAATGAAGAGAACCTGCTGCCTCTGGCAGATACAACCAATCTGAATCTCTTTGGCTGGGCTTCCACCAACCCCGTCTACGGCGGCGCAGGATCCGGCGGCATGAATGCCCTGTTTCCGGTAGTCAGCCTGATCGACGGTCTTAAGAGCGCCGGATTTGAAATCAATCAGGATCTGATCGATTTCTACAAGGGCTATGCAGAAAACCGTGCAGCGGTATCCATCACCGCGCAGAACTGGGATCTGCCTGAGCCTCCGGCAGAGAATTACACAAATGAATTGATCGATGGTGCAAAGGCCTTTTCCGATACCGCAGTCGTCGTCATCTCCAGAATGGCAGGTGAAGGCCACAATGACATTCCCCAGGATATGTCCCAAGCCTCCTATGTCCAGAACTCCAGTCAGTATAATGACTTCGAGGCCGGCGAGCACTACCTGCAGCTGACCAAATCCGAAGAAGATATGGTGAAGCTGGTATGCGACAACTTTGATAATGTCGTCGTCGTTTACAACGGCGCATATGCCTTTGAACTCGGCTTCACAGAAGAATACAAGCAGATCAAGTCCGTCATCTGGGCGCCCGGTCCCGGCAACGTCGGCTTCACAGCACTTGGCGAGATCCTGCGCGGCACTGTGAATCCTTCGGGTCACACCAATGACACCTTTGTTTATGACATCACAAAGGCACCCTATTATAACAACGCAGAGAAGCGTGATTACGCGAACCTCCTCGACCTCACTGTCGAAGGCATGAACGCGGGCGTTCCCACCAATTACTCTCCTGCTTTCACCAACTATGTTGAGAACATCTATGTGGGATACAAGTTCTATGAGACCGCTGCTGCAGAAGGCATCATTGACTATGACAAAACCGTGCAGTTCCCCTTCGGCTACGGCCTCTCCTACACGACCTTTGAGCAGAAGATGAGCGATCTCAAGGTCGACGGCACACAGATCAGCATCGATGTTACCGTTACCAACACCGGTTCTGTAGCCGGTAAAGACGCTGTGGAAGTCTATTTCAATCCCCCGTATACAAACGGCGGTATCGAGAAAGCAAGCGCCAACCTCGTGCGCTATGCCAAGACCGGCATGATCGAGCCCGGACAGAGCGAAGTCGTCACAATCACCTTTGATCAGGAAGATATGGCCTCCTATGACGAAAAGGGTGCTGGCTGCTATGTCCTTGAGCAGGGCGATTACATCATCTCTGTCAACGCAGATTCTCACACTATTTTGGACCAGAGAACCTTTACACTGGGCAGCACGATCACCTACAACGAGAGCAATCCCAGACAGAGCGACAAGGTTGCGGCTGTCAACCAGCTCCAGGATGCACAGGGCGACGTGGTATTCCTCTCCAGAGCAGACAAGTTCGCCAACTACGATGCTGCTACTGCAGCTCCCTCTGATCTCAACATGCCTGAGCGGTATGTAGAGGGCTATCACCTCAACTCCAACTATGATCCCATGGCTTATGTGGATCCCAACGCCGAGATGCCTGTGACGGGCAAGAGTGGTTCTCTCAAGATCACCGACGTACGCGGCAAAGACTATGATGACCCGATCTGGGAAGACCTCCTCGATCAGCTGACTGTCGATGAGATGTCCAATATGATCGCACTGTCCGGTTACCAGACACCTGCGATTCCGTCCATTGGCAAAGTACAGAACGTCGACAGTGACGGACCTGCCGCTATCAACAACAACTTCACCGGCGCCGGTTCCATCGGTTTTCCGATCGAAGTCGTGATCACCTGCACCTGGAGCCATGATCTGGCAAACCAGTGGGGCACCATGATGGGCAGGATGTCCAAGGAAATGAACTCCACCGGCTGGTATGCGCCCGGCATGAACACACACCGCAGCGCGTTTACAGCAAGAAACTACGAGTACTTCTCTGAGGATGGCGTTCTCGCAGGCTATATGGCGGCCGACGCTGTCGCAGGCGCTATGACCGAGGGTGTTTACTCCACGATCAAGCATTTCGCCATGTATGACTCCAACGGAAAGATGGTCTGCGCCTGGGCAACCGAGCAGTCCATGCGTGAGATCTACCTGAAGCCTTTTGAGATCGCAGTCAAGGTTGGCGGCGCCAATGCGGCCATGGAGTCTTGGGCTTTCATCGGCAACAAGTGGGCAGGTGAAATCAGTGCACTCAACAACACCATCCTCCGCGATGAGTGGGGCTTCAGAGGCTTCATCGTCTCCGACTTCTTCCGCAACAACGGTCACGGCTTCATGAATGCGGATATGGCACTGGCAAACGGCGTTGATGCAATGCTCTCCACTTTCGAGGGCGGCCCCAACCAAGTCACCGACAAGACAGCTGCCTCCAACGTGCAGTACATGAGACAGGCCACACACAACATCCTCTACACCACGGCTAACAGCTGGGCTTATGATGAAGAGCATCTGCAGAGCGGCATGGTAGGCTGGAAGAAAGCGGCAATCGCGATCGACGTGGTCCTTGCAACAGCACTGGCCGGACTTGCAGTACTGGCATACAGAAAGTATAAGAAGTAAGCATTTTAAAAGGCGCTGTCGCATTAAGCGAA
>DGWK01000006.1:2192-4586 GCA_002395235.1 Lachnospiraceae bacterium UBA4260 | reverse complement strand
TATCTGGTAACGCTTCGGATCGGCCGCACATTGCTTTTGATTCTTTTAGTCGGAAAGGAAAACAGGCATGAAAAGATTTCTCAGTATTCTGCTGACGATGGTGCTGTTTGTCTCTCTTTGCGTCCCGGCCTTCGCCGATGAGCCGGACTACACAAGCGGCACACCCTGGCTGTGCATCGACCTCGACGGTACTGTGACAGAGGATACCCCCACCGATCTCAGGGATAACTTTATTCTCGCTGTCGAAAAGGAGAAGCTCCTCTCTCTTCGGATCCCGGAAGGCTACAGCCGCATCGGTACCTTCACGAGCGTGGGTCTGCAGCAGAGGGAAGATGTAAAGAACATGTTCCTCGGCGAGGCTCCGGAGGGACACGATACGCGTCTTGCTTATGATCTCTTCAGGCTCATGATGGACTGGGACAGCCGCAATGCCGTGGGTGTAGCCCCACTCAAAGCCCAGGTTGACGCAGTGGAGGCCATTGACTCCGTCGATGCGCTGAGCGCCTATTTTACCGAAACCCCTTTTGCCGACCGGCTGGCTGATCTCTGGACCGGCAACACCAGAACGGATCCGATCGACTCCTCCCGTTATATCCTGTATGTGAGTGACTGCGCGCTGCTAATGGACGATTCCGCGGAGTATGAAAAGCCGACCGACTACGGAACTGTCAAGCGCGACGCCCGCCGTGGGCTTGTGGAAAAGATCCTCCAAAAAATGGGCTATTCCGAAGCGGATGCATCCCAGAAGGTCGACAACTGCCTTGCCTTTGAAACGCTCATCGCTCCAGCCATGTATACCAACGAGGAGCGGTACAGGCCTGACTACTATGACCGCATTCGCAATTATCTGACCCGTGACGAGCTCAGACAGATGCAGGGCAGACTCCCCATTCTGGAAACCTTTTCCCTTGCCGGCTTCCCGGAGGCGGAGCAGTACCTTCTGCAAAACCCCGCTTTTGTCGAAAAGCTGAACGAACTCTACACCGACGAAAACCTTATTCTGATCAAGGACTACCTCATTGTCCACGGCGTTCACAGCGCGGCCTACTATCTTGACCGGGAGTGCTACGAGTGGGTGGTTGAGGGCTCCAACGCCATCAGCGGAGCAAGCGGCACGCTCAGCGACGAGATTGCCTTCTCGAATGATGTCTCCTCAACGCTTTCCTGGCCGGTGGCACAGCTCTACACCCAGACCTATTTGAAGCAGGAGGACAAGGACCGTATCTCCGACCTGGTGGATGAGCTGATTGACGCCTACCACGGGATCCTCGAGGAGGCCGCCTTCCTCTCCGACACGACCAGGGCTGCCGCTATCGAAAAGCTGGACAGCATCGACAGACGCGTGCTCTTCCCCGACAGCTGGGAAAAATACAGCTGCGAGGAGCTGAACTTTGCCGGTCCCGAGGACGGCGGAACCCTCTGGGAGGCCAGACGCGCCATCGCGGAATACCAGACGGCCAAAACCGTCCGGGATTATTCCGGGCCGGTGGACAAGCAGAAGTGGGACGTTACACCTCATACCGTAAACTGCTGCTACAGTCCCGCGAACAATTCTCTCATGATCCTCGGCGCCTACGCCCAGGGCGATAACTACAGCAGCGACATGAGCGACGAGGAACTGCTCGGCAAGATCGGTGCCGTGATCGGACACGAGATCTCCCATGCCTTTGACGCCTACGGCGCCCAGTTTGACAAAGACGGGAACATGGCAAACTGGTGGACGGACGAGGATTACGCCGCCTTCCAGGAACGCAATCAGAAACTGGAGGACTACTTCAATGCCATGCATCCGTGGGAAGGGCAGGACTTTCACGGCAGTATCATGACCGGAGAGGCCTGTGCCGATATGGCCGGTCTCAAGGTAGCGCTGCGCGTGGCATCGGAAAGGGAGAATTTCGACTACGATGTTTTCTTCCGCGCCTTTGCGGATCTCTGGATCAGCAAGGGAACCCTGCAGGCGGTATACCGGTCCATCAATGATGTCCACCCTCTGGGCTATTTACGCATCAACTGCACCCTCCAGCAGTATGACGAGTTCCTGGACTTCTATGGAATCACAGAGGGAGACGGTATGTATCTCGCGCCTGCCGACCGGGTGAACATCTGGTGAACCGCTTGATCCTGCACAGGCTTCGTTAATCCGATAAAATAATAAAAAACGCATGGCTCCTGTTCCTTTCAAACAGGGCCATGCATTTTTCAGTTATTATAAGCTGCGACCCTTTTTAGGCGCTTCGACAGGGGCCGCAGCCTTCGTATAAAACGGATCATCACAGGGAAGATCAGTAAGATCTCTGCGGTCCTGCGGGAACGGCAGCGGACGTCCGTTTTCCTGTCCCGCGGTCACGTCCGGGCCCGGATTGAAAATGGTGGGCAGGCCATCTCCGCGGCCGC
>DGWK01000006.1:561-2129 GCA_002395235.1 Lachnospiraceae bacterium UBA4260 | reverse complement strand
CAACCTTTTCTTCTTCAACTTCGTTAAGTACTTTCACATTTTCAAGTTCTTTCATTTTCGTTTTCTCCTTTGTTTTTATATTTGATGTTGTTTGTTTTTTGTTTTCTGTACCTGTCTCTCAAGTACGGCCTGAGTATATCACAGGGATTATCACAGAAGCGTCACACGGGAAAAGAAAACTCCTGCACCTTAGATACGGTGCAGGAGTGTGACAGTCTTGCTTCCTTTTCCAGCCGTTCCGATGAGGGTCAGGAGCAAAGCCCCTTCCTGATCCCAATCAATTCAGATCTCGATGCTGGTGTCGATGTTGAAGACAATATCCGGAAACTCCGCTTCCAGCTCTTCCCGCAGCTTTGCCACTGCCGCGTCCTTCGTCTTCCGGATCGTTACATCCGGCACCACATAGAAGTACGCCATGCGCTCCTCCGCGTCATACGAAAACGCGTAGGCCCGTATAAACTCCGGGTGCCTTCCGATCCGCGCCAGAATCCGGTCCCACAGTGCCGCGTTCTGCCCTTCGTTCAGGTTCGTGCCGCAGATTCCCACCGCGGTCAGACGGATGCCCTCTCCTGCGGCCTTCTGGATGATCCTGCGGGAGAGCTTCGTCACCTCGGCGGCGCTCATGTCTTCGTCCACTTCGATGTCGACCGAGCCGATCCACACGTCCTCTCCGTAGTTGTGAATCACGAGGTTGAACACATTCAGGACCCCGCGCTGTGAGGCAATCAGTCTGCGGATCTTCTTCTGCAGCTCCGGGTCCGCCCGTCTGCCCAGCAGCTTGCTGACGCACTCGCGCAGCATCTCCACACCGGTTTTGATGATGAACAGCGAGATGACGATACTGACCCAGTTTTCGATGTCGACCCCCGTCACGCGATATACCGCGATGGCGGCCAGGATGGCGACGGAAATCACCGCGTCGCCGATGGCGTCCGTGCCGGTCATAATCAGCCCGATGGCGTGAATCCGTTTCCCGGCCCTTCTCGAGAGAATTCCGTAGACCACTCTCGTGACCAGGGATGCGACCATCAGCAGGATGACGACCGTGTTGTACTGCGGGGGATCGTCCGGCACGATGATATCCATGATGGCGCCGTAAATGCCGCGCAGGCCCATGAACACGATGAACACCGTCGAGAACATCGACGTGACGTATTCCAGTCTCCCGTAACCCAGGGGGTGCTCCCGGTCGACCCGTCTGCTGGCATAGGCGGCGGAGATGATCGACACCACCGACGACACCATGTCCGAAAACCCGTTCCACGCGTCCATCAGGACGGCCCTGGAATTGATGAGGTTTCCGAAGATGAACTTCGCCACCGAGAGCAGCAGGTTCAGACTGACCCCCGTGATACCGTATCGTATGATGGTTCTGTTACGAAGATCCATAGTGATCATTCCCGTTTCTCAGATAGACAGTTCAGCATGTCTGCCCGCCGGCAGCGTGCGGCGGATGGCGTGATAGTTGTGCCGGATGGCCGGGAGGCGGATCTCCGCCCAGGTGCGTTTGGTCAGATCGTTCATGTTGATCAATCGCCTCTTTGTAAAAATCAGAAAAGAACTGAAAA
>DGWK01000006.1:0-446 GCA_002395235.1 Lachnospiraceae bacterium UBA4260 | reverse complement strand
AATAACAAATTAAAATGTCACTTTTTAGCAGCAGTATTAACGCGAGAAAATGTCACTTCTGGATAGGATGACTAAGGGGGCAAAGAAGATGCTGTTCAAAGTGTTCAAAACCCTTGTGGGAGACGGGTTTCAAACACTTTAAACAGGCGATAGCTGCTACTAAAACGCCTCAAGGCCGGCGGGGCCAAGGGCTGCCTGAGTCCACAAAGAAAGAATTATTTTCTTGACGCTTGTTGTTTGGCAAAGAAGAGCTCATACAGAAACAATAGGGTTTCATTGTAGTCTTCGAACCACCAGATTGCCTTCCATTTATCTGAGCTATGCTTCAGATGAGGAGAGACTGCTTCTGCTTGCTTCTCCTTTACAGGGGAGAGCTTTTTGCTCTGAGAACTGGAAGGTTTCTCGGTAGCGTCATAGCGCTTCACAGAATAGAGAAAATTTTGGTA
>DGWK01000023.1 GCA_002395235.1 Lachnospiraceae bacterium UBA4260 | reverse complement strand
AGGGACATGCAGATGATCCTTGCAGGACTGCGAAGTCTGGACAGCGTGAGCGGGAGCAGTTATTACGGTCAGCTGATGGAAAAAATTCGGGCCGGATCTTCTGAGTTCATTAGCGGACGGGATGCTATTTTGATCGATCTGTCTTCATGGTATCGGGATTCGCTGGCTCCAAAGATAGAAACGATACAGGATGCAATCGAAGTCAGGCATCTGGTCAGGTTTCAGTATCATGCTCCATCCGGTGAGAGCGAGCGGACGGTTGAACCTTATTATTTGGTGTTCCGGTGGTCGAGTTGGTACCTTTGGGGTTGGTGCATAGATCGTATGGATTACAGATTGTTTAAGCTGAACCGTATGGATCAGGTTGCAGAAACTGACGAAACGTTTATCTGTCGGGATGCACCTATGCCGGATCTTTCAACCGAAAAGATATTCCCGGGTGAGATTAAGGTTAAGGCGTTATTTACACCGGATATGAAATGGCGGTTGGTTGAAGATTTCGGACCTTATTGCTTTACGGAAGCGGATGACGGAAGACTGCTCTTTACAGCGGACTATCCAGATTTGGATAATCTTGTGACATGGCTCATGACCTTCGGGGCGAAGGTTGAAGTGCTGGAGCCGGCAGAAGCACGGGATATAATTCGCAGGAATGCAGAGGAAACACTACAGCTATATCACGAGGAGGATTAACACTTATGGCATTTGATTTCAAAAAAGAGTACAAAGAGTTTTATATGCCGAAGGGAACGCCTTCCATAGTAACTGTGCCGAAAATGAATTTTATTGCGGTACGCGGCAGCGGGGATCCAAACGATGAAGAAGGCGAGTACAAACAGGCGATAGGTCTTCTGTATGGTATTGCTTTCACGATCAAGATGAGTAAGAAGGGTAATCATCAGATTGATGGATATTTTGATTATGTAGTGCCGCCTTTGGAGGGATTCTGGTGGCAGAATGGAGTAATCGGTGTCGATTATACCAATAAGGATTCTTTTCAGTGGATCTCCGTCATCCGTCTGCCGGATTTTGTGACGAAGGAAGATTTTGACTGGGCAGTCACAGAAGCTGCTGCAAAGAAGAAGCAGGACTTTTCAAAGGTTGAGTTTTTTACATATGATGAAGGGCTTTGCGTACAGTGTATGCATATCGGATCCTATGATGATGAGCCTGCCACGGTACAACTGATGCATGATTTCATGGAACAGAAAGGGTATGAATTAGATATTACCGATAAACGCCTGCACCATGAGATTTATCTGAGCGATGCCAGAAAAACAGCGCCGGAGAAGCTGAGGACGGTAATCCGTCATCCGATAAAAGTGAAGGGGAGATGATCATATGGAGTACATCAGAGTTACAAAGGAAAATCTGGAAAAGGAGCATATCTGCTGCGCCATTTCCAACAATAAGGATGTTCAGGTGTCATCGAAGAAGGTGTGGCTGTCCGATAGGTTTGATGAGGGACTTGTCTTTCTGAAAAGCGTGGAGCGCGGAAAGTGCTTTATAGAATATATTCCGGCTGAGAACGCGTGGGTTCCAATCAAGGCTGACGGTTATATGTATATCGATTGCCTGTGGGTGTCCGGGTCCTTCAAAGGTCATGGCTATTCTACTGATTTGCTGAACGCCTGTATTGATGACAGTAAAGAAAAAGGAAAGAAAGGATTGTGCATTTTGGCGGCAGCTAAGAAGAAGCCCTTCCTTGCTGATCCCAAATTCCTGAAATATAAAGGGTTTACTGTGTGTGATGAGGCGGATAATGGCATCCAGCTGTGGTACCTGCCTTTTGTGACGGATGCAGACAAGCCCCATTTCCGGGAATGTGCAAAGCATCCTCACATAGAAGAAAAAGGATATGTGCTGTATTACACCAGCCAGTGTCCGTTCAATGCGAAATATGTTCCGGTTTTGGAGCAGACCGCCAAAGAGAATGCCATACCATTCCATGCGATTCATATCAAAAGCAGAGAAGAAGCGCAGAATGCTCCGACGCCGATCACAAATTATGCGCTGTTCCATGACGGGGAATATATTACGAATGAGCAGATGAACGAAAAAAAGTTCTTGAAACTTGTGAATGCATGAGAAAAGTTTATTGATGTCAAAAGCCGGTCGAGTCGTGAAAACGGACGCAAAATCAAACGGAAATTTTTCGTTTAGTTTTGCGTCTTGATTCGTTTATAATATTCTTACGATATGAACGGAGGTTATAACAAAGCTGCCGAACTGCTTTCTGATACCAACAGATTTTGTGGAGCGGATATTGTCAGATTTGGTGACAATCCCTATGTAGTCTGTACCCATGCCTGTAAGCACTGTTACGGAGGGTCCCGATGAAAGAAAAGATATTAAAAACGGTATCCGGTGCCATTCATTACTGGACGAATGATATCCTTCCGAACAGAAAGACGCTGGTCTTTCTGCCCGGACTTACGGCGGATCATCATCTGTTTGACAGGCAGATAGAAGCCTTTGAAAAAGAATACAATCTGTTTACATGGGACGCGCCGGGACATGCGGCTTCCCGTCCCTTCCGACTTGATTTTTCACTGATGGATAAAGCGGTGTGGCTGCATTCAATCCTGGAAAAAGAGGGGATCGCACACCCGGTTTTGATCGGACAGTCCATGGGGGGCTATGTCTCCCAGTGCTTCATACAGAAATACCCCGGTGAGGCAGCAGGCTTCATCTCGATTGATTCAGCTCCCTTGAAGCGCAAATACGTGACAGGGGCAGAGATCTGGCTTTTGAAGCGGACGGAGCCGATGTATCGGGCTTTCCCATGGGGCAGCCTGAAAAAGATCGGCTCTGACGGCTGCGCAACCAGCGAATACGGACGAAAGCTGATGCGCAGTTTTCTTGAATCCTACACAAAGGATGAGTACTGTAAATTGGCCGGTCATGGGATGAAACTGCTGGCAGAAGCCATGGAAGCGGATCTTTCGTATGTGATCGACTGCCCTATAATCTTGATCTGCGGAGAGAAGGATCAGGCGGGATCCGCAAAAAGTTATAACCGCAGGTGGGCGAAAAGAGAACGCATTCCGATCCGCTGGATCAGAGGAGCAGGACATAACTCCAATACAGATAAACCGGAAGAAGTAAATCAGATCATCAGGGGCTTTGTCAGATCCATTCAGGAGAAAAGATTACCCTGTACAGCGGAATATGCTGCACTGAAAAAGCACTCTTCGAAAAGAAAATAACAAGACAATACTGAGGTTGGAGACGGTAATGACAATTCTCGGACGGACCTTTACTATTCTGATCAGTGTCCTAATGGGTGCGGTTTTGGAACTGAATAAAAACACACTGTTCGGATGGCTTTTGTTTGCCATTGCATTGGCAGGCATGGCTGTGATCAGCGTGAAATATATGGGCTACCGCCTCAGTGTGTTCGGTTTTCTGGCAACAGAGGAAATGCTTGAGAGCGAGGGCACAGCGGGAAACTTCGGACTGCTGGACCAGATCAAGGCACTGGAGTGGGTCCGCCAAAATATCGAGAGCTTCGGCGGTGATCCGAACAGCGAGACGCTCTCCGGGTTCGAGGAGTCTCCGGATTCTTCAAAAGTCATGGAATTCGGCGCGCATACCGGCATGATCGAAGAGCCGGACCTGGCGCTTTACGAGATCCTGGACAGGATGTATGGATGGGAAAATGAATAAAGTCGACAGAATGCAATGTCACATAATTGAAAGAAACGGAGAGATCTGTGTTCTATGGCCAGAGCGGTGGGGGCGGGAGACTGAATTCTGTTGCAGCGGATAATCCGGTCGTTTGTATATGAGGTAGGGTATGAAGAGAAGGGTAGCTGTCACAGAAATCAGTGTAATAGTACTGCTGATACTCTTTGCGCTCAGCGGATGCGGATCCCGATGGGGGAAGGCAGATGATTCGACAACGGACCCAAAAACAGATGGGCCAACGGAGCAAAACACCGACAATGCCTCAGCCTCTTCTGATACAGAGGATATACCGCTGTCTCTGGATGTGCTGCAGGGGCACTGGGTCGATGTGAACGGCGATACAACTTTGGACTTTGCCGGAGATCAAATGACCATATTCTGGGGAAACTACAAGGATCGGTATACGGTTGGCGTGACAGGAACAGATCAATATGGCGTCGTGTTCAATGCCAAAGACCGCAATAGAATGTTTGAGATGATGAGTGAGCTCACCTGGCGAAATGGCGTTTTGACAGCGGGAGAGATGGTACTGGACGCCGAGGGACATTCCTTCCGCTTTGTGCGGGAGGAGGATCTTGAGGGAGAGCTTGCGATCGTGGATGATTCCTGGGATATGCCCAAAGAGATCACGTCGAAAGAACTTACGGAGTTTCATCTTACCTTCTCGCTGGAGGACACCCGTTATGATGTTCCGAAAGATGCGAAATGGCAATCCGCCCGGTACAGCATCGATTTAGAGAGAGGGGAGAGTGGCGAATATCTACTGAACTTCGATGTGTCGGGAGAGAGTTATATTATTCAGCAATACCGCTCAGAAGTGGGAGAAGAGTTTGTAAAAGGGCTTGAGGAGCTGATTCGGGAACAGGAGATTCCTGAGAAGAACGGATATTACCGGCACAATGCGACAAGCGTGCATGGGTGGAGCCTTTCTGCGGAGTATGAAAGCGGCGAGGAACTGCTGCTTATGGCGGAAGGAGACGCGGCGCTGGAGTGCCCGTTCAGCATCAATCGCTTTCTTGAGTATGTGGGGGCGGAAGCAAACAGTTAAGATGATCTCCCTTCTTTAAATATTCCATGCTTTTTCTATCTCTTCTTCCACCACGGCGAGCCAGGCAAGATGCCTATCATCTCTAACGGATAAACCGTCTCCGTCTTGCATAGTCAGCAGCTTCTTAAGATATCCCTGCTCTTTGGCGATCTTCCTGCTCTCTTCATAAACCAGTTCGAAGGCAAGACAGCAATGGGACACTCGACTGTCAAAAACAGTCTTTCGAACATTGCTTGGAACACAGCGATGTTGTTTTACGCATTTCATGACCTCGGGTGACAAATCAGATTCGCCGGACCCAATAGGCGCCCTTCCTCCGTTTCGCTCCGCGTAAGGGATCTCGACGAGAACGCGGAAAATGTCGACTTTGTCAGCATCTCTGAGAATATTCGAGAGAGTCTTCGTATACCCGTCTAATCCTTTCGGAAGTGCCAGTTTATTGTGTTGACGAATTGCAGTCTCGGCGGTTTTTTGCCATCCTTCAGGAAGTGTTTCTGTCGGGAAGCTGCTGATCAGTCCATCTCTGAAAAGAATATCCGCGCCCAGCTCGGCATGATCCACAGATTGAGAGTCGATAAAGGTATTGTAAGTCCTTACCTGCTCAAACCGCCCTATGTCGTGCAAAAGTCCGAGCAGCCAGGCAAAATCCACCAGTTGATCCCGATCAAGGCTTTGTGCAATGCGCGCAGAGATTTCCGCAACTTTATAAGAATGTAAGGCTTTGAGGAATATCTTGGGATTATCGCGGTCGTAATTACTTACATATGTGTCAAATATCTTGGCGGCTTTTGCACGGTCCATGAATAGCGCCTCCTTATCATCATCCGCAGTCATCTCATATACTATATGTATAATATACTGATTCAAGTAAAGCGTCACATTTTCCCACCATTTGTGCAGATTTGTTATAATAAAAGAAACTTCAGCACAGATAGAACGGAGGCAGAAATGAAATGCCGCCGGACTAAGGCGGCGGAACGGAGATTTGTATGGCAAAGAAGAAACCTGTTATAGCAGTGCCGATCGGCGATCCCGCCGGCGTAGGCCCGGAGATCGTGGCAAAAGCCTGCGCGCTTGACAAAGTGACCGATGCGGCGGATGTGATCGTCATCGGAGACCTTAAAGTTATGGAAAGGGCGATCCGCATCGTGGGGACAGACCTTACGATCAACGTGGTGGAAAAGCCGGAAGAAGGCAATTACCGACGGGGAATCCTCAATCTGATCGACCTGAATAACATCGATCAGTCCGAGTTCTCCTTCGGTACCATCCAGGCTATGTGCGGAAAGGCCGCGTTTGCATATATCAAAAAGAGCATAGAACTCGCCATGAACGACGAGGCCGACGCTGTTGCTACGACCCCGATCAATAAAGAATCACTGCACGCCGCGCAAGTTCCCTACATCGGACACACGGAGATCTTCGGCGCCCTGACCGGTACGCCGGATCCGCTGACTATGTTTGAGACGAACGGGCTGCGCGTCTTTTTCCTGACCCGTCACAAATCGCTGCGCGATATGCTCGATGACATTACCAAAGATAATATCAAGGCTTGTGTCAAGGAGAGCCTTGCGGCGCTAAGGCGCCTGGGCGTCACGGAGGGTACCATGGCTGTGGCGGGACTCAACCCGCACTGCGGCGAGCACGGTCTGTTCGGCTGGGAAGAAGTCAATGAGATCGCGCCGGCGGTGGAAGAGCTGAAGGCGGAAGGTTATCCGGTGGAAGGCCCCATTGGCGCAGACTCCGTCTTTCATCAGGCGGCGATCGGCCGCTATAACAGCGTTCTCTCCCTGTATCACGACCAGGGGCACATCGCCACGAAGACGCTGGATTTTGACCGCACCATCTCCATCACCAACGGTATGCCGATACTGCGCACCTCCGTGGATCACGGCACGGCGTTCGACATTGCCGGCAAAGGGATTGTCAGCGAGATCAGCATGGCAGAAGCGATCCTGCTTGCCGCAAAATATGCGCCGTTCTTTGCAAAAAAGTGACGCAGATATCAATTTTATTTCTACGCAGCCATAGTACAGCGACTCTGTGATTTCCGGCACCTTGATTTCGACAAAAGGGGGCTGAACCCATGAAAATGAGCTTTTTGGATACTGTTCCGTATATTTGCGGGCGATGGGCGGAGCTCGCAGCGAAATCTCCCGCAAGACCTTTTATCACAGAAGAGATTTCAGAGCGCAGTTTCACGAGGCAGCAGGCGGACGAGCTGTCTGCCCGTGTGTACGGGTGGCTTCTGGCAAAGGGAGTCGGGACAGAAGATTTTGTCATGATCAGGTTCCCTCGCGACGCGCGCCCTTTTATTGCGATGCTGGGAGTCTGGAAGGCGGGCGCCGCCTTTACTGTGGTGGAGGATGACTATGCGCCGGAGCGGATCGAGGCGATTCGTGAGGACTGCGGGTGTCGGCTCATGATCGACACTGCTGCATGGGAGGAGATCCTGAGGACAGAGCCGGTGGCCGGATACAGAGAGGCGGCCCCTCACGACGCCTGCTTTGCCATTTACACGTCCGGAAGCACGGGAAAGCCCAAGGGCGTTCTGCAGGAGTATGGGAAGATCAAGTTGAATCAGGCCTCCCTTGAGGCCAACCCGGGCGACCTGATCGATGAGACGACCTGCATGGCAATGGTGGCACCGCTCGGCTTTATTGCCGCTGTCAAAATATTCATGAATGCGCTTTATTCGGGGATGCGGCTGGTAGTCTTCAGCGCGGATACCGCAAAGAATCCGGCGTTGATGAATAGAGAGTTTGAAAAACATCATGTAACTCTGGCATTTCTGTCGCCTTCTGTTCTCCGCGTAATGACAGACGGAATTGCCGGCAGTCTGAAGACGCTGGTTACAGGGAGTGAAGCGGCGAACGGGATCTATTTTGACAACGTTAAGCTGATCAATAATTACGGCATGAGCGAAGCGGGTTTTCATGTGGCACAGTTTGTCATTGACCGGCGCTACGACATCACGCCCATTGGAAAGCCGATCTATGTAGATATACAGATAAGGCTCCTGGGCGAAGACGGAAAGGAAGTCCCGGAAGGCGAAGAGGGGGAGATCTGCTTCGACAACCCGTTTTTCAGGGGCTATGTCAATATGCCGGAGGAGACGGAAAAGGTATTGCGGGACGGTATTTTCCACACCGGTGACATGGGAAAACGGCTTCCGGACGGCAATTATGTGGTGACCGGCCGCAAGAATACTATAGTGAAGATCAACGGCAACCGCGTGGAGCCGGAGGAGATCGAGGCCTGTATGCGCAGGATACCGTGGATCCGCGACGCGGCGGTCAAAGATTTTGTCGACGAAAGGCAGCGGGTCTATCTCTGCGGTTACTATTCATTGAAGGAAGGCACGAAAAAAAGTGACCTTCGTGACGAAGCGGCGCACATCCGGCAAATGCTCAAAAGGATGCTCCCGCACTATATGATCCCCGCTTTTTTCATTGAGATGGAAGAAATGCCGCTGAATCAGAACGGGAAGATTGACAGGTCCGCGCTTCCTAAGCCGGATGCCGGCGCCAAGGGCAGAGAGTATGTTGCTCCCAAGACACCTGAGGAAAAAGCAATCTGTGAGGCCTTTGAAAAGGCTCTCTCTGTGGAGTGCGTCGGCGCGACGGACGACTTCTTTGAACTGGGCGGGGATTCCCTCTCTACGGCGCTGGCAGCGGCAGAGCTGGAGACGCTGCAGGTGGACTACAAGGATATCTACGCCTATAAGACGCCGAGAAAGATTGCGGAGAGACTCCCGGAAAAGAACCTTGCGGATCTGGATGTTTTGACAGAGGCGGAGCTTGCGAGGGAGCAGTACCTGACGCCTTATCAGACTTATTTCTACGACGCATTCTTGTACTCGCCCAGGCAGACAGTGCTGAACAATCCGGTCAGCATGCAGTTCCCGAGAGAAGCCGTGGCCGCGAAAAGACTCAAAGCGGCTCTGGAACAGGTATTTACCAACTACGCGATCTTCAGTACGGTTCTTTCCTTCAGTGAAGAGGGAGAACCTGTGATGCGGTATGTGCCGGGGCGCATCGTTCATCCTGAGATCATCCGGGTCAGTGAGTACACCCGTGATATGCTGCAGGAGATCATCCGACCCTACCGGCTGAAGGACGAACTGCTGTACCGCAGCAGAATTTATGAGACGCCGGAACATGTGGTGCTGGATTTCGATTCCTGCCACCTGATCTCGGACGGGTCGTCTATGGCCAACTTCATATCCGAGCTGTGGGCAGCCTACCGGGGCGAAGCGCTGCGGAAGGATCACTATTATTACTATCTGCAGGAGCAGTACCGCAGGCGGATGGAGCTGGAACAGGAGGCAGACGCGATGCTTCTGATGGACCACTTTAACAAAGAGGACTGCGTGCGGAACCCTGAACCGGACCTGACATCGCGCCAGACCGGGAACGGGAGATATCACTCTTCTACAAGCCGCACGCTGGCGGAGTGCCGGAAGGCATGCAGGAAGCTGCACACCAGCCTGAACAAACTCTTTGTGGCCGCCTCCCTGATCGCCCTGTCAAAACATAGCGGGAGCGCGGGGGTCAGCGTCGAATGGACTTTTAACGGCCGCGATGAGAACTGGAAGAAGGACCTGATCGGGGCCACGATCTCATCGGTGCCTGTAGCTGTAGATCTGTCGGCGATCCACACAACCGGTCAGCTCCTTGATGAGATCGATCGGCAGAACGAGCTGGGAATGCGCTGCTCGGCACTCTCCCTTGGCAACAACGGCGTGACGCCCGGTGAACTCGACCGGCTGATCGTTGTGTACGAAAGCGGCTTTGACATGACGGCGCTGCTGCCGAAGGACACAAAAGTGTCCGATGGATATGATATGTTAGACGGCGTGTTCACCCGCTGTCAGTTTATCATTTTTGACGGCGGAGATTCGGAATCCCCGATTTCTTTCTATATCAATTACGACTCAAATCTTTATTCCACAGGGCTCATCGAGAAGTTCTGCAAATACTTTGACGAGGCGCTGGGAAATATGATATCGGGACAACCGTTATGACCGGTCGGAAGCGGCCGATCATCAGAAGAACAATAACCGGTCGGGGAGCTGACCGATCATCAGGAGACCGGGCATGAAGATACAGGGAATGGAAAAAAATATTGTGGACGGGCTTGCGGCACTTGAGAGGATGGAACAGGCGAGTATGAGCGCGCCGCAGGTCGGCCTCGATACTCTGATGAGTCTGATTCGCGAAAACGAGAACACGGAATATGGCAAAAAATATGGCTTTCGGGACATTCACTCTTACGCCGATTACGCGCGTAAAGTCCCTTTCTCAGAGTATGAAGACTATGAGCCGTACATTGAGCGCATGATCGTTTTTGGCGACAAAAATTTGATCACCGCCTCGGATATTCAATTTTATGCCCATACGTCCGGGACCTCCGGCGTGTTCAAAATGATTCCCAGAACGGGCAGGGAGCTGGAAATCCTCTATACGGACATCTTCCAGCGGGCATTCGGGCTCTGCGAGAAGGAGAGCGCCGGCAAGACGGAACGGCATTTGGGTGAGCGGGGCGCCAACTTCATGGAGACACAGATCGGCTTTACGCCGACGGGAACTTCCCATGGCGCCATCTCCGAGACTCTCAATCACCCGGAAGATACGTCGTTGTGCAGCGTGTTTCCGGAGGAGATCATATACTCGACGGCAGATTTTGACCGGCGGCATATCAAACTCCTCTTTGCCCTTCGCGATAAACATCTGAGCTTTCTGATGTCCACTTTTTCACCCATGATCCACGATATGGTCACATATCTGCAGCTTCATTGGCGAGAACTCTGCGATGATCTTGAAGCAGGCAGGATTGGGGACAAAATATCGGCTGCTCCGAGACTTCGAACGAGGCTGAACGCTATTTTGACGCCTGATCCCGAGCGCGCCGAAGAGATCCGCCGGATCATGGAAGAGTATGAAGACGGCGTCTTTATTCCTGAAATCTGGCCGGATTTGAGGCTGGTCGCGTGTGTCGGTACGGCCACCTTTGCTCCTTACATGGAAAAGATCCGGGAGCATCTGGGAAAGGATATCGCGGTGGACCAGTTGGGGTACGTCTCGTCAGAGAGCACTGTCGCGGCGCAGATCAAAGAAGGAGAAGAGGCCTGCATGCTGCTTCCCTACAGCGGCTTCTATGAGTTTATCCCGATGGACAGCGATTCGGAGACACAGGAGGAAATCCCTGTTCTGATGGATCAGCTGGAGGCAGGGCGGGAGTATGAGCTGATCGTCACGAATCTGTCAGGATTCTATCGATACAGGATCGGGGATGTGGTCCGCGTGACCGGATTTCACAACAAATGTCCGATGATCGTGTTCTCCTATCGCAAGAACCAGCTGGTCAGCATGTACGGAGAAAAGGTCACGGAGGCGGTAATGCAGAGATCGATCGAGAAACTCGCGGCAGAGTCAGGCACAACCATTCTCGAATACAGCATTTACCCGGACGCGCAGTCGGACCCGGGACGCTACATTGTGATCCTGGAAAGTGACGAGGAGATCGGGAAAGACCGATGGCAATCCTATTCCGACAAACTGAACAGAATCCTGTGCGAGGCGCACGATTCCTATCGCGCAAAGATAGACAGGAAAATAATGCTTCCTCTGGAGGTCCGGTTCGTCCAGCCCCAGACTTACGCACTGTACAGAGATATGAAGATCCTGGCCGGCGCCTCGCCGAACCAGATCAAACCGGTTCATGTGATCGGTAATGATAAATTGAAACGATTCTTCTTTGCTTTGCTGCAGAAATGAAAACAGTACGAACTTTATACTCACGGTAGAATGACAAAAGGTTCCGGGAGTGTTAAAGTAGGCGTAGTAAAAAGGACAACGAGTCCGGAAAGGAAAGGCAATGCTGCAGATACATACAGACAGATTCAAAAATACATATCGCCTGTTTGATCTTCAGGGGAGAATTATGCCGACTGCTGAGAAAGCGGAATGGCTTATTTGTGTATGCCTTAACAGGACCGGACTAAGTGAATATCTGGAATCAGAAGGCTCGCCGAGAGCTATGGAATAACCAGATAATTGCAGTGATCAACGCTGAGACTGCCGCTTGTCCGAAAAGACAGGCGGCTTTTTCATTTCCCGGAAAACAAACGAATTGCGATCAATACTGAAAGCGAAAGGAAAAAACAAATGAGAAAACGCTATTTTGGCATATACCGCATTGAGCTGCTCCCGCTGGGAGAGATGAATAAGGAAGAACAGATTAAAAAGCGATAAAAAAGGCAGAATGACCGGCCTCCTGTGTGTCGGCGCTGCCGGCATATAGGAGGTGCGGTATGATGAATTTCCCAATGATCAATACTGTTGCTACAGGACAGAACATCAACCGTATGCGTATCGAAGCTGGTATGACAGTGAGAGATATGCAGGAAGTGTTTGGGTTTGCAACGCCCCAGGCAATCTACAAGTGGATCCATGGAACAGCTATGCCTACAATCGACAACATGGTGATCTTGGCTGCATTGTTCGGGGTGACGGTTGATGAGATCGTAGCGGTGGATATGATCGAAGTTAAGATTGGATGATGACAATTATATAAAGATAAGGGTGTGGACCGGAAGTGTCCGGTCCACTTCCGACATTTACAATTATAGATGGCACCATGAACAAAACCTTCCCGTGGTGGTGCTGATTTCGACTGATTTGTTCAAGAGGGTGGTTTCGGCCCTTAGAGATAAACCCAGTGATGGGGATAAAGGGACGTAAGTCTCGACTTGCCGCAAGGTGAGCTCACCAGAAAACTCATAGAATAAGGTCGCGCCTTTCTGCCCAAGGGCAACTGCTGAGGGTATGGCGGGATCGGGATCGGCGGTACATCGTCGGGTTCCTAACCTGGAAACAGGGGAGAAGGTTCTATGAATCTGCGGTGCGAGTTGTGCAAGAACAAGTGCTGTATTTATCTGCCGGAGGTTCCTCAAACCGAAAGGAAGGGACGGAAGGACAGAAGGAAGTCCGCAAGACGACCAGGGCTGCGAATTCTGGGCCCTGTCCAAAAGACAGGGATGGTAAATGTACACCTCGTAGTCCATAAGCATGTTAGCTCAATGGTTGAGCAATTGTCTTATAAACAATCGGTTGCCGGTTCGATTCCGGCATATGCAGCAGCCAAAGAGTGTACGGCTTCAGGAAAGAAAATCAACTTATTGTTCTGAAATATGAACACTTATGAAAGCCGCAAGCCGACATAAGAAAGAGTATCGAGTAAGTGCAACTCTAAGAGATGGCAGTCTCTGAATCCCGCAAGGAAGAATGTGCCCAAAGGAAATTTATAGCGTCCTGATGCAAGAGTTTGCTGGTTTTTGCAAAACCAGTGTTGATGTCCGCTACTGACTAATCATCAGTGTGAACACCGGTGCCAACGCCGGCAGATGCGGATGGGACAGATCAAGTTCTCAGTCTGTTTTTGTAGCTGATAACCATGGTAAAAGAATGCAGCTGATTAGCAATCAGCAGGTTGCCGGTATGGTACAAGGACCAGTACGGGTGATTAGTAATCATTTGATCTCTGTTCGAATCAGAGTATCGGCTTCGCGGGTGGGTGGAACGGAATACCATTTCAGCCTCATACACTGACGATAGCAGGTTCGACTCCTGTGCCCGCAATCAACTCTTTAGATAATATGAAGTGACCCCAC
>DGWK01000015.1 GCA_002395235.1 Lachnospiraceae bacterium UBA4260 | reverse complement strand
TTCAGCGTGCTCATGGCGGTGTATCCGGTGAGCCTTGGAATCACGGCGGTTATAGTGACTGTGTCCTATCTCATGCGAAGGAGTAGGATTTTTGCTGAACTGGAGCAGAAACTGGAGGAAGCAAGTGAGTCGCTGGGATAAGCCCAGTGACTCGTTTTATCATCCTCTATGTTCCACGGTTGCCTTTTTGGATCATTTCTTCCGGCTCTTTTCCTCAAATTTCTTAATCAGAGCCGGAAAAGGTCTCAAAACCTACCACCCTTTCTGATCTTTTTTTGTTTTTGGGCCGTCGACATTCTCAAAGCTCATTCCAAACCACTCGTGTGAAGATGATTTCTTCTAATCCAAACTACTGCCGGACCACTCAACTCCTCTCCACCACCACGCCCGACTCCGTCACAACAACCGGAATCGGCATGTCCGTGGGCTCGGTCATCACTTTCGCCACTTCCTGCGCATCATAGGCCACCATGACAAGCCTGGTCTGCGGGCGGCAGGCCGGCATGAAGCGGTCATAATAGCCCGCGCCGTGTCCGCAGCGCCTGCCTTCCTTGTCAAAGGCGACGCAGGGCACAATGATCGCGTCCACAACGGCCGGCTCCAGGATCTCGGACCGCTCGCGGACCGGCTCCGGGATGTCGAATTTGCCGTTTCGCCAGGCGCTCCGGTCCTCCGGGACCGCTGCCAGCATGATCCCCTTGGGGAGGGAGATCGGGCAAGCCACCTTGAGGCCACTCGCCTCCGCCCATTCGTTGAAAAGATCAACATTCGCCTCGTCCCACACGCCCCTGTAGGAAAAGATCGTCTTCACATCCGCAAAAGCAGGCGTCTCAAACAGCTTCTCCAAATGCTCGCTGATCTGCCGGTTCTTCTCTTCCCTCTCTTCCTGCGTCATCGCGCGGCGCCTCGCGGTGGTGATCACGCGCTGCTGCTTCTTAGCAAGTCGGGGAAAAGCGCTGCGGATCGCACCGGCCATATAGAGGGAACCGAAGGCGATGACCGGGAGGGCCGGCGCAAGGCCTGCCGGTGCATCGCTGCCCGGAGTGTTAGCGCCGCTGACTGCCGGTGCGCCGGCTGTGCCGGCTGCCGCCGCTCTCTTCAGCGCAGTCGTAATCCCCACTTCAATGCTGTCGCAGGAAGTCGCAGCAAATCCCTTCTCCTGCAGGATGGAAGCCAGCTTGTCAGCGGGCAGCGCCCGCGGCGAATCCGGGGTGACGCAGACAAATTCCGCCGCAAAAGGAGAAAGAGTATCAATAATCGTCATGTAATCCTTGTCGCCAAGGATCCCGGTCAGGAAGACAACCTTAGATTCTGCCGGCAGATATTCCCCGAGCGACTCCGCCAGTGCCTCCGCGCACTGCGGGTTGTGGCCGCCGTCCAGGACGAAGAGCGGTTCCGTGCACAGCACTTCAAACCGCGCGGGCCACTGCACCTTGGCCAGACCCTGCACTACAGCATCTTCTGAGATCACAAAGTTTCTTTCCCTGAGAACCTCGATCGTGGTCAGAGCTGTGATCACGTTGTGCAGCTGGTAGCTTCCAAGGAGGGAGAGCCGGTATTTCCGGTCTGCAGCGGCCGACTCTTCGGCGGCGGCAGCGGACTCCGCGACGGCTGAAGCCTCGGTGGCGGCAGCGCCGGCAGTCTCCGCGCCCGCACAAGCCTTCGCTCCGCGCAGCAAGAATTCATGCCCCGCAAAAGTCGCTCCCAGCGGCTCAATCCGGGAAAAATCTGCGATGTGGAGGGGGCAGCCTTTTTCCTTGCAAACTTCGGTGACAACCTCCATGACTTCCGGGTCGTTCTCGTAGAGGACGACGTCGGAGCCGGTCTTGATGATACCGGACTTGGTGCGCGCGATTTTGGCGAGTGTGTCGCCGAGATACTCGGTGTGCTCGAGGCCGATGTGGGTGATCACGGCGACTTCTGGGGCATCGATCACATTGGTGGCGTCAAATTCGCCGCCGAGACCTACTTCGAGAACCACAAGGTCGCACCTCTTACGGTGGAAGTACTCCATGCCGATCGCCGTAATGAGCTCGAACTGGCTCGGATGATCCTCCATGGCCTCCGCCTCGGCGCGAACGCGCTCGGTGATTTCGCACAGAGCTTCCTCCGTGATATACTCGCCGCTCACCTGGATGCGCTCCCGGAAATCCTCGATATAAGGGGACGGGAAAAAGCCTGTCCGATAGCCCGCCTCGCGCAGAATGCGCTCGATCATGGCGCAGGTCGAGCCTTTGCCGTTGGAGCCGGCCACGTGGACGAAGCGCAGGTGTTTCTGCGGGTCGCCGAGCCTGTGCAGAAGTTCCTTCGTGCGCGCAAGGCCCAGGCGCCACTGGCTCCAGGTGTGAGTATTGATATAATCGATTGCTTCCTGCGTGGTCATGAGGGGTCCTTTCTTGTTTCTGTTTCTGGAGAGGTGTGGTGACGTGTTGTTGCGACTAGCTGGGGTGGCGTGTTGCGGCGACAGGCTGGGATGGCGTGTTGCGGCGGCAGGCTGGGATGGCGTGTTGCGGCGGCAGCGTGTTAGGCATTTTTGAGAAAAACAGCCGTTTTTGCCTGAAGCTACCCACAAATTATCAATTTGAAGGAAGACAGGGGGCGGTTCTCTGTCTTATAATCCTGCGGTGTGGGCAGCCGAGAGGACCGGCCTGCCCAGGACCTGCAGCATGATGAGCTGCACCGGGATCAGGATCAGGCACTGGGTGATCCTGGTGGGCAGCAGCGCCACATAGGGCGCACCGTAAGTGATGGAAATCCAGAGGGTCTGTACGAACAGGCTCAGGATCAGCTGATTAACCGCCACGGCGCCGATGATCCGCTTGGTCGTAAGGCCGTCGTGGAGGAAGAGACCGAACACTGCGCCGGTGAGAAACGCCGTCAGCGTAAAGCCCGGGAAATAGGGTCCCGTAGGGAAGAGAAGCATCCCGAGAATATCGCCGACTGCTCCCACAAGACCGGCTGCCAAAGGGCCGTACAGCATGCCTGCGAGCGCCAGCGCAATGAAAGCAAAGCCAACTCTCATATTCCACACGTTGAAGGAGAAAAATCTCTCCAGCACAATGTAGAGCGCGACGAAGAAGGCGAGGATGACGAGTTTCTGCGCAGACATTTTTTCGGTGTTGCCTTTTCTGAACATAGGAAAACTCCTTTCACGTGAAGAGACAGGGAAATTGCTGCGCCACCACGTTAAGGAGCTCGTTAAATCGCGGCAGCGGACGCAGAAGGACACCGCAGTCGGGCCGGCCCCTGATGCCGCCCTCCTTTCGTCCGCGGACAACTTCCCATTCCGCGGCACTTAACGCGTCCTTCCTACTCTGACCATTTCTGATACAGTGTATCTTATTTGTACAATTTTATTCTATTCTATTCGACTGCAAGGGGTATCTACTGTTTGATGGGTATCTCACTGCTTAAAAGAAAAATAGTACCACACCGGCACGATCACCGCGCCTCCGATGAGATTTTCGATCGTGACGGGGAGCAGGTTTCCGATGAGAAGCTGGCCGCCATGCCGAGCAAAATCATCTTAAAGACCGGCAGATTGGCCTTCTTGACGCCGTTTCCTATCCAGATCTGCAAAATCTCAGCAGGTGTATTCATGATTTCTCTTCTCCACTATTGCAGAGTTCGCTTTGCCGCTTCCACGACATGTCCGATCAGCACGCAGGTCGTCACGCTTCCCACACCGCCCGGCACGGGAGTGATGGCCGCCACATTGGGCTCCACGTCCTCGAAGTCCACATCGCCGGAGATGCCGCCCTTGGCTTCATCCCAGTTGATGCCGACGTCGATGACCACCTGGTCGGGGTTCGTGAATTCTTTCTTCACACTGTGGAGCTGGCCGGAGGCTGCGATCAGGATGTCCGCCTTCCTCGTGATGGAGGGTACATCCACCGTACGGGTGTGGCAGTTGACCACCGTCGCGTTCTCGTGCATCAGCATCATGGCCACAGGGCGGCCGATGACCAGGGAGCGGCCGATGACAGCTGCTTTTTTGCCCTTGATCTGGATTCCGAAGTGGTGCAGAATCTCCATGGCCGCCTGCGCGGTGCAGGGCGGGAAGCCGGTCTTCGTGTTGGTGAAAACACCGGCCAGGGAGAGATCGGTGCAGCCGTCGATGTCCTTGGCAGGGTCCAGCATCTGCCTCGCCTTCTCGTTGTCGAGCTGCTTGGGAAGAGGCCTGAACAGAAGGATGCCGTGGATGCTGTCGTCCTCGTTGACTTTCTTAAACGCTTCGTCAAAGGCTTCCTGGGTGACATCCACGGGAAGAACGACGTTCTTCACTTCGATCCCCACGGTCTGCGCGCGCTTGGTGGCGCCGCGCTCATAGGACAGATCGTCCGGACGTTCGCCCACTCTGAAGATGCAGAGGGTCGGGTTCACGCCCTGCGCCTTAAGTTCTTCCACATCCTGCTGCATCTGCGCGGTCAGCGCGTCCGCTACTTCCTTGCCTTTCAGAATTCTGGCCATCTTCTTCTCCTCTTTGTTCCCTGCAGCCCTGAAGAGCTGCTGCCCTGGTATTTGTAAATATCCAAGTGTTTTTCAAAAATGACATCCATCCTCTTCCTGTTCCAGCCAATAACATGGATGTCAATTTCTCATCTCGCCCCAATAATTCACCAGAATAACAATTGAAGACAATATTCCGTCCGCGTTTATCCTAATATGAATCATTGATGGATGTCAAAATTTGAGAGCCGGCTGTTTTCCCCAACTGCACGGATCGTCCGGCATCCGGCTGCGGCCGCCCTGTATCTGCACGGATCGTCCGGCTTCCGACTGCGGCCGCAGGGTCTTCCCGTGAAGGCCCGCATATCGGTCAGCCCCGGATCTATGCACGATCATCCCCGGATCTTGCCGAGGACCGTCCCGAAGATCTCGTCGCCCATAGCAGTGTACTTGTCCAGCAGCTCGTTGGCTTCCTTCTCCAATGCCTCCGCGCACGCCCGGTCCTTCATGGACTTGGTGTTGATGAAGACATTGAGGGATGCGGCCTGCATTGCGGCCTTGCACAGGACTGCCCCGCAGCCCGCGTCAGAGATGGCAAGTTTAGATCCTTTGGCGGCAAACTCCTCGATGAGATCCAAGGCTTCCCCGCAGGCGCGCATGATGTCCATCGGCACGCCGCAGGCGACCTTCAGGGCATTCTCCATGACCTCGTCCCGGGTAGGGTCGTCCTTGGGGATCCCGTAGGCCTTTGCCAGAGGAGCAAAAGCTTCCGCGTCGCCGTCGATCAGCTCCAGGAACCTTCTGCGCAGCTCCTGCGCATTCACCATGAGGGCTTTGACATCCTCTTCCACATCGGCATATTTCTTCTTGCCCACGGTAAGCTCGCCGACCATATCGCCCAGCGCGACGCCGATGGCGCCGACCAGGGCGCTGGCGCCGCCGCCGCCCGGTACGGGTGCGGGAGAGGCCAGTTCCTCCGTAAAGACAGTAACTGTCTTGTCGATCATTTTCATATTCAGATCCTCCAAAAAGACAGGGAAACGGCCCTCTGCCTCCCGGGCAGGAAACAGAGAGCCGTCCTCTACTCCCCTCTTTTTCTTAAAGCGCTATGACTCAGAACAGTCCGCTGATCACGCCGTTCTCGTCCACATCGATCCGCTCCGCCGCGGGGACCTTGGGCAGGCCGGGCATCGTCATGATGTCGCCGGTCAGGGCTACGATAAAGCCCGCGCCCGCGCTCACCTTGAGGTTGCGCACGGAGACCGTAAAGCCCTTGGGCGCGCCGAGCTTCGCAGCATCGTCCGAGAAGGAATACTGGGTCTTCGCCATGCAGATCGGCATCTTATCGAAGCCGAGCTCGGTCAGCTGTTTGACCTGCTTGACCGCGTTGCCGACCAGCTGCACGCCGTCCGCGTGATAGATCTTCCTGCAGATCGCGTCGAGCTTCTCCTCGATGGAGAGATCCAGCTCGTAGGACTGACGGAAGTCATTGGGCAGCTCGCACAGGCGGACGACTTCTTCCGCGAGGGCCTTGCCGCCTTCGCCGCCCTTTGCCCAGACTTCGGACAGAGCGACATTGACGCCCAGCTCTTTGCACTTCTCCTCGACCAGGTCAAGTTCCGCCTTAGTGTCGGTCGGGAACGCGTTGATGGCGACGACGCAGGGAAGTCCGAACACCTCCTTGATATTGCTGACGTGCTGCAGGAGGTTCGGAAGGCCCTTCTCCAGTGCGTCGAGGTTTTCGTTATTCAGGTCAGCCTTCGGCACGCCGCCGTGATACTTGAGGGCACGGACGGTCGCAACGATGACGACTGCGCTCGGATGCAGGTCTGCCAGACGGCACTTGATGTCGAGGAACTTCTCCGCGCCGAGGTCAGCAGCGAAGCCTGCCTCTGTGACGATGTAGTCGCCGAGCTTGAGAGCCATCTTGGTGGCGGTCACAGAATTGCAGCCGTGCGCGATGTTCGCGAAGGGGCCGCCGTGAATGAATGCGGGGGTGTGCTCCAGAGTCTGGACCAGGTTGGGCTTGAGGGCATCCTTCAGGAGGGCTGCCATCGCACCTTCCGCCTTCAGGTCGTGGGCCGTAACCGGCTTGCCGTCAAAAGTATAAGCGACGATAATTTTGCCAAGGCGGGCCTTCAGATCTACGATATCGCTGGCCAGGCAAAGGACTGCCATGACCTCGGAAGCGACCGTGATATCGAAGCCGTCTTCCCTCGGAACGCCCTGCATGCGGCCGCCGAGACCGTCCACGATGTTGCGGAGCTGGCGGTCATTCATGTCCACTGCGCGCTTCCAGGTGATCTGCTTGACATCGATGCCGAGCTTGTTGCCCTGCTGTACATGGTTGTCCAGCATGGCGGCAAGGAGGTTATTGGCTGCGCCGATGGCATGGAAGTCGCCGGTGAAGTGGAGGTTGATGTCCTCCATGGGAATGACCTGCGCGTAGCCGCCGCCGGCCGCGCCGCCTTTGACGCCGAAGACCGGGCCCAGGGAAGGCTCACGGAGCGCCACGACGGACTTCTTGCCGATCTTGCGCAGGCCGTCTGCCAGGCCGACGCTGGTCGTGGTCTTGCCTTCGCCCGCGGGCGTGGGGGTGATGGCGGTCACCAGGATCAGCTTGCCGTTGGGGGCGTCCGCGTGGTCCTTGAGGTAGTTGTAGTCGATCTTTGCCTTGTAGTTGCCGTACTGCTCGATGTACTTCTCGTCGATCCCGAGGGAAGCTGCGATCTCTGTGATCTTCTTCGGCGATGCTTCCTGCGCGATCTCGATGTCAGACTTGAATCCCATGGTTCCTGTACCTCCTTTTTTCAAAAAATTAGCCTGCGTTCCAGCCGCCGTCCACATACATCACATCGCCGCTGATATAGGAGGAATCATCCGAAGCAAAGAACAGCGCCGCTGCCGCCACATCCTCCGCTTTCCCCACTTCAGGCGCTGCCGCAAGCACTTTCTGCACACGGGCATATCCTCCCATGTTGGGCATTCCCATGGAAGAACTGATCTCGGTGGCGATTCCGCCGGGCGCGATCACGTTGACACGGATCTTCTGCGGCATGTACATGAACGCTGTGTTTTTGCTCATGGAAACAAGCGCCGCTTTGGAGGAGCAGTACACGGGTCCGGCCACGACCTTGACGCAGCCAAGGGAGGCCACATTGATGATGCTCCCGCCGCTCTCCTGCGCCAGGAAAACGTTAACAGCCTTGCGCATGGCATACGCAGGTCCGAAAACATTCAGCGCATAGACTTTCTGCAGGCGGTCATCAGACATCTCTCCGATCGGAGCCATATCATCCATCATGCCGGCGTTGTTGATCAGGACATCCAGCTTGCCGAATTTCTCGACAGCGCAGTCGATCATCGCTTCATTGACTTCCTCTTTCGTGACGTCTCCCTGGTACACGATCACTTCGCCGGGGGCGTCAGCCAAGGAAGCGGCCAGCTCCTCCAGACGCTCTTTCCGGCGGGCGACGGCAACGACCTTCGCGCCTTCTCTTACAAAGAGCTCCACAATAGCCTTCCCCATGCCGGAAGAAGCCCCGGTGACGACAACAGATTTGCTTTCGAGTCTCATACTCATCCCAGTCCTTTCACTTGAAAACCCTATGTGCGTCAGGCCGGCAGCTTGTTCACTGTCGGCCTGCCCAATCTAAACAATTTTCCGTTTACTCTGCCTTCGGAGGGAACTCCTTGATCGCAGGCTGCCTGTACAGGCAGTTGTGGGTCATGCCCTTGTCCGCGAGGACGCAGTCTCCGTTGATGCCGTCCGCCAGGTTCGTGCACATCATGTACACAGCCAGTGCCACAGCATCGGTATCCGGATTGACATCCACCTGGTTGACTGTCATCTCAGCACCGAACTCCGCCTTTTTCTCATCCGGCAGTGAGCGGACAACCTGGTTGTAAATTCCGCCAGGTGTAGACATCGGTCCGGGAGCGACGGTATTGACAACAATCCCAAAGCGCTTGAGCTCTTTGGCGAGCTCGGTCGTCAGGGCAACGATACCGCCCTTGGAAGCTGCATAATGGGAATAGCCGCCGAAAACGGGGAAGGGCATCGTGTAGCAGTCAGAAGAGACGAAGACCATCTTGCCCTGGATGCCGTTCTTAACCATGTAATCGCTGACATGCTTGGCCACGCGGAAGGACCCGTTCAGGTTCACGTTGATGACACGCACGAACTCCTCTTCCGGCATGTCGTAAATATGCGCGTAGCTCCACACACCGGCGGAATTGACCAGAATATCGAGGGAGCCGAAGGTTTCTGCCGTGAACTCCACGACTGCCTTCACACTCTCTTCGCTCGTCACATCACATTTACAGAACTTCACTCTGTCTTCGCCAAAGCCGGCCTGGGCAAACAGCGGCATGGCTCTCCCCGCTTCCTCCTCGGAGAAGCTCGCCACAACCACCTTCGCGCCGCCCTGCAGAAGGCGAAGGGATGTGCAGAAGCCGAGGCCTGAGGTACCGCCCGTCACGAGAGCCACTTTGCCGGTGACATGGATGAGGTCTTCCAGCGGTCTCGCTTTTGCCACATATCCCTGCATCATCATCTGAGAAATTACCTTGGGATCAAAGTTGTTCATAAACTCTTCCTTTCTGATCGCACAAAACTGATACAACTATAAATCAGGAAAGAAACGTCGTGCCGCAGATCACTGCGTCGTGTCCGTGGAGCGATACGTGGTCGCCGGCCTTGAGCACGCCCTTTTTGCAGATGATCAGGCCGTTGTTGATCTCGTTGACATAGCTGTAGACGATCTTCATGACGCGGCCGATCTCCTCTCCGTCCACGAAGACCTTCTCGCCCTCATTCCCCATGTGGCGTCCCTTGATGTGGATGTTGTCCTCCGCCACTGTGAAGCCGACGACCTCGCGCGCCGGACCTTCGTCGCGGATCTTCATCAGGGCTTCCTTGCCGATGAAATCCTTGTCAAAATTGATGCCGTTCGCCAGGCCCACTTCGTAGGGATTGGTGTGGCGCAGGTCACGCATATAGTAGAAGCCGGCCTCACAGGGCAGCGTCCAGGCCATTACCTGGAATTCAGTCACTTCACGGCCGCCGAAATTCGGCGCCAGTGCTCGCAGCTTCTCTTCCTGCGCAGGGGCTTCCGCCTTCGGGAAATAGAGCTCGTAGCCCAGCTTTTCGCCGGTGAAGCCCGCGCGATTGACATACACCGGAATTCCGTCGATCTCATTGGCCTTCATCTCGAAGAACTTCTGATCGTACACCGGATTTTTCACCAGTGCATTGACCATCTCTATGGAGCGGGGACCCTGCACCGCGTACATCTCCCACTCCTTCGTGATGTCCTTGAACTCCACCTGGTAGGAGCCTTTGTGTGCCTCGAACCAGGGGAACATCATCATCTTGAACAGTGTGGAGATCCAGAACTTCTCATCCTCCATGCGGAAGACCACGACATCGTCGATGATCTGGGCATTCTCGTCCAGCATCGTGGTGTAGCGCTCGCGGCCGTTTTTCAGGTTGCTGATGTTCTTGGGGAAGATGTAGTCGAGGAAAGCCGCGGCATCCTTGCCGGTCACTTCCACCAGCTGGTGGGTCCAGAGGTACCAGCCCACCGCATCGCGGACGGCCATATGCTCGCTGCGCTTCATATCGTCATATTTATAGACATTCTTGTACATCACAGGATAAGGTACAGGATAGGTTTCTTTCATCTTATTTCACTCCTTTCTGCGATCGGATCTTTCTTCCTTGCCGCTCTGCCTGGGGATCAGCAGAATTTGTCAACCTTCTTCGCGATTTTGATGCGGACCTTGCCGGCAGGGGAATCTTCCTCCCACAGGGACCACTGTGCGTTCACCATTGATTTCACGGTCCCGTACCAGAACCAGATATAAGCGTCCTTGAAGCGGGGAAGGCTGCCCATGACAGTCAGATTGGTGGGATCAAAGGTATAAATGCATTCCCTGGCGTTGAAGGCCTCGATCTCATAAGACACATGGCAGGCCTGCAGATACATCTCGAGGTAGCCGCCCATCAGCCTTCCGTCATCCGGTCCGATGCTGTGCGGAACGCCCATCCACTGGCGAAGGCCTTCCTTGGAGAAATTGTCGACAAAGGTTGCCTTGCCGGCTGCCTCACATACACAGTGGATCGCGTGATCCACCTGCTCCGCCGTCAGCTTTCCTTCGCGGATGAGATCATCAAGGGTCGGGAAAATATAGGAGCCGGCGTTAGACATAGTCACCATTGGATATGCCGCGTGCCAGTCCTCTTCGCAGTTCGTACCGTTGGAGAAGGTAAAATCGCACTCCTCGCGGAACATCATGGATTCGTCGATCGTGTCCTCTTCCTTCGTGAACTTGATCTGATCCTCGGAGCCGACGGGACCGAAGCACTCCCACTGCTCGTGCTCGGGCATAGGATATTTTTCCCTGCACTCCGCTACGATGCGGCAGTGGCGGTCGCCGGCGCCCTTAGCTTCGACCATGTGGTATTCCAGACGCGGTCCATTGGGACGAATTCTTGCGGCGCAGTCCGCGCAGGCCTGCAGAGACTGGGTCGTGGCGCGGCAGAGCTCGGTTCCCACAAGATCCCAGTAACATACGTCGAGTTCCTTCTCCGCCCGATAGGTGCCGAAGTCATTCACGCGGCCGCACATCAGCAGCTCGTCGTCGCCGCGGTCTCCGATCAGGCCGCCGACGAAGTTGCCGCGCATGAAGGGATGCATGTGCAGGTCCTCCGCATTGTTCTCCGTATAGCCGGGCATCATGCTATACACATAAGCCAGACGGTTGTAGGCGTTGGTGCACATGGCCTTGCTGCGCTCCACATAGTCCGGTACGAGGATCCGGAAAGCCTGCATCACTGCTGCAGCCACGACATTGCTGTAACGCTGGGCATAGTGCGCGCCTTCCCTGTAGGAGACGATTTTGTCCCAGGGGGATTTGATCGGCTCGATGCCTGTGTCGATCTTCTTGGGGATACGGGGGTCGATTTTTCCGCTCATAACATTTTCTCCTTCCGAATAGTGTGAACAGGTGTATAAATATATTTTTCCAAAAAACTGATGCTGCTGTTGATCCTATGGTAACAAGCCCTGAGAGAGTTGATAAGACGGCAGAGATTCCGAACCTCGCGTGAGAAAGGTGTAAACTTTGTACCCGCTTAGAGCGTCTGCGCTGACCTGTCTTTACGTCAAATAATAGACAATTGGTGGAGATTCCGTCCGTTTTCGCCCCAAAACGTGTGCAGAATGCATTATCATTTCTAAAAATTGCAAAACCCCCCCCATTTATCCCTTCATAAGGTATAATGTAATACAACATAGTGCACACCTCTTGTCTGTCTTCACAGGTATTACATGGGGGATTTTTGAGATGAAACTCAACTTGGATGTGATCGCTGACTATCTGCCGGAACACTATCAGGTTCGCCGATACGGCTCCAAAGAGCGCCGGCTCCTCTGCGGAAGGCCGCGCCTATATGATTTAGAAACAGCTTCGGAAGACGGACGAGTCTATATCACAGCCTCCGATTTCCTGCAGGAACCAATGCAGGAAGGGATGAACATGATCTGTGTGGGAGGAAAATTCCCCAAGCACCTGCTCAGGGACGGCGCACAAGCACTGCATATCGAGAACAATACTGACGTCATGCAGGTCCTTTGGGATGTTCAGGCGGTCTATGACCGGTTTGACGCATGGAACGATAAGCTGCGGGATATTCTGGAGGCGTCCGGGGAACCCGATATGGAACAGTTTTTCCTGACAGGCATTAACATCCTTAAAAACCGCATCGGCCTTTCCGACTATGGCCTGCATCCGATGTTCAATTGCAATATGGAAGATGGGAAGCCTCATTTCCATGATATGCGGGATGGCCATAGTGCGTTCGATATGACGAACCTGGAAGGGATCCGGGATGTCGGCCTCGTGGAGCGGGAGATCCAGGTTCCTTACCTCTCTGCTATTCCCAATGTCTCCACGAAAAATTACTGCCAGAATATTTATTCCTTCGGACACTATATGGGATGTGCCTACTTCACAAATGATGTGCATCCTTTCCGGGAGTGTGACTATCCGCTGATGGACCATTTTTTCAATTATCTGTGCAAAATGGCCCTCCGCTATTTCAGCACCACTTCCACCGGCGATTCCCTTGAAACTGCAATTATCCGCGACATTCTGAACAGCCGCATTCCTCAGGGTGCGCGGCTCCGCCAGATCCGTCTGGCTCCGGGGGAAAGCTGGCTCTGCCTGAGAGCACGTGAACGGCAGGGAGCCCGTTATCTTCCCCACAACTATATGTGCGAGCAGCTTCGGATGCTTCTCCCGGGAAGGATTCATGTTCTGCAGTACGGGGACGGAATTGTAGGGATCCTGCACCGGGCTGCGGATCCATCGGATAATCCGGAAGCGGATTTTGAAGAGCTGCTGCAGCGAATGGGATATATCTGCGGACTGAGCAATCCCTTCAGAGAACTCAGCCTGTTCCCGCATTTCTATGAGCAGGCGTCCTTTGCCCTCGAGAGTTTCATGGAAAGCGATTCCTCTGAAACCATCAGCCGCTTCGGAGAAAACATTCTCCGCTACATGCTCTCCGCCTGCACCGGCACCATGCCGAAGGGCGTCCTGTATCCCGCCGGACTCCTTCGCCTTGTGGAGCATGATCTGCAGAAGGGATCCGACTATGTGCGGACCCTTCGCGTTTATCTCAATAGTGAATGCAACGCCTCCCGCACGGCGGACCAGCTCTATGTCCACCGCAACAGCTTTCTCAAGAGGCTGGAGCGGATCACCCGGATTCTGGAGATGGATCTGGAAGATGCAGATACGAGGCTCCTGCTGCGGATCTGCCTGAAGCTTTTGGAGAGTACGGGCACTTAATTGACAAGCTTATTCGTCAATGCTACAATGCACTTGTGTGGCATGAAGCCATGCGAAGAATGCCGAAGCATTCCCGACTGTCGAGAGACACCATTTTACTTTTCTATCATTAATATCAATTGCAGAGTATGTTCAGAAGGCATATGTGTTTCCGGATAGGAGACGTATATGCCCTTTCTTTTGCAAGATCGAATGCTTCTAAATGGAAGTAATGATATGCATATGGCAGCTTCATGAACCGGCTCTTCACAACTTCCGCTGGCCTGTCCTCTCCGGCGCACCGGATCGTCTTCGTCGTGCTGCAGACTGTATCAACCAGCAGATCCAGGATTTCATCATGCGTCCGTGATCATAGGGATAGCTCTGCTTCAGGTCATCGATGTACAGATGCTCTCTGAAATACCTCGCATAAGATTTTCTTTTTTCGATAGGATCCTCTCTCATCCCATCCATCCCATCAGCATGTCCTCCATGACATCCTCAATGGTGTAGATGATGTACGCCCGGTTGAGTGAATCGAACCACCCGTTCTTTATCGATAAAGAGAGCCGGTCCAGCATCAGACCATAAAGGAGCTTTGCCTCAACGGATATATCTTTGAACTGCTCACTGGTGATCAGCAGCTTCGGGATCCGATAGAACTGATACTGCTCGGCATCTTCCGGTCCGTAGAAATAGTCAAACTCCATCTGCTCTCCTCCTTTCCTCATTTTTCTGCAACAAAAAAGGACGCTTACTTACTGCGAAATGCAGAAAATAAACGTCCATAATCAGTTCAATATTCTATTGTCTATAAGTCCTCAAGTTTTGTGCCTACAGTGACGAGTTCTATTGCTATAGCCAC
>DGWK01000007.1 GCA_002395235.1 Lachnospiraceae bacterium UBA4260 | reverse complement strand
GTTAAGTTGTCATATATTCGGTTTTTCTGGTGTTTCGGAACCCCGCATGGCAGGTGTTCCGCTTTGCTTTTGATCAGCACTTTTTGTTAAGTCCTTTTCAGAAGCAACTCTGATATCTTACATCAAGCCGTTTCGATTGTCAAGCACTTTTTTGAAATCTTTGAAGCGGTCAGGCTCGTGATCTCGTTTTGTGTTTGCCTCTTTCTTGACGGCGAATGCTATGATAGCACTTCTTTCTTCCGGATGCAAGCACTTTTTTAAAATTTATTTAACAATAATTTTAAAGATGTTTCTTTTTCCGAAAGAAAAAGTTAATTTCACGGATTCCCGGAAATTAACTTTAAGAGTTCCACCTTGTGGATCTCCAGAGCGGAGAAAGAGGGATTTGAACCCTCGCGCCGGTTTCCCGACCTACACCCTTAGCAGGGGCGCCTCTTCAGCCTCTTGAGTATTTCTCCTCGCCTGATTTAAGCATTTAATATAATGTTGTTACGTTCTTTTTAAGAACGTACTAATGATTATAAAGTTTTGTTTCTGGTTTGTCAATTACAAGATACAGCTATTTTATTGCGCTCATATACAACATATACCGGTCTCCCGGCACACAGCCTGAAGACCGGTTCTCTTTCTTTTGTTCAAGCGCACGTCGGTCAGCGCAGAATCTTCCTGCATGTCTCGTCGAGCTGCGCATCACTCGGATGACCGGGCTTCCACAGAATGTTCTGACCATCGCCGTTATACCTGGGAATGATATGCATATGGAAATGGTGCACAGTCTGTCCCGCTGCCTCTCCATTATTCTGTACTATATTGAGTCCGTCAGCGCCGAGTTTCTCCTTGATCAGTTTCGCTGCGGCCTGCGCTGTTTTCATCGCGTCTGCTGCCCAGTCTGCCGGAATCTCGAAGAGATCGGCAAAGTGCTCCTTGGGAAGCACAAGCGCATGACCCTCTGTCGCCGGTCCGTTATCCAGGATCACCCGGAATTTCTCATTTTCACAGATTGTTCTGCTGGGAATCTCGCCATTTGCTATTTTGCAGAAAATACAATTATTATCTTTCACCTTTGCCTCTGCCTCCTTTACAGCATATTCTGCACGCGCGTGTGCATTATGTGCATTTATTATAGCAAGGTGCAAAGCGAATTTCATCTGTATTCATACTCCACATTTCCGAATCTGACTTCATCCCCTCTCTGTACCCGTCTCTTCTCATTCGGGTCCAGCTTCTCTCCGTTGACATAAGTTCCGTTCGTGCTGTCCAGGTCCCTGATCTCGATACAGCCGCCTTCCCCTTTATAGATTCGCGCATGTACGCGGCTCACAGAAGGGTCCGCAAGCACCACATCCGAATAGGCCTGCGCTTTCCCGACCGTGAGCGGCAGCGTCCGAAGATCGATCCTGCTTCCTCTGTCTCTACCGTACAGTCTGCCGATCATTTCTTTCTCACTGAAACGGACTGTATTGCCCGCCTCTTCACTGCTGAACCTGAAGTCCTCCTCTGTTCCTGATCCGAATACCGGAAGATCTGCCTCATCGCTCCTCGAATATGACGGTTCTCTGCGCAATTCTTCTTCCCTTTTCTTCTTATTCTTTTTGCGGAGCCGAATGACCGTCTCGGCGATAAACAGAAGTGCACAGAGCAGCAACAGGATCGATCCCGCTATGCAGAGCCTCCTCTCGCGCTGTGAAATATAGATAAGAAGCTGTACGGCGAACAGCCCGGCCGCTCCCAGAAGCAGCAGCACGATCAGCAGGACCCTGATGACCGCAGCCTTTCTCTCGGATCCTTTCTTCTGATCCGCAATGTGCTCAGGAGCTTTCTTCCTCTCCGCCACATCATCATCGGTCTCCGCATTCTGTTCCCGGTCCGCGCCATATGTTCTGCGCCGGTGGTCCGAGGGCTCTCTGCCCGGCTCCTCCCGGCCGCGCCTTTCTTCCGGTATGTTTTGGGATATATTCGCCTCCTGCCGGCCGGTCAGCGCTTTCTCCCACGGCAGCTCGACATCCTTCGCGGAGGCCTCTTCCCGGATCGCCTCCCTGAGCGCCTGCCGGTCGTCTCCCGACACCGAGCAGAGGCGATAAGCCGCCGCAGCCGCTTTTTTGTCCTTTCCGTCTATGCTGTCTGCCAGAAAACGGAAGACCTCAGGTTCGACGACTTCGCCCGGATAATAGGTAAAAAAGTACTTTCCTGATGAAAAATCATAGAAGATCTGATCCCCCGTCAGTACGAGGTGCTGCTCGTCGAGAAGATATTTTGAGAGCGACCCGGAGACATTGTCCATCATTTCCAGGAGTCTGAACAATTCTGTTCCGGGAATCTTGCGGCCCTCATACAGTCCGGTCAGGCTCTGCTTCCCGGTCGTGTCATAATACAGAAACCCCGTCCCGTCGATATGCCGCAGGCCGCACCGGAGAATCCCGTCGATTCGGTTCATCTCCAGCATCCTGTACTGGTAACCGGTAGTCTGGGCCTGAGGCGGACAGGGGATGATCATGTAAGTGTGCATTGTGTCTCTATAATACGTTGCTTTCATATCCGAGTCCTTTTGCTATTTCCCCAGCAGTTGTCCCGCTATGGCCGTCACTCTTCGGAATCTTCTGAAAGAGCGCGGCGGATCCGTTTTTCGCGCTTTCATCGTAACTTTCAGCTCCCATATGCCCTGACCGTCTTCCGCGCCGGTCAGCAGAGCCGGCGCCATACTGCCGCTCGCGCCTGCGCTGATCTCACTCCCGCCGCCCACCTCTGCCGTGCAGCTGTTCAGCATAAAAAAGCCCGACGTGTCGATTTCCGTTTTCGGAGCGGCGCCTCCTCTCACAATACTTTGCCTGTATGCCGCCGTGTAAAGGTCCTGCGCCATCCTGCATTTGTCATAGAGAAAAAATGTTACATATAAGAGCATGATCACCAGCGCAAATGCCGCGGGAAAAACCATGGCTGCTTCGAGCGTCATATACCCCTTCAGTCTTCTGTTCATCCTTACTCCCGTATTTTTTCATGTATGTAATGTCATCACTATTTGCGCGGCAAGAAGCAGACTCTGCGCTGCCGCAAGAAAAGGAATGAAAGGGATCTTATCTCCCACCCTTCTCTGTTTTGTCCACATGCCGATCCCACCCGCGATCGCCGCAAGGA
Organism: Lachnospiraceae bacterium UBA4260; assembly: GCA_002395235.1. Lineage (GTDB taxonomy): Bacteria > Bacillota > Clostridia > Lachnospirales > Lachnospiraceae > CAG-791. Next base: position 67,064 of record DGWK01000007.1, on the reverse strand, counting down.
TCAGGGCGGTCTCCGCGAGCAGCACGGCAGGCGTCAGCCCTGACATAAGTCCGCTGACCAGAAGGCAGATCCCGTCTCCTTCCCCTATTTTCCCTTTACACAGAAAGCTCAGAAGCCAAAAGACCGCGCCCGGCAGCGCGCCCGCCCACAATTCGAGCCTGTCGATGCCGGACGGCAGAAACAGATTCGCCGCCAGCGAGGCTGCCGCAAATGAGGCAGGAATCCAGACGGGGATTTCCCGTGTTCTTAAATCCGGGACCGCCGCCATCCACAGGAAAAGGCACCCCGCGGCAAATCTTACCGTATACTCTCTCATCCCGGCTCCGTCTCTGCCATCAATGGCTGTCCGCGTGTCCTGCTCCGCATGCGGGACACGGCCTGTAGTGCCCTTTGGCCGTTTCACTCTCTTCCATCGAAATGTGTCGTACGATGCCGCCACAGTTTCGGTCTGCATGGTACCGGTTTCCTTCCTTTGTGATATACACGACCCCGCTCGTGCCCGGCCTGCAGCACTCGCAGGGGTAGTAGACAGAGCCGTCGCCGCTGCGCAGGCCGCCGACTTCCGAGGCCGGCACCGGTCTGACCTGGGGATTGAGATAGATGCATCCGGGGTCCGTGTGATACACCTCTCCGTACTTGGTCACGTAGACTTTTTCGGTATTACTGCCGTCTCCGGCCTCTGCCGGACCGGTCCCCGGCGTCCATCCCACCCAGGCGTGCCCGCAGTATCTGGCCTGCATAGAGAAATCCGGAAAGGCCACGACACGGACAAATGGCCTGATCCTGAGATTGACGATGATCTCAACTCTGTCCCCTTCTGTCATAATGCGCGACTGCGCAAAAGAAAGCCCGGCTTTGCCGCCGACCACGCAGGTATGGTCCCAGAAAGCCGCCCCCAGATAGGAGGTGACTTTGTTCCGCACAAAGGTTTCCGACAAGAGGAACGAGGCCGCCCCGCTGCCGCTTTCGCCGCCGGAATCCGTCTGCTCTCCGCCGTCTCCGTCGCTTCCTGTCACGCTTTCTGTTCCGAACTTTGTGTAATACGCCGCCTCACAGATCTGTTCTCCGGCCTGCTGCAGTGCCGCCTGCAGGCCGCTCTGGAGCCGGATCGCTTCGAAAATAAACAACAGGTTCATCACGAAGAACAGAAACAAAGGAATGGCCGCAGCCGCTTCCAGTGTCATGCTCCCCTCAAAAGAAGGCGGGAACGATGTCCTTGCCGCTCTGTCAGGCGCCCGGAGAGGCTCATTTTCTTTTACATACGCACAGCCCAAGGACATCGCTCCCGCCTCCTTTCTCTCACATTCCATCCAAATCAGTTGTATCAGTCAGTTTTATCAGTAGGTTTTGTCAGTCACTCACATCATCAATTGTATCCGCTGCTTCCCTCAAAGAGGAACTGTGTCCCACAGGCCCCGGCCGCAGCAGACATCTTAAACTCGTCCATACACAGGTCCAGCCGAAAACCGCTGTTCCCGGTGATCCTGCGAAGGTCCATTTCCATCACATCCATTGTTCTCTGTGTTTTGACAGTGCTGCCCTCCAGGAGCAGAAGCCCCTGAAGGTAAGCGCTGTAGTCAATCCCCTCTCCGCTGTCCCTGTCCTTGATGGCGGTGAGCGGAGACAAAAGCTCATGTAAATGCGTCTGCCAGCTCGAATCCGTTTTTATGACCGGCACTTTCCCGCCCGTCATCAGAGTCCGCACGTCCTGGACGCTCTCGAGATAGCTCCACGCCAGCGCCAGCGCGTTTGAGACCGGCTTTTCCAGATCCGGGTTGAACATGATCAGCGACACCGCCGCGGCGACCAGATGGACCTGTCCCATCCTCGCTTCATCTGTGAACAGATAAGCGCAGTTGGACGCCTCTCTGATCAGGAGCAGCCGGAGCGCGGTCGCTTCCAGATTTTCGCGGTCGGATTCTTTTCCGCACAGGATATACTCCGTCTGATAGCAGAGTTGTCCGTCCTCACAAGGCTTTGTACAGCTCCCCATCTTCTCGTAGATATATCTGTCAAACAGGATCTCATCCGCCTCCGGATACCTGTGCGAATTGGCAGCCATCATTCCTGTCCCCAGGTGTACCTCCCGTTCGCACAGACTCCCTCCGGCGTCCATATGCCTGTCGGAAAGTCCGTCCGTTCTGCCGAACACTTGCAGAAGGATCGGAAGAAACTCGAAGGATTCCATTTCGTTCACCATGTTTTCCGCCTCCGAGGGCTCTTCCGAAGCTGCTTCATACTCTTCCGGGGTCACTTCTACTTCCTTTTCTTCTTTTTCTTCATTTTCTTCTCTCTTCTCTTTTCGTCCTTCTCTGAGGGCTTCTCTGAGCTCTTCCCGGCTCTCCTGCGTCTGCACCGTCCACTTTTTCCCGCTGATCTCGAGGCCTCTCCACTGATCGGCGCTCACGAGCAGCTGTGCAGCCACTTCTCCCGCCGGGTCGGCCGACATATAAGCGTAGACCTGCTCCCGGACTGCTCTCCCTCCGTTGTCACAGGCGTATCTTGCTTCCGGAACCTGTACATCCGTGATCTGCATAGAAGTCCAGTCCTTGGTGCTCAAGAGAGGAACCGCTGACTTTCTCGTGCAGTTGCTCTCCATATAATTCCTGAGATGCTGTGCAAAGATTTCGTTTCCTCCCCCCGGTCCGCCGTAAGACGTATCCGTAAAAAAGAGGTCATATCTGCTGTGCAGCTCTTTATGGAATTCGGCCAGCGCCGCGTTCTGCGAGATCCGGCTCACGCTCTCCATCTGCATGCGCGCCGCTCCGATCCGCGCGCCGCCGATCAGCACCATATACAGAGTAAGGAGCGATACAAGAGTCAGCACAAGGTAGATCGTTATATACCCGCCGACTCTCCGGCTCTTTTCTCCGGCGGCGGAAGATCGCTCATGGCCCACATGGTTTCCTCCCTCCACGCGCTCACTAACACTTTCCGCATGAGGCCGAGGAGATGATCGAATTGCTGTCGCTGCTGATCTTCTGGAACACCTTCTTGACGATGTCATTGAGCTGTTTCTTGAAAATAATGACCAGGCCGATCAGCACCACAATAATCAGTATGATCTCCACCGTCCCCATTCCTGCTTCATCCCGCATAAAATCTCTTGCCGTCTCTCTCATCCGTACTCCTTTCCTTTTGTACAATTCCTCATGTTGTCTCTTTCCTCACGCCGCAAAACTGTAATAGGCAGGAATTATAATGATCAGCATTGTAATAGCCAGCATCACGATCATCGGCAGCAGCAGCTTTGTCTCCGCCTCCTCTCCCAGCTTTCTTGCCGTGCTGCGCCGCTCCTCAAAGGACGCTTTTGCCTCCTGCTGCATTACAGACAGTAGTTCCTGATTTCCTTTTTTTAGATTCTGGGCCAAAATAGCGCTCAGCTTTGTGTATTGCCTGGACCTGCAGCGCTGGCCCAGCTGCGCGTACGCCTCTGTCTCCGGCACGCCGCTGGCCAGCTCTCTGCACACCAGAAGGATCTCCTCATAGGCGCCCCGCTCCTCCATTCCCGCTTCTCTCTGCCGCAGGTAATCTTCTCCGAGTTTATTGAATGTACTGCGAATGCTCAGTCCCGCGCCCAGATAGAGCACAAATTTACTGATGATCTGCGGATAGTCCAGCATCATCTGCCGCTCTCTCTTTACCACCTGGTCGTGCAGGCGGCTCCCCATGGCGGCCGCCGCAAGGAAGGCGACGATTCCGGCAAAGAGCAGCAGAGAGAGTCCCGATCCCGAGGGCTTTTCCTCCCAGATGATGGACTGATCCCCCACCCGGCCGGGAAGCGGCAGCATCTGATCGGCGGCGCTCTTTTCATCCGCGCTTCGGATGGCCTCCCTGATCCGGCTGCTTAGTTTTTCTTCTTCCGAGAGTTCCTGTCCGTAGACCGCGGCCTCGTATTCCTTTTCATAGCGCAGCCCGCCTGCCGTCCCATTGTCATAGGTGAGCACCGCCGTGAGCGTCACAGGCCTGCTCTCGCCCTCCTCCATTCCGAGGTTCCCGACTGTCCCGTCCGCGTCGATCAGCGCGTAGCTGCTGCTCTCCCAGACGATCTGAAAGGGATACCCCTCCACTTCCTGAGGAAGGTCAAGCGACCTTGTCACATGGCGCAGGCTCGGATTCTCTCCCCGGATCTTTTTCGGGAGAAGCGCAAATAAGCGCTCCGCCAAGGCCTTCGCCTGTTTCTCGTCATACCTGCGCGAGCGGACCTCCAGCCGGTAGCTGCCCTGATAGGCGGGGCTGCTCTCATCGCCCCTCTGCTCCCGGCCGGTTTTTCCGTCCGCCGCGTTCCCGCTTTCACCGCCCGCCCCTTCCGCGGCGGACCTCTCCCCGTTTTCCGCTCTCTGCACGATATAGGCGTCCAGCTGCGTACTTCGGTCCTCTCCGCCGATTTCCTCTCTCACAAGTCCGCCGCCCTGCAGGAGCATGCTGCCTTCGGCGGCCGCGTACCCTGCGGCGGCCAGAATGTCGCCGACAAGAAGGATCATGAGCGCGATCCGGATCCGCTCCACATAAAAGCGCCTCTCTTCTCCCTCGAGCTTTCCGTACGGATACAGGACCGCGAGGTCTCTGCGGATCCCGCTCTCGTGAAAAACGTTCCTTCCCTTGCTCTTTTGCCCCAGCGCCCTTCCCTTCTCATACAGGAAGACCGCCATTCTCGTCATTCCGGTGCCCTCTGCGTCTCTCGAGAGAAAGTACAAAAGCGCATACCCCGCCAGGATCAGACTGTAAATGTATATTTCCACCTGTTCTTCCTCCCTCAAAGCGTTACCGACAGAATCTTCTCCGACAAAAACAGCGCGCTCAGATAGGCGCCCAGGCACAGGGTCATGAATGCCACCCCTTCCAGGTTGTGGTAGAGAACATCGAAGAAGCCCGGAGACGTGATCCCGATATAGAAAATGATCATAAAAGGCGTGATGTCCATGATCCTCTGCTCAAGCCGGCGGTTTCCCAGCATGATGCTGATCTCGTTCTCCACATCCAGCCTCTCCGCGATCAGAAGCGACGTCCTGGACAGAATCTCAGTCATGTTGCCGCCTCCTCTCTTCGCGATCCCGAAGACCTCCGCGAATTCCCTGATCTCCTCCGTCCCACCCCTCTGCGCAAAGTCCTCAAGGAGCTTTTCAAGCGGAATCTGATTGTCCAGCCCGGCCATCATCCTGGCCGTCTCTCTTGTGATCGGCGCGTATTTGCCGTACTGATAGACCATCTCCCGGTGCCCCTCGCGAAAGGCGTTTTCCGGGGAATCCCCGGATCTGAGCGCGTTGTTCACGCTCTCGAGCAGTTCCCGGAACTGACCTGACAATACCCGCTTCTCCTTTTCCCTCTCTCCCCTGATCCTGTGCCTGCAGTAGGGGATGGCAAAGGGCGACAGGATCAGCGCCGCCGTCCAGGACTGATAGAAAAGCCACGCCGCCGCGGCCGCCATCGCGACCCCTTCCGCCAGGAACAGGATCGTCCGCTCAGAGATCAATTCCTGCCAGGTCGAACTTAAATCTCTGGCGGATCTCTTCTTCTTTATCCCAGACGCCGATGATCTTCCCATTCTCTTCTCCCGTCTCTCTGAATCTGTATAATGTGGACAATTTGATCTGCCCCTCTTCGACTCCCAGCACTTCCGCCACTTCCAGGAGCTTGCGGCTTCTGTCCCGCAGGCGTCCCATATGCACGATGAGGTCAATCCCTGAAGCCAACTGTCCCCGGATTGCCGACACGGGCAGGTCCATTCCCATCAGGATCATTGTCTCGAGCCTGGAGAGCATGTCATAGGCGCTGTTGGCGTGTCCCGTTGACATACTCCCGTCATGACCGGTATTTAAAGCCTGGACCATATCGATTGCCTCCGGCCCCCTGACCTCGCCGACCACAATCCTGTCCGGGCGCATCCGAAGGCTCGCCTTGATGAGATCCCGTATGCTTATGGGCCTGCACCCTTCCACATTTGCGTTTCGCGCCTCCATCTGCACCAGGTTGGGCACATGGCGGATCTGAAGCTCCGCATTGTCTTCTATGGTGATTACTCTCTCGCCCGGATCGATGCAGTCGGACAGTACGTTCAGAAAAGTGGTCTTCCCGGAGCCCGTCCCTCCGCTGATGAAAATATTGAGCCCGGCCCTGACGCACTTGCCGAGGAACTGCGCGATCTCTTCCGGTATGGATCCGAACCGCAGCAGATCCTCCATAGTGATCGGGTTCTGGGGAAACCTGCGGATGGTCAGGATCGGTCCGTTGACCGCGATCGGGCTCAGGACCACGTTGACCCGGTCGCCGTTCTCAAGTCTGCAGTCTACGATCGGAGAGGATGTGTTCACAACCCGATTTGAAGCACCTACGATTCTTTGGATCACGTCATCCAGCTTCTGCGCCGATGAAAAGCTCCCCGGATAGCGGGAAAGCTTTCCCGCTTTTTCGATGAAAATATTGTCCGGCCCGTTTACCATGATCTCCGTCACCTCCGGGTCCTCGAGCAGGTCCTGCAGAACGTCCATCCTGCGGATGGAATGGAACAGGTCCTGCCGGAGCCTCTTTTTTTCCTCCAGTGTCAGGAGCGGCAGGGACCCCGTGCCTCCGAGGGTGAGATGTCTGTCGATCAGGTCCAGGACTTCGCTGTCCGGCACTTCTCTGGAAAAGTCGATCCCGCTCATGATGCTGCTGCGGATCTCCTCCCGGATCGCGAGATAAGATGCGTTCACAGAAGGCCCTCCTCTTCGAGGATTCCCCTGACACAGGAGGCGAGCTCCCCGTGGGTCATCATGAAGATGTTGCCCGGAAGTTCCCGGAAGACCGGCAGCCGGCATCTTCTCGTCTTCATGAAGATATCCTCATACTGCGCGCTCCGAAGCAGCATCTCGTACTGGTTCATCTTGGCCTTGGCAAATCCGTCCTCTCTGGTGATCGTAAAGATGTAATCGCACTGCCGCATGATCTCGAATACGCCGTCCGCGTGTTCGCTCAGATCCAGTATGCAGTACTCGTATTCCGTCACTTTTTCGATGGTGCGCAGAAGCTCCAGCCACTGCTCCGCCTTGATCGACCGCAGCAGGACAAAGGATTCAACGGGAGGAAGAAGGTCCAGGCCGCCGACCTTCTCCGTAATAAAGCTCAGCTGCCCCGCCAGCTTCTCCCTCGCGCAGTCGTTGAAATACAGAAGATCGCTGACCGTTCCCCGAAAGCTTCGGCTGAGCATGTCCTCGAGACCCGAATACGCCTCGAAATTCAGGTAGAGCACGGGAGCGGAGGCCGAAAGGAGCTGCCCCATACACAGGGCGAACGTTGTCTGGAGGCACCTGGTGACAGGTGAATAGATCCCGATCCGCTTCATGGGCCCGGCGTGGCGGACGCCCTCCGAGACTTCCTCTTCCTGCGTCACGCACAGTTCCCGGATCCTGTCGCAGATGTTCTCCACCGACTGGTATTTGCTCATGTTTTCCGGCTTGTCCATATAGACGCCGCTCTCATTGAGCAGAAGGATATCGGTGAAGCCGGCTTTCTCTATTTTGTCCGAGTACTGGGACTGCGCGATCACGAGAAGCCTCGTATCCCGGGGATTTTCCCGCTCCAGCATCAGATCGCTGCTTGTGTACAGATAAATGTCCCGGGACAGCCTTCCTTCATGCCGGAGGTATTCCATCAGGTGTTCTCCGTAGGAGACTTCGCTGTCGCAAATGCAGATCCTGCGCGCGGGGTTCCCGTCTCCGCCCTTCGAGGCTGTGTTGTTCATAGGCATTTCTCCTTTCTTTCGGAAAGTGGGGACAAAGCGGAAGGGTCGGCAAAAAATTCCGTCCTTCGTCCTTCGAAAATATGCGCATCTTGTCAAAACAGGGATGGGCTCTGGATTCCAACCTGCTCGAGAAGCAGACAGAGCACGACGCTGATGCCGATCGGCACAGCAAAATGAACGGTCCGGGAAAGATCCCGGTATCTGATCAGCAGAACCGCGGAGATCACCGCGCCGATCAGAAAAGAAAGTACGATACTTAAAAGAAACCATCCTGTCCCCATCAGGGGCGCCAGGGCTATCAGGAGCTTGATATCTCCCGCCCCCAGGCCTCCTGCCCTCCAGAAAGGAAACAGGAATAAAAGAGTGGCGGCCATTGCCGCGAGAACTGCCGGAACCTCTTCCGGTGAGTGGCAGGCCAGCAGCCATATACCTCCTGCCAGAGTCGGGAGAGTCAGGAAATTGTAGACTCTGCCCCGCCGCAGGTCCGACGCTGCCGCTGCCGTCACGAACAGGATCAGAACTGTCCGTCCGCCTTCGGTCAATGGCTTCACCTCCTTCCTCCGGCTGGTGAAACTGATTATAAAATGAGGGCAGACGTCCGCACAAGACCTTTCCCGCAAATTTTACAACTTTGTTAAATCAGACGAAACCCGGTGGAATTTCCACCGGGCCTTGGCCGGAAACCTTGATTTTAAGCCGCTTTGCGGCATCCAAAATCGGTAATGAACATCATTGCAACTGCAGGACAGGTTTTATATAATAAGACTACCTCAAAGTGAGGAGAAACATTTATGAACGCCGCCTTTCGCGATGCGAAGGGCAGAAAGAGGAGTATAGTATTATGGCTAAATTTGTATGCACTGTCTGCGGTTACATCTACGACGAAGAAGTCGGCGATCCCGATAACGGAATCGAGCCCGGAACCCTTTTTGCAGACCTTCCCGACGACTGGGAATGTCCTCTCTGCAGCGTAGGCAAGGAAGACTTCGAAGAGGAAGCCTGAGGCCTTTCGGTAAAACTTCATAGAGATAATCGAAAGAGCCCGCGCACTGCCTGCGCGGGCTCTTCCTGTCAAGGGATGTTCCCTTCTGTATTTGGTATTATCTGGCCTCTCCGAAGACGTCGTCCACGATCGCCTTGACGGTGGCGGCCGTCTTTCTGAGCTCGTCCAGCTCCTCCTCGCTCATCTCCAGCGGTACCAGGCACTCCACGCCGTCCTTGCCGACGATCGCGGGCATGCTCAGCGCCAGTCCGTCAATATCGAACGCGCCGTACATAAGGCTCGATACGGGAAGTACGGACTTCTCATCGCGCACAATGGACTCGCATACTCTGCGGACGGCCATGGCTACGCCGTAGTAAGCAGCTTTTTTCTTCCTTGTGATCATATCCGCACTGCCGCGGACTTCTTTCGCGATCTGCTCAAAATACTCTGTAGGATCCGGATAGCCGCGCATCTCGCAGAACTCGCGGATCGGAACGCCGGAAACGGTCGCGCTGCTCCAGATCGGAACTTCTCCCCGTCCCTGCTCACCCACCATGTAAGCGTGAATATTGCGGGCGTCAACGCTCAGTTTCTCGCTCAGGAGAGATCTGAGCCTGGCCGAATCAAGAACCGTGCCGAGGCCGAAGATCCTTCCCTCTGCCCATCCGCTGATCTTCAGCGCCGCATAGGTGAGGATATCAACCGGATTCGCGACGATCAGCATGATCCCTTCCTCGTTTCTCTTCGCGATCTCGGGAATGATCTGCTTGAAGAGCGCCACGTTCTTCTCGACGAGCTCGAGTCTCGTGTCGCCGCGCCTCTGCACCGCCGCTGCCGCCACGATAATGATCCCTGCATCTGCCAGATCATCGTAGCTGCCCGCGTAGATCTTCATCGGCTTTGCGAACGTAAGGCCCTGTGCGAGATCCATCGCCTCTCCCTCTGCCTTCTCGGGAGCCGCGTCGATCAGCACCATTTCGTTGAACAGCCCACTCTGCATAAGGGCAAAGCAGGACGCCGCGCCCGCGCTGCCACAGCCAACCATTGCTACCTTTCTCTGATTCAATGCCATAACAGAACCTCCTCCAAAATATTGCATTATCAGTTCTTACCACTAAACCCCGGATCTGCCTCTATATCAGCTGTCGGACTGCCCCCATGCTGTCCTTGCTGCTCCGGCGGGACCCCTCCCGCCCGGCGCCATTTATTGTGTTCAAGGCTCGCAGTGCGAGCCGCTGCGCCGCGTGCGGGCTGACCAATGGCAGCATCTTCCTTTCCGCACGCGTGTGCATCAAATAACTCAGTGGGGGATTATCCCCCCTGTGTTATTCTGCCGCTGTCAGTCCGAGCTCGTAATTGACGTACTTGATGACCTCGTCAGCGTCAATTCCGTGCACCATGCAGGCCTCGCTGAGAGATTCCATCTGTGAAGCCGGGCAGCTGATGCAGCCCATGCCGCAGTTCATAAGGACGTATGCTGCCTCAGGATACTTTCTCAGGATATCCGCGATCAGCATACTTCCGTCAATAGGTGTCTTATCTTCCGTTCCCATGTCAAAACTCCTCCAAAATTATTCTGAAAAACACTCTGTAATTATGATTATAGGGATTTCTCACTACTTTGCAAGCGTTCCCTCAGCTTCTGCAGAGCCGTAAAAAGGAAGAACGCGGCGATGTTGCAGAGCACTATACTGGCGCCTGTGGGCGCCGCGTACAGATACGATATGACAAGTCCCGTGACCAGGCAAACCGTCGAGACAATCGCCGAACAGATCATTACCGAGCGGAATGTGATGCAGGTCCGCATGCTGGTGACAGCCGGAAATACCACCAGGCTGGAGATCAGGAGCGACCCCATCATCCGCATTCCCACGACGATGATCAGCGCTGTCAAAACAGCGATCACCATATTGTATAACCGCGCATTCAGTCCTGTCGCCCTCGCAAAGGTCTCGTCGAAGGTCACCGCGAAGATCCGGTTGTAAAAGAATACGAACAGAGCCAGGATCACCGCCGAGACGACCCCTGTCAGCACCACGTCTCCCTCGGACATGCTCAGAATGCTGCCGAACAGGTAATTGTAGACATCCGTGTTCATGCCCGTGGTCATCGACACCACCATGACGCCGACCGCCAGCGATCCGGTGGAGATCAGCGCGATCGCCGCGTCTCCTTTGATCTTGCTGCTCTCCGACAGGCGCAGCAGCAAAAAGGAGGCCGCAATGACGACGGGAATCGCTACCGCCAGCGGCGCCGCGTTCATGGCCGTCGCGATGGCCAGCGCGCCGAATCCGACGTGGGACAGGCCGTCGCCGATCATGGAATAGCGCTTAAGGACCAGCGTCACACCCAGAAGAGCCGAGCAGAGCGCCACCAGGACCCCCATGCACAGCGCGCGCACCATAAATGGATATGTAAACATTTCCAAAATCAGATGAAACATTATTTGCGCACCTCTTTCTCCGTCTTCTGCGCCGCTTCGGGACTTTCATTTTTTACCTCGGGCGCCGGCGCCGCTTCCGCGGCCGGCGAAATCGCCTTTTCGGGCGCCGCTCCTGCCGCCGGCGCCGGGTTCTTGGCCTGCGCCTTTTTCCAGATGTGGACCGCCTTGCCGCCGTCCATAAAGCTGTGGTAGGCAGCGCTGTGACGATAGTCCCCGCAGGTTCCGAAGAAGAGCTGCCGGTCCTCCCCCAGATGCAGTATGTGGGAAGCATAGTTCGTCGCGGCCTGCACGTCGTGGGACACCATGATTACCGTGATCCCCATCTCCGAGTTGATGCGCTCGATCAGCTTATACATGTTGATTGTGACAAGCGGGTCGAGTCCGGCCACCGGCTCGTCGAGCAGGATCACTTTTTTGGTCGCGCACAGTGCCCTCGCCAGGAGGACCCTCTGCTGCTGGCCCCCCGAGAGATCTCTGTAGCATCGGTCCGCCAGATCCGTGATCTCCAACGCCTCCATATTGCGGGCCGCCCTCTCCTTCTCAGCTTTGCCGAAGAAGGGGCGCATCCCCATGCCGGACAGGCACCCGGAGAGCACCACTTCCCGCACGCTGGCGGGAAAGTCCTTCTGGACCGGGGTCTGCTGGGGCAGGTATCCGATCTCCCTGGCGCGCAGGTCTCCCCCGAAGGTGACGTTGCCCGCGGAAGGCTTTTTGAGGCCCAGAAGCCCCTTCATCAGCGTGCTCTTGCCCGCGCCGTTCTCCCCGAGTATGCAGAGATAATCGCCCTGCTCTATTTTGAAATTAAGGCCGTGAAGGACTGTCACGCCGTCATAAGCAAATGCCAGATTGTCACAGCTGATCAGGCTCATTTCTTATCTCCTCCTCCGAGCGCTTCCCGGATCACTTCCAGGTTCTCGGTCATCATAGATACATAGGTCGCGCCGCTCTCCATCTGCTCCCTGGTCACGTTGTGGCAGGAATAGAAGGTGCGCCGCACCGCTCCCGTGCTCTCGCAGATCGCCCGGGCAATATTTCCGTTGGAAAACTCGATCGAGAATACCACGGGGATCTTCTCTTCCCGAACCTTATCGATCAGAAAGGCCAGCGTCGACGCACTGGGCTCCGATTCCGAAGAACAGCCCGGGAACGCGGCGTAGTAGTCCAGCCCGTACCTCTCGGCAAAATAGCGCACCGGAAATCTGTCTCCGAACACGATTGTCCTGCGCTCCGCGCTCTGCACGATCTCTTCAAACTGCCGGTCCACCTCCAGGATCTGCTCCTCGTAGGCCTTTGCATTGGCGAGATAGGCCTTCGCATTCTCCGGATCGATCTCCGCCATCTTCTGCGCGATCGCCTCGGTGATCTCGGCCGCCTTCACAGGGGACGTCCAGACGTGCTCATCCGCTTCTTCGTGCTCCTCGTGGGACGAATCGCCGCCGTTTATGTGTTCCGGCTCCTCACCCTCATGCTCATGATCGTGCTCTTCCTCATGAGAATGGTCATGGTCGTGGCCGCGCTCCTCCATCATGCCTTCCACGATCTCTTCGGCGACCGTATCCGTGATCTCTACCAGTTTCAATGTCTGCGGCTTGTGGTCGCCCATATTTTCCAGGATCCTGTCCACCCAGACATCATTTTCCGCTCCCACATAGATGAACAGGTCGCAGTTCTGGATCTCCTTGATGTCCAATGGCGTCGGCTCGTAGGAGTGGATCTCCTCGCCGGGTTTGAGGAGCATCCTGACATGCGCCAGCTCCCCATTTCCGGAGATGGCCCTTGCGAAATCGTACGGAGGGAAGATGGTCGTCACGACCTTCATGCGGCCGTCATCCGGCGCGTGCTCCTTTACCGAGCACCCTGTAAAGGCGCCCGCCAGGATAACCAGCGCCAGGAGCAGCGCAGTGATCGGAGGCAGGTGCTTTCGTTTTCTCTTTTCGTTTCCCGATCGTCTCACTTGTGCCTCCTGCAGTCTCCGCAAATGCCGTAAAACAGTGTGCGCGTGCAGTCCAGCTCAAAGCCGCTCCCTTCACTGCCCGAAAGGCTCTGCATCGCGGCTTCCACCGACCTGCGCTCGATGTGCACTACTTTGCCGCATTTCTCGCACTTTCCGTGGACATAGGCCGACTCCCCGCCGTGCTCTCCCTTGAACTCGTAGCAGGCGCCGGTCACCGCGTCCACCATATATTTGTTGACGGCACCTTCCTCTACCAGGCGGTCCAGCTGGCGGTAGATGGTCGCCACGCCGATCGCGATGCCGCGCGCCCGCAGCTCGTCCAGGATCTGGCCGGCCGTCATATGCTCTTTTTCATTTTCCTGCAGGATCGCAAGGATCTGCTCTCTGTGTTTGGATTTATAAGAAGTTCTCGCACCCATTTCCGATTCCCCTGTAGAAATTCGCTCGCCGCCCGGTTTCCGGCGGCGCAAATTCGAAAATGATTCTCATTTTTGATTTCAGAATTTCAATTATAGTGAAAAACCATCCTCTGTCAATAGCATTTTCTTCTTGCCATTAATTTTTAAACGCAATAACATGAAACTGTCTTTCGCAAAACGGATTAGAAGGAGGTTCCCCATGGGACGTACAATCAACGGAAAAACTGCTGTCCTCGCTCTGATCGGTGACCCGGTAGGTCACTCCCTCTCGCCGCAGATGCACAATTATGCCTGCGAGCTCCTGGGCCTGAATTACGTATATGTCGCCTATACTGTCAAGAAAGACGGCGTACCCGCCGCTTTCGACGCGATGCGCGCCCTCGGCATCCGCGGCTTCAACGTCACGATGCCCTGCAAGATCGCCGCTTTTGAACACGCCGACAGGCATTCGGAGGCAGCTCAGATCATAGGGGCCTGCAACACGATCATCAACGACGGCGGTGTGCTCACCGGCCACATCACGGACGGCGAAGGCTACGTCAATATGCTCCGCGCGAAGGGCGCAGAGATCGCGGGCCAAAAAATAACCGTCTGCGGCGCAGGCGGTGCGGGAACCGCGATCGCGGTCCAGTGCGCTCTGGACGGCGCAAAGGCCGTTTCCATCTTTAATCGAAGATCCGGCTCCTGGAACAGAGCGCTGGAGACGGCCCGAAAGATCAAAGAGGTCCGGCCGGACTGCCGCGTGGAAGTCTGTGACCTCGAGGATCAGGCGCTGCTGGCCGAAGAGATCGCAGGCAGCGATATTTTGGCAAACGGCACCAATCTGGGCATGAAGCCCCTTGAAGACCGGATGGTCATCGCGGACCCTTCCGTTCTGCGCCCCGGCCTCATTGTCACGGACGCGGTCTATGACCCGGTGGAGACAAGGCTCCTCAAGCTGGCAAAAGATGCCGGGTGCCTCACTTTCGGCGGCAAAGACATGCTGCTCTGGCAGGGCGTCGCCGCCTTCAAGCTGTTCACCGGTCACGACATGCCGGTGGAAGAGGTGAAGGCCAGGTACTTCGCGGACTGAGTCTGCAGCTGCATAAAAACGTATTAAGAAACGTATAAAAAATCCCTGCGGGCTCCGACATACATCAGGACCCACAGGGATTTATTCATAGTTTCTTTCATGCAGCCCGTTTCACAGGCCGCCCGCTCAGCGCTCCCTCACAGGAACACTTACAGGAACTCTCACAGGAATAGGTCACTCACGCGATGGAGATGACTTTGTAATCTCTGTCCTCAACCGCTTCCTTGAGCTTCTCGTCCGCCACATCCGCGTTCAGGGTGACGACAGCTGTGCCTTCCTTGTGGCTTACATCTGCGGAAGCGACGCCGTCGATCTTCTCGAGGACCTTCTTCACGGTCGCCTCACAGTGCTCGCACATCATTCCTTCGATTTTCATTGTCTTTGTCATGGCTTTTTCCTTTCTGCTGCGCTCCGCAGCTTTCCTCTCCTCGTTATATTCCGATAAAAGCTTTCCGTCTGCATCTGTCTGCACCGGGTTCTTCAGCTTTTCATCCTTTGCACTGCTGCGCATGTCAAATCCGTTCAGGCGCAGCGCGTTGGTGACCACGCAGAAGCTGGACAGGCTCATAGCCAGGGCTCCCAGCATGGGGTCCATGGTGATCCCGAGGGGGCTCAGCGCGCCCGCCGCGACGGGGATCAGTATTGAATTGTAGATCAGCGCCCAGAAGAGGCCCCACAAAATGGTCTTGTAGGTCTTCCGGCTCAGCCTTACCGCCGCGCTCACGTCGGTCAGCCGGCTGTTCATCAGCACCACGTCCGCCGCGTCGATGGCGACGTCCGTTCCGGCACCGATCGCGATGCCGATATCCGCTCTCGTGAGGGCCGGCGCGTCGTTGATGCCGTCTCCCACCATGGCGGTCCTGCCCTTCTCCTGCAGGCGCCTTATGACTTCTTCCTTGCCGTCAGGCAGCACGCCCGCGACCACTTCGCTGACGCCGGCCAGCTTTCCGATCGCCTCGGCGGTCTTCTCGTTGTCCCCGGTGAGCATGACCACGTGGATGCCCATATTCTGCAGTTCCTTCACCGCCTGCGCGCTGTCCTCCTTGATGGGATCCGCCACGGCGATGATTCCCAGAAGGGACCCTTCCCTGGCAAAATAGAGAGGCGTCTTCCCTTCCTGCGCCAGCCTGTCGGTGACCTCCGCCAGGTATTTCAGCCATCCGACCATGTCGCCGGACCGGCCGCGCTGCGCGGTCAGCTTGGTGAGTATGAACTTCTGGCTTCCGCCAACGATCCACTTTCCGTCGATCACGGCCGAGAGGCCGTTTCCGGGCAGGGCTCTGAAATCCTGTATGTCCGCCGACTTCACACCGCCCGCGAAGCTTTTGATCTCCTCCGCCTTCTCTCCGTTTGTGTAGTCCACGATCGCTTTTGCCAGCGGGTGCTCGCTCTGCGCCTCCAGAGACCCTGCCAGATACAGCAACTCCTCCTCTAAGACTCCTTCCATGGGGATCACTTCCGTCACCACCGGCTGTCCGCTGGTGATCGTACCGGTCTTGTCCAGCGCCACGATCTGCACATTTCCTGTCTCCTGCAGGGCTTCCGCCGTCTTAAAGAGGATTCCGTGCTTGGCGCCCATGCCGTTTCCGACCATGATAGCCACGGGCGTGGCCAGACCCAGCGCGCAGGGGCAGCTCACGACGAGCACGGAAATGCCTCTGGCCAGCGCGGTTCCCACCGGCGCCTTGACGATGAAGAGCCAGATCAGAGTCACGGCGATCGCGATCGCGATGACTGCGGGCACAAAGACACCGGAGATGGTGTCCGCTATTTTGGCAATGGGGGCCTTGGTGGCCGCCGCGTCGCTCACCATCTGAATGACCTGAGACAGGCTCGTGTCTTCCCCGACGCGGGTCGCCCGGCAGCGCAGGAAGCCGGACTGGTTGAGCGTCGCGGAGGAGACCTGTGATCCGGGCTCCTTGTCCACCGGGATGGACTCACCGGTCAGCGCCGCCTCGTTCACCGCGCTCGTGCCTTCCAGTACAATACCGTCTACGGGGATGGTCTCCCCGGGCCTGACTACAAAAATATCGCCCTTCTGCACGAGGTCGATGTCGATCGTCTCTTCGACGCCGTTCCTCTCTACGTTGGCCGTCTTGGGCGCCAGTTTCATGAGGGATTTGAGGGCGCCCGTCGTCTTTCCCTTGGACCTGGCCTCCAGCATCTTGCCGACCGTGATCAGCGTCAGGATCATGGCAGCGGATTCAAAATAGAACTCCATCATGTATTTCATGACAGCTTCGCTGCTGCCGTCCACCTGCGCCCGGGTCATGGCCAGCAGCATAATGGTCGAATAGACGAAAGCCGCTCCCGAGCCCATGGCGATCAGGGTGTCCATGTTGGGCGCGCCGTGAAACAGGCTCTTAAACCCGCTGATAAAGAATTTCTGGTTGATCACCATGACGATGCCCGCCAGCAGCATCTGCACGATTCCCATGGCCACATGATTGCCGTCGAAAAAGGCGGGCAAAGGCCACCCGAACATCATGTGTCCCATGGAG
The DNA here is from genome assembly GCA_002395235.1 of Lachnospiraceae bacterium UBA4260. Taxonomy (GTDB): domain Bacteria; phylum Bacillota; class Clostridia; order Lachnospirales; family Lachnospiraceae; genus CAG-791. The sequence continues at coordinate 49,970 of DGWK01000007.1, read as the reverse complement.
AAATACATGAGCACCAGAAGGAATCCCAGTGAGGCGATCAGCCTCTTTTTGAGGACCGGCGTCTCGTGGTCTTTCAGGGCTTCTTCCTCCGCTGCCAGTTTCGCGGTCAGGCTCCCGGCTCTTCTTCCCGCGCCGGATCCCTGGCCGGCGTCCTTGGGCGATGCGCCGTAGCCGGCATCCTCCACCGCCTTCATGATCTCCGACGGAGACGCCGTTCCCTCCACACCCAGTGTGTTGGTCAGAAGACTTACGTTGCAGGACTCCACGCCCGGCACCTTTGATACTGCCTTTTCCACGCGCGCCTGACAGGCCGCGCAGCTCATTCCCGTTACTGTATATTGATCCATAATTGTTCCTTCCCGAAGCCATGCCGGAGGCATTGCTTCTGAAGATGGGCGCCCTCATGCGCGCTCATCCTTTGTTATTTCATCAGCTTCTGCAGCGTCTTCACCAGCTCGTCCACTTTTTCGCTGTTCCCCGCCTGCACATCCTCCGTCACGCAGGTGTGGATATGATTGGCGAGCAGTACCTTTGTAAAGCTGTTGAGTGCCGCGTTGGCGGCCGCCACCTGGTTGATGATATCGATGCAGTAGGCGTCCTCCTCCAGCATGCGGCGGATTCCGCGCACCTGCCCCTCGATCCTGTTGAGGCGGTTGATCAGGTCCTTCTGCTCCTTCTCGGAGCGGACCTTGGTGCGGCAGCAGGCAGGTATCTTTGTGGCCTGCGCCTCATCGGCGCCGGATTTACTGCTCTTTATTTCGGGCGCTGCCTGGGCGCCGGACCTTTCAATCTGCATTCTTGTGTCTCCTTACGTCCTTCTGCTTCGAACATGATCCTGTTTCGATTGTTCGTGCTCATTATATACCCCCATAGGGTATATTGCAATAGGGAGTTAGTCTATCCTTTGAAAAGTGCCGCAATAATCCAACTGCCTCTGTAAGCTTCTCAAAAAATAGAACCACCGAGAATCCTTGCCCAGGCATGCTATACTTTTGCTACAATGTATGTAATTCAAGGCTCGAAAAGCAAGCCGGGCAGGCATAGAATGAAATGGAAAATCATATGATAAAAGAATCTTTGAACGGACTTTGGAAACTGTCATGGGAAGGAATGCCCTGTGAGGAGATCCCGGGCGCGATCCCCGGCTCCGTCTACTCTTTTCTGCAGGATGCAGGTCTTATGGAAGACCCGTACTACAGAGACAATGAACTTAAGGCACTGCCGCTCATGGAGCGGGACTATGTCTTTACAAAGGCGTTTGACGCGCCGGAGAGCATCACGGAGAGCCGCCGTCAGGTCCTTAGGTTTGACGGGATCGACACCGTCGCCGACATCTATCTGAACGACGTGCTGCTGGGGCACGCGGACAATATGCACTGCACCTGGGAGTACGAGGTCGCCGGGATCCTGCGCCTTCATGATAACCTGCTCCGCGTTCATCTCTCTTCTCCGACAAAATATATAAGGGAAAAAGACGCGCAGCACCATCTGGGCGGCTCCTATGAGAGCATGCGGGGTTTTCCTCACCTGCGAAAGGCGCACTTTATGTTCGGCTGGGACTGGGGTCCAAGGCTGCCCGACCAGGGAATCTGGCGGGATGTATCGCTGCTCGGATGGAATGAGGCGCGCATAGCGGATGTAAGAATTCATCAGGAGCTGCGCACACCCGATGGGCTTCTTATTAACGAAGCGGACGACGGATGGAAAACGGCCCGCTCCGGGGACGTGAAGGTGAAGCTCACCGTCTCGGTGAGCATGGAAGAGGACCCGCAGTCGGCAGGATCGGAAAAGATCTCTAATGACCGAAACGGCCGTCTGAAGATCCGCCTGATCTCCCCGTCCGGCGAAGAAATGCAGCTCCAAAACGGCGTTCCCTTCTCTGTACCGAATCCTCAGCTGTGGTGGCCTAATGGGCTGGGTGAACAGCCGCTCTATCAGGTGGAGGCGGTTTATCTCGAAACCGGAGATCTTGCTGATCCGGCAGATGGCCTGATCGCCTCCGACACGGCAGAGGGCAAAATCGCTTCCGCTCCGGCAGCCGACCGAATCGTCAGACGAATCGGCCTCCGCTCCGTCACCGTGCAGCGCAGGCCCGACAAGTGGGGCGAGACCTTCGCCATGAAAGTGAACGGGCGGACCTTCTTTGCCATGGGGGCGGATTACATTCCCGAGGACAATATTTTGGCACACAGGAGCCGCGAAAAGACGGAAGACCTGCTGCAGATGTGCACCGACGCGGGTTTCAACGTGATCCGCGTCTGGGGCGGGGGCCTTTATCCGGAGGACGATTTCTATGATCTTTGTGACGAGAAGGGGCTCCTGGTCTGGCAGGACCTGATGTTTGCCTGCGCCAATTACAAGATCACGCCGTCTTATGTGGAGAGCATCACGCGGGAGATCGCGCAGAATGTGCGAAGGCTCCGGCACCACGCCTCGCTCGGGCTCTGGTGCGGCAACAATGAGATGGAACAGTTTGCGCTCGAAGGGGAGTATGAAGGCACCGACGAGACGCGGGCGGACTACCTGATCCAGAACGAATATATCATTCCGGAAATCCTGCGCCGGGAGGACCCGGACACCTTTTACTGGCCGTCGTCGCCTTCCTCCGGCGGAAAGTTCGACGACCCGCGCGATGAGAACCGCGGCGATGTCCACTACTGGGACGTCTGGCACGGAAACGCGCCGTTCACGGCTTACCGCTCCTATTTCTTCCGGTTTTTGTCCGAGTTCGGCTTCCAGTCCTTCCCCTGCATGGACACGATCCGGTCCTTCACGCTGCCGCAGGACCGCAATGTCTTCTCTTACGTCATGGAAATGCACCAGAGGAACGGCGGAGCGGGCGGCAAAATATTGCAGTACCTGTCCCAGAACTACCTGTATCCGGGCAGTCTGGAACTGCTGGTTTACGCGTCTCAGCTTCTGCAGGCGGACGCGATCCGATACGGAGTGGAGCATCTGCGGCGCAACAGACAAGACGACCGGTGCATGGGCGCCGTTTACTGGCAGCTGAACGACTGCTGGCCGGTGGCTTCCTGGTCCTCCGTGGACTATTACCATCGCCCCAAGGCGCTTCACTATGCGGCTAAGCGCTTTTTTGCCCCGGTTCTTTTAAGCTGCGCGGAGGAGAGCATGGCTTCCATGGGGCGGACTTGTATCAGTGAGCCGGATGATTCCAGCGCCGTGGCCCGCGGCTTCAGCGCCGTTCTGAACGTCAGCAACGAGACCTGGGAGACCGTGCGCGACGAAGTGGTCTGGCAGGTGCACGATCCCCTCGGCAGGATCGTCGCGGAGGGCAGCGAAGAGATCTGCGCGGCCCCCTTCAGCAGCTGCAGCTGCGAGAGACTGGACCTGTCGTGGATCGATCCCTACGAGCACCATCTCTTCTATTGCCTGAAGCAGGGCGGACAGAGCGGAACCGTGCTCTTTGTACCTCCCAAGCACTATCATTTCGCCGATCCGAAGCTGCAGATTTCTGTAGACGAAGCGGCAGGAACCGTCACCGTCACGGCTTCTGCCTACGCCAAGGGCGTTGAGATTTACGGGGTCGTTGGCCTTATACCGGAAGATAATTTCTTCGACATGGAGCCCGGGACCAGGACACTGAAGATCCTGCGCAGAGGCGGTTCTACGGATCGAAGCGACGCGTTTGAAAGGCAGATACGGGTTCGAAGCGTATTTGACATAAAATGAACGCAAGGCATGCATTGCAGGCATTGCGTTCAGGAAACGGAGCAAAGAATTGCGTTACTATATTGCTGACTGTCATTTCTTCCATGAAAGCCTCAACTACCAGATGGACTGCAGGGGCTTTGCCAATGCCGAAGAAATGAATAATTACATGATCGAGCAGTGGAATAAAAAGGTCCGCTGGAACGACGAAGTGGTCATCCTGGGCGATTTTTCGCTGGGAAGAGCCGAAGAGACCAACCATGTTCTGGAACAGCTCAACGGATTCCTGTATCTCATCGAGGGAAATCACGACCCGTTCGGACGCCGGAAGGAATACAACGCCGCGCGTTTTAAATGGATCCGCCCCTATGCGGAACTCAATGACAATCACCGGAAAGTAGTTCTGTGCCACTACCCGATCCTGTGCTACAACGGCCAGTATCTGCGAGGAAGCAGCGGGGCGCCGAAAACTTATATGCTTTACGGCCATGTCCACAATACTTGGGACGAAGAGCTTATAGATCAGGCCCGCGCTCTCGCCTCCCGGCAGGTGCGGCGCCGAAGAGACGGCGTGGAGTATAACCTTCCCTGCCAGATGATCAACTGCTTCTGCATGTATTCGGACTATACGCCGCTGACACTGGACGAGTGGATCGAAGTTGACAAAAGAAAGCGGGACCGATAGTCAGGTCTCCTTCCGGCCATTGCACGTATTATCTCACCAGTTTATCTCCTCGAAATGTTACTTTATCGATCACCTTAAAGGTGTTTAAATCGTAAACGGCAATATTTAATCCGTTTTCTTTTCTGCAATACTGTCCTCCCTCTATTATTATGGAAGCTGTCGAAGACGAAAGCTTTCCGCAACTCACTATAGAATAAACGGAATGCCGGTTCCTGAATGCCCCCGCATATGTCAGTTTTTCCGCTGCAGTCTCTTCTTCCGCCACTTCTCCGCCTATTACGACAGCGGCATATGCATCAGCCGGAGCATCTGTATATTTACATTCAAGTCCGAGATCACTCAGTCCGTTTTTCACTTCTTCCCGTTTATAAACCGCGGCAGCGTCCCCCTGCGCGGTTATAAACACAGCATAATTGGGATTTTTCAGTGCATTCAAGTATTCTTCCTGGCCGGTGATCCTGACAAGATTTGAACTGCTTAATACTTGCTCGTAGTATTCCCGTGAAGCTTCATACTGTTCGTCATATACAGATCCTATGCCGTATTCATCTCTCAGAATCTTACCTATAAATCTGCTTGTCTTAATTGCTCCCCAGATATTATTGTGACCAACTGCATTTTCTTCCGGCAGTTTTGCGCCTATCTGATTGTAATACAGGGTGCTGCACATATTATAATACTCAATACCATTCCTCTCCGCGTAATCGGTATGCGTATTATTTACAGCATCGTTCATATAGTTTCCCGGAATATCGATCAAAATGAGCCGGATATCATTTTCCTTGCAAAGTTCTGTGATCCGGTCCAAATAGTCTTGCATTAACGGAGCGAATTCTGTTTTAACAGACTTGTCCTTCTGCTCAAAAGTTGTATATGAATCCGGTCCTTTAGCTGTCATGGGACCAAATCCCTTAAGGGAATATGATTTAACCATTTCATCATTAAAATCATATTCCTGTATTTCTGACCATCTTGAGTGAAATCTGAGATTTGTAAGATAAAAGCTGAGCTCTGACTGTGACTCATTTAACTGACACAAATTATGCACTGCTTCGAATTTTACCGAAGACCACTTCATAGGGTCCAAACATTTTCTTGCTAAGGGTTCAACTGTGTTTATTACATCATTCGGATGAATATTCCACATATACTTCAAGTCCAGGACCACAGCTTTCGGTTTTTGAAACCGAAGCGCTTCCTTAAGCCAATAATAGCTCAGGTAAATACTTTGCTGCTCACTTCCGAGATTATAGCTTCTGATTCCGTATTCATTATAGATTTCCTGAGGTATAAACGCATTGACAACTACACTTGAGCCCAAAAACAGAACGTCAATGCTGTCTTTTTCCATATCATAAAACGTTTTATATGTTGCTGTGGTCGGCCATGAGTTGTTCCTGAGAAAATACTTCGGAACCAGCACCTGATTTATTGCAAGGAGCGAACTGACCAGTATCGAAAGGAAAACAGCACTTCTTATTATGCTCTTTAAATGCTTCATAACGATCAAAATCCTCCATATATGAAATCATTTGCATCGAAGCCAAAGCCATATGATCCAAATATCCATATTGTCCATATCGCAGCTAAATAGATCCCCCAGCGGACGACAGTATTTTGCCCGGCGAACCAATCGCGTATGACTGTTCCACGCTCTTGTACTTTGCTGACACCGAACAGAACAAATATTGAAATCAGCAGTACAACGCATTCCTTCCAGTTCAATCCGAGTCTGAACAGTGAATCGTCAAAAAGGACCCATGGATTAAATGTCGTAAACATGCTCCTGATCATTTTCAGGGAAACCTTTAGTGTATCCGCTCTGAAAATGATCCAGGCCATCATAACGAGGAAAAAAGTTCCGATCTTATGAAGCGCAGCTGAGACCCTGTCATCTTTCAATTCAAAGTACATGAGGTCATACTTTACTGCTATTCCATGCCTGACCTCTCCGATAATCTGGTAAAAAGCATGCAGCAGTCCCCATACCAAAAACTTCCAGCTGCCGCCATGCCATAATCCGCTGACCGAAAATGTTATAATCAGGTTGATCCATTTAAACAGCCTTCCCTTTTTATTGCCGCCGAGCGGAATATACACATAATCTCTGAGCCAGAAGCTCAATGACATATGCCATCTGCGCCAAAACTCTTTGACAGAAGCAGAAAAATAAGGATGGCTGAAATTATTCACAAGATGGATCCCGAACATTTCCGCAACGCCTTGTGACAGGGTCGTGCATGATAAAAAATCCGCGTACAGCTGGATGCTGTAAAGAATCGCCGCGATCCAGACATATACACCTGCATAGGCGTGATGATTATCAAAAACAGAATTGACTATTACAGCTGCTTTGTCCGCGATCATATACTTGAGAAAGAATCCCCATATAACGAGCTGAATTCCCCTCATAATATTATCCGGATCAAAGCTGTTTCCATCAAATAAGCTCTTTTGTAATTGCTTATATCGCGATATAGGGCCTTGTATGATCTGGGGAAAGAAAGTGACAAAGAGAGCATATTTCATCAGATTGGTCTGCGCATTAATCTTACCTTTGTATATGTCTGCGAGGTACGCAACCAATTGAAGTGTATAAAATGATAAGCCAACAGGAACAATCCAATTCACTTTTGATACATGTAGTATAGAGCCGCAAATAAAATCACCGATCCTTACAAGAATCAACGGAAACGCTGTGAGCGATATCCCAACAAACAGAATCACACGCTTTGTCGTGACGCTCGCAGAGGATCCAATCTTTTGCAGAATTAATCCTGTTATGTAACTCACTATTATTGATAGCAAGAATACCGCCAATTGCTTTTTACTGCTAATAACCTGCGTGTAGAAGTATATACTCCCAAGCAGCAGTACAAACCATCTATGACGCTTGGGTACCACATAATAAACGATCAGCAGTACAATCACCATTGCATAGTAAACCAATGTCGTATAACCCATATTTCCTCCCAGAGTCATTTATCAGAAAGCCTTTTGGGTATATTCGTTTTATTATAACATATTTTTTTGTAGCGTCCAAATTATCTATCTGACGCCAGAATCAAAGAACAAGACCAAAATCACTAGTGGAAAGCCAAGTCTTTTTTAATCCCACATTGAATAGATGGACTCCTTGATTTGATGCCTTCTTTTCGGTAAACTGTACTCGTAGTTTGTAAGTAATAACAAGGAGGATACTTCGAAATGCTTGAATTTAAATATGATACGCAGCTCCTGATCGATGGAGATGACCTGGATGAAGATGAAGTCTATGATTACTTCGTAGAGCACTTCAAGGGCGACTGCCTGCTGGCTGTCGGCGGAGACGGGGATCCGATCAAGATTCACTATCATACCAATGAACCTTGGAAGGTCCTGGAGTACTGCTCCACGATCGGCGAGATCTACGATATCGTCGTGGAAGATATGGACAGACAGAGCAGAGGACTTAAAGGCTGAGATGTGACAAAGACTCCGACACAGTATATGTCGATGACGTCCATGATGAAGAAAAGCGCACAGTGGAACAGAAATCCTTGTCCACGTGCGCTTTTTACCTTCAAAGGCGCGCTGTTAAATCTCTGCTCTATGACACCATCACGCCAAGATATTTCCCACTCCACCGCGCCAACACGTTATTCCGCAAGCCGCGCCGGGACAAATCATTGCTGCCTCTTTTTCAGATAGTCCGCCAAAGATATGCCGGCGAGTGCCACAAAAGCGGGAACAAACATATACAGATACTTGGATCTGTCCTCAAACAACAGAATATACAAAGTCATGCCAAGTATGATGATCTTGTGTATGACGCACTCCGGAACAGCGTATCGCAGCCCCGTAAAGCACGTAAGTCCGATCATCACAAGAACCAGAAACCAGGTCACTTGCATGAGATCGCAAAGAATGAAATTATACTCCGCATCTTTGATATACAGTTTGTAGAATCGGTTCTGTTTCAAGTTATCTTCTTTAAAGTTCTGAATCGCGTTGAACTGACCGTCATTATAACTGACATCAATCTTCTCCAGGAAATAAAAGACATTTCCCCAAAATCCTTTTTCTCTGAACCACTTCATTCCTTCGTTGTAAAAAGCGGACATTCTCTCCTTTTTTGTCGAATAGATACTGTCGATCTCCTCTTTCTTTTCGCGGTATTTCTGCCCCATCACCGTGCCGAGTCCGGTCTCATCCTGCCCCATCATGAAATAGTACTGCCACCCGACTTCACAGCTTTCGTCCCGTTCGTATGCGTACTCCCGGCTGATCATCCTATCTGCAGCCATTCCACCGGCAAAGATCGCACAACAAACTAAAAGTGAACAGAGTGTCCTGATCCATTCTTTTTTCCCCTCGGGAAAGAAGGTACGTGCTGCCATCATCCTCAAGATACCGTCGATCAGAAGTGCCAGCAGCACGATCAGGACCGTTATTTTAATCCATGTGCCGATCATGCCCGATATAACTATTAGCGGAGCCTTGTACTCCCTCCTCAGGCCTGAAGTATAAACCCAGAGTATGATTGACACGAACAGAAGCCCGAAATTGTCCGTATAAGGAATCGCCGCTCTCCAGTTCATTGCGATAAGAAGTTCTCCCAAAAGAGAAGCCAAAAGAGTGACCCATGTGTTTTTCGTAGAATTATAAACGGTCAGTCCGGTCACGATAGCAGCAATATCCGTCGCCAGCAAACCTGTAAAAATGACATTTCTCCAACTACCGACGACCCTGTAGATCAAGGAGAGGAGCACAGCGATCCCCACATTGTTCGGATATACCTGAAAGTAGTGAAGATGATCCTGAAAAGAGCCGCCTTCTGCCAGATTGATCGCCATTTCCCTGATGACCTGAAAATCGCTCACCATGTTCACAGGCATCCATCTCGAGAGTTTGTACTGATACACAGCGACAAGCACCGCCATAACTGTCATAAGCAGTGCGAGCACTCTTTTGTTCAAAGTCAGTCTTCCTCTGCTTCGATCAGCAGCTTTGATCAAAAACATCAGGATCAGAATTGCCGCCGCATAATATCCACCACTCGACCAGTGAGCGTAATTCTCAAATATATTGTCAATGTTCCGGTCCAGAAACAGAGTTGCAGTGTAAACAGCCGCCATCAGTAATGCAAACAGTCTTTCTGTAATAAAAATACAGCCTCTGCTCAATACTCTCATTCGTACATGCACCTTTTGTCTCAAAATGTGTCAACGGAACCGTCTCTGCTGTCACTCTTCCGCATCCACGCCGGCCTGTGCCTCTGTCGTAAAAGCGGTATCTTCCGTATCGCTCACATAATCCGCTTCTTCGTCCGAAATGGACCCGTTCATGGGAATCTCCCTGGGCATCGGCTTGCGGGTCAGGATCCTCATAAACTCTTCGCCTGTGATCGTCTCGCGGAAGTACAGGTACTCCGCCAGCTCGTCCATCTTGCGCTTGTTCTCCTGCAGGATGCTCAGCGCCTTCTGGTGCTGCCCGCGCACAAGTTCCACTACCTTCTTGTCAATACGCGCCTGCGTCTCGGCGGAGCAGGCCAGAGAGGTATCGCCGCCCAGATACTGGTTGGTCACCGTCTCCATGGCCACCATGTCGAACTCGTCGCTCATGCCGTAGCGCGTGATCATGGCCCTGGCCAGTCTGGTCGCCTGCTCGATGTCGTTGGAAGCGCCCGTCGTGATGCTGCCGAACTCCACTTCCTCCGCCGCGCGGCCGCCGCAGAGCGTGGCGATCTTGTTTTCCATCTCCACCTTGCTCATCAGGTAGTGATTGCCCTCTTCTTCCACCTGCATGGTGTAGCCGAGCGCGCCCGACGTGCGGGGAATGATGGTGATCTTCTGGACCGGCGCGCTGTGAGTCTGCATGGCGGCCACCAGCGCGTGCCCGATCTCATGGTAGGCGACGATCAGCTTCTCTTTGTCGGTCAAAATAGCGTTCTTCTTCTGGTATCCCGCTATAACAACTTCGATACTCTCCTCGAAGTCGGCCTGCGACGCGAATTTTCTGCCATCGCGCACCGCGCGAAGAGCGGCCTCATTTACGATGTTGGCCAACTCGGCGCCGGAAGCGCCCGCTGCCATTCTCGCTATTTTGTCAAAATCGACGTCCTGGCCGTACTTGATCTTCTTGGCGTGGACTTTCAGGATATCCACCCTGCCCTTGAGGTCGGGAAGCTCAACCGGCACACGGCGGTCGAAACGCCCGGGCCTTGTCAGCGCGGGGTCGAGCGCCTCGGGGCGGTTTGTCGCCGCCAGAATGACGACGCCCAGGTTCTCTTCAAAGCCGTCCATCTCCGTGAGCAGCTGGTTCAGCGTCTGCTCGCGCTCGTCGTTTCCGCCCAGGGCGGAGCCGTCGCGCTTCTTGCCGATGGCGTCGATCTCATCGATGAAGACGATACAGGGAGCTTTCTCCTTGGCCTGCTTGAAGAGGTCGCGGACCTTGGAAGCGCCCATACCTACGAACATCTCCACAAATTCCGAGCCGGACATGGAGAAGAAGGGGACGTTTGACTCGCCGGCGACCGCCTTGGCCAGCATGGTCTTGCCGGTTCCGGGAGGGCCCACGAGCAGAATGCCCTTGGGCATGGTCGCGCCGATTTCCTTATATTTGCCGGGATTGTGGAGATATTCCACGATCTCCTGCAGGTTCTCCTTGGCTTCTTCTTCCCCTGCCACGTCGGAGAAGTGGATCCCTTCCGTGGACTTGACATAGACCTTGGCGTTGCTCTTTCCCATGCCGAACATCATGGAGTTGGCTCCGCCCGCCTGGTTCATCATCTTCTTGCTCAGGAAGGACCACAGGCCCCAGAAAATGAAGATGGGCAGCACCCAGGAGATGAAAAAGGACAGCAGCGGGGACATGGGCTGCACGATGTCGCTGCCGAATTTTACGTTGTGCTCGTGAAGGCGGTTCGCCAGATCCAGATCCGTCACCGGCGCGGTCGCATACACCTTGCCATCTTTGTCCGTGAACAGGATCTGGGAGGAAGAGATCTCCACCTCCGTGACCTGATCATTCTCCGTCATCGTGATGAAAGTATTGTAGTCCGTCTCCGTGATCTGCGCGCGCTGCAGAGACGGCATCACGATGCTGTTGAGCAGGATCATCACGAAAGCCACAAGCAAGACATAAGTAATCAATTGCTTTTTGGGCTGTTTGATTTCATTCATAATCAGCTTAACTCCTTTCCGAATAGTAACTCCGAATTTAGATATCTTATCACTATATCCGAAAAGATGTGGGAACAAATCCGAAAATCTGTCTTAAAAAAGGATAAACACACCTAACTTACGGCGTGCCGCCTATTTCTTGTCAAATTCCCTGGCCAAAACCCGGAAGAGCTCATCCGTGTCGATCGGCTTCTTGAGATAGCCATCCATGCCCGCCTCGAAGCACTTCTGTTCCAGGTCGTCGTACGCATCCGCTGTCAGAGCTATGATTGGAATCTCTCGCGCATCCTCCGTGCTGCTCTCCCTGATGGCTCTGGCCGCCTCCTGGCCGTCCATCTGCGGCATCATCAGATCCATGAGGATGGCCTGATAGTGGTAGGCGCCGCCCGAGCGGAACATCTCCACCGCTTCGCGGCCGTCCCTGGCCAGCTCGGAGTGGACGCTGCGCCCTTCGAGGAGCTTCATGATCACTTCCGCGTTGATGTGATTGTCCTCGGCTACCAGAACATTCTTGCCGTACAGGACGCTGTCCTCATAGGTGGCCTTCTTCCTTCTCTGCAGCCGGATCTGCTCCTCCGACGCGAGGTCATATTCCAGTATGACCGTAAAGGTAGTTCCCTTGCCCTTGACACTCTCGCAGTTGATCGTGCCCTGCATAAGGTCCACCAGGTTTTTGCAGATATACAGGCCGAGTCCCTGCCCGTCTCTGAGGCCGATCTCGTCGTTGTTCTCCCGCTCGAAGGGAAGGAACATCTTCTTGCTGAACTGCTCGCTGATCCCGATCCCGTTGTCCGTGATGGTATAGACATGGCGGGACTTTCCGTTTTTGTAAGAGACTCTGGTGACAAAATCGACCGTGCCGCCGGGTTTGGAAAACTTGATCGCATTGCTCAGAAGATTGATGAGGATCCTCTCTACATACTCCGTATCCATCATGACATACCGGTCTTCACAGTCCTTGACCTTGGCGCGGTAGAGCAGTCCCGCCTCGGAAGCTTTCTGGCTGATGATCGAATTCACTTCCTCGATCACCTGCGTCTCCCGGGCCGCCGCGCTGACTGTCACGGCTTTGCCCGCGTTGATGCGGCTGGTCTCGAGGACTTCGTCGATCAGACTGAGCAGGTATCTTCCCGAGGACTGTATTTTCTCCAGATTTCCCCTGACCTCCGGATCCAGATCGTCTCTCTGCAGCGTGAGCTGCACGAGCCCGGTAATAGCTGTCATAGGCGTGCGCATGTCGTGGCTCATGTGGGACAGGAAGGTCTCCTTCTCTCTTCCGGATTTGACGGCGGCGCGCAGCGCCTTGGCCATCTCCTCGATCTGCTGCTGGTCATTTACCTGCTTGGTCGTATCCACGAAGGTGATGACCACGCCCCGCAGAGGATTCTCCTCTTCCGTCTGGGAGCCGTCCCGGATGAGCGCGTCCCCGGCGTAATAATCTCTTTCCTTTTCCCTCTCGATCGCCTTATAAGGAGCGATCCTGACCAGGTAAGTCTTGCCCGTGACCGACGCGCAGTTTTTCTCGATGGGCTTCATGGTGGCGAGCACCTGCCGGCACAGCGACATCAGGTCGATGGTGGCAAAATTAAAAGCGATATAGCGCAGGGACCGGCCCACGTCCTGATCCGCTACGTGAAATTCCGTAGAGATATATTCGGTGAACTTCCGAATATTGAGGTTCTGATCCGCCATGATGATTCCCACCAGCGTCGTGGACAGGAAATTGGTCATGTCATCATTGACGGCCGCCAGCTCGTTGACCTTGGCCTGATATTCGGAGTTTACGGTGTAGAGTTCTTCGTTAACGCTCTGCAGCTCTTCATTGGAGCTCTGCAGCTCTTCGTTTGCCGTAAGGAGCTCCTCGTTGGCGGCCTGCAGCTCCGCGTTGACACTCTCGAGTTCCGTCACGGTCTTCTTGAGGCTGTCCTGCGCCATGTGCAGATCTTTCTCCAGGTCCGTGATCCTCTCCGAGGCCGCGATATCCACCTTGTACTGCTCCATCGAGATCGGCGTGGTCTGCTCACTGGTGCGCAGAAAGGACAGGACTGTCATTCCGGTCTCAGAACCGAGGCGGTCGCGGATCGGCTGGGCTACCAGCGAGATCAGTTCGCTCTTTCCCTCGATCTGGACCGGGATCCCAGTATAGGCGGCCCTGTCCTGCTTCTCCCTGGACTCCTTGAGCGCTTTGGACACGGCGATCTTGAGCTCCGGCTTTACAAGGCTGAAAATATCGAGCGTCACGGCGCCCACCGGCAGCATGATGAACTCCTTGCAGTCGCCGTAGGAGTGGACCAGCTTGTTCTTCTCATCCACCAGGACGCTGGCAGGCATCAGCATCTCCAGGATGCGTGTATCCAGCTCTCCCGAACTGAAGGACAGATCCGGCTCCGGCACGCTGTGGATCATGCCCGTCAATCCCATATTGCTCTCCACGCCCTGCATGGAATAGTTGATATGCTCATGGGACGGCGCCTTTCCGGAGGCGTTGTGCACGAAGATCTTCTCGTTTGCACAGACCACGCGGAAAACATCGTCGTAATCGATCACCGACTCACTTCTGCCAAGGAACAGATAGCCCCTGTCATTGAGCGCCACGTGAAAGATCGCGAACAGATTTCTCTGCAGGACATTCTGGAAATAGATCAGAAGATTCCGGCAGCTGATCAGGTCCAGCTTTCCGAACGGCGGATCCTGGAAGACGTTGTGCTGGGCAAACACGATCATCTTGCGGATATCGTGCTCGACAATATAGTGGTTGCCTTTGCGGCTGAAATACCGGCTCAGGCGCGCGACGCTCACATCTTCGCTGATGTTGTCGCCATAGATTCCTCTCCCGGCCACCGCAATGGACTCCGCGTCCAGGTCTGTGGCGAAGATCTTGATATCTCTGCGCACGCCCAGTTTCTCCATTACTTCCGAGAACAGGATCGCAATGGAGTACGCTTCTTCACCTGTGGAGCAGCCTGCCACCCAGACGCGGATCTGCTGTGCCGGCTTCGCGTTTTTGACCAGGTCGTAGATCACCCGGTCTCTGAGCACGTCAAAATAGTCCGGGTCGCGGAAGAAACTGGTCACGCCGATCAGCACTTCCTTGGCGAGGATTCTCGCCTCGTCCGGATTGTTGGACAGATACTTGACATATTCCTGGAGATTGCGGTTATGGGTGACCACAATGCGCCTCTCTATGCGGCGCAGGATCGTCGTCTGCTTGTAATAGGTATAATTGACATTCGTGACATTGCGAAGGATCGAGAATACCTGTGCCATCAGGTCGCCGTCACTGAGCTGAAGCTTATTGCCGGCATCCACCATGGACGCGGCGATATGCCGCATTTCCCGCGCTATGCTGTCCGGATTGAGGACCAGGTCCACGAACCCCGTCGCGATCGCGTTTCTGGGCATCCCGTCGAACTTGGCGCTCTCGGGAGACTGCACGATGATGACGCCGTTCTTGTCCTTGATGGAGCGGATGCCGTTTGTTCCGTCCGATCCGGTACCTGACAGGATTACCGCGACCGCCCGGTTCTCATAGGCCTCCGCCAGAGAACGGAAGAAAATATCAATAGGATGATTGATATTCTTGTGATTATAATTGCGGAGCCTTAAGATGTCGGAGACGATCTCAAGGTTGTATTTGGGAGGAATCATGTAGATGTGATTGCGCTCTACGCGCATTCCGTCCTGCGCCTCCACGACCGGCATGGAAGTTTCCTTTCCCAATATATCTGCCAGAAGGCTCTTGTGGTCCGGCGAAAGGTGCTGGATGATGACAAAAGCCATTCCCGTATCTCCCGGGAGAAAGGTCAGGAACTGCTGCAGGGCCTCGAGGCCGCCTGCGGAAGCTCCGATGCCAACGACGCAGTTAGGCTGCGCCTCATGTACGATTTTCCTGTAATCACTGTTTTCACTCATAATGTGCACATCGCTTTCTTCACGCTTTTATAAAGCATTCAACTTCGGTATACAGACAAGTAAAAAGAATAATTATCGTCCTTCTCATTCTATCTCTTTTTTCTCAAAAATGATACTATGGACAAAGGAAAGGAATCAATATCATGCTTCTATCACTTATCGTACCCTGCTATAACGAACAGGAAGCGCTTCCGCTGTTTTACCGCGAAGTCACCGGCGTACTTGAACAGATGCGCTGTGATTACGAGCTTCTTCTAATTAACGACGGCTCCTCCGACAGAACTCTTTCCATCATGAAAGAGCTGGCTGCGTCGGATCCCCATGTCTATTACTTCTCCTTCTCGAGAAATTTCGGCAAGGAATCTGCCATGTACGCCGGCTTCTGCAATGCCCGCGGCGACTACATCGCCGTCATGGACGCCGATCTGCAGGATCCCCCGTCACTTCTCCCCGAAATGGTGAAGATCCTTGAGAGCGGTGAATATGACAGCGTCGCGACAAGGCGCGCGGACAGAGCCGGAGAGCCGCCGGTCCGCAGCTGGTTCGCCCGCGCGTTCTACCGCCTGATCAACCGGATCTCCGACGCGGATATAGTGGACGGAGCCAGAGATTTCCGCCTTATGACCAGGGAAATGAAAGACGCCATTCTCTCCATGGCCGAATATAACCGCTTTTCCAAAGGTATTTTCGGCTGGGTCGGCTTCAAGACATACTGGCTTCCCTTTGAGAATAAGGAGCGCGTCGCCGGAAAGACCAAATGGAGCTTCTGGAAGCTCTTCAAATATGCGGTCGACGGCATCATCAACTTTTCCAACGCTCCCCTGGATATCGCTTCCTGGTTCGGGATCCTGATGACCCTTGTCTCCTTCCTGTTCCTGATCATTATCGTCGTGCGCCGGCTGATCTGGGGCGATCCTGTCGCCGGCTGGGCGTCCACGATCTGCGTGATCATCTTCATAGGAGGCCTGCAGCTCTTCTGCCTGGGCATCATCGGTCAGTATCTGGCCAAGACGTATATGGAGACCAAGAGGCGTCCCCATTACATCATCTCCGATACGAATGCGCAGCACGCCAAAAAGATCAGGTGAAGGACGATGATAGACATAAAATGCTCCCTTCCAGACAGACAGGCCGGATTTTATTTAGCTTGTCTGCCCGGAAGGGAGCATTTCGATAATTGCAAAAGCCTTTTTCTTAATTGTGCTCTGTATCAGGCGGCGAATTGCAGCCTCATACAGGCAGCTCATTTCTTCTGCAGGTCGCGAGCAGGTCGAGAAAATCCTTCTTGTCCGTTCTGTTCCAGAAACAGTTTTTCATACTCCTCTACAATATGATCCCAGCTGTAATGTTCCAGGACTCTCTTTTTTGCCAGAATCCCGTACTCCCGGATCTCCTCTTCGTCCATATTGTCAGCCCTGCCGATCAGGTCCCTGAGGCTTCCCGTCTTCTTGGACCAGTACAGCGCCGCTTCTTCCGCCACTTCTTTGTTAAAGCCGACTTCCAGCAAGAGATTGAGGTCCGTCGATCCCAGCGCTTCCAGAAGGCTCGGATTGGTCCCGCCCACCTCGTGGCCGTGGAAATACGCGTACGCATTTTCGCGAATCTTCTTCAGCAGTTCCTGGTCATAGACGGTACCCACGAACTTGATCCTGTCATCCTCCTCAAACCGCAGCCGCTCCTGCAACTTGTTGTAAAACTTTCCGTCGGTCGTCGTGATGATCGCAAAGTCCCGCTTCGAGTCAGACCTCATGAACTCCCGGATCATGGTCTCGAAATTGTTCTCGGGGACAAATCGTCCCACCACCAGATAGTAGTTTCCGGCGCGCAGGCCGTGCTCCGAAAGCCACTTTGTAAAGCGGGGATCATCATCCGCGAGCGCGGAGGGTTCCACTTCCGAGCCATAGGCGATAAATCTGGTCTCCGGTACATGTTTTCTATAAGTTCTGTGGATATACTTCTCGATATTTTTGCTGTCGCAGATCAGAATGTCCGCGCTTTTGACCATAAGACCTTCCGACATCTTCCAGTACTTGCGGACCGGAGCGCTCCACTTGGCGCGCTTCCACTCATGTCCGTCCGGATTGACCATAAGGATCCCGCCCAGTTCATGAATCTCTCTGCGGAATCCCTCAATGAAAGGACCGATCCTGCAGGCGAGCACATAAAAGACCGGCTTTTTGATCTGTGGTCTCTCCTTGCAGTACTCAATGCATCTTCTGAGCGCCAGCAGATCACAGATAACCGCTCGGGCAGATCCTATATAGGGAACTTTTATGTCAAAACATTCAGCGCCGTTGTACTCGAAGCGCATATCATCTTCCGCCATTCTTGCGACATGGTAACGGATTCGATCAGAGTTCCTGTACTGGGTCAGCTTTTCGACGAATGTCTCAAAACCGCCGTACTGGGCAGGGATGCCCTTGCTCCCGATGATAAAGACATGTTGTTTGTCTACCTCTTCCTTTATGAAATCCCGGTCGGCATCGCCCAACAGGCGCACCTTATGGCCAGCGATCACGGCATATTTTCCGGTCATCTCTTCCTCCCATTACTGCAGAGTCATTTACTTAACATATAATTATACCAATAATACGACTTGCCTTGCAAGGCAAGCCGCGCGCCGCGTGCGGGCTGTCTACCTCTTCATCATCTTCAGGATTCCCACAACTACGTCCTCGACGTCCCCCTCTTCCTCAACGACGGTGTCTGCGTATTTCTCGTAGAGTACCACTCTCTCTTCGTAGAGATCGCGCAGCGTCTGTCCTTCTCTGAGTGCAACGCCCCGCTGCCTGATGTTTCCCAGTCTCTTCCGAATCGTTTCAAAGTCCGTTTTAAGGTACATGATATGCCCGATCTTCCTAAGGTGCTTCATGGCTTCCTCGCTGTAGACCACGCTCCCCCCTGTCGCGATCACACAGTGATCCGCCTCGACAGAAGCACAGACACGGGCTTCCACCTCCAGAAATCCGTCCACTCCGGATTCACGGATGATCTCCGAGAGGCGCTTCTTTTCCGCTCTCTGGATCAGGATATCTGTATCTATAAAATCATAGCCGATCAGCTTGGCCAGTATGACGCCCACCGTGCTCTTTCCCGAAGCCGGCATGCCGACCAGAACCAGATTAGTTCTCTGCATGTATTTTCCTTTCTTTTTGCAACCGTAACTATTTAGTCAGTATATCATACCCCTACGAAAGATGTGCACAAAAAGCAATTCTATTGTAGAATACATAAGAAGCCAAATCATAAGCCTGTGATCAGGCGGCGCAGCGCATTTAGCCGCGCCGGAAAGGACCCACGAATATGAAATCATTTATCCGTACCATTGCTGCACTTGTATTAACTGTATGCATAGCCGCGGTGCCGCCGGCTCTTGTCCTGGCCGCAGGTTCCGATACGGCTTTCCCGCGCAGCACTTCTTCAGCAGACGAAATGTCGAAAGTGACTCCCGATTCCCGGGAGATTACTTCGATGGCGGCCACCGGCAAGTGGCAGCTGACAGCAGATAAAAAATGGTATTATTACGACGACGGCAAGCCCTGTATCGGCTGGCGGACAATCAATGGTCATATGTACTATTTTGATCCCGACAAAAACGGCGAAATGGTCACAGGTTTTAAGACTATTTCCGTAAAGGGTACCAAGCAGATTTTTTATTTCTCGGACGCCAATTACAGCAAGTACAGTCCTTCTAACGAAGGACAGATGCTTACCGGCTTTCAGATCATCAAGCGCGGTGACAAATACTATAAGCACTATTTTTCCCGGGCGGACACCTCGGTCTCTATAAAGGGGCAGTTGCAGACCGGTACTAAAAAAATTGATGGGAACCTCTACTTCTTTGCAGATAATAGATTTCCCTCAGAGCCGGCAGGTGTTATGTTCTTGGGCTTGAGGACCATAAGCGGAAAAATTTTCTACTTTGACAGCAATACCGGCATTCTGCAGACCGACTGGGCCTCCAAACATGTCATCGTGATCGATCCGGGTCACTCCGCCGATCCTGCGGACGAGAACGTCCCGATCGGGCCTGGCTCCAAGACGCTCAAGGAAGCGGACAACATCGGTGCCAAGAGTCCCTACACAGGACTCATGGAATACGAGCTGAACCTGCAGATCTCCTTAAAGCTCAGGGATCTGCTCACAAAACGCGGCTACAAAGTCGTCATGGTCCGCACGAAGAACAGCGGTTCCTACAGCTGCATAGACCGCGCGCAGGTCGCCAATAAGAACAACGCGGCGATCTTCCTCCGAGTCCACGCCAATGCTGCTCCCAAGGATCACTCCAAAAACGGCGCCATGACCATCTGCATCACGAAGAACAACCCCTTCACTCCGAAAACTTACAAGCAGTCCCGCCAGCTCTCTGACATCATGCTGGCGCAGTATGTAAAGGCGACCGGCTGCAACAACGAAGGCGTCATGGAGACTGACACCATGATGGGCAACAACTGGAGCAAAGTTCCCACAACGCTCATAGAACTCGGCTACATGACCAACAAGAAAGAGGATGCGCTCATGCAGACAGCCGCTTATCAGGAGAAGATGCTTTCGGGATTGGTAAACGGCATAGACGCTTACTTTAAGGCGACGGTGAAATAAGGCGACAGAGAATAAGGTCCGACGGACTGTTTCAAAAAATTATAGTAAAGCATAACAAAATCCCTGCCCACCTGAAGTGGACAGGGATTTTTTGCTCTTCACTTTTTCTTATACGCCTTGTAATAGTGATGCCCCACCCGGTCTTCCTCGGGCGGCAGCTGCATATAATCTCCGTATGTGTGCCGCAAGATCTTGTCATAGGCCGCCGGCACGCGGAATCTGTACTGCTCAAATGGCATATACGTATACGCGTCAAACCACTTTCTCAGATACATATCCTTTACGCCCCAGGAGAGCCAGATCACACAGCCCACATACTTGCTCGCGTCATAAGGCCTGACGCCTGCCAACTTCTCCAGAGCATCCTGGAACCTCTCTTTGCCAAGACGGCGGCACAAAAGATAGACCGGATACTTGATCACCTTTCTCAGCGGCGAGGTTGTGGTCTCTATGGCAAAATGGTCCCGGCTCGCCTGATAACAGAGCGAGGACAGGCGGTCCCCCTTCATACCGAACCGGATTGCTTCCCGCTGCTCGTTCCCGAGACCGTCATACGGGTAGATATCAATAAAGACGCCCATTCCGAAGGGCTTCTCGTTCTCCATGCGGATCTCATAGCGGTCATCGCTGATGCGGGTAATCATGTAGGGATATTCCGGGCACGTCTCTCTGTTGAAGACCTGCAGGTGGGGATACTCCCCGATGTGGTCTTTCAGGTAACCCATCAATTTGTCGTAGTCGGGGCGCGGCATCATGATGTCCACGTCGTCGTCCCAGGGGATAAATCCATGGTGTCTGACCGCGCCGATCAAAGTCCCGTAAACCAGATAATAGCGCAGGTTCCGCTCCTCGCAGATCTGTGCCACCGTGTGCAGGATTTCCAACGCAATCTGCTGCGTATCCCGCATTGAAAGTGGCTCAGACGGGCCGGCCTTCTTGTATTTCAATTCCGTAAATTCCGTCACTTGAAGCCTCCTTTTACTCTCCGCCGCGCTTTTTGACAGAGGGGAGATTCCTCTTAATGATCGCCAGCATCTCCAGGGCAAAGGCGTCGCGCAGCAAAAGGACCGTCACAACATAGATGATCCCGCCTCCGACGACCTGGATCAATAAGCCCTTCCAGGAAACGGTGATCCACCGTCTGCTCAGCACAATAACGCCGGCCATCGCCAGACCGGCGATCAGATAGCGCACGGAAGCTCTCAGGATCCAGCTGAGCCGCACATAGTCCCTCGAAAAATAGATAAAAGCCAGAAGGATCGAGGTCTCCGCGGCAACGGATGCCGTCACGGCGCCCATTGCGAAAAAACGCGGGATCATGAGCAGGTTGAGTCCGAAGTTGACGAAAGCGCCCAGAATCACACTCATGTTGTATTCTTTCTGCCGACCTACAGGCATCAGAACCTGCTTGCCGACCGCGTTGTTGAGGCCGACGACAATGATCAGCAGGCTGAAGATCTTGAGCAGCGCCGCGCTCCTCTCGAATCCGGGTCCCAGATAGAGCGGCACCAGATAGTCGGACACCGACATAAGCCCCATGCACATGGGAACGGCGACGAGCAGAATAAAGCGGATCGTCTGCTCCAGCCTGTTTCTGAGGCGGTCAACCTGATTGAGGTTGAACAGATTCGCCATTCTCGGCATCGTCACGATGCTGAGGGATGTGACGACCGTGACCGCCATCTGCTCGATCCTCTGGGCGAACTCATAGTAGCCGTTTTCCACGGAAGTCTCCGTAAACCACTTGATCATCTGCTTGTCCAGCGACAGGTAGAAGGTCGTCGCGATGGTCGGAATGAAGTAGATGATGCAGGATCGAAGATGTCTCTTCAGATCCAGCCTGCGGAGCGGAACGCGGTCCACCAGGGACGGCGTAAAGAACCAGATCGACGCATTCCCGAGCAAAGTCGAACCGTTCATAATGAGCGCATAGATATAGATATCGCTCTGTTTTTTGACAAAAGCGAAAATCAGGACGATACTCACTATTTTGATAAGGGTATTGCGCAGGACGATCTTGCGGAACTCCTCGAATCCCTGCAGGAGCCAGGCGATATCGATGGCGCTGGCGAAGATCTGCACGATCAGCACCAGATACAGAGTCTTGTATTCGGGCCGCGCCACAAACCGGATGAACAGCAGGAAAATCGCCGCGGCGCCCGTCATCAGGAGAAGCCGCAGGATGGCCAGCTCCCAGAAGATCTGTGAGACCACTTTGCGGTCATTCCTGAAGGCCGCGACCCGGAGCTGCCCGTAAGTGGCGATCCCCAGGTTTCCGACCAGGGCAAAATATCCCGTAATGGCAGTCGTATAGCTGAATGCGCCCACTTCTCCCGCTCCCAGGACCCTGGCTATATAGGGCTGGATCATGAGCGGTATGATCACCGCCAGCATCTGATAGGCGAGGTTATATATGTAATTTTTCTTAACGCTTGGTTTTTGCACGAACTTCCTTAATTGCCGTCGCGATCCATGAGCGCCAGAAAGGCTTTCACGGACTGCAGCATACATTTTATGGTAAATATGGATTTCCTGGACTGCTTGTGATACTCGAGATCTGTGGCGACATCCTCGTGGTGATCCACCCGCAGCCGCGGGTCGTAGATCATCTTCTCGCCGTCTCTTCTGCACTGATAGCACAGGATCTCCGCCTCAAAATACATAAAGGTCTCCGGATAGAAGCACTCCCGAGGATGCCTTTTCATAAAATCCCGGGAAAAGACATAACAGGAGCCGTGCAGGAGCGGATTCTCCACTGCGTGATCCACATAGTTCTTGTCTCGCTTCTCCTGCGCGGGCTTTTTGTGCACAAGGCTTAAAATCGTCCATTTCAGGGAAATCAGCGGCTGCAGCCGGTTCTTGGTCTCCAGCTGCCGGCGAGTCCTCTCCAGGTCCTCCCTTGTCGGCATCTTTCTCGTCTGCGGATTCTGGTGGTACTTTTTCTTCGTGGAATAAATATCCGGTCCCATGACGGCAAAGCCATAGTCTTTGTAACTTTGCTCCATCTGACCGATGAAGTCCTTCTGCCGGATCTCCATATCATTGTTCATGACAACGGTGAAATCCGGTTCATATTTGCTTACCGCATAGTTATAGCCGAAATTGTTTCCTTTGGCAAATCCGAGATTCCTGTCCGTGCCGATCACGTCCACCCCCGGCGCGTTTTTATAGCGCGCCTGCAGATCTGCCAGCGTCCCGTTGGGAGAGCAGTTGTCGACGACAATGACCCTTTTCTCCCCGTCCATGTTATTCAAGATCGACTCCACACACTGGATCGTCTCATCCAGCGCCATGTAGTGCAGAATTACAAAACATACCATTACAGGCTCTCCAATGAAGACTGTCAAAAGGCGTCTTTGCCCTTCTTAGCCGCGTCTTCCAGAAGGACTTTGTAATAGGTCCCCGGAATTTGTGTTTTCTCAGTTTCAAATTTATAAGTTAATTTATGGAAAGGCGTCATCTCCCTCACGGCTTCCCAAATTCTCTCGTCATACTGCTCAAACAGCCGCAGCAGAAGGATGTGCGGAGCCGCATTGCTGCGCGGCACTACGTCCTTCCACTCCTGTGGATAGCTCTCAATCGCCAGCTCAAAGAAATCATGGAAAAGAAAATAGTCGTCCATCGCCGTGTTTTTCTTCCAATACGCGTATAAAAGCGCTCTGGTCAGGCGAAGAATGGGGTGATTCGTGCAGGCCGTGATCATCCAGCTGGATATGCGCTGGCTGTGGCCATCCAGCCCCGGTTTGAGATCCTGAAACAGGAACAGGTCGCTGTCCAGCATATAATCGGGTACTTTCGGAGAGGAACAGAATACTGTGGCGTCCAGCCAAGTCCCTCCATACCTAATCAGCAGCTCCAGCCGCAGCAGATCCGACATATGTGTCTTCGAGATCACCCCGTAGTCAATCTTCTCCTGTATAAAGGGCGGAAACGTCACATAGTCCCTGTAGTTTTCTTCCGTGAGGATATGGACTTTTTTGTCGGGGAAATGCTCTGTCACGGATCGCACGCACACCTTGACGACCTCGGGCGCACTGTCAAGCCCGTCCAGCCACAGGATCCAGATATGGTCTGTTTTCACGCGCTCTTTCGGAGTTTTCTGTCCTTCTCTTGTCAGATACTCCTCTATATAGGACCTGTATTTTTTCCGCAGCTTTCCCAGGACCCTGTTGCTGACGCTCAGCCTGACGATCTCGAGAGATTTCTGCGATGTTCCCATAAGCGCCGCCTGGAGCATCGCGTAGCCCAGCACGTGCGCCTTGGCATACTGCTTTAAGATCTGTACGCCTCCGGCCCGTTTGAACTTGTCTTTAAGATCTTTCATTCTCAGATCTTTCATCTTGCATCCCTCTCGCCGGCACTTGTGAGAACCTGACGGATCTTTCCGAATATGCGCGACAGCTTCCTGCGGTTCTCTTCCTCCCTGTGGACCTCCAGAACGCGGAAGTTCTCTTTATAGACGTTATTTAGTCTTTCATACTCGCCAAGAAGCGCCGTGAGCTGTTCCCCGCCCAGTTCATCAAATTCACAGATATGCCTGTCCCTGTCTTTCAGGGAGGCGAGGCAGTCCTGCATGGGAATCTCATTCAGGATTACGATCCTCGCGCTGCGAACGCCCCTTTCCGACTCCGTCACCATCTTGCGGAAGGTCTCGTCGGAGAGCCGGAAATCCGCGCAGAATTTTACCAGTGTGTGGACCAGCCCCTCATCAAACAAATAGAGCTTGGGCGACCGGATCATTCTCCGATACAAAAACGCCAACAGTGCCGCGCTTTTGACCGTGTATCTCTCATTTTCGTAAATTCCGAAGCTGCTGCTACGTTCCCCTTCTTCGTCGAGGATCTTAATGAGCCTGTCGCGGAGCCATCTCGCGTCGGCATTCAAATAGATCAGCGCACGCGCTGCTTTTCTCAGGATCTTCCAAGTAATCCGATTCATCAGGTTCGCAGAGACATTCACATAGTCGACTTCCCTGCGCCTGAGCTCCTTCTCGACAAGTTCCATGAGATATGTCTTTCCGCTTCCGGGAAGTCCGATACATTCAATTACCATTGTGCGCCTCCGGTCCGGTTGCCGCTGCGCTCTCAAGCCCTGCCGCGCTTGCCGCAAAAGGCATCAGTGTCACGATAAAAGTCAGCATGCACATCGAATTATTGCCGGGATAGTTGGACTGGATCGAGGATACCAGCACATTGACCGCGTAGAACAAAGCTGCCAGCCGAATATAGCTATTGCCACTTTCCTTCGCTCTATGGCAGAGCTCTGCGAGAACCCCGAAAAGAAGCAGCACATAGGCGATTGTCCCGAACAGGCCCAATTGCGCGGCAATCATGGGCCAGAACGTATCATTGAGGAATCGGGGATCACTCGGAGACATTCCCCCTACCTCATCAAATCCCATGTCATAGTACAACTGTGAATAATAATTTGCCGCGCTACCGGAACCAAAGGTCCCAAAACCGGTCCCGAAGGGGAAATACTCTTTAAACAGCTGTGTCCCGCCCTCTAAGAACAGCAGTCGCGGCGACTTTCCCACATTCACCTTTACTCCGTTGACAAAATATTTCTTGTACTGTGGGTATCCGATTATGCCTGCCGCCGCCAGGATCAGTGCACCTCTGAACAACAGGCTGTGCTTCTTCTCTATAATCAGCGAAACATAGAGCGCCGCAAAGACCATGGCCAGAATAAGTGATCTGGACTTGATCACCATGATCAGGAGTATTTCAGCCATCGCAAGCCAGATCCTGTTCCCTTTCCCCGGCCTAAGGGCACACTCCATAAGAAGGAGTGAAATAATGAACAGAACTGTGTTGGCGACTATACCGGGTGTCCCGAAAATAAACGAATAGACCCGAAGACCATATCTTATCTCTGCGTGCATCCCTATGTCGGCAACCTGGTTAATCACACCAAAAACAAACAGGACCGTCAGATAGGCCTTAGCCATCAGGACTGGGAGCCTGATGACGCTGCGATAGTCCACGCAATTAACCCTGCAGAATGCGCTGACGCCCAGGAATACAAAAACGAACTTGAGATGACTGATTATATCGATGATGATCGCAGCCTTGGCCCCCTGAATCCCGAATCGGAGATTACCGTACAATCCGGCCGCCACCATGACCGCCGCAAAGCTGCAGATCAGCAGATCCACCACCCTTATTTCCGCGCTCATTAGCAGGTCCAGGACAAAATATCCCAGAAACAGTGCTGCGATCGCCTCATCAATATAGGAAGCTTTATAAAAGAAATTTTCTAGCAGCGTCTGAAACAGAAACACTGTCGTAATAAGGCCAAGCGCCCCCGAAGCTCCGATCCCGGCTCCGGCCGCGCTTCGATCTCCCGCTCTCACGAGACTCTCCCGTCACATGAGTACGATGGATCCTATGACATCTCTGCCAAGGAGCGCGCAGGCGTCCAGCACATCTTCAGCGCCTCTATAGGTGGATTTCTCCGCCCTCGCCACGATGACCGCCGCATCGCAGTTCACGATCGAGACCACGCCGTCCGGGGTCTGCTCCATACAGGGGATGGCATAATAAAAAGCTCTGAGCCCTGTGACAGCTCCGCTTTTATTCATCTCCGCGGCAAGTTTATCCAGATACTCCATGGGAAGATCGCCTACCAGCGCGATCTGCGCGTCAGGGCGCACAGCCGCTCTGATCGCCGCATCAGCGACCTGCAGGCAGACATTTCTCTGCGGATGATTGTAATAAGCGCTGTCAATAGATGCCACCCACTTATCCGGCCCCTTCAGAATCGCGAACTTCCTGCCGGGAACACAGGCGATCTTTTTTATTCCGAAGTGTCGGTTGAATTCTCTGCCTGACAGGACCTTGCCGGTCACTAAAAGATGAATCACGATCAAAATGATTGTTGCCACTATTCCGACAATCAGCCCTATGATACCCGATTTGACTGCTGTCATTACGATGTCCCTCTTGCTGACTGCTATTATACTTGGCGCGTTTGAAGAAGAGAGGTTGTTGTTCAACGTCTTGTGGGAGTTTACCAGCGCAATAATCTCAGCAGCTCTGCTGTTCGCCCACTTAAAAAGTGCTGAATCCACTACTACTGCGGACGCCTCATTGGCGATAAGCAGTTCATGCTCCCCGTAAATCCTCTGTGCCTCCTCGCGCGATGCCCTGACCTGGGTCAGAACCGCATCCAGAATCTGCTTTGCCCCTTCCTGCGTGGGATAGATTACTGAAACCGTGATTTGTGCCGGATCCTGCGTCCCCGTAGTCACCGTAACCAGCTCACCTAAAAGCAGCGGATCCACGCCGAGCTCTGCCGCCACCTGTGTATAGTCAATTCTGTACAGAACCGTAGAGGAATAGTAGTTCCCTATATTCTGTGGCTTAACGACAATCGGCTGCTGCACTTGTGTCTCCCCGGCCGTCGCATTTGCAGAGGTGCTTACTATTATATCAGCTGTCGCCTTTCCTTCCTTGTTCGGATTGATCTCCCCGATAATCGAATTGATATAGTATTCTTCCCTTTCGGTTTCAGCAATACGCACTTCATTAAGAATCTTTCCCTTTTGCGTTCCAGTCTCTTCTGTCACCGTCTCCTGCTGCCCATGACTGAGTTTATAAAGTTTATACTGTGAATAACCTTTAACGCCTGCGAACGCTGTACCGGCCAGGACGCCGACCAAAAGGAGAAGTCTCCATTTCTCCGCGATACATCTGATTAAAGCCTTTACATCAATGATTCTTTCTCTATTTTTCATTTGCACACTCCAAATTATTCCGGTCTCTCGCAACGAGCCGTTGACTGTAAACAAAACCTGATATATCATCGTAATTCTACCGTATGCTCCCTTTTAAAGCAAGAAGGCAAAACAACAATGCGGCAATTTGACGCGCTCCGTCATCTGCAAAAACTTGTAGGAAAATCCGTTTTATAATAGTATAATTACGGTAATGTAGTATGAGTAAGGAGCTGATCCTATGACGAAAATCCCTTTTAACATTCCTCCGTTCATCGGAACGGAGCTTAAATATGTACAACAGGCCATCGATGCGCACAAGATCTGCGGCGACGGGCAGTTTACCCGGAAGTGCAACACCTGGATAGAGGATCGTTTCGGCGCCCCCGGCGCTCTTCTGACCACAAGCGGAACCACTGCTCTTGAGATGGCTGCGCTTCTGTGCGGCCTCGAGAAGGGCGATGAGGTGATCCTTCCCAGTTTCACTTTTTCAAGCACAGCTACTTCCATCGTCCTGACCGGAGCCACGCCCGTATTTATCGATATCCGCCCGGATACCATGAACATAGATGAGAATAAGATCGAAGACGCGATCACAGACAGGACCAAGGCGATCATGGCCGTCCACTACGCAGGCGTTGCCTGTGAGATGGACAAGATCATGGAGATCGCCCGCAGGCACGACCTGAAAGTGATCGAAGACGCGGCGCAGGGCGTAATGTCAACCTACAAGGGGAGAGCCCTGGGAACAATCGGCGATTTCGGCTGTTATTCTTTCCACGAGACCAAGAATTATTCCATGGGCGAGGGCGGCGCGCTGATCCTCAACCATAAGGAAGACATCGAACCCGCGGAGATCTTAAGAGAGAAAGGAACGAACAGAGCCCGCTTCTTCCGCGGACAGGTGGACAAATACACCTGGGTCGAGTACGGAAGCAGCTACCTTCCCAGCGACATGAACGCCGCCTATCTCTGGGCGCAGCTCCAAGAGGCGGACCGCATTAATGAAAATCGCCTGGCGACATGGAACGCTTACAACGAAGCCTTCGCGCCTCTTTCGGCACAGGGCCGGCTCGTTCTGCCCACGATTCCCGAAGAGTGTGTGCACAACGCTCATATGTACTACGTAAAGCTGCGCGATCTTCGTCAGCGCACAGAGTTTATTGACTATCTTCACAGTCACGATGTGGGATGCGTATTCCACTACGTACCTCTGCACTCCTCCCCTGCCGGCAGGCGCTTCGGGCGCTTTAACGGAGAAGACGTCTATACCACGGTCGAGAGCGACCGTCTGGCAAGGCTTCCTCTCTACTTCGGCATGACGGAAGAGGAACGCAGCAAGGTGATCGAGACTGTACTTTCCTATTTTGCACAATAACAGGAGTCATTTGTGAATATCGATGCAATCCATAAGAGCGGAAAGAAGCTGATCAGCTTCATCATTCCGTGTTACCACAGCGAAGGGTCCGTAGGACTCGTCATAGATGAAATTCGTCAGGTCGTCTCACAACGGCCTGATTTTACTTATCAAATCATCGCAGTCAACGACTGTTCCCCCGACAACCTCCTCTCCGTAATCCGGAAAGAGGCTGAAAAAGATCCGCAGGTGATCGCCATTGACCTGGCCAAGAACGGCGGGCGCCACAATGCCCTGATCTGCGGCTGCCACTACGCGGACGGCGATTACATCGTCTTTATAGACGACGACCAGCAGTGTCCCACTGACAGACTATGGGATCTCATGGATCCCCTCCTTAATTCCGACGCCGACGTCGCCATCGCCAAATACCCGCACAAGACGCAGTCCGCCTTCAAAAATTTCGGTTCCAAGGTCAACGACGCCGTTGCCACCTGGCTCCTCGGCAAGGACAAGGAATTGAAATTCTCCAATTTCTCTGTCATGAAGCGCTTTGTCAAGGACGAGGTGATCAAGTACAAGAACCCTTATCCCTATCTGTCCGGACTCATGCTGCGTTCCACTAAGAACGTTGTGAACGTGGAGATGGAAGAAAGGGAGCGCACCATAGGCGTAGGACATTACAGTTTCCGCAAATCCTTCGCGCTCTGGATGAACAGCTTTACCG
Source organism: Lachnospiraceae bacterium UBA4260 (assembly GCA_002395235.1). GTDB lineage: Bacteria > Bacillota > Clostridia > Lachnospirales > Lachnospiraceae > CAG-791. The sequence goes on along the minus strand of DGWK01000007.1, from coordinate 20,138 downwards.
CTTTTTCCGTAAAGCCCCTGCGCTTTGCCACCAGCTGCGGCATTATCTGCGCTTTTCTGGGTATGATCATGGTCGTCTACACCGTTGTCCACAAGCTGGTCAACCCGAACGTCGCCATCGGATACAGTTCTCTCATGTCCATGCTCCTATTCATCGGAGGCATGATCATGTTCATGCTGGGACTCATCGGCGAATATATCGGAAGAATCTACATCTCCCTGAACAATTCGCCCCAGTTCGTCATTCGCGAAATCTACAGGCGTGCCGACGAGCCTGAGGAAAAACCGCAAGAAGAGCATCCATAAAGGAATCACATAATAAAGGAATCACATATGGAAAACATTCTTATCATCGGAGCGGGAGATTTTCAGCTTCCTCTGGTTCAGAGGGCTTCCCGCTCTTACAACGTTCTGCTCGCGGCGCCGGTCATCTCCGACGCCTTTAAGCCTTATATCAAGGACTCCCTGCTCATCGATGTCAGGGACAAGGAAAGCATCCTGGAATTTGCCCGCGCGCACTCCGTCTGCGGCGTGATCACGGACCAGACCGACATCGCGGTGCGCTCCGTCGCCTATGTCGCCGAGAAGATGGGCCTGCCCGGCATCGGATACGAGACCGGCTGCCTTTTCACCGACAAGAGCCTTATGAGAGAGCGCATGGCGCAGCTGGGCATTAAGCTTCTGCCTCACCGAACCGTCTCCTCCCTCGATCAGGCCCTGGCCTACTACGAGGAGATCGGCGGCAGCGTCATCATCAAGCCTCTGGATACCCAGGGAAGCCGCGGCGTACAGGTCTGCCGCAGTGCCGATGAACTTAAGGCAAAATATGCCGAGGCCGCCCGCTGGTCCTCAAACCGCAACGTTCTCATCGAGCGCTTCGCCACCGGACGCGAGTTCCTGGTAGAAGGCCTGGCCGTGGACTATGAATTCCGCAATCTCTGCATCGGGGACACGCTCTATTTTGACCTGCCCGACGCCTTTGCCGCCAAGAGCCGCATCTTCCCTACCGTCGCGGACGACCCGCTGCGGCAGCGCGTCCTGGATCTGAATACCCGGATCATCAAAGGGTTCGGCCTCAAACAGGGCATCACGCACAGTGAGTTCATCATGGACGGCGACGACATCTACCTGATCGAAACGGCGGCCAGAGGAGGCGGCGTCTTCATCTCCTCCGATCTGATCCATCTCTCCTGCGGCCTCGATACGGAAGGGTTCCTTCTCGATATCGCCTCCGGAAAGCAGAAAGGTCTTCCCGAGATCCTGCCCCAGCAGTGCGTCTGCGGCTATCTGGCCTTCTATGTGCCCGACGGCAAAATCCTGCGTGTAAGCGGTGTGGGGGAAGTGCAGGCTCTTCCCTACGTTCACCGGAATCAGCTCGACAAACTCAAGGCCGGCACGGAGAACAAAGAGGGACACACCGACAAGACTTCCCGCATAGCCCTGATCATAAGTGCCCCGGACCGCGTCACTTTCGCACAGCGGGCTGCCCGGGTTCGCGAAATGCTTCAGGTCGACACCGAGACGCCCGATGGCATTAAACCCCTTATATGGGAATGAGGTTACGCCGTGTTAGATAAATTTCTTGACAAACGAAGCAATATCATACTGCTGGCGATCGTCGCCGTCTTCATGGAGAGCCTGACGTCCCCCTGTCTCAAGCTGGGCGGGCGGTATCCTTTCCTCTCAGCCGGCTACATCGCCTGGTTCTGCCTGGCTGTGCTGATCCTGGGGTTCTACGCCGTCTGCTGGCAGCTGATCCTGGAGAAGCTCCCGCTGACAACCGCGTATCTGCGACGGGGCTTCAGCTATATACTCATTTTCGTCTGGGCTCGTTTGATCTTCCACGAGACCATCACCTGGAAACAGATTCTGGGCATTATCGTCATTTCAATCGGAATGGTCGTCAGTATCAGCGACGAAAAAGCCGGCTAAACTGGCTTTTGTACGGAGGTAATAATGAATTCGGAACTCTTCACACCTGCGTTTTGTTACGGAGCTGCCATAATAGCCGCTTTCGTCACAGCCCTCAGCCAGATCATACTCAAAAAGCAGGCCAACATCACAGAGGCCAAAAAGAGCGGGTTCTTCAGTAAATTCCTGAATCCCCGCGTCATCATATCCTACGGCCTTCTGTTTTCCACTCTGGTCATTAACCAGATTGCCCTGATCCATGTCCCGGTATCGGTCATGCCCTGCATCACCGCGACAAGTTTTGTCTGGGTCTTTATTATGGGCGTCCTGATCCTGAAGGAGAAAGTCTCCCCCCGCAAAGCGCTGGGGGTCGGCATCATCATTTTGGGCGTCATTATTTCAAGGCTGTAATTCGGATCGTTTTACGATCCTAAAAAATCGTATAGAAAAAGACTCCGCGGGACTGGTAAATCCAGTCCCAGCGGAGTCTTTTCCGTTATCGGTTATCTGTTCCCGTACATCTTCTCATAATAATTCCGATATTCCCCGGAGCGGATCGTCTCCCACCACTCCTGATTATCGAGATACCAGCGGATCGTCTTCCGGATTCCGTCCGCGAACATTGTCTCCGGGAGCCACCCAAGCTCTGCATGGATCTTGGCCGGATCGATTGCGTAACGCTGGTCATGCCCTTTGCGGTCTGTCACATAAGTGATCAGGCTCTCCGGCTTTCCGAGCTCCGCGCAGATCAATTTGACGATGTCTATATTTCTCATCTCGTTGTGGCCGCCGATGTTGTAGACCTCTCCGACACGTCCTCCGCGCAGGATCAGGTCAATCGCTTTGCAGTGATCCTCCACATAGAGCCAGTCCCTGACATTGAGTCCTTCGCCATAGACCGGCAGAGGCTGGTCATGCAGCGCGTTGGCGATCATCAAAGGGATCAGCTTTTCCGGGAACTGGTAAGGTCCATAGTTGTTTGAGCAGCGGCTGATCGTCACGGGCAGTCCGTATGTCCTGTGATAAGCCAGCACAAGGAGATCCGCCGAGGCCTTCGACGTGCTGTAAGGACTGCTGGTGTGAATGGGCGTCTCCTCTGTGAAGAAGAGGTCCGGTCTGTCCAGCGGCAGATCGCCATACACTTCATCGGTAGAAACCTGATGGAATCTGACGATTCCGTGTTTTCTGCAGGCGTCCATGAGCACGGCTGTTCCCATGATGTTGGTCTCCAGGAAGATCCCCGGGTTCTCAATAGAGCGGTCGACGTGCGACTCGGCGGCAAAATTCACAATAATTTCCGGCTTCTCCTCTGCAAAGAGGCGGTCAATCCCTTCGCGGTCACGGATATCCAACTTCACAAAGCGGAAATTCGGGTTATTCATAACCGACTCCAAGGTAGACAGATTGCCCGCATAGGTGAGGCTGTCCACACAGATGATCCGATCTTCCGGATGTTTGTCCAGCATGTAAAAAACGAAATTAGATCCGATAAAACCGGCTCCGCCGGTCACGATAATATTCATAGTGCGTTCTCCTGTATTATTGAAAACACAAGATATCCGGCACATGCTGTGCCGGATATCCGATCTTCACATCTTACTCTGCGAGTATTTTTTTATCAGTAGACAACTACCTTAGTTCCAAGCGGAACGTTGTCCCAGATCCACTCTGCATTCTGAGTCTCAAGTCTGACACAGCCGTGAGAGTAACTCTGCTTCAAAGAGGGATCCATTGGCTCCTCGTCGTAAGGGTTTGTGTTGGGATAATACTGTCCGATGTATTTCTCATACAGGATGGAGTGGAAGTAATTACCCGCTGAAATGTGTGTTGCAAATGCAGCACTGGAATAATCAAATACCGCCCAGCCGTACTTGGCGCTTCTCTTTGTCACATGATCATCGAGTGTCCATGTGCCGTTAGGAGTATTGCTTCCGCCGTGTGTGCAGTACCACTCCTTGACCTTAGCCCAAGCGTTCTTCCTTCCCTTGTAAATGCAGACCTTGTACTCGCCCTTATTGACAAGGATCAGGTAATTCGTACTACTGGAATATCCCTGCGCTTTTCTGTCCATGACAGTCATCTTGGATCTGCCCATGCTGTCCAGCTTGACGCCTTGAATAGTCGTATTGCGCGCACATGTTCCGTTTGCATAGGTGTAGTAGGTGTAAGCACCTACTGTCTGCCAGCCCTGTGTGGTCGCCCTGCGTCCCTCGGAATCAAAGAAGAAGAGCTTTCCATTCGGCATCAACACGGAACCTGTGGCCATCTTGCCGCCCCGAGCGGGATCCAGATAGTACAATGAATTTGAATTGGCGAACTTGATCCAACCCAGTCTGGCCAAGCCATTGTCCATAATGTAATACCAGGAACTGCCTTTGGCACGCCAGCCTTTTTGGGCCACACCGTAATTTGCGTTATAGTAAGCAACTCTGCCGTTAACTGTCGTCCAGCCTTTAGCAAGAACTCCGTTACCTTTGAAATAACGATAATACTTACCGATCTTTACAAGACCTTTTACCATTGTTCCCCTCGGCTGACTCGGGTATGCGGAATCTGCAAAGTAAAAAACGTTACCTCCGATGTCTCTGAATCCGGTCAGCATTGCACCCTCGTGCATTGATGGATAGCGCGAATCTGCGAAGTAATAATACTTACCGCCCATTAACTTACATCCGGTGTATGCTGCACCCGTAGGATAACTGCCCTGGGTACCTGCTTTGAAATAATAAGTATTACCGCCAATAACCTGCCAGCCGGAAATCTGCTTACCTCTGGTCACATTGTGTGCCTTCGCATATGCAGCATCTGCCAGGTAGAACCAATAATTGCCAATCTTTCTGAGTCCGACCAGCATAACTCCTGCCGGATAAGACGGGCACCTGCTATCTGCAAAATAGCAAACCGTTCCCTTATTGTCAACTGTCACCCAGCCGGTCTTCTTGACTCCATTCTTATCAAAGAAGAAGCCATAGTTTTTGCCTTGAAAAATAAGATACTGTAATCCGGTAACTTTATTTCCGTTCCTGTAATAAACAGTGTTATTGGAGTACCAGCCATCAGCTACCTTCTCGGTCTTCTTCTCCTCTACGACTGTTTTCGGATCAACTTTCACAACTGCAGGCTCCACTACAGGAGCTGCTTCTGCACTTGTTGTAGCTGCTGCCGCAGATTCCTCTTCCGGAGCAGCTTCTGTATCGGCGGCCGTCGTTTCCTCTGTTTCCTTTTTCTCTGTGGATTCGGCTTCCTCTGCTGCTTTTCCTTCGGATGACGCTGCTTCACCGGATACTTCTTCAACAGCGGCTGCCTCACTGTTTCCGGCAGCGGCTGCTTCTTCTTTCTCTGTGACTGCCTCGGTCTCTGCCTGCTCAGTCTCTTCCGTCGCTTCTAAAGTCTGCTCAACTGCTGCAGGTGTTTCTGCTTCAGCTGCACCGACTCCTGCGACAGGGAAGGACGCAAAGGTAAGAGAGAGAGCTAAAAGAAGAGCTAGTCTACGTTTCATCTTTCCTCCTCCAAGTTTTTTGTAAGATGCTGTTACAAATTCATTACAAATATTACATTATTGCTACTGTATCTAATATACTACACCATGCCGAAAAATAAATCTACTGCTATTTTATAAAAATTTCGGTTTTGCAAAATTTAATTTGTGTAGAAATGGCACTATAAAGATACTTTGGCAGGCATCCTGTCAGCTCTTGCTGGCCTGAAGAAGCTTCTGCCTGAGCTGTGCCTCGATCCTGGCAAGATCCTTCTCCGCCGCCGCTCTCTTCTGTTTGCCCTCTGTCTGGATCTGAAGAACCTCGTCCATTGTGGAGATCAGCATCTCATTTGTGTGCTTGAGAGTCTCGATATCCACAATGCCTCTCTCTGCTTCTCTCGCCGTCTCGACTGTTGCCTGTTTGAGTTTTTCGGCATTCTTTCTGAGAAGAGCATTTGTCATCTCGTTGACCTCTCTCTCCGCCTTGGCCGCCTGATTGGCGTGCTCGATACCGATGGCAATGACCATCTGGTTCTTCCAGAGCGGGATCGTGTTGACGATTGTCGACTGGATCTTCTCCGCCATGACCTGATCAGCTGCCTGGATCATGCGGATCTGAGGTCCTGTCTGCATCGCGACGGCTCTGGTGAGCTGCAGATCATGAAGCTTTTTCTCAAAGCGGTCGCACTGCTCGGCCAGGTCTCTTGCTGCCTGCGCGTCCTCCGGAAGTCCCGAGAGCTCTGCCTTTTTCTGCAGTTCCGGGAGCTTGGTCGATCTGACTTCTTTCAGTTTCTTCTTGCCTGCCAGGATATACATGGTGAGCTCTTTGTAGTAATTGAGATTGAGCTCATACATGCGGTCGAGAAGTTCGATATCCTTGAGCAGCGTCACCTGGTGTTTCTCAAGCTCTGAGGCAATAGCCTCCACATTTTTCTCCGCGCTCGCGTACTTGGTGCGCAGTTCCTGAACCTGGTTTCCTTTCTTCTTGAAGAAGCCCATAATACCTTTTTCGTTCTCATCGATATCAAAGCTCTTGAGCTGTGTGACGAGACCGGAGATCATATCTCCCACTTCTCCCATGTCCTTAGTCTTGACACTTTCCAGAGTCTTTTCGGAGAAATCCGCCATCTTCTTCTGCGTGCCGGAGCCATATGTCAGGACAGACTTTGAGTCTGTGACATCGATCTTCTTAGAAAACTCCTCCACCATGCGCAGTTCTTCAGGCGTAAGGATGCTCTCATCCGGATCCGGCGCCTCTTCCTCCTGAACCTGAGGCTGTACGGCCTGCACCTGAGGCTCACTGCCAAATGTAAGTGTGGGTGCGCTCGCCGCCAGATCCGCAAAAGGATCCGCCTGCGCTGCCGCGCCCGCGGGCTGCGTCGAATCAGTCTGTCCAAAATTCAGATCCATATTATTGTCTGCCATAATCCTGCTTTCTCCTTCTCACTAAGGTTTTACTAAATGTGATCGGTTTCTTTGAGATTCGCTTCAGGAGCCGCCCTGCCGCGTTCAGTCCCCTTCCGGCTTTGTCTGGGCCTGTGCCTGCCCCTGGCTCGTCACCTCTTCGTCTCCCCAGGAAAGAGTCGTTCCGTAAACCTGCTGCTCCATCTCCGGCACGCTCTGTCCGCCCTGTGCCGACATCTTCTCCCCGGTCAGTCCGTCCTGCGCGAACATCGTCTGCATGACGGAGATATCCGAAGACACGTCCCAGGCCATGCTCTGGAACAGGCTGTCCAGAAGTTTCTCGAACGCCTCGTTGATCGTGTCGAGCGCATCCTCGATCTCTTTTTTGGTCTTGTCTATATTTTCGCCGCCTACCGTCTGTTTGTCCAGTTCCTTATAAGCGCCGAGCAGCTTTACTGTCGTGGGGAGATAGTAGCTCATCAATTTGCGGAGCTCGGAAGCCGATTCCGGGTTCTGCCTCACCTGTTCCACGATCCGGTCCATGGTGCTCTCAAGCCGGTAAAGCTTTTCGGACATCTCCACGCCGGGAATCTCATCGTTCAGTTCGTGAATCGTCTGGATATACTCCCTGCCTTCTTTGATGATCTCCCTCGCGTTTTCGGGAAGTTCCTGGTCCGACGCCTGCTCTGTCTGGGCCTGCCTTCTCAGCTCTTCGCTCTGCCTGCGGATCTCTTCATACTGGTCGTAGATCTCCTTTGTGAGCATGAGCGTCGTCTCCTGCTCGTCCAGCCAGGCCTGGGAGAATACATTCTTCTTCATCAGCAGCTTGATATCTGCCAGGACTTCTTCCTTGGTCCTTCCCGTCGCTCTCGCGAGCTTCTCGATATCGATATACTCCGCCGTTCCGATCACCTTTCCGTATTCGTAGTAGCGCGCCGCAAGTTCATTATCTTTTTTCCCCGTGACGAATAAATACGCGCAGGCTCCGACAATGATCGCCATGGCAAGCACTCCGAAGACCGTGCCCCCGGTGATCCCGACCGCAAACAGGTCGAACAGGTTGCCGAGCAGCATCGGTACACTGATAAAGAGTCCGAAAATACTTCCGACAATTTTCCCGAGGCCGGGATTTTTGCCCACCAGTTTCTGGAAGAACGGCGTTTTCTGAGAGGTATATCTTCTCGCCGGCTGTCCCTCCTGACCGCCCATTCTCTGCGCGCCTGCGGACGCCGAAGAGTTCTGATATCTCCTGTAAGGATTGTCGCCGTAACGGCGCGGACCGCCCTGTCCCGCCGCGCTTCGGTAAGTGCGACTCCTTACATCTTCCCTTCTGTTCTTCTCATTATACTCTCTGACATCACGCGCAATTGTCTCTGAAACTTCCTTTACGGTCTTACTTATGGCCGAACTGAGCTCCGAATAGTCATTTTTTCTGACGGCGTCATTGACCGCGTCCACTATATCGCTCCCAGCCCCGTAAAAATCATTGAAATTCATAATACTACCGTCCGTGATCCTCCGTTACTATACCGGCCGCAGGCTTATCTGCGGATTGTCTGCGTCCAATGATTTGCGCCGTACATATCCGTAAATCTGTACGTTACAAGTGCGGTTCCGTTTCCAAGCGCCGTGTCGCTGATCGTGAGATCAGCTGCCGACTCCTTGATCTCCAGCGGGTTGCCCAGATAATAGGTATCCTCATAAGTCCCGTCATAATTATAGAGATCGCAGAGCGGCTCGATGACATCGCCGGACACCAGCTCGGTAATTTCCTTGCCGACAACATCGATCTCATCGTCCTTGCTGTAATCGGAGATCGCGCCCGACACATATCCGTTTTCATGTTCACTGTCAAACACCAGGATCAGATTGCTTCTCTGACCGTTGAGCATGCAGGGAACTCTTCCCGTGATCGTATAGGTGGTCCCGTCATCCAGCGTATCCATATGATAATAAGCCACCGGCTGACCGTTGATCGAGATCCAGTATTTTCCTTCATCTGCTATGAGATTGCCTTGCCCGTCAAATTCATACACGTTGTCGAGGCCCATATCCGCATAGCCTTTGCCGGTATCATAGAATGTGTTCAGCTCCAGGTCTGTGACCATGCTCCACTGCTTCTCGGAGAGTTTGATCTTCTCCTTGCCGTCCTCTTTCACCCATCCAAGCGCAGTTGCGTCGAAGTGATTGTCCTGCAGATAGTGCAGCGTGTCTTCCTCGGAGAGCGCTCTGTCCGAGAGGAAGGAAGAGCCCGAAGAGGTCATTCCGGATACGGAACCGTAATCTCCGCTCAGAAATCCTGTGAGCAGCGTGTTGATCAGGTCGTTCGTTCCCGTGCTGTCGAGGCCGCTGAATTGTCCGCCGTAATCCCCGAACAGTGCATCGTAAGGGCTTCCGGATCCGCCGCCGGCCGCCTGGCCGCTCACCTGGAGGCTGGCAAACTGTCTGATGCAGGTCGTATAGGCGCTGTCCAGACCGATCTCATTGTATGTCTTGGACATGCTGTCCACGAACTTCGCACTGCTCCTGTAAGGGAAGTAGATGGAGAGCCCGTACGCATTGGACATGTTTACGGAAGTCCTGTTGTACTTGACCGCTTTGCGGACCGCTTTTGCGAGCGCATCCCCTTCGCTGAGCCCCGTGTTGATTGCCAGGTGGACCAGGTCGACCTGATCGATCTTCGTGCTGGAGGCAAATTCTCTGGACTGATTTCTCGCCTGCGCGATCTGCTGGTAGTTATTGCTCGCGATCTGACTGCTGACCGCCTTGGAAAAGCCGTTGAAGAGCTCCGGCACTGTGTTAGACAGCTCCGCGAGGTCCACCAGAGAAAGCGTTGTCTTCTGTCCCCGGCACTTCCTGTCGCAGGTCTCCACAAAAGAATCTACGATCTTTTTTCCAAGCTCCACGGTTGAAATCGAAGTGTTGCCGCTCAGCGCATTCAGCCAGTCCGTATAATACCAGCCGACGCCGGGTTCCGTCTCTTCCGATGCCACAAGGTAATCCGCATAATTGCCCAGCATCAGCGCGGTCTCCGCCGTCGCCATGAGGCATGCGTCGAAGCCGACAAAGTCAAATTTCACTCCTCCCTTGTCCAGCGCCTTTTTGATCCCGGAGAGCGTCATGGAGCCGCTGCTCTTGTATTTCTCGTCATACCCGTATCCACTCACGGATCCGCCGCCGTGGTCCCACAGGATCAGTTCGTAGCGGTTTGCAGGATAATTCTTCGCGCACCACTGAATGTAGCTGCCCAGGTTGTCGGGATCTGTCATGGGCGATGACCCGGCATCCTTGACGAGGCACTTGACGCCTCCGTTAAGGACCTGGTAAATCTGGTTGACCTTGCTGCTGACGATGTTGTTGCGCCAGCTGCTGCACCCGCCCGTGTAGACCAGAACATTGACATTGCTTCCTATATTGGCAGCCGCCATCTCCTGGAGATCCGAGGTTCCCATGCCGCTTCTGGATTCGAGGTCTGTTCCGCACAGATAGACCATGATCGTCACGACGTCCTGGCCGCCGCCCTTGATCTTTGTGTACTTCTCCCTCGATCCGGAGGCCACTTCACTGTCAAGGCTCGTCTGCGTGGCGTTATCGCTGACCCATCCCGTGGAGAGCGACCCGTTGCCGCCGTAGTTGCTCTGATAGTAATTGATATTACTGTTTCCGGAACTCGGCGTATAGTCCTCATCGACATTCCAGCTGTTACCCGTGGAGGAATAGCTGCCGCTGCTGCCTCCGCTGCTCCCGCCGCCTAACAGTCCACCCAGGGAGCCGCCGCCGCCGAGAAGCGCTATAATAATCAATATGATCAGCGGAAAGCCTCCCATACCTCTGCTGCTTCTCTTCTGACCGCCTCCTCCCGAGGAACTTCCCCCGCCGGGAGCTTTCCCCGATCCTACCGGGCCTGTTCCGAGGCCGTCGCCTCTGACATGTACGCCGGTTCCCTGGCCGGTCACATTTCTTTTCCTGCCGCGCGGTCTGTTATCTGCCATGCCTTTTACCTCCCTGCAACTAATCTATAAAGGTAACTATTCAGCTCCCGGCTGCTGTACGTCTGTGCACTGAAGTAATTACAGTATATCATATATTACTTCGATTATGCTCATTGTAACTGTTATGTCAAAGCTCTCTGCGCCCTAAGTCAGCAAACAGAGGCGTTGAGAAATATCTCTCGGCGGTATCCGGCAGCACCGTGACGACCGTCTTTCCCTTGCCGAGTTTCCTGGCAAGCTTCAGCGCGGCGGCGACATTTGTGCCCGCGCTGATCCCGACCATAAGGCCTTCTTCCTTTGCGAGACGCCTGGACGTCTCGAGCGCCTCCTCATCTGTCACCACATAGATGTCGTCGTAGATCTGCGTATTGAGGATGTCGGGTATGATCCCGTCGCCGATCCCCATCTGCAGATGTGTCCCCACTGTTCCTCCCGCGAGGATCGCTGCGTTTTCGGGCTCGACAGCCCAGATCTCGATGTCGGGATACTGGGCCCTTAGGACTTCACCGATCCCCGTGATCGTCCCTCCGGTACCGATTCCGGCACAGAATCCGTCCACTGGCCCGGCGACCTGCGCCATGATCTCCAGTGCTGTGTATTTTTTATGGGTCAGCGTATTATTCGGGTTCTCAAACTGCTGCGGGACAAATACCTTGGGATTCTCATCCCTCATTCTCAGCGCCGTTTGCAGGCACTCGTCGATGCACGCGCCTATATCCCCGTCGTCGTGGATCAGGATCACTTCCGCGCCGTACTGGCGCACGAGCTTTCTGCGCTCTTCACTGACAGAGTCCGGCATGATGATGATCGTCTTATATCCCTTCACCGCTCCCACCAGAGCCAGTCCTATCCCCTGATTTCCGCTGGTCGGCTCCACGATGATCGTGTCCTCTCCAATCAGCCCTTCCTTCTCGGCCTCCTCGATCATATTAAGCGCGGTCCTTGTCTTTATGGATCCGCCCACGTTCAGGGCCTCCATCTTGACCAGCACCTGAGCGCTGCCTTCTTCCGGCATCCTGCTGAGCCTGATCATGGGTGTATTCCCTACTGCCTCAAGGATATTGTTATAAATCATTTCTTTTCCGTCCTCCTTTATCTCTTCGAGACCTCTCCCGCATTCTCCTTTCGGGACCCGGCCATAAGTTCTTCCGGGCTGATCCCTCTTTTGAGGACATTGAGGTCAATGCACTGCTCTCCGCCTGCATATCCCTCCAGCTGTGCCGTATCGCAATACTGCCAGATCACCCAGTTGCTGCCCGCCTCAAAGGTCACAGGATAGTAGATACTCCTGACCCATCTCGGGTATTCTCCGAAATCTTCCTCAATATATTTTTCATAGATCTCTCCGGAACAATAGATCAGCGGTCTTACCCCGTATTCTCTCTCGAGCACCGCGATAAAGGCTCCCAGCTCCCGGATCACGTCTTCCCTGGCAGGGGGATTCTCCTTTTTATCCGCGTAATACTCCACATCGATCGCCGGGATCATTTTCCCCTCAAGGCTCCCGACGGTCGTTATATAATTTTCTGCCTGCTGCTGTCCCGGACTGTCAAAGGAAAAGAAGTGATAGGCCCCCGCGGGTATACCGCTCTCCTGCGCGTTCTTCCAGTTCTGCGCGAACCGCCCGTCCACGTGGCCGCTTCCTTCCGTTGCTTTCATATATATAAATGTGATTCCCTGCTCCCGGAGCGTATCCATATCGACGTCTGCCTGATATTCGGAAATATCAACGCCCACATGATCCGTATCGGAAACGATCCATCTGTTGATCTGAAGCCTCTTTGTCTTCACCGCGAAGAACAGAAGGACCAGAAGACCCGCCGCCGCGCCGAAAGCGGCAGCTGTCTGTATGATTCTTTTACCCATTCCTACCTCATTCGTATATTGCTGACTCCCGCGCGCGGAAAACTCTCCCGGCGCAGTTACTTTTCAGTATACACGAAGTCGGTAAAATATTAAGCGCTATTTTTTCCGCGTCTCATTTCCTTCGGAACCTCTCGCCGTTCTCGAAGCTGTCTCGTTCATGGTCATCATATCCTGCAGATTGATATACTGCTTCATCTCCTTCCTCTTGGGCACGGAATAGTGCTCGAGGATGGGAATCAGGATCAGCGCTGCGAGCCCCGTCGTAAAACCGCCGTTGTAGAGCATCAGTCCGCCGTGAAGCGCCGAGGTCGCCGTACAGAGTGAGGCGCAGAGCATCCCCGCCGCGAGACCGGCGCGGACCCCGTAATGTCCCACGAGAGGACACAGCCCCGTAGCGAAGGCCACGCTGTTCAGATAGGACTGCGAGGAGATGGTCCATGTACTGGTCCCTCCCACCAGCAGATTAAATCCGGAGGAAAAGAGCGAGAGCAGGGGAAAGCCCAGAAAGATCGGCCACACATTGGTGACATGCTGCCCCATGGAGGTAAAGGTCAGCGCCGCGAATATGACTCCGAAGGTCGGTCCGGTGAACCCCGCGCCGTCTGTAAAGAGCATGGCCGCGTTGACATAGATCAGAAACAGGATCCCGTACAGTCCCGTATTCACCAGACAGATCTGCATTCCGTATTTTGACGCGAAATTACTCTGATACCCGGTATCACGGAAGAGTACGCCCAGTCCCCTGAAGCTCTTTCCGTTGAGAACCCACCCTGCCAGGATGCATGCCGCAAACAGCATGACAAAAAAGAGATTGCCGAACAGTCTGTAGGACCTGCCGAAGCGGTCGTAGACTGCATTGGCGACGATCAGCTTCTGCGGCACCTGTATGCCCATCGTCTTGTACATGAAATTGTAGAGCAGAAAGCCCAGAATGCCGTAGGCGAGGCCGCCGTTGTAGAGATTGTATCCCTTGTGCCAGGCCTTGGCGCCCGGCAGGATCGCCGGCGCGACAAAAGCGATGATCAGCAAAAAGGTCAGGGTCAGAAATACGCCTTTCACAGTGAGCGAGGCCTTCCCGGCAATAAAATCGTGCCCCTGCGTATAGCGAAAGAGCAGCTCACTGACAAAGGGACTGAAGCACGTGGCAAACATACAGACGTGCAGGTTTTTGTTGAGATCGAGCTTTCTCAGCCTCAGGTACATAAACGGGGCAAAAAAGCAAGGCAGCATATTTAAGAGATTGAGCCCATAGAATCCGTGCGCTATGACGAGAAAAAAGCCCGCCAGCGTGTTGACATGGGAGTGGCCCTTCAGAAAGTGCATGAACATAGCCATCGTAAGTCCGCACAAGCCGGCGTTCAGAAACGCGGCAGGCATGCTACCGATCATAAAGTAGTCCGTGATCAGCGGACCCGGCGATGTCAGGATACGGAAAAAGTCCCCCGGAAGGGATCGGAATGTATGCGTATAAGCGGCTCCCGCTATGCAGGCCATAAGGAGCGCGGCAGAAAAGCCAAACGCCATCCCGTCGATGATCCTGCTGTTTCGTTCCTCTGAGATCTGCATAACATCCTCCGTTTTGTCAAGCCTCATTGACCAGTTTCCCCGTCATATGTTCCGGAACCAATGCGAACATCAAGGTCCTGGGGCCGGAGTGTTTGATCTCGCGCTCAATGTACTCCTCGTCATCCGTAAACTTATGGCTGAGCCTGCGGGCTATGTCATATATCTTCTCCCTGTCCGAGATGATCTCGATGCGTCCGAAGACGATCACGCTGCGAATATTCAGGGCCCATTCTCCCTCTTTGCGGTAACCGCCGTCATAGACGCAGTAGGAGGCCTTGTCGCATCTTTCGATCGCGTCTACCTTGTGCCCCTTCATTCCGCTGTGAAAATAGAGCCTGCCGTCCTCTTCGTTGTAGAAGTGATTGATGGGCATCCCGTAGGGATAGCCGTCGTCCCCGAGCACGGACAGGACCCCGCGCGGCTCCTCTTTCAGGATCCTTATACACTCTTCCTCTGTGATCTGCTGCTTTTTGCGAAGCATTTCCCGAAACATGATATTGTCTCCTCTTAAGTATTCCGTATGATTTTCAGTACAGCTGCGCGATGATCTCCGCACACTTTTCGAGCCCCAGTTCGCCGCTGTCCAGGCAGACATGGTAATTCCTCGCCTCGCCCCACTTCATATCCGTATAGAACTGATAGTAGGCGGCTCTGCGCTTGTCCTTATCTTTCATCCGCTTCTGCACGTTCTCTTCGCGCTCGCCGTATTCCCTGACAGCGCGTGCGGCGCGCTTCTCCGGGTCGGCGTGGATAAAGACGGTGAGACAGTCCGCTCTGGCCCGCAGGATATAATCCGCGCAGCGGCCGACAATCACGCAGGACTCCTTGTCCGCAAGCTCCGAGATGACCTGGCTCTGGTAATTCCAGAGTTTATCCTGCTCTGTCTTTCCGATCGTCCGATCAGCCAAAAAAGTGGAAAACCATCCGCCTGCCGCGTCTTCTCCGCCTTCCTTGACGTAATCGGCTCTTAATCCGCTCTTTTCAACGATCCTCTGGATCAGATCCGAATCGTAGCACTCTATACCGAGCTTCTCCGCCACCATTCTTCCTATCTCCCGTCCGCCGCTGCCGAATTCCCGGCTGATCGTGATGATTCTGTTCTCCATAATTCCCTCCTTTTTGATTCGCCGCAAGCGGCTGTTCATTTACATCCTGTCGGATTCCCTATAATAACAGGGGAACAAAACCCCGTTGAGCACCCATACGGAAGACAGGTCCGGTCTGCCGTCTTTCCCAGCCAGGCAGACGAGATAATCTCCGTCCCCATGCGCGGCGCCGGGCAGATTGGTGTGCAGTTCGTTTTCACCGCCGATTTCCACAGTGAGCACAATATCCTTAGGAACAAACATGGCGTAATTTGTGTCCGCGGAAGGGATCGAGACTATGCGGATATAGGCGTCTTTCTCCGCGAAGTCTTCCTCTCGCAGCGCCGTTCCGTTTTCCTTTGTGTAGCTTCCCACGACAGTCCGGATCTTTGAAGTCCACATCTCTCCGAGAATCCCTCTGAGGACCACCGTCTCGCCGTCATCCGTTACCGTATAATCCGTTTCCTCCAGACTGTTGTGAAAAGAAGCCTCTTTGGAGACCATCATGGCCTGGATCGTATACTTTTTCTTTCCTGTCAGGAACCACTCCCGGCCGCTCCGTTCCACATATTCTTCAACCGTCATTCTGATTCTGCCCCTTGCCTGCGCTATTTTGTGTCAAAAAGGATTCCCCGCATACAGATCCTCTGTTCATCGCGGTCATAATCCCAGCTGTGGAAGGCGCCTCCCGAGCAGTACTCCTGCGCCGTACAGCTTCCGCAGGTCTCGCTCCGCCCGGAAAGAGGCCTGCGATACAGGTCAAACCCGTTCTCCCAAATATCGATAAAATCATCTGTCGCTATATTGCCCTGGATCGTCTCCGGCCTCCGCTCAATGTCCAGGCAGGCACTAATATCCCCGTTACTCAGGATCCCTGCCACATAGACGCCGGCGTTGCACAGAAAGTACCAGTCGCGGACCTCCCGCTCCCATTCCAGCCCCAGATAGTGGGAACATCCATAAGTCACCGGGAAATCGGCGATCCGTTTCTCCCTGATAAAACCGAAGAGCCGCCGCTGGTCCTCGGGCGTCAGCAGAAGATCCGGATGCTCCAGCGCGCGCCCGATGGGTTCGAGTCCGATCACGCGCCAGGAGTCGATCTCTACGTCGGCAAAATAGTCAAAGAGCGCGTCCAGCTCCTCAATATTTTGATGATTGATGACCGTTGTGACCTGTATGGCGTGGAAGCCGCCCTCGTCAATGAGGTTCTGAATTCCTTCCATCGTCCGCTCAAATCCCCCGGGCATCCCGCGGAGGCGGTCATGTGTGTCCGGCAGGCCGTCCACGCTGATCGAGATCGTGCCCATTCCGGTCTCGCGGAGCCTGCGCGCCGTTTCCCGGCTGATCAGCGTTCCGTTGGACGTCATCCCCCACCGGAATCCTCTGTCGGAAATCGCCTGCGCCAGGTCAAAAAAGTCCTTGTAGAGCAAGGGCTCCCCGCCCGTCAGGCAGATCTGCGTCATCCGGTTTCCGTACCGCTCTTTAACCTGATCCAGAACTCTCACGTAATCCTGAACCGGCAGGCCGTCCGGCGACTGCGGCGTACAGCGGCTTCCGCAGTGAAAACAGGCCGCGTTGCAGCGCAGTGTCAGTTCAAAAAAGAGCTGCCGCAGCTGCGGCGCCTTATACAGGCGGCTCCGATAATCCCTCAGCATATCCAGCTGCTTTTTCTTGATCGAAAGAATTTCTTCCCGGTTCACTTTCTGCTCCCTCTGTTTTGTCACAGTTGTGTGACGGACACGTCGACATCCGGCGCGATCGAGATCTTGTAATCGGGATAAGCCTTCTGCATCTCTTCATACAGGATGGCAAGCGCCTCTTTGGGCTGAATATCAAAGCTCAATACGACGTCGAAGGTCATCTCCTTCGCTTCGACATCCACATAAAAGCCGTGTACCTGGACAGCCCAGTCGTGCGCCATCACTCTCTCATAGACGTCCTTCTGAATCCTTCCGGCTTCATTATCCCCGGTGTTATAGGAGTACACGCCGACCGCGACCAAAACGATTCCGGTCTCCCTGTACACTTTCCTCTCCAGCTTTCTGGTCAGGCGGTCGACCTCCCTGACAGACATCGTGTCGGGCAGTTCAAGATGTACGGAGGCAAGATTCTTGTCCGGTCCGTAGTTGAACATGATCAGGTCATACGCGCCCCGCACTTCTTCTTCCTCGATCAGGAGCCGCTTGATATGATCCGTGGTCTCTTTGTCCGCCCTCTCTCCGAGAATTTCATTGAGCGTCTCGATCATCATTTCCACGCCGGATTTGATGATGATGACAGAGATGGCGACTCCGACAAACGCTTCCAGAGAGATGCCGGTCACCTTAAAGATGATCGCGCAGGCCAGCACCGACGCAGAGAGGATCGCGTCGAACATGGCGTCCGATCCGGACGCAATAAGCGAACCTGAATTGACCTCTTCTCCCTTGGCCTTGACGTAGCGCCCCAGCACGATCTTGACGGCGACCGCAACGGCTATGATCACCAGAGAGACAACACTGTAGTCCGGTTTCTCCGGATAAATGATCTTCTTAACCGATTCGACAGCGGAAGTGATACCGGCATAGAGAACGATTCCGGATACGATCATGGCGCTGAGATACTCGATCCGTCCATACCCGAGAGGGTGCTTCTTGTCGGGAAGTTTTCCCGCCAGCTTTGTTCCGATGATCGTGATGATCGAAGAAAGCGCGTCAGACAGGTTATTGACCGCGTCCAGAACCACTGCGATCGAATTGGACGCAATGCCGACGGCTGCTTTAAAGGCGGCCAGCAGAACATTGGCCAGGATGCCTATGATGCTGGTCCTGATGATGACTGTATCCCTGCTCAGTTCGGGCGTCTGCGCCCCTGACTGATTATTACTCATATTCTATTATCCTCGCTTCTATAAAATATCTTTTTTAATTGTAAATCCACAGGCGGCTCCTGTCGAATTCTAAATGCCTGTAACTGCTAAATTTCTTAAAAAGGATCCTGGGCCGGACAGCGCCTCTCATTTACCTATTGACATACTAGGTAATTAAAACGTAAAATGGTTGCAATCATTCAAAGCGCGTAGCGCGGGCCGCTGCGCAGCGAAGTAATCGGGAGACATACTGACAATGTGTGAACTGTTTGGCCTGACCGGTCCTGATGAAATTGCCGTAAATGAATATCTGAAGTCTTTTGCCGGCCACAGCACCGCTCATCCGAACGGATGGGGCATCGCTGTTTTCAACCAAAACGAGGTCAACATCGAAAAAGAGCCGGAGGCTGCCTACCGCAGCCACTATCTCAAAGCGCGCCTCAGGTCGCCGGTCCGCGCCCGGAACATGATGGCACACATAAGATTTGCGACCCGAGGCCAGATCGAGTACGAGAACTGTCATCCCTTTCTCAGGCGCGATCAAAGCGGAAGGTCCTGGACTTTCATGCATAACGGCACAATTTTCGACTGCCCGCTGCTCGACAAATATATCCATACCCAGCGCGGACAGACAGACAGTGAGCGGATTCTTCTGTATTTGATCGATCAGGTCAATGCGGAGACGGCAAAAAAGCGCCGCGCATTAACAGACAACGAGCGCTTTACCGTCATCGACCGCGCTGTGCAGGATATCACCGCGCACAATAAAGTCAACTTCCTGCTTTATGACGGCAGTCTGTTTTACGTCCATGAAAATCTGAAAGACAGCCTGTTCATAAGACGTCTCGGGCGGTCGCTGCTGTTTGCGACCGCGCCGCTCGACTGCAAAAAATGGGAACCTGTCGAGCCCTGCCGGCTCCGTGCTTACAGAGACGGCACCTGCGTGCTGACGGGAACTCCTCATCACAATGAATACATCAATAATCCGGAAGATATGAGACTGCTCTTCCTGGATTATGCACTGCTTTGATCATTCAGGGAAAAAGAAGTATGAAATCTCCTCTTCGATACCATGCAACGGAATATGACTGCGGACCGACTTCCATGACAAACGCGATCATTTATATGTTTGAACGGGAAGAGATTCCCCCCGATCTCATCCGTCATATCGGTCAGGGCACACTGGACAGCTTTGATGAAAACGGACATGCCGGCCGCTACGGAACCAGCGGTGCCGCGATCCGCTATTTCGGTTCCTGGCTGAACGAACTCAGATATGCAGGCCTTCTCCCTATTGAGAGCCGGTATGAGGAAAAAGAAGATGTGTTTTTCGGAAACGGGAGCAGACTCACGAAGGCGCTCGACAACAATTCAGCAATTGTCCTCCATGTCTTCTTAAACGGCTATGGCCACTATATTCTGATAACAGGAAAAGAGGGGGACAGCTATAAAGTTTTTGATCCTTACTACACCCTTCCGAATCCTGTCGGCAATGGGATCATCAGCGTTGCGTCCCGGCCATTTTCCCATAACCTTATGGTCCCGGAAGTAATTCTGAACAGTGTTACGACGAATGACTACTCCATGGGCGCCGTCTCCACGCGGGAGGCTTTGATCATCTCAAGATACCATATGAACGACCTCTATATAATCTGACCAAAAAAAGTCTGTTGAGCATACGCTTCAACAGACTTTACTTGTTTCGAATATAAGATCAAAGGTCAATACCTTCAAAACTGAACACCGAAGAGCTTTTTCGCTCTTTCCAAGAACTTAAGGATAAGCTTCCGACCTATTAGTACGTGTCAGCTGAATGCGTTGCCGCACTTACACCTCACGCCTATCTACCTTGTACTCTTCAAGGGGTCTTGTGATGTCTCATCTTGAGGGGGGCTTCACGCTTAGATGCCTTCAGCGTTTATCCCATCAGCACTTCGCCTCCCTGCTGTGCACTTGGCAGTACAACAGTTGCACCAGTGGTGCGTCCAT
>DGWK01000001.1:50367-156237 GCA_002395235.1 Lachnospiraceae bacterium UBA4260 | reverse complement strand
AAAGGTTCCTGTATACACTGCCTTGTTCGCTTGCCGTATTCATGAACAGTGTGATTTCATCCTCAGTCAGACAACGGTTCATTGTGTTCCGCATCGGTGTTTTTTTCATGGTCATATCTCTGTATCCTTTCTGTGGTCTGATACAAGAAAAGGACGGTTGCCGCCGTCCTTATCCTGTTATTCTGGTACCGGAACATTTGCAGCTGTTCCGGCGTTTTCAATGTCGGTCTGTTATCTGGTTGCTATACGGCAGCAGCTCCGACATTTGTTGTGCTCGGGGTGTGCTCTATGATCATCCGCTTATTCTTCATCGTACAAGTCATCAAAATCCGGAAGTTCGGCTTTGCAGTGTTTCCAGCCTTGCCAGAATCCATATTTGAAAGCTTCACCTATAAGCGCAATTGCGATATTGCCTTCAGTGCTTCCCGGCATGTCCTTTGCCTTTTCCTCTGCAATTCTGTGAATTTCATTGATTTCAAAAGCATTGATTTTTCTGTCTACCGGAAAAGCTTCATTATCAACCTGTTCTAATGCGTACTCCACAATATTCATTTCTTGCCCTTTGGAGCTTCTGCGGGTTATAATCTTGTAGAAGCTCCATTTCCTTTCTGTGGTATGTGGTTATTGGGTTTCGCCGCTCTCAGGTGTTGCCGCGCCTGAGAGCTTTTCATTTTGTGCCGCCCTGATCCGGTCGATCATGACCGCTAACTGATCATCTAAATAGCGAATGCTCTTTGCATCTAAGGCAATGTATCCACATTCAGATGCTTCAATCACGTTTGCCAGGTGCGCCGCTTCCTTCAGCTGTTCGTAAATTGTCATTCTTCACCGCCTTCCTTTCTGTCTTCCTGTTCATCACCGGAAGCTTCACCTTCTTCCGCTTCCGGCTCTCCGTGTCCCAAAATCTTAACGTGTATCCAGTGAAGCACTTGGAATGCCGAATACCTTGCGCCGGCTTTCCATCCAAGCCGGAAGGCTTTCAGCTCTGCTTCTTCTTGATTTACCAGATGCATTGACAACAATGTCTTTAAATCCGTTTCCATAGCTTCAGCATCTGCCCAAGGTTCCGGGCCTTTCATGTACGACCTTCTTTCTCGATCTCAGCAGCCAGCGAATCATACATTTCTTCGAGTGCTGACTGAATGTCATGAATTAACTGTTCTTCGAATTCTCTGTTCTGCATTTGGAAATTCTCCCTTCAATACTTGCAGTGGTACATTTTCCCATTGGAGCGCCGTTAATTCTGTATTCTGCTATGCGCTCTTGCCTACTCAGCAAATAAGGCCGTTACAGTTCGCCACTTGCGCGGCGCTCTTTCATCTTCTCAGACAATGCCGCGCGCTGTTCGTCCGTCAGCTCCAGCTTTACCCGGCGCTGTCTGAATGATAACAGTCCTTTGTCACTGATCCGGTAACGCTTGTCAAGAATGCCGCCGCCGATCCCGGCCTTGCCTACTTCTATACACTGGTAGTTTTCAGGTGCTTCTCTGCAGAGCTTGTCGAGCTTCGTGATCATTGTCCGGTCATTCGTCCAGACAATAGCGTGGTCTTCATCCCGGTTATAGGAAATTGTCGTTTCCTGTTCACTGAGCGAAATGCTTTCATATTTCTCCAATAGATCACCTTCCTTTCTATATTCTGTTTTCATGATTCCTCTGAACGATACACGATATCGTGTATCTGAGAAGTATTATAGCGGTATATGATATCGTGTGTCAACATTCATTTGTTATCATTTGCTATTGGTTGTTGCCGTGTTATAATCTGAGCATGGGAAAATATAAAGGTTACACGGAAGCGCGAGAACGTGCTAATGAAAAATATCGTAAGGAAAAGATTGATACTATACTGATCAGGGTACCAAAAGGAAAGAAGGAAACAATCCAGAATGCCGCAAACAGTCAAGGTGTATCCGTGAATCAGTTTATTAACAATGCAATTGATTCCGCCATAGATACCGCTGCCAAATCAGGCACATGATATCGTGTATCGTTCCCTTTTCGCTTTGTGTGGCTTGCGCTATGGCCTTTTCTCAGCTTTCATGGACAAATACCCATCTGCGAATCAAACCGCCTTAAACCGTCAAATACAGGGCCGTGTATGATAGCATCCGATAAGCGGCAATTCTGACAAACATCCCCATGCGCTTGCCATTGCTGCAGCATGGATGATACTATAGAGATACTCCCGTATTAGCCAGGCGGCTTCCGGTGACATTAACTGTTCTCAGCATGTTATCCGGAAGCGCCTTTTTTTATGCCGTAATGTCAAAAATGACCTATAAATCTATCACGGCCGGGAGCGATCCGCTCCGAAAACACCATTTTTCATGTCGGAAAAGACACATTTACCATTTTCAGATGAAATGGGGAATGATGAATTTGCTTCAGATAACGGCAGTTTGTCTTCTCGATTTCACGAAGCCGGCACATATCCCGATCACGGCCTCGCCGGATAACATTCTTCATTTCCTGTTCCATGCCGGTATTAATCCAAATCATTTCAGGCGAATATCTGTAAAATGCGATCTGTTCCGCTCTCGTTGGGAAACATGTAATATGAGCGACCGTTTTTCCCTCTTCATGAAGCTTTAACGTCTCTTTGATTTGTTCATCCTTACACATATAAGTTTCAAACTCTGTAACATGATCATAGTGCTGTGCTGCGTATGTACTTTTTCCGGCCCCTATCAGGCCACAGATCAATACAATCATTATTTGACTTCCTTTCACATTATTTTTGAAATTTTGTAATCATTAAAAAATTTCTGTGGTATTTTAATCACTTCTGAATGTATTTGTGGTTTTCTGATACCACACCCTCACGGGAGACCCCCGGCCAGCTTTTCCAAAGGGCGGCACCGGTGCCCAATAGGGGGTATATAAAATTCATAACCGGGGGGCCTGGCATCAAAATTATTTCCAAAATATTTTTCTCGGATTATTTATTTTTTTTACTGCAGCGTTGTGCTTGTCCCTTCGCCTCACGCTCGGCTTCTTATACTCGCACTTGTCGCGGTATGCTTTCATGATCCCTTCACGACCGCAAGCCCGCTTGAATCTTTTTATGAGATTATCAATACTCTCTCCATCACCTCTGTATACTGGTTTCATGTATTACCCTTCCTTGTATGCTTTATGCTCGATGCTTTAATTCATCCAGCTCCGGAAGCCTGACACCGTAATAGATATTCATCTTGCTGAGTTCTTCAAGTCTGATCATTGCGCGTTCCTGTACGCTTCCATATTTTTCGAATGTTCCATGACCTGTACCGGATAAGCTCCAGCTTCTGGCTGTTCCTTCGTCCAGGTATGGAAGAAGGCGCTTTGTGTATCGTGGCTTTCTGAGTTCACGGAGCGCCTCATCATGAATACTCTTTGCCCTTTGAGCAGATAAGCCGATAGCAGTTCCGCATTCTTCCAGCGTCCGGCCATCTTTGTATCTGGCCCGGATAACATCGGCTTGCTGTGGTTTCAGTTCGCTCACACAGCTCCACAGTTCATCCGATAGTTCGTCCTGCTGTAGCTGCTCCACTGTATCCCCGATTGCGTCACCTTCTGCAGCAATGGTATCTTCCAATGTCAGATCGTCATTCTCACCGCCGATAACCTCGCTGGTACTTCTGACCTGTGAAGCGAGAATATCCTTCTTCAAATCTTCCAGCTGTTTCGACTTCAAGTTCAATGCCACGCACAACTCCCGATCAGAAGGATAACGGCCAAACATCATTCGGTATGAATTCACGGTCTTTTTGTATCGTCCTATCTGATCACGCTTGTAGGAAGGTATCCGGACAACTCCACCGCAATCATTTAAATATTTGCGTATTGCTTGCCGTATCCAAAATACGGCATAGGTTATAAAGTTGCCGCCTTTGTCCGGTGTCCATAGTTCGGCAGCACGTAGGATCCCGAAAAAGCTTTCCTGTCTGACGTCTTCCAGATCAGCAACACCGGCATAATGTCTGATGATCTTTTCGATCATCCCGATATTCTTCAGATACAGTTCCGTTAAGTGGTCTTGTTTGTTTCCTTCATTTTTCTGAATAGCAATGCACAGCTCTTCGTTCGTCAACGTCTCACCTCTCCACAAATAAAGAACGATATGATACAATTTACTTGTTCCATAATTCTCTATTTGTGGGCTTTAAGTGTTCGCCAAACTCTTCTAGCATCCGCGAATAGCCGTGACTGTCTTTGTGTACTTGTTGATGAATGTGGGGGAGTAATTCCCCCACATTTCATTTACAGGAACATCAATCTGCTTGCCGCCTTAATCGTTAATAAATCCTTCCTCTTCTGCAATGTTCCTGAGATTCTCAAGGAACCAGATC
This sequence comes from Lachnospiraceae bacterium UBA4260, assembly GCA_002395235.1. GTDB lineage: Bacteria > Bacillota > Clostridia > Lachnospirales > Lachnospiraceae > CAG-791. Next base: position 151,905 of record DGWK01000001.1, on the reverse strand, counting down.
ACAGAATGATTGTCAAGACGGTCATTCGAAAAGGTATAAGGCTTACCTTTAAGATCATCTCTGAGATTATCCCTGTTCGTGATCCGCATGACATTGCGCTGAAGTGTTACCAGAACACTATCAATGTCACCGTCAAACTCTTCAGCCGCTTCCAGATCAGACAGCATCGCTTTGATCATCGGTGCATACTTCTTTACCTGTTCTTCTTTTCTCTTCCTGTGTTCCTCAAAAAGACCATTCCGCAAGGCCTCATAATCTTCCGTCTTCATAAGAGGGTCTTCCTTCAGCTTCTTCAAGCTCTTCTGAAGCATACCAATTTCAACCTCGGCATCATCCTTGCGCTTTTTGGCTTCCTTGAATGCGACCGGATCAACGACCTCTGTTGCCGCTACCATGTCAGCGTCGGCCTTCTCTTTCTCAGAAGTAAGCTCTTCGATCCTCTTTTCACACTTGCTGATCATTGCCGCGTTCTCTTTCAGCAGCTTGTCGGCATAATCTTTGGCCTTCTTAACAGTGTTGTTCATAATCTCGACTTCCTTTCTCTGGTATTAGCAATGCTCAAACGGAGCATTAAACAATGTCATAGTCTTCTTCAGGCCTTCAGCATTTCTCTCATACTTCCGGCGTTTTTCAGGATTACGCGTCAGCAATGCCAATGCGCGATTCTTAATAATTTCCTTCCTGGCATACTCATTGAACTGAGCAGCTGAATCAAATTTCTGTCTTGTCACCATCTCTTCACCTCAAAATTCAATACTGGTTCTTTGTGCGTCTGGCCATGCACCCGGCCGGTAATGCTTCAGCTGACACACATCTGTATAATTCTCTTCCGGTGCGAAATTAACCGCTGTGGAAGAATCAATATTATTTCTCTGGCATCATACCTTCAATCGCTCTCTGAGCTTTGCGATCATGTCGGCCGGTGCCGTTGTTCCCTGTTCGGCGGGCCGCTCTTCCCTGTCTTCGATCAGCGGCGGCAAATGCTCTTCCAGCGTCCGTTCCGGCTTTCGGAGCTGAACCGGCAGCGGGGCCGTCAGCCTCTTCTGCTTCGTCCTCTCTTCGAACCGTTTGATGAACATCGGCCTGTGTACGGTCATCAGGTCAGTGACCGGAAGATTCGACCATTCCCGGAACTCTGAGAAGCCGCCGACTATCTCTCGCGTTACATCCGGGAGCTTCTGCCAGTATTCCACCGCGTCCGGCCTTCCGGCTTGTCCGAGCGCCTTCATGAGCCGCTGCCACTCTTCAGCCGCGATTTGGTCGGCCGGAAGCACCATGTCGCAAGCCAGACGGCGAATATCCGCGATTGTTGGCGGGAACTTCTCTGTCATCACGTAGGCTTCCGCGGCCTTTTTGAGCGTCACATAGTCAAAGTCATGCAATGCTGAATACCAAAGATTAAAAGTAAATTCATTAGGTATGAAATCATCGCGCGGAAATGCCGCAATCAGTCCGCGCGTGATCATCCGGAAATCTTCAAGACTGGTTGTTGCTTTCATATTTCTTCCCCCAATTCTGCATGTCTTCCATGCGCTGTGTGAACTTGTCCTTCTGAGTAGTCCCGGCTCCGAACTTATTCGACTGGTTCTGCTGCCGGTCGAGCCATGTTTGGACAAACCGCCTGATACCCTTCCGGGTTTTCCGCCTAGTCGGATTACTTTTGCACCATTCCCGCATCCGGGCCAGCTCTTTGATCACATCGACACCGGCGTATAACTGCTGCCATCCTTCCAGATCATCCTTTGACGGAATCCATTCAGAATTGTCATTCAGGATCAGTGCCGGCACATCGGGCGCGGAGCTTGTCAAAGGCTCCGAGCAAGAAATATTATCTCCGATAATATTTCCATTAACTCTATCTCTAGACTTACCTAACTCTAACCTAACCTGAGTATCCGATTCGGATACACCCTGTATACATTCTGTATCCGAATTGGATACATCGCCTTCGAAATGATAAACATTATCATTCAGAACTAACATTTTCCGTTCTTCCTTACATGCCGTACCGTGGTATCTGTCCTTCTGGATATAGTTGTGAACTCTCCAATGACTGATAACAATTACCCCGGAATCAAACGGAATAATGAAACCTCGCTGAGCCAGTATCCTCAAATCATCCTTTGCCGCGCCTATCATCCGTGCAATTTTCTTAGGTGAATTAACGAAACCGTCATCGTCTGCCCTCATTCCGAGGTCATAATATAGCAGCCTTGCGGAGATAGGCATATCGATAAAATTGTCGCTATCTATTACCGTTTTCGCGAACATCCTTCGTTCGGCCATTAAAAACTATTCCTTTCTGCCGTATTTGCATCATGTTTCCAGTATCTGGATACCTAGCCGGAATAACAGAAGCTTTCGCTTCAGGATATAATCCCTTGTTCGCTTCCCCTTGCAATCCTCGACCACTTCCCGGCCGTCCGCATCCAAATAAACAAAATCTGCGATATAGACTGCTTCCCGCTCTATTACCCGGCCCGGCTTCCTTCCACCGCGCGGCCCGATCTTGTCCGGCTCCCGCTGAACCGGAAGAAGTTCAAAGGGTACTTGCCGCCGAAGCTCCGAGATTTCGCCGGCCTTCTCCAGAAGCTTCAGCTCCCGCCAACGCCGGAACTCCTTCAAACTGTCGAATACTTCTCCATCTACGGAGATTTTCACGTTTTTATACTTACTTCCGCGCTTGAATTTCATTCGAATACCAGTCCCTCAGGCTCTTCAACTTCTGGTGCCGGCTCCCCGGTCTGATCCGCGCCGCCCTGATCCGGAACAGGAACTTTGTTCACCTCGACCGGCTCCACCGTTGCCACCGCTGCCGGCTCTTCTGTCTCGACTTCTTCTACATAGTCCACCGAACCGTCAGAATTAATAACAGTCATGTCTTTATCCATAGCCTCGACCATATCTATTGACATGATTCCCCACTTGCTGATCAGCTGACGCAGCATTGTTTTAAAACTCATTCCGTCAAAGTCCCTGTACCAGAAGCTGGAATACATCCATGCGTCATTGCTGGGATAGTTCCCGGCCACATAGTCAGCGTAACTAACCTTGTGTTTCATGCCGTATTTGGTCTGAATGTCGCACGCGTCCTTGCTGAATGCCTGTGAATAATGGTCGGCATGGTGGAGCATCTTTTTCTTCGACCAATACATTGACTTACGGAAGCCATTCAGATATTCGAAGAACGCATAATATCCGATTGTCGGCGCTTTTTCCCGCTCTTCTTCATCATCGATCAGCTTAACTTCGATCTCTTCAGCCAGTGGATCATAACGGATCAGCTCACCTTCCTTAATAGCCAGGACATTCAGCTTCCGGTACTGTCCCGACCTGAGCGCAAGCTGGATGTAGCCTTTGTAACCGAGCTGAAACTGTGCGACTCTGCCTTTGTTCTTGTCGTTGAAGGGCACCAAATAGAACTGCCCCAGCTGGGGAGACGGTGAAAGCTTCAAGGCTTCCCCCAGAAGCGCCGCTGATAAAATCGACTGGTGGCTACATTCCTGTAATGCCGGGTTCACATTGACCGCCGATATGATCGAACTGATGAAACGCGGGCCATTCTTGCCGCCGACCACTGAATTGATCTGATTTTTCACAGCGTCGCTATTCAGGTAAAGTGAAAAGCCGCCTTTTTTCTGCCTGTTGGCCAAACTATTATTTACTGCCATTTCCCATCATCCCCCTTCTGTAACTGCTTAACTCTGATACGGTTTTGTTTAATGCACGAATTGAGAGCGTTGAACTGCTCTGCATTCATGTAGGCAATGAAAGCTATAGGCTTTACTTCCGGCTGCTGAACTTCGTGTTGCGCCGGCGCACTCTGCACCGGTACCGGCTCCGAAGCCACCGCTTCAGGTTCCGCGATACCAAGATCACGGTCGATCTCTTCCTGTTTCTTTCGGGCGGCTTCTTCCTGTTGCCGCTTGACCGTCTCAGCAAGGCGCTGTTCCGCATATTTTGCTTCAATGAACCGCTGGCCAGCTTCAACGGCAGCGGTCTTACTGAGTGTTCGCTGGTACTCTCTGAGTGCGGCCGGCTGGCCTTCCCCCATCTGGTTGATGATCAGAATATCTTCCCCGATAGAATGCTGAATGCTGGAAAGCTCTGCTTCAACCTTCTTCAATGAGTATGATTTGTTCAGCCATGAATCATTCATGATCCGCTCCAGCGTTACCCACGGCTGAAAGCCTTTCGCATTGAACAGTTCCCGGATAGCTTCAAGCTTCGCGGCCTTTTGGCCCTCTTCGTATTCTTTCACTTGCTTGTCGATCAGCGCGGCCGGCTCTTCAACCTGTGCAATGATCTGTAACAGTTTCGAATGAAATTCTTCGTAAGGCTGAAGGCATAATTTCTTGATCTCGCGGTCTTTCGCCTTCAGTGCCGCCACAAACTTATTCAGAGCAGCTCTGTCTTTCTTGGCCTCGATGATTTGATCATCGGAGTATACTAGGCCTTTGTAGTAGCTCATCTTTTCGGCCACCGCCGCCGATATTTCGTCAGCGTTCCAGATGATTTCCTTAACAAACCCTTCCTCTGAAGGTGACAAGATTTTTAATTCAAGTGCCATCTGTTTTTTCTCCTCTAAATCTCCGGCAGTATCAATGCCGGTTGCGTCCCTTTCTGTGTGTGCTCCCAAAATTCTCGCTCCCGACCTTCCAGAATCTGCAAGTCTTCCGAAACGTCCGATCTTTCCACCCAGTAATGCCGCGTCTGCAGCACGATGTTGCCGTAAAAATCATATTTCAGCTGAGCTTTCAGAACTGCAAAATCAGCTTCCATGATCAACAGATAGTGAAGCAGCTGACAGTAATAATTGTCTGGGATATGCTTGTTCCACTTCTCACGCTGCATAGACTGCAGAATCTCGGTCGTCTTGATCTCCAAAATCCCTGTTCGGCCTTCCCGATCACGAAGCCAGCCGTCCAAGGAAGCGTGCGCCCACGGATACCGGGAATTGACGAATAAATTGTTTTCAACGTAACCGACTTCCAGTTCCGGATAGTCCAGCTTGAAAAGCTCTCTGAGTAGTGGCTCCGCATCATGGCCATATTTCACAAAAGGTTTTGAACTAATGTCTTCCGCTTCCCGCTGGCCGGTCTTGATGCGCCAAAGGTCGGTATTTGTCTGATATGGATTCAGTCCCAGAACAGAAGCCGCCTCGCTCCCGCCGATGTGCTGGCCTCTAGCCTTCAGCCATTCTTCCCGGCTCTCAAGCGTGAACATGGTTATGTGGTCGTTTATCCTTCGTGTCTTTCTCATTCATCCTGCTGTTCTGCCAGCTGATCAAGATATCTTTCGATTTTGCCGACATGATACAGTGTCCGGCGCCCGATCTTGATCTTCGCGCCGGCGGCGGCCGCAACCTTCTCCGCTGTCTGTCGGCCGGAATTGAGCCGGGCCATCAGTTCAGGAAGCCCGATAGTGATAGCGCCGCCGGTTTCCGGCATCCTATCAACTTTCTGCCTCATAAGTTCTCACATCCTTTCCGCGCTGTGTGCGCTACATTGTTTTTGCCTGTTGTCTTGCGCTCCGGAGTTGTGTTTAGTATACTTTTAACAGTTTAGGTTATCTATACCCAAATAAGTTAACAGATTATGTTAAAAGCAGTTCCATTTGACCGAATACCGCAAAAATAGTGAACTGTTCAGATAACAATCCAGTGAAATAGGAGTGAATCAGATGAAAAATATTATCGGAGAAAGATTGAAAAGGCTTCTACGTGATAAAAAGATCTCTCAGGAAAGATTTGCTGAACTGGTAGGAGTGAAAAGGGAAGTAATTTCTCAGTTATGCAATGATAAATATAAGCACGTGCCAAAACAGGCCACACTGGATAGAATCTATTCAACCTTGTATAATCTGGGATATGGTGACGCTGTTCATTTATATCTATCAGGTGAAGCAGAATACAATGATATTGATTCATTTTCTTCGGATTCCACCCCGGCGCGAACATATAGAGCAACAGAATTGCTTGATGATATGCTTTCATTGCTTTTGAAGTCAGAACTGACAGAAGATAGAAGGCACTTCAGAGTGTACGGAGATAACAAAAATGATTTTATCGACATGAATGTTGCAGAGTATCAGAAATTCAAATTCTATCTAGTTCGACAATTGGGAACTGCTTGTCAGAACTATATTGATATATGTCATGATCACGATAATAACAGCGATGCCAAAATATATTAATATTGGAAAATTCAAGGCCGCGCCCGATCCGCGGCGGCTCACAGTATTTTGACATGAGAAAGAACACGATGTTATAATCTCCCTGATCATGATCCGGTTCAGATCGACCCCAATTTGCTACTGCTTCCGCTGCTGCTTTATGGCATGGTGGGAGCAGTTACTGGAATATTGGCATACACTTTGGCATATATAGCCGATTTGCCCCATAGAAAAAGGCTTTTTGGTTTCAATCCCTCTTCCCCTGCTTCGATTTTAAGTCTTCATCTGTTTCGGATGAAGACTTTTTCATTACCCGAATTTCTCAAAAAAGGAAGCCTGTCATCGACAGACTTCCTTTTTATTTTTACAATGTGAATATTTTGCCCTCAGATCCCCGCAATCCTTCTCAGGACCGCCTCATCCACCGGGAACGGCGGCATCTTGCGCTTGCCTTCGTTGCCCAGCACTTCTTCCACAGTCTGCTCCAGGATCTCCATCGGCACCTCATCTCTGCCGCAGGTAGTCACATAGTAGTCTTCAAGAGCGTCTATGCTCGTAAAGCCCGCGAGCACAAGAATTCGGCCCACATCGATCGGATCCGCCTCTCTGAGATATCCCGCAAGGAAATATCCGCAGGCCTTTCCGTGCGCCATATGTGCGCTGTAGGTGAGCCTGTAGCTGAGCGCGTGGGGAATGGAGGTGGCCGTGTGCGCGATTGCCATACCGGCCATGCAGGAGGCGTTCATCATGTTCTGATAATCCTCCGCCGTCGCTTCCCTGCGCCCCAGAATTACGTCTTTGCTGCGCGCCCACACCTTGATGCCGTATTCCGCGCACATGCGGCTGTAATCCGTCGCCTTGGAGTGGATGTAGCTCTCATAGAGATGACAGAGCGCGTCCATGGTCGTATTGGCCAGGATCCGCGTCGGCGCAGCGGATACGTACTTTCCGTCGATCAGCGCCAGGTTCGCGAAGATCTTGTGGGGGATCGACCCCTTTACATGCTTGTCGTGCCTGGTCAAAACAGAGACCGCCGTGACCTCGGAGCCCGTGCCGGCCGTAGTGGGAATCTCTGCGATTGGCACAGTGCTCGTCTCCGCCGTCTTGTCATACAGGTACTCCCAATCTTCATCCGGGTGCCGCATCATAAGGGCGACCGCCTTCGCGGCGTCCATGGGAGAGCCGCCGCCGATTCCGATGACGAAATCCGCCTCCACTTTGCAGCCGACCTTTCTGGCTCTCATGATCGTTTCTACGGAAGGATTCTCTTCCACTTCCGCAAATTCCACCCAGGACACTCCGTATTTTTCCAGAGCCTGAGTCACATCCGCAAATGCACCGCATCTTCTGGCGCTGCTCTTTCCTGTGACGATCAGCGCGCGGGTGCCCAGTGCGGCCAGCTCGACCGCATGGTTCATCACGCAGTTCTCTTCGGAATATACTTTAGCGGGCATGTAGAAATTCATGCATGTCCTCCTTCCATCTATGGATTCAGAGTTAAAAATCAGATCAGTTTATTCTCACTTGCTCTTTTCGGGAACTTCAAATACTTTGGTCGTCCCGAATTTGGTCGTCTGCACGATTCCCTTGAGCCCGAAGCCGGCGTCCACAAGGATCTGTGCCATCTCCTCGACGGAGATCGCGCCGGAAGCCTTGACTACGATCTCGGCGCCTCTCTCCTTGGTGTGATAGACAGCCAGGGAATCGAGGTTCGCGTTGTTGTCGCCAAAGCACTTGGCCATGGGAGCGAACTCGCCGGGCGTATCCGTGGCGGAGAAGATAAATCTAGTTCCCTGGCTCTTGTAGCCCAAGAGCTCTACGAAAGCCTGGAAGATGTCTTTGTCCGTGATAATGCCGATGACTTTGTTCTTTTCATCGACGACCGGAAGGACGGAGATCTCGTTGTCCAGCATGGTCTGCGCGGCCACTTCCACAAAGACGTCCTGAGTGATGGTCTTGACATCTTTGATCATGATGTCGGAAACCTTGGTCTTGCTGAGCAGGTAGTTGAGCTCATAGATGGAGAGCGCTGTTGTGTTGGCGCCGCTCTTCTCCTCCACCAGTCCGCCGGTGACAAGGCCGATCAGCTTTCCCTGGTCGTCCACTACCGGAAGGCGGTGGAAATGATTCTTTCTCATGATCTCGACAGCTTTGGAGATCACTACATCTTTGGTAATGGTGTAGGGGTCCTTTGTCATATGATCCTTAACGTACATATTGTTTCCCTCCTGATTATAAGTCGATGTCTATACCCTGTAATGCTATACCGAAGGTCACCCTCCGAGATACGCTTTCTGCACTCTCTCATCATTGGCGAGTTCTTCCCCCGTACCCTCCAATGTGATCTTTCCCGTCTCAAGGACATAAGCCCTGTCGGCGATGGCCAGCGCCCTCTTCGCGTTCTGTTCCACTAAGAGAATGGTAGTTCCCTTGTCGTTGATCTCCTGAATAATGTGGAAGATCTCGGACACCAGCAGCGGAGACAGGCCCATGGAAGGCTCGTCGAGAAGAAGAATGGAAGGCTTTGCCATAAGAGCTCTGCCCATGGCCAGCATCTGCTGCTCGCCGCCGGAAAGAGTTCCGGCCGGCTGGATCCGGCGCTCTTTGAGCCTGGGGAAGAGCTGATAGACTTCCTCCATGTCTGCTGCGATGGCGCCTTTATTTTTTCTCAGATAAGCGCCCAGCCTGAGGTTCTCCTCAACCGTCTGGTCAGCGAATACTCTTCTTCCCTCGGGCACCTGGGCCAGTCCCAGGCCGACGATCTTGTTCGCGGGCGTCTTGGTCAGCTCCGTATCGTCGAGCTTGATACTGCCCTCGGCCGCCTTGACAAGGCCGGAGATGGCGTGCATTGTTGTCGTTTTACCGGCGCCGTTCGCGCCGATCATTGTCACGATCTCGCCGTCGCGTACCTCAAAGGAGATGCCCTTGATGGCTTCGATCATGCCGTATTTTACCTTAAGGTCTGTTACTTTTAGCATTTATCAATCTCCTAAATACGCTTTGATGACTTCCGGATTGGACTGGATCTCTTCCGGCGTTCCCTGCGCCAGCATCATGCCGTAGTTGAGTACGGTGATCCTCTCGCAGATTCCCATGACCAGCTTCATGTCGTGCTCGATCAGAAGGATCGCGATCCCGAAGTGGTCGCGGACGAAACGGATCATATCCATCAGCTCTTCCGTCTCCTGCGGATTCATGCCGGCCGCCGGCTCGTCCAGGAGAAGGAGCTTGGGATTGGTGGCGAGCGCCCTGGCGATCTCCAGGCGTCTCTGGGCGCCGTAAGGAAGATTGCTGGCGAGATAATCCGCATAGCCGTCCAGTTCCATGATCTTCAGAAGATCTCTCGCTTTTTCGTCGATCTCCTTCTCGCTGGCGAAGAACTTCGGCAGGCGCAGGATCGCCGTGATCGGCGAATAAGGTGTGACGTTGTGGAATCCCGTCTTGACGTTGTCCAGTACCGACAGGTTGCCGAACAGGCGGATGTTCTGGAAGGTTCTGGCGATGCCCGCCTTGTTGATGTCCACGACGCTCTTTCCGGCCGTGTCCTTGCCGTCAAAGAATATTTTGCCCCTCGTAGGCTTATAGACCTTGGTCAGAAGATTGAAGACCGTTGTCTTGCCGGCTCCGTTGGGGCCGATCAGGCCTGCGATCTCGCCGTCAAAGACCTGGAGGTTCAGATCATTTACCGCGGTCAGACCGCCGAAGTCAATGCCGAGCTCCTGCACATCAAGGATAGGAGTCTTTCCGTTTTCAGCCATTTTCTCAGCCATCTCACGCACCTCCTTTCGCCTTGCCCGCAAACAGGCTCTTCCACTTGGTCATGAGCCATTCGTTGTTGGTCACCAGCATGATCACGATCAGGACGACCGCGTAGATCAGCATTCTGTAGTCCTGCAGCGAGCGGAGCAGCTCCGGAAGCAGGATCAGGACGACGGTGGATATGATCGTGCCGGTCATATTGCCAAGTCCGCCCAGAACGACGTAAACGAGGATCAGGATCGAAGTATTGAAATCAAATTTGTTGGGTACCAGAGTGGAATAATTCAGTCCGTAGAGGGCACCCGCCGCGCCCGCGAGCGCGGCCGAGGTGACAAAGGCAAGCATCTTGGTCCTGGAGATCGGAATACCTACCGATTCCGCCGCGATGCGATTGTCTCTGGCCGCCATGATCGCCCTGCCGCTTCTGGAGAACATCATGTTATAGACGATCAGGAGCGCGATGATGATCAGAACGGCGCCTACGGTGAAGTTGGCGATCTTCTGCGTTCCGGTGGCGCCCATGGGGCCGTTCAGGAGCATCTTGCCGCCCGGCTGGAGCTTGAAGTTGCTCTGCACGAAGCTTACGTGCAGGCCCTCCGAATCCATTCCGATGTAGGCGTTCATGAAGATACTCTTGATGATCTGTCCGAAAGCCAGTGTGACGATGGCCAGGTAGTCGCCCTGCAGTGTGAGGACCGGGATACCGATCACGAATCCGAACAGGGCCGCGAGTATGGCTCCGCAGATGATCGCGATAATCAGCCTGGGGATCCCCGCAGGGATGGAAGCTGCCAGCATTCCCGACACACATACGCCGCAGAACGCGCCGACGCTCATAAATCCTGCCTGCCCGAGGTTGAGCTCGCCCGACACGCCTACGTTGAGGTTGAGGCCGATGGCCGCCACCACATAGCAGGTGATCGGAACCAGAAGGCTGGTAAAGAGGCTGTTCAGGTTTCCGGTCTTCATCAGGATCTCAACCGCAATGTAAGCGATGATCACGATGGCAAAAGAGAGAAAGCGGCCTCTCTGTTTTTTGTCTCCGCCAAAGGAGAGTAAACTTTTCTTTTCTTTCATCTTATCTCCCCCTTTTAGACCTTGACGTTGATCTTCTTGCCCAGAAGGCCGGTAGGCTTGAACATGAGGATCAGAATGAGAACACCGAATACGATGGCGTCAGACAGCTGTGTGGAAATGTAGGCTTTTGCGAAGATCTCAATGATACCAAGCAGAAGTCCGCCTACAAAAGCGCCCGGGATCGACCCGATGCCGCCGAATACGGCCGCCGTAAACGCTTTGATACCGGGCATGGAGCCCATGGTCGGATACACGGACGGATAGGTCGAGGCAAGCAGCACGGAGGCGATGGCGGCGAGGCCGGAACCGATGGCGAACGTGATGGAAATGATCATGTTCACGTTAATTCCCATCAGCATGGACGCGCCCTTATCTTCCGAGCACGCGCGCATCGCGCTGCCCGTCTTTGTTTTGTTAATAAAGAGTGTGAGGCAGACCATGACAATGATACAGGTCACGATCGTGATCAGTGTCAGGTAGGACACGGACGCGGAGCCCAGTGAAATGCCTCCTGTGCTGATCACGGACGGGAACACCTTGCTAGAGGACGACCACAAAAGCTGCGCGCCGTTCTGGAGGAAATAGCTCACGCCGATCGCAGTGATCAGAACAGCCAGGCTGGGTGCCTGTCTCAGAGGCTTGTAGGCAAGTCTCTCGATCACGACGCCAAGGACCGTACACACCGCCATAGCGGCAAGAACGGCCAGAGGAAGCGGTAAAGAGAATTTAGTGATGGCGAAGAATGCGATATAGGCTCCGACCATAATGATGTCACCATGTGCGAAATTGAGCATCTTGGCAATGCCGTACACCATCGTGTATCCGAGCGCAATGATGGCGTACACACTGCCCAGCCCCAATCCGTTGATCAAATAGGATAGAAACTGCATGTCTGTCTTCCTCTCTTTAATATGAGATAGTCATCTGAGGGTAAATAATACAGGAAGCCCGCACGGAGGCGGGCTCTAGCCTGTTTACAATTTGAGTACTTTCACAATTTTCCGACTGAAAGAGATCAGTCTTCAACACCTACATAGACGCCGTCCTTGATCACGACAGCCTTGGGGGACTTTGTGACTTCGCCGTTTGCGTTCCACTTCATCTCGGAGCCTGTAAGGCCGCTGAAGGTCATGGTGGTGAACTGCTCTACGAGCTTTGTGCAGATCTCATCGGAGCTCATGTCCGCTGTTACACCTGCCGCCTCGCAAGCCTGTGCGATCGCGTATACGCAGTCATAAGCATCTGCTGCGAACTGGTTCGGAACCTCACCGAATTTCTCTTTGTACTTGGTGACAAAGTTCACGGTGAGCTCATCGGTAGCGTCTGCCGAGAAAGGAGTCAGCAGGTAAACGCCCTCTGCCAGAGAAGTATCGAAGCCTTCAAGGCCGAGGATTCCGTCCATGCCGTCAACGCCGAAGAAAGTGGGCTTGTAACCCATTCCGTTCGCCTGTGTGAGGATCAGGGACGCGGGATCATAGTAGATGGGCAGGAACAGGATGTCAGCGCCGGCTTCCTGTGCCTTTCCGAGCTGTACGGTGAAGTCCTGCGCGTTGGAATCGTCAAATGTGCCTTCGCTGTAGACAACGTTGAGACCCTTGGCAGCTGCTTCCGCCATGAATGTGTCGAAAATTCCCTTGGAATAGTTGTCATCGTTCTTGTAGATGATGCCGATCTTGCTGCCCAGTTCCGGATGCGCGGCGATGTAGTCCGCACTTGCAGTTCCCTGGTTAGGGTCTGTGAAGCACATCTGGAAGACATTTCCGAAAGCGCCGGAAAGGTTGTCGGGATCCGCGTAGATAACGGATGTGGAAGATCCCGAAGGAGTGATCGCGAAGATCTTATCCTCCGCATAGGAAGGGGAAACTGCCGCGCCGGGGGCGGAAGTTACGGTTGCGAGGGAAGCCTGCATGCCCCAGTCCTTGAGAACTCCGTAAGCGGTAACTGCCTTCTCGGGATCGTGTGCGTCGTCCTGCATATTGAGCTCGAACTGAAGTCCGCCCTTGGCGTTGACCTCTTCTACCGCGATCTCAGCCGCGTTCTTGACTGCCTGGCCGTAAACGGCTGCGGGACCTGTCAGAGGGCCGGATCCGCCGATCTTGATGGCGCCGCCTGCACTTGCCTCTGTGCTCTCAGCTGCCGCACCGCTCTCAGCGGGTGCGCTCTCGGAGCTGCTCGCGCTGCCGGAGCCGCCGCATGCTGTCATAGCTGCTGCCATACATACGGACAGAGCCACTGCAAGACTTGTCTTAAAGATTTTTTTCATAATTCACTATCCTCCCTTATGAAAATTTGGCTTTCTAAATCACCAATGAGGTAATTATAAAATTTTCATAACTTCATTGCAATAGCGTTTCAAAGCATTGCAACAAGATTTTGTGCATTTACCGGGTTTTCCTGCTGTTTTCTGTTATTTTTCAGAGCCTTCTCTCTTTTTTGCCTCTTCCAGGTAAGCGGCGGACTGCCTGAGATAAAACGATATGTTCTGCCTGCTTCCCTCCAGGTCCTTCTCCGTCACTTTACGGACCACTCTGGCCGGACTTCCCACCACAACGCTCCCGTCTGGGATCACTGTTCCGCTTGTGACAAGAGCCCCTGCACCGATCACACAGTTTTTGCCGATCACCGCGCCGTTCATGACGGTGGCGTGCATGCCGATCAGGGAGTTGTCTCCCACCGTGCATCCGTGGAGAAGGGCCAGATGTCCTACGGAAACGTTTTTCCCGACGATCGTCGGAAGCCCTTCGTGGGTGTGGATCACACAGTTGTCCTGTATATTTGAATTCTCTCCCACTACGATCCGGTCCGCGTCGCCCCGCAGCACGGCGTTAAACCAGACACTGCTGTTTTTTTCCAGAGTGACGTCGCCGATCACCCTTGCTCCTTCTGCGATGAATACCGATTCATCTATATGTCCCATACTGTATTTCCTCCTGTTTGCTCCTTCGCGTATAGTTTCGCATATAGTTTCCTTCGCCCGGGCAGCGCCAAGTTCGCTGATGCCCAAAGCCGAATGATATGCTATTATAACTAATAAAGAACTGAACGGCAAACGCCTCCTCGCGCGCGCCGTCAGCCGGCTTTGAGAAGCCCGGCAGCGCCGGTCTTCTCTGATTTGTTCAAAAATATCAGGAAAGTGTGAGATATGTATAATTGTCCTAATTGCAGCGGGAATCTGAGTTTTGACATCGCCTCACAGAAGCTGATGTGCGACTATTGCAAGACGCAGCTGGACCCCTATGAATACGAAAAGACACGGGACGCCGAGGAAAACGACATGTTCGGCGTCACCGTCTTCACCTGCCCGCAGTGCGGCGGCGAGATCATGACGACAAACGTCACGGCGGCCGGCTTCTGCACTTACTGCGGCGCCTCGACCATCCTGGACAGCAGGATGAGCAGCGAGAAGCGCCCTGCCCACATCATTCCCTTTTCGCGCACCAAGGAGGACTGCCGCAAGGCCTATTCTTCCCTTGTCAGAAAGGCTCTGTTTGCCCCGCGCGAGTTGAGGGACCCGGAGTTTCTGGACCGGTTCCGCGGGATCTATATCCCCTACTGGGTCTACAACTATTCCTTCGGCGGAAATATGGACCTGACGGGCGTCAAATCCTATCGGCGCGGCGATTACAAGATCACCGAGCACTACAGGCTCTCGGGAGAAGTGAGCGCGGACTACAAGGGCCTTACCCATGACGCCTCCTCCTCTTTCGACGACAATGTCGCCGCCGGCATCGCGCCTTTCGAGGCGGCCAGGCTCCAGCCGTTCACGCCTTCTATTCTCTGCGGTTTTTACGCAGACGCTCCCGATGTGGACAGTTCGGTGTATGAGGAAGATATTCTGGACGCCATTTCCGAGGATTCCATCAGCCGGCTCTCCGGAGCGCCCGTCTATAGAGACGCGGGCGTCAGGATGCCGTCCACCGGTGAATTTAAAGGAAAGCTGCGCGGCCCCTCCTTAAATGTCCGGGAAGAAAAACCCGTCTGCGCCTATCTTCCCGTATGGTTTCTGACTTACAGAAAGAATGACCGCGTCGCGTATGCCGTCATGAACGGAAGTACCGGCAAGATCACCGCCGACCTGCCCGTAGAACCTGTCAAATACCTGCTGGGGAGCCTTCTCCTTGCAATCCCGATCTTCGCGGTCCTGGCCTTTTTCTTTACCATGACAGGCCAGATGGTACTGACAGCTTCCTCTGTGCTGGCCCTGATCAGCCTCGTTTTCTACGGGACCGAGATCGCCGCGATCTCCAAAAAGGATTCCCGCTCGGGCGACAAAGGCTTCCGGTCCGATTCCGCTGACAGTGCGGCGGACGAAAAAGCAGACAGTTTCGACGGGAAGAAGATCTCCTCACGGTTTTCCAAGATAGGGGGGACCCTGATCTGGGTCGCTGCCGTGATCTTCATTGTGATCCCCAGGTTTCTCGATATTCTGGGCAGCCTTGTTACGGATCACCTGCATCTCACCGGTTTTAAGATCTACGGAGGAATTTCTCTCGCCCTTCTTCTGGGCGCCGTGATCTACGCCTTCTCCGGTGCCAAAACAGAGATGGCCAAGAAGAATCTGCTCTTGCATGCCCTCGGATCCATCCTGGCAGTCGTCGCGTCGGCAGCGGTCCTGATCTGGAATCCGGTCAGCGACCTGTGGTTCTACGGCGGATCCATCCTGGCGGCCGTCGGCGTATGCCTCACCTTTATGGGGATCATCGGCAAATACAATATTCTGGCGACAAGGCCGCTCCCCACATTCTATGACAGGAAAGGAGGAAATGACCGTGCGAAATAAAAGACTTCGTCTTATTCTGTCGGGACTTATGCTCTCCGTACTCATGATCGCGCTGCTCCCGCTCCCTGCTTTCGCTGACGACCTGTTCGTCTACACCAACCCGCAGACCGGTTTTTCCGTCTATATCGATGACGGCTATGACCTTCTCACCGATGAGGAAGAGACGGCCCTGGTCGAGGACATGAAGCCGATTACCGAGTACGGAAACGCCGGGTTTATCTCCTGCGAGAACTATGACCTGTCGACGTCTTCCTACTCGGCGCAGAAATACGCGGCGCTCTTCGGCTCGGAGAGCGGCACCCTCCTCGTCATCGACATGGGAATGCGCGAGTTTTATATCAAGAATGACGGGGCCGTCAGCAGGATCGTTACCAACGCCTATTCCAACACGATCTCCGACAACATATACCGCTACGCGGCCCGCGGTGAATTCTACAACTGCGCGTCGATGTGCTTCAGTGAGATCTATATGCTTCTGGCGGGCGGAAAGATCGCCCAGCCCATGCGCTTTATCAGCGCCGCGCTTCTTGCGCTGATCCTGAGCCTTATGATCAACTACCTTCTTGTCCGAGGCCTGTCGGCCCCCAGGAAGGCAAGTCAGGCCGAGATCATCGACGCCGCCAAGGTAGACTTCATTCTCAGGCATCCTCAGGCCAATCTCGATCACACCTCCCGGGTCTACAGCCCCATCCGCTCTTCCCACGGAGGCGGAGGCGGCAGCCGCGGCGGTGGCGGCGGCTTCTCCGGAGGCGGCGGAAGCGGCGGAGGACACCGATTCTGAACAGCCGCGTAAATATGAAGAAAAAGCGGGTGCCGCACACTGTGCAGCACCCGCTTTTCAGATATAAATTGTAATTATTCAGCACTCCGCCAGATACTCGGACAGCTGTCCGATCCCCCGGATCGGGATCAGCTTCATTCCGTCCGGCACCTTGATGCCTTTCGCGCCGGAAGCCGGCAGAATACAGCTGTGGAAGCCGAGCTTGGCCGCTTCCTGCACCCTGTTCTCCGCCATGGACACCGAACGCACTTCTCCGGAGAGTCCCACCTCTCCGAATACGATCAGATCATCCGGCACTGCAATGTTTCTGAACCCTGACAGAATCGCCAGGACAATTCCCAGGTCCAGGGCCGGCTCCGTCTGTCGGATACCGCCTGCCAGGTTGATGTAGGCGTCATACTGGGACAGCGGGATGTTCAGCCGCTTTTCCAGAACTGCCATCAGGACGCTCACTCTGTTCGCGTCGGTTCCCGTGGACTGCCGTCGGGGGTGCCCGAAGCTGGTGGGCACGATCAGGGCCTGCACTTCAGTCAGGACCGGCCTCGTCCCTTCCATGGAGCAGGTCACAACGGATCCGCTGGCGCCTAAAGGCCTTCCGCTCAGCATGTATTCGGAAGGATTGAGCACCTCCACCAGTCCCTCTTTTCGCATCTCGAAGATCCCGATCTCATTGGTGGAACCGAATCGGTTCTTGACCCCTCGCAGGATCCTGTAAGAAGCATATCGATCGCCTTCAAAATAGAGAACCGTATCCACCATATGCTCGAGGACACGAGGTCCAGCTACCGTGCCTTCCTTCGTCACATGGCCGACGATGAAGAAAGTGATCCCCATCTCTTTGGCCAGCCGCAGGAGCACCGCTGTGGTCTCCCGCACCTGCGAGACACTGCCGGGCGCCGATGCGACCTCGTCGCTGTACATGGTCTGTATGGAATCGATCACCACTGCCTGCGGCTTATCTCTCGCCACAATGTCCGTGATGATCTCCAGATTGGTCTCGCACAGAAACCTCAGGTCATCCGGCGCGCCGCCGATCCGGGAAGCCCGGAGCTTGATCTGCCGGAGCGATTCCTCACCGGAAATATACAGGATCTTGATTCCGCTGCGGGCCATATAGCAGGAAGTCTGCAGAAGGATCGTGGATTTTCCGATTCCGGGATCTCCGCCGACCAAGACGAGCGAGCCCGCGACGGCGCCGCCGCCGAGAACGCGGTCGAGTTCCCCGAAGCCGGTGGAAAATCTGGTCTCCTCCCCTTCCTCAATGCTCGAGAGGGAGACCGGCTTTATGCTGTGGTTGCTGCCGCCCAGAGCAAATCCCGACGACGCGGCAGAAAGTCCCCTCTTAGCTCCCGTACCTGTACCGGCCGGGCTGATCCTGACGGGCTCCTCCACCATTGTATTCCAGGCCTTGCAGGCGGGACACTGTCCCGCCCACTTGGCTGATTCGTATCCGCATTCCTGGCAAAAGAATGCCGTCTTTCTCTTATTCCCTGCCATCGAATACTACATTTCCTCCTCTGAATCCCGCGGTCACCACCTGTCCGGGCAGAATCTCTTCTGCCAGAAGTTTCTCGGAGAGGGCGTCTTCGATGACTTTCTGGATCGCTCTCTTGAGCGGGCGGGCGCCCATCTTGGGATCCGCGTATTCCTTCACGATATGCTTTCTGAGAGCAGGCGTGACCTTGAGCTTAATGCCCAGCTGCGTGTCCGCGCGGCGGATCAGGTCCTCGCACAGAAGCGAGCAGATCCTGTTCATCTCATCGTCATTCAGGGAATGGAACACAAGGATCTCATCGATACGGTTGATGAATTCCGGCCGGAACATCTTCTTTACTTCTTCCATGACGCCGGAGCGCATCTTCTCGTAGGATTGCTCCGCTGTGGGCTTATCGGCAAATCCAAGCGTCTTGGGCTCGATGATCTTCTGGGCGCCCACATTGGACGTCATGATGATCACGGTGTTCTTAAAGTTGACCTTGTGCCCCTTGGAATCCGTTATATGGCCTTCGTCGAGGATCTGCAGAAGCACATTGAACACATCCCTGTGGGCTTTTTCGATCTCGTCGAAGAGAATGACGCTGTAAGGGTGGCGCCTGACCTTTTCGGAGAGCTGTCCGCCCTCCTCATAGCCTACATAGCCGGGCGCGGAACCGATGATCTTCGACACCGCGTACTGCTCCATGTACTCGGACATGTCGACGCGGATCATATCCTGGTCCGATCCGAACATCACTTCTGCCAGCGCTTTGGAGAGTTCCGTCTTACCTACGCCGGTAGGTCCCAGGAAGAGGAACGAACCGATGGGTCTGTTCGGATCCTGCAGGCCTACTCTGCCTCTGCGGATTGCTTTCGCGACGGCGTGGACAGCGTCTTCCTGTCCGATCACTCTCTTGTGCAGCTCGTTTTCCAGTTTCAGAAGTCTTGCGCTCTCCTTCTCGGTCAGTCTGCTTACAGGCACCTTGGACCACATGGAGACGACCTCGGCCACATCCGATTCCTTCACTTCCGGAAGTTTTTCGGACTGCTTTTTCTCCTGGCGCTTTTTGGCCGCCTGCAATTTTTTGACCAGTTCTTCCTGGCGGGCCCTGAGCTGCCTCGCATCCTCGATCCGGTTCTCGGAAAGGGCTGTCGCCATAAGTTTATCGGCGGAAGCAATCTCATCCTGGATCATCCTGAAGGTATTCTCATGGGCGCCCCCAAGACCGCGCAGGCGAACGGCGGCACAGGCCTCGTCGATGACGTCGATGGCCTTATCGGGAAGATTTCGGTCGTTAATGTATCTCTCCGACAGGTCCACGGCTGCCTTGATCGCCTCATCCGTCACAACGACGCCGTGATGTTTCTCATAGGCGGCGACTATGCCGTGCAGGATCTTTTCCGCCTCTTCCCGGGTGGGTTCCTCGACCTGCACAGGCTGGAAGCGCCTCTCAAGAGCCGCGTCCTTTTCCACGTACTTGTGGTACTCGTTAAGCGTTGTCGCGCCGATCAGACGGATCTCTCCTCTGGCCAGAGAAGGTTTGAGAATATTGGAGGCGTCGATGGCGCCTTCCGCTCCGCCCGCACCGATCAGAGTGTGCATCTCATCCACAAAGAGAATGATATTGCCGTCTTCGATCACTTCCGCGATGACTCTCTTGATTCGCTCCTCAAACTCGCCCCTGTACTTGGAACCGGCGACCATGCCCGAGAGGTCCATGGTGAGAAGTCTCTTGTCCTTGACCGTGGCGGGCACATTGCCGTCCACGATCCTCTGCGCGAGCCCTTCAACGATCGCGGTCTTGCCGACGCCGGGTTCGCCCACCAGGCAGGGATTGTTCTTGGTCCTGCGGCTCAGGATCTGGATCACTCTGCTGATCTCATTTTCTCTGCCGATCACGGGATCGAGCTTGCCTTCCCTGGCCAGCCTTGTCAGGTCCCTGCTGTACTGCGGAAGGAGTCTCTGACTCTGGGAGTCATCCGAGACCTCTCCCGAGAGGTCGTCTTTATGTGCCGCGGGGTCCTCGCCGATCGCCGCCAGCGTCTCAAAATAGAGCTTGGCCGGGTTGATCCCCAGCGTCTCGATCAGTTTGAGCGCTATATTCTCCTTTTCCGTGATGATCGCAAGGAGCAGATGCTCTGTGCCCACGGTGTCGGAATGAAAGCGCGCGGCAAGAGTTCCCGCTATCCTCATGATCTTCTGGCACCGGGGAGAGAATCCCTCGTGATCGAGAAGAGCCAGGTTCGCCGACTTGATATTGAGCTGCGCGATCATGTCACCCAGCCTCTCCAAAGTGCAGTTATTGTCGCGCAGGACCTTGGAAGCGACGCCCTCGGGCTCAGCGATCAGGCCCAGAAGCAGATGTTCTGTGCCCGTGTAGTTCTGTTTGTTGTGTCTGGATGCGCTCTTTGCCAGGCGGATCGCCTCCTGCGCATTTTTCGTGTAGTTTTCTCTCATTGATCAATAGTCCTTAGTTTTCGCCGTCATATTCATCGTAAATGCGGTCTACCAGCATCAGCATGTCCTGTTTGGTCAGTCCGCGGCATCTGGCCTGAGCCAGAATGATCCGCATATCCTTTTCGACAATGTTCAGAGCTCTTTCCCTGTTGCGCTCTGTGACCGATATAAAAGCGCCGCGCCTTCTGTCTACTTTAACAAAGCCTTCCTGCCTGAGAATCGTATAGGCTTTATTGACTGTATGCATATTGATCCCGATCTCATCCGCCATCTGTCTTACCGAAGGAAGAACTTCTCCGTCCGATAATCTCGACGTCGCGATCCCCAATATGATCTGATTGCACAGCTGCTGGTAAATAGCCTCGTCACTGCTGAAATCAATCTCAATCAGCATAATATCACCTTCCTTTGCATGACAAGTCGTTAAAATCCACCTGTTATATTTATGTTATAACAGGTGGATTTATATGTCAAGTTCCGCTGTTCTTATGCTGTACTGACCGGATCTCGTTTTTGATCATTTCTTGTTTCTTGTATTGCTGATGAAGGAGTACTCCATGTCATCGTCATCATCGAAGAGAGAATCGGACAGGTCGTCGTCGTCATCGGAGAAATCCGCTTCCTCTTCCTTGTAAGAGACATTTTTCATGACTCTCTGCATGGAGAGCCTTCCCCTGCCGCCTGCGGCCGGATCCGCGTTGCTGTCGGGGATATCCTCCTCATTGTCTGCGGAATCTTCGTCTTCTTCCGTCTCTTCTTTGGGGAGAAGGTCTATATCCTCGGGATATTCCTTATACTCGTCGAATTCGTGCTCATCGGGCTCGTCCTCATAATCATCGAAGTCTTCGCCCTCATCTTCCGCGTCCTCTTTGGAGTCGGAACCGAACATTTTCTTCAGAAAGCCGAAGAATCCGCCTTTGGAGGAAGAACGCGCCCTGCGGTTCGAACCGCGCGTATCATCTTCCTCATCCTCCTCATAATCCTCATCTTCGTATCCGTCGTCGTCCTCGTCCACGTAATCCTCGTCCTCGTCTTCATAATCGTCCGCGTCGGGATCCTCGTCCGAGTCTGTCTCATAGTCATCGAGCTCTTCGTCGACGTAATCGCTCTCCTGCTCCTGAACTTCTTCTTCCTGCGCGGGTGCGGGCACTGCCTGCTCCTCAGGGCCGGAAGTTTTCTGATCGGAAGTCTCAGGAATGGAAGTCTTCTGATCGGAAGTCTTCTGATCGGAAGTCTCCTGAACAGATCTTTCCTGATCAGAACTATTCTGGTCGGATATATTCTTCTCGATCTTCGCCGTTGTGGCGGCGATGGCCGCTTCGATCTCTTCGGTGGGGATCTCCGTTACTTCCGTCTCAGAGCTCACATCCATGGTTATGGTGGAGTCGGTATTGACTATGGGTTTCTCCTCCGCCTTCCCCGCGCTCCTCTGCTGCGCCTGATCTGCTTCGGAAGGAGTATCGGAATCAGAAGCCGCATCGGTTTCAGAGGACTCATTGTTTTCTGAAGGTTCCTCATCGGGAAGGTCCTCTTCCTCTTCAGCGGGCTCCTCGTCGTCATCGTCCTCAAAGTAATACTCGTCGTCGTCCTCGTACTCATCCTCGTCGTCGTCGCGTCCGGCGGCCGCCGCTTCGAGGGCTCTGCCTCTGGTGGTCTTGGATCTGCCGTCACGGATGGACTTGAGAAGGAAGAGAACAAATGCGACAAGAGCTATGACCAGTAAGCCGAAAAGGATCGCGAGTGTTCTCCAGACAGGGGCCACGCCGTCCGCTTTGGCGTTTGCGGAAGAGCCGCCCTGTCCCTGAAGATCAGAGACTTTCCATTTGCTTCCGTTGTCGTCGTTGTGGACATACCACTCGCCGTTTCCGCTCTCGTCGGTGTCGTAGCTTACGCGGAAAGCCGCGTTGGGGTCCTTTGTGGCGTCATATTCGCCGCCCTGGGCCGCCGGAGCTTCTGTTGCGGCAGCACTCGCTTCCTGGGTCTGCTGGTCCTCTGCGGCAGGCTGTGGCTCAGGATTCTGCTCCTGGGCAGGTTCCTGCGCAGGTTCTTCCGCCGGTTCCTCTTTCGGCTCTTCCTGGGGCTGCTCCTCCTGTGCCTGTTCCTCTCCGCCGCCGGCGCCGCCTGCGGCGGCGATTTCTTCATCACTGGCGTCGATCAGGGAGCTGAATACATACCCCGTATTACCGTTTTCGAGCTGAATATAGTACCAGGTCTCCCCCTCATCGTTTTCAACTGTCTCGAGGATCGTGACCTCAGTACCCTCATCCAGAGATCCGATCGCTCCGTCATCCCTGGAAGCGCCGTTTCTGATCGTAACTCCGTCAGTATTCACCCTCGCCGCTGATGCAGCGATCGGTACAGCAAGCGAACTGACCGCGAGAAATGCGCTGATCGCCGCCGCTGTCAGTATTTTGCCGAACTTTTTACTCCATTTGCTCATGATACTCTCCATTCTGAGTCCACCCGCGGCATGTTTGATATTTTGCCGCGCGCGAGCCGATCACTGCGCCTTATCTGCGCAGGCGGCTGTTGACTCCTGCTTACGACCTGTTACTGTTCGTCACTGAGCAGCATCTATTGCCTTACCTATGTCATGTCTCATATATTCGCCGTCAAAGTGGACCCATTCGACCGCTTTGTAGGCGTTAGCTCTCGCCTCGAGCAGCGTCTTGCCCAGTGCCGTGACTCCCAGCACACGGCCGCCGCTGGTGACGGTCTCGCCGGCTTCATTGAACTTTGTTCCCGCGTGGAAGCAGTAATAGCCTTCTTTTCCGTCGAAATTGTCAAGTCCGGTGATGACTTTCCCTTTCTCATAGCTTCCGGGATAGCCGCCCGACGCGATCACGACGCAGACAGCCGCGTTGTCCTCGAACTGCAGGTCGATCTTGTCAAGGCTGCCGTCAATGCAGGCCTGGAAGACGTCAATGATATCCGACTTCATTCGGGGCAGGACCACCTGAGTCTCCGGGTCGCCGAAACGGGTGTTGTACTCCAGTACTCTGGGGCCGTCCGCCGTGAGCATGAGGCCAAAATAGAGAACGCCCCGGAAAGGTCTTCCCTCCGCCGCCATGGCGTCCAGGGTCTTCTGATAGATATGCTCCCTGCAGTAGGCGTCCACTTCGTCCGTGTAGAAAGGACTGGGAGAGAACGTTCCCATGCCGCCTGTGTTGAGGCCGGTATCGCCGTCGCCCGCCCTCTTGTGGTCCTGGGAACTGCTCATCAGCTTGTAATGGGAGCCGTCGGCAAAGGCCAGTACCGATACCTCGCGGCCGGTCATGAACTCCTCAATGACGATCTTGCTTCCCGCGTCGCCGAATTTCCTGTCCGTCATGAGCTCCGCGACGCCTGCCTTTGCTTCTTCAAGTGTCTGGCAGATCAGTACGCCTTTTCCAAGCGCCAGGCCGGAAGCCTTCAGGACGATGGGCATCTTCGCGCTTTCCAGATAGGCGAGCGCTTTATCGGCGTCGTCAAAGACCTCGTAAGCGGCCGTCGGGATCCCGTATTTCTTCATGAGGTCCTTGGAAAATGCTTTACTTCCTTCGATGATCGCCGCGTTCGCAGGCGTTCCGAAGATCCGAAGTCCCTTGGCCTCGAACGCGTCGACTATGCCCGCGCAGAGCGGATCGTCCATGCTGCATACGGTCAGGTCAATGTTCTCACCTTCGGCAAAAGCCGTGAGCGCGTCAAAATCCATTGTTCCGATCGGCACGCACCTGGCGATCTTCGCGATCCCCGCGTTTCCGGGCGCGCAGTAAAGCTGATCTACCTGCGGGCTTCTCCTGAGAGCTTCCGCGATCGCATGCTCTCTTCCGCCTCCTCCAACCAGTAAAACTTTCATAGGAACACCTCTTTTCTGGAATTTATACTGAAACAATTTGTGAAATCTGTCTTAGTCCGCCGTGCTTATTTGTCGCTGATATGCGTAATGCCGTTCTCGTCGATCCTTACCCTGCCCTGGGCAATCAGGGAGATCGCCTCGGGAAGAAGGATCCACTCGGCCTCTTCCATGACACGCCTCTGCAGGACCTCGGGCGTGTCGCCCTCTTTCACCTCAACCGCTTTCTGCAGGAGGATGGGGCCGTGATCGAGGTCCTCGTCCACAAAGTGGACAGTGGCACCTGTGACCTTGGCACCTCTGGCAAGGACTTTTTCGTGGACATGAAGCCCGTAGTAGCCTTTTCCGCAGAAGGAAGGAATGAGCGCGGGATGAATGTTGATGATCTTTCCCCTGAAAGCGTCGATCACGCAGGCCGGCACAGCGACCATGAACCCCGCGAGGACGATCAGGTCAGGATCTGCTTCCTTCAGCTTCTCGAGCAGAGCGAGGTTGAACTGCTCTCTGTTCTTAAAGTCCTTAGGAGATACACAGATTCCTTCGATCCCTGCTTTCTCTGCCCTGGTCAGGGCGTAAGCGTTCCTGTTGTTGCTGACCACGCGGACGATCTGCGCATTTACGATCTTTCCGCTCGCTACGGCGTCGATGATCGCCTGAAGATTCGTGCCTCCTCCGGATACGCAAACGGCAACTCTCAGCATAATTCGACTCCCTTCTGCGAGCCGCTCACGACATCGCCGATCACATAGGCGTCTTCACCCGCTGCCTTTAGGGCACAAACGGCCTTTTCGGCGTCCGCGCTGTCTACTGCGAGCACCATTCCGATTCCCATATTGAATGTGTTGTACATGATCTTCTCGTCGATCTCACCCTTTTTCTGCATCAGAGTGAAGATCGGAAGGACCGGGTAGCTGTCCTTTTGCACTCTCGCCACGATTCCATCGGGGAGCATTCTGGGAATATTCTCATAGAAGCCGCCGCCTGTGATGTGGCTGCAGCCCTTGACCGTGATCCCCGCGTCCTTTACCGCGCGAAGCGCTTTCACATAGATCTTTGTGGGAGTAAGAAGAGCCTCTCCGAGAGTCATTCCCAGTTCGGGATAGAATCTCTTGAGATTGGTCTCATTGACATCAAACACTTTTCTGACCAGCGAGAAGCCGTTGCTGTGCACGCCGGAAGAAGTGATGCCGACAAGCTTGTCGCCGGGCTTTATGTTCTCTCCCGTGATCAGGTCCTTCTCGTCCGCCACGCCAACCGCGAAACCTGCCAGGTCATATTCGTCTACCGGGTAGAAGCCGGGCATCTCGGCCGTCTCACCGCCGATCAGCGCCGCGCCCGACTGAATGCAGCCCTCGCAGACGCCGCTCACGATGCTCGCGATCTTCTCGGGCTCATTCTTTCCGCAGGCAATATAGTCCAGAAAATAGAGGGGTTCGCCGCCCGCGCAGGCGACATCGTTGACGCACATGGCGACGCAGTCGATGCCTACCGTATCGTGCTTATCCATCAGAAATGCGATCTTGAGCTTTGTGCCGACTCCGTCCGTTCCGGAAAGGAGGATCGGTTTCTCCATCCCCTTGATCTTCTCGAGGGAGAAGGCGCCCGAAAAGCCGCCGAGTCCGCCGAGCACTTCGGGGCGCATAGTGCGCCCTACGTGTTCCTTCATTAATTCCACACTGCGGTAGCCTGCCTCGATGTCGACGCCGGAACTCTTATAATCCAATCCCATCTGTTATTTCTCCTTATAAAATGATTGTGTTTCGCGGCATTCGGCCGCGCTCATGACTTCTCAGTCTTTTTTGTAATTTTTGTAACCCTTCTCCTGAAGGCGGGCGTCCTTCGCCTCTACTTCAGAAGCCATATTCGCGCTGTACTCTTTGAGGCGCGCGAGCAGGTCCGCATCGGAGACTGCCAGGATCTTGGCCGCCAGAATTCCGGCGTTCTTCGCGCCGCCGATCGCCACTGTCGCCACCGGGATTCCCGAGGGCATCTGCACGATGGAATAGAGGGAATCTCTGCCTCCCAGCGAAGTGGTGTGCATTGGGATACCGATCACGGGCATGGGGAAAAGAGCCGCGCACATGCCGGGCAGGTGGGCCGCCATACCGGCTCCCGCTATAATGACCTTGATCCCGCGCTCTTCTGCTCCCTTTGCCCATTGAAAGAACAGATCCGGCTCTCTGTGCGCGGATATAATATGCATCTCATAACTTATGCCAAACTCGTCCAGGACCTCGGCCGCCTTGCTCATTACGGACAGATCCGAATCACTTCCCATTACTATTCCTACTTGTGCCATAATTCCTCCTTGATCGATATGCCCCGCTGTCAGGACATGAAAACAGATGCCTGTCATCAGGCATTCTTTCATGCTTTAGTTTAACGAAAACGGTTCCCATGTGCAACATGTAAAAAGGCTGCCGATCATACTTTTGCGCTGATGCCGTCGAGGGGTCCGTTCAGGATCTGCGTGCCTTCCAGCACGAATCTTCCGTCCCGCAGGATCTCGATCCTCTCTCCGTCTGCTCTGACAGCCGTCAGTTCTCCCAGTTCTTCATAGGGGATCGTGATGTCCGTGTGACAGCCGAAATAGGCCTTGCCGGGGTCGGTTTTCCTGAGGATGGAGACGGAATTATCCTTGGCAATGATCTCTTTTCCGTCCGGATTGAAGACGCGGTTTTCTTCGTCCCATGAGTAGCAGGTATCTCCTACTGCGAAGTGCGGTCCCGTCTTCTCCGCGATCAGGATCGGGAGACGGTCGCCAATTCCATATTTTGCCGCAGCCGCGTAAGCGGTCGTATTGGTCCCTATGGCGCACTCGCCCATGGGAAGGCGCTCCTGATTGTGCAGGATATTGTTCCTGATATAGGCCTTGTTTTCCTCATCGCTGTCGAAATTGCGGCAGCTGTAGCCGGCAACTCGCCCCTCCTCGAAGAGGATCTCCAGATCCCTGAAGAAAAGGCCGTTTAAATAGACGCCGCTGACATGAAGAATGCCGCTCGTTCCCTCCAGGACAGGCGTCGTGAACACCTCTCCGACCGGAATGTTGACGTCTGCCGTGCAGTTCTCGAAGTTGGCCTGTGAAGAAGGATCTTCGGGCTCGAGGAGCTTCACGGTGAGCTGTGTCCGGTTTGCGCCTCGGCCGCGCACTTCCACGCGGCAGGCCGTCCCCAGGACGTCGATCATCCTGGCCTGCACCTCTTCATAGAGCGCGTTGTCGAGTGTGTTGATCCGGATCACGGCGTCGAAGATCTCGCGGTACTCGCCTTCACTGTCCGCGATCGAAGGCAGCGGGAAATCGATGATCGTAAAGCTTCTGTCCTTGGCGACTACGGCCTCACTGTACAGATCTGCCGCTTTGATCGAATACTCCGCGCTGAGCTTCTGCTGCGCCTCATTCAGGCGCGGCGCTGCCGCCGTGTACACAGGCGCAAAAGGCCTGCTCCCGAACGTCTCGATTACTGCGGGGCCTGCGTAGACAACAGTCTCTTCCCGGAGCCTTCGGTAGGCGTTTGTGAGGCCTTCAAGCTTTCTTGCGCGCAGCGCCTCGTCAAGAAAGAGCGCTTCGTCCTCGCGGTGGTCAAAATAGTACTGCGGATTCGGGTTGGCGCCGCTGTATCCCATCTCTCCCTGGCGGAAGGCGTGGAACAGGGTCGGAACTTCAGCGGACAGTATGGGCTTGAGGCCAAAGGAGGCAAATCCCTTCACACAGGCCCTGTAGATCCTCTCAAAGCCCAGATGGAAGATCACCGCCACGTTCTTCTTGGAGGCAAGATTCTTGCCGCCGTTCACAAAACCTCTTCTGTATCCTTCCGTGATCGTCCCGGCGATCAGAGCGATCGTCTCTTCCGGCAGCTCATCGATGTGCTGCGCGCTCATGACCTCGTCGCGCGTGACATACTCGCCTGTGAGATAAAGCTCTCTGAGATCGCCTTTTTTTCGCTGCGCGCGTTGGATGATCCTCGGGCTTCCTTCCACAAGTTTGTCCCTCAGATACCAGTACATCTCATCTTCCGCGTAATCGGCCAGGTACTGATACAGGATGCCTCGGATATGATCACAGGGAGGGACCGTCCCGCTCTCGCGAAAAGCGGTCGCAAAGGTCGAGTACACTTCCAGGAAGAGCTCCATGCGGATCAGCACGCGCTCCCTCATGAGCCTGTAGACGAAGGGGATCACACATCGCATTTCATAGCGCAGCGCGGCAAGGAGCGGGCCCATCCCGCTTCCGAGCTTTTCGGCCGCATAAGCCGGATTGGCCCAGCTTGTCTCATATCTGCCCGGCAGGATCTCTTCGTAGAGTCTCTCATTCCTCTTCTCAAGGGCAGAGACGTCCGCCGCGCCCGGCGCGTCAGACTGCAAAAAGGCCTCCTCCTCCGCGATCAGGAGGAACCACTTTGCTCCCTCTTCGAAATAGGGGACGAAGGACGGTTCCACTATATTTTCGCCGGCTATGCCGCGCAGGCGTTCCATGGCCAGTTCGTATCTGAGATCGATCATATTTTTATCACTTTCCATAACCGGTAATTTGTTATAGGAACAGGCAGCGCAAAACAGTAAAGGCGCACTGTTCTTTCGAAGAAAAAAGCGGGCTCTGCCGTCCCACCAGGGACAGCGGAGCCGCCGGTTAACCTTTATGCCTTTTTAACTCCGTACTCGGCATAATACTTGTCGAGCTCTTTCTTGATCTTCTTATCGATCAGCACCTTGCCGTCGATGGGTCTGTTATACAGATATTCCATTACCTCGTCCATAGTGACGATCGCGCTGGCGGGGAATCCGTAATCTTCCCTGATCTCCTCGAGTGCGCTCACCGTTCCCTTGGGACCGACTTCCCTTCTGTCGAGAGAAACGATGAGACCGACGATATCGACGTCCGCCTGTGCACGGATAATCGGAACGGTCTCCGCGATGGAAGCGCCGGAAGTCGTCACGTCTTCAATGATCATGACCCTGTCCTCGTCGCGGAGGCGGGTCCCGAGAAGCGCGCCCTTGTCGCCGTGATCCTTGATCTCCTTGCGGTTCGCGCAGTATTTGATATCGCGCCCGTAGAGCTTGCTGATCGCCATGACGGTCGCTACAGCCAGCGGGATTCCTTTATAGGAAGGTCCGAAGAGGACGTCGAAATCGAGACCGTATTTGTCGTTGATCGCCCTGGCGTAGTACTCGCCGAGCTTGATCAGCTGTGAGCCGGTCTTGTAGGCGCCGGCGTTCATGAAGAAAGGAGATTTTCTTCCGCTCTTAAGTGTGAACTCTCCGAATTTGAGGACCTGTGAATCCACCATAAAGTTAATAAAATTCTTCTTGTACTCTTCCATAACTGGTTTCCCCCTATCTGCTGTAGACCGTCAGCGGCCGATATTCCAATTTGTTCTGGCGCCGTGGATCGCTCCCCGCAGGTCCGCGATCATGTCGAGCGCGGCAGCTCTCGCTGCGTCGGCAAATCCCTCTTCTCCGTATTTACTGTACGCGTCCTTCTTGTAGGCGGCAATGATACCTCTGGAAGAATTGACGATCGCGCCCAGTCCGTCGGAGTCGAAGAAACCGCTCAGGTCCGCCGCCGTAGCTCCCTGTGCGCCGTATCCGGGTGCCAGGATGAAGGTGTGCGGCATCAGTTTTCGCAGGATCGCGGCCTGTTCGGGATACGTGGCGCCGACGACGGCACCCACGTTGCTGTAGGCCCCTTCCATGCACTCGGAACCCCATTCTCTTACCTTGGTTCCTACCAGCTCGTAGACAGCCCGTCCGTCACCGGTCAGCACATCCTGAAATTCACCGCTGGAAGGATTGGAGGTCTTGACCAGAACGAAGATTCCCTTGTCAAACTCCTTGCAGACCTTTACGAAAGGAAGTACGCCGTCTGATCCCAGATAGGGATTGACGGTCGCGAAGTCGACGTCAAAAGCGTGCCCTGCCAGATGTCCTCTCGCATATGCCTCGGAGGTGGAACCGATATCCCCTCTCTTGACATCGCCGATGACGATCAGCCCCTTCGACTTGCAGTATTCCACGGTCTTCCGATATGCGATCATCCCGGGGATCCCGAACTGCTCATACATGGCTGCCTGCGGCTTTACTGCCGGCACGATATCGCACACCGCGTCCGTGATCGCCTTGTTGAACTGCCATACGGCCTCCGCCGCGACTGCGTCTTCCTTCTCGCAGTAAGAAGGTATATCCCCACCGACTGTCTCTTCGGCCTTCTCTGAGATAAACTTCGGGATGAAGGACAGGTTGGGATCGAGCCCGACAACGACAGGTGCGTCCTTGCGGACAATGCCCTCTATAAGTCTCTGAATCATTTAATAATCACCTTTCTGTATTGCATAATATAATCCCGCAACTTGCAGACAAAGTATAGCATAACGGTGCACGGCGTGCATCATTTCTTATCTTATTTTCTCATCTCATTTGATCATCTTGTTTTCAAAAACTTCATTTCCCTCTTGGCTTCCTCGTCTCCGGAGTACTGCTTGAGATACTCGGTGAGAAGATCGCGGGCCTTTTCAAATTCGCCCGCGTATTCGTAGGCGACGATCCGGTTGTAAAGTGTGTTCTGCATGTCCGAGGTCCCCTTGGCGGCCGTAACAGCCCTCTCATAGACCTCTGCTGCTTCGCTGTACTTATTCTGCTTCATGAGGATCGAACCCAGAAGGCCCAGCAGAACCGGCGAAGAATCAGCCTTGGAGCCGAAGCTGTCGATCACTTCCTTGGCCGCCTGTGTGTCGCCAAGCGCTATATGGCACCTGCATACGATCAGAGCCGCCGCCTCATCGCTCCCGGCAAACTGAGTGAGGAGGTCCAGAGCCCCTTTATAATCCTCGAGAAAATACAGGATCTTTCCCTTCAGGATCGGATCCATGCCCTCGACATTTCCGGCGCCGGCCAGATATCCTTCCCCGACGTTCTTGGCGCCGTACTGCGACATGATCTGCGCGATCTCGAGGATGAGTTCATAATTGCCCCTGTCCATGTTGATCGCTTTGTCAAAATCCGCCTTGGCGCCTTCCAGGTCTGCCGCGGCTGCCTTGGCCGTTCCCCTTGCCACATAGAGATATTTGTCTTCGTCGTTCTTGTCGATCAGGGCGTTGTAGATCAGGATCGCCTGCTGCGGCTGCCCGCTTTTAATGTAACAGCTTGCCAGATATTTCCTGATGTCGTCTTCCATCCCGTCGTGATAGAGCTTGCGCTCGATAAAGGTGGCGGAGTCCAGTGCCTTGTTAAAAGCCTCCTCCGCGCTGGCATATTCCATCTTTCCCATAAGGGCGATGCCAAGGCCGCGGTAGCAGGCCTGAAGCTGCGAGCCTTCCTCGATTGCCGCGCCGTAATAGGCCGCCGCGTTCTCATAATCTCCTTCATCGAGTGCCTGCCTGGCTTTCTCCATAGTCTCGGTATTCTTGGGGCTGCAGCCGCTCAGAACAGATATGGCCAGACATATTATTAGTAAAAGAACGATTTTCTTTTTCAAATCTACCCTCCCGCTCCGTCATTCATCGAAGACGACTTTTACATAGAAGCCGCGCTCGTTTTCCTCAATGGCTTCCACTGTTCCTTCCCTGGAAAGAAGGCGCTGGTTAAAAGGATAATTGCCGCTCATGGCAAGAGAAGGATGGATCGTGTAATAGTAGTTGCTGGGCAGTACGCCTTCCACGATCGTCACCCGGTCTCCGGCCTTCAGAAGGCCTTCCCTCTCCATCTTGAATTCCATCTCTCTCATTTTACCTTGTCCTCTTATTTATGAGAAGTCTTTTCTCCTTCTTCGGCGCGCCCCGCGCGGGGCGCTTTCCGACGCCTGAATCGCTCACTTTGCGGATCACTCTCCGACGACTGCTGCGTTCTCCAGAAGCGACCTGTCCCATCTCTCGTAGGCGGAAGCCTTGAGATGGATGCCGTCACCGGACAGATCCTCGATCAGGTCTCCGTTCGCATCGCAGACATACGGGTTCATGTCGATATAAAAGATATCCCTGCCGTTCGCCAGCGTGCTGATGGCGTAGTTTCTCTGACATATGACAGTGTTGTTCCTGCAGCTGTCCGAACTGCTCTTCTCCTCGGATACATGCATGATGCCCTGGATATAGATCAGGGCGTTCGGCTGCCGCTCGCGGATCAGCTCAAGGAGCTCCCTGTATTTCTCATAGAACATATAACTATTGCCGATGCCCAGTTCGTTGACGCCGAGGGCCACATATATTTTGCCGTACTGCTCGTAGTCCAGGGCGTCCTCCACCGTGTAATCCCATCCTTCGCCGTCGTGGTCGGTAAACCACAGCTGCTTGTCCTGAACGTTGTAGACGTTGATGGATTCCTTGGCCAGGAACGCGGCATTTTCCTTAAAACTTCCGTATTCGCACAGTCCTACCGTTCTGGAGTCGCCGATGAAGAGAGCGTCGGCGAAATAAGTCGGATCCACTTCCTGAAGTCGGAAATAGATGCCGTTTTTGGCAAAGATTCCTTCCGTGTCCGTATTGTACTCCGTGTCGTCCGGCGACAGGAAAGCCACATTGACTACATCGTAATCCTCGGCCTGCATGACCGGATTGCAGACGCCTTCCGGGATCGTGTTCGGATCGCCGGTGATCGCGCCTTCCGGAATGGTCTTCACTTCTTTTACTTCGGAGTCCTCCGCCTCCGTATACTGTATGGTGCTTCCGGCTGATGACGCCTCGGCAGACGATGCGCCGGCGGCTGCGCCCGCCGTGGTGCCTTCCGCCGCGCCGGAGGCGGTTGTTGCCCCGGTGCCGGAGGCGGCGCCTGACGCCGTACCGGAGCCGGCAGTCGACGCTGTGCCGGCGGTCACGGCCTCATCCGAAACGGCTTCCGCCGCGATCAGGGCCGCGCCTTCTTCCGTAGAGGCTTCCTGCGAAGCATCTTCCTTCTTCCCGCGCTCAAACAGATCCCCCCAGGGATAGATGCCCTCATGGATGCCCTCCATCACCAGCGTCAGTCCCGGCTGGGTGAGCGGCGTAAGCGCCAGATCTTTGTAGAGCCCGTTTCTGCCCGTCCATCCCAGGATGGTCAGCGGAAGCCCTGTGAGCGTCAAAATACACAGAAGCGTATATTTTTTCCATAACAAGTGCAGAAATCTCAAAGAATTTCCTCCAAATATCCCGGCTAATCAATAGGCCTTTCGCCCGCCGGATCAAAAGCTGAAATACATAAAGGGGTTGCTTTCGGAGATCACGATCCTGTAGACGCAGATCCAGAATACCGCGGTCAGAATAAGGATCACCGGCATCCGCGTCCTGTTCTTGACGATCAGCCTGTACCAGTGCGGCGTGCACAAAAGCAGACTGACAAGGAGGAGCGGCCAGTAGATCATGATCTGTTTCATAAAGTCCCCGGTGTTGACGTTGATCCCGCTTCCGAAAAACGGAAACAGCCTCTCGAAATAGATCCGCAGATCTTTCAGGTTCGGGATCGCGAAGATCACCCAGGTCAGCGGTATGAAGAACCAGACATGGAGGTGACCCAGCAGAGGAAAGGCGCTGATCAGTCCGCCGACAACAAATTTCTCCCAGATGATCAGAAGAAACAGTACGAATCCCCACAGGACAAAATTGGGAGTGATTCCGTGCCAGAGACCTGTCAGGAGCCAGACGACGAGAAGATTGAAGATCGTCCGCAGTTTTCCTTTTCTGTTTCCTCCCAGCGGGATATAGACGTAATCCCGGAACCAGGCGCCCAGCGTCGCGTGCCAGCGGCGGTAGAAATCCGCTATGCCGCAGGCCCAGTAGGGATGTAAGAAGTTTACGACAAAGTGAAAGCCCAGCATCAGCCCGATGCCGGCCGCCATGAGGGAATACCCCCAGAAATCCATATAGAGGCGCAGTGAATAGCCCACCGCGCCCATCCAGGCCAGGGGCGTCGAGATGCTCTCAAAGCCGATCTTCTCGATCTCATTCCAGAGAGTGCTCAGAGGGTCGGCCAAAAGAACCTTCATTCCAAGTCCCAGGACAAAGAAGAAGAGGCCGTCGCTGAAGGCCTTTGGGGTGACCGTTCTCTCCCGCTTCTCAAATCCGACGTTGTTCCACCGCATGATAGGACCCTGGGTCACCTGCGGGAACATGGTAAAATAGACCACCGTGTCCATGATGTCCGGACGCCTTGTGATCTCTCCCCGGAAGAGATCCGCCTGATAGGAGATCATCTTGAACAGATAGAAGCTGAATCCCAAAGGCAGCATAAACCCGCGGGACAGCCCCGACAACACTTTAAAGAGGATGAGCGATCCGGCGTCGATTAAGATCGCCAGATAAAAGGCCCTTTTGTTGCTTGCCTTTGCGCCTCCCTTATCGGCAGAGAACACCATCTGTCCCAATATATAATTGACGATCGTGAGCGCTGTGAGAAGGATGGCCATACGCCCCGCTCCCATGGCATAGAAAATAATGCTCCCGAAAAACAGGACCACTTCCCTGAACCTCGCGGGCGTAATAAAATACACGATTAAAAAAACAGGAAAAAACCTGAATAGAAAAGTCAGGCTGTTGAATAATACCATTTAGTTATCCCTTAGCTTCAGGCTCACCGCGGGAGCCTGCGCGTTATTCCGTAAGCAGGTCTCTCATCTCCCCGATCAGGTACAGAGAGCCCGCCGCAAAGACGAGGTCATCCTTGTCCCTGCGCATAATAAATGTTTCAGCCGCGTCTCTCACAGACGCGGTCTCATGGACCCTGACACCGGCAGAATCCTGATTCATATTCTCGCTGACACACGCGCGGAGCGTTTCGGCGTCCAGCGCGCGGCTCCCTTCCATGGGCACCGCCGCGATATCGGTAAACAGGCCGGAGCGGCTGATCATTCCCAGCTCCTCCCGATAGCTCTTGTCCTTTACGCAGGAAAAGAGTAAGAAAACGCGGCCCACTTTGCCCTTTTGGCGCTCGGTATCGGTGATCATCTTAACGCTCTCCAGGAAAGCTCTTATGCCGTCCGGATTATGCGCGCCGTCGATCCAGACCCTGGGAAGGATCTCTTCCATCCGACCCGGCCAGGAAGCCTTTTCCACCCCTCTTATGATCATTTCGGGGTCATACCTGCCGATTTTCCGGAGCAGGATCCCGCATGTGGTCACGGCCAACGCCGTGTTCTCGCACTGATAGAGCGCTCTGTCCGAAATATTGATCCGCAGATTTTTATCATACCGACTGTCCAGTAAAAAATCAATGCCGTTCTCGTCCGCCCTGTTGATCCTCCAGGCCTCCCGGGACAGTTCGAAGGCGGGCGCGCCGACCCGCGCAGCCGTCTCCCTGATCACTTCACAGGCCTGCTGCGGCTCTGTCAGATACACTGCGGGGCAGCCTTTTCTGAGTATTCCCGCCTTTTCCCCTGCGATCTGTGAGATCGTATCTCCCAAGTAAGCCGTGTGGTCGATCCCGATCCTTGTGATCACCGTGACGGCCTTTTCTTCAACGGAATTTGTGGCGTCAAGCCGCCCTCCCAGTCCGGTCTCCAGGACCAGATAGTCCGGCTTCTGGTCGCGGAACCACAGCATGGCCATCATAAAGAGCATTTCAAAATAGAGAAGGTGCGGCAGCGCATCCGGACCGCTCCGGTTGCACGCCTCCTTTACTGTATCGAAATAGCCGAGAAACTCCTCCTCGGAGATCATTTTCCCGTCGATGGACATTCTCTCCCTTATTACGGAAAGATGGGGAGAAATGAAAAGCCCGACGCTAAAGCCCGCTTCCCTCAGGCAGGAGGCGATCCTCGCGCACACGCTCCCCTTTCCGTTGGTGCCGGCCACATGGATGATCTTCATGCCGCGCTCGGGATGTCCGAACAGGTCAAGGTATCTTTTGACATTTTCCGGACTGCTCTTTTTGGCGAAAAATGGAGTCGAATCCAGATATTCGACGGCTTCCTTCATTTTCTGCGCGCGCTCTTTGGTGTTCATCCCGTATCTGCTTCCTTTCCGGTGATATGGTCATATGATTAAGGGCGCGGTCTTAAACCGCGCCCCTGTATTCAGATCGGCAGCTGTCGTCTGCACGGTCGGAAAATCATGAAAAAAGTCTATGTAAAGTCGTATCAGAGCTTCTATCAGAGCTTCTTTAGATTCTCAAGTTCCTCTCTGACGCGCTTCATCTGCTCTTCATAAGCTTTCTGCTTCTCTTTTTCAGCTTCGATCTTGGCGGCGGGAGCCTTGGCGAGGAATTTCTCATTGCTGAGCATTCCCGCGCTCCTCTTGAGCTCGCCCTGCAGTCTCTTCTCTTCCTTTTCAAGTCTCGCGATCTCGGCGGCTACATCCATGAGGTCCGCAAGAGGAAGGTAGAGGGCCGCGAAAGGAAGGATCATGCTGAGCGCTCCGTCCGGAACTTCCGCCTTGTCCTTGCACAGGACTGTGTCGGATGCGCTGGCCAGCGTCTCGAAGAACATCTTGTTCTCGGCGAACATGGCGAGCACTTCGTCCTTGTCGGAGACGACGTAGATCTTGGCCTTTCTCGAAGGCGCGACCTGCCTCTCATTTCTGACGGCGCGGACAGCGCGGACGGCGTTCTTGATATTCTCGATTGCCTCTTCCTCGTGAGGGAACCGGAAGTCCTCGCGCGGCAGCGGCCAGGAAGAGATCATGATGGACTCTTCCTTGCTCTGAACGGTGGTGAAGATCTCCTCCGTGATGAAAGGCATATAAGGATGCAGGAGCTTGAGGCCGGTGATCAGGACTTTCTGAAGAGTCCAAAGAGCAGCGAGCTTGCTCTGCGTGTCATCCGTCTTGTAGAGCCTGGGCTTGACCATCTCGATGTACCAGTCGCAGAACTCGTCCCACATAAAGTCGTAGACCTTCTGGACCGCGATGCCCAGCTCGAATTTGTTCATGTTGTCCGTGACGGCGGCGACGGTCTCGTCCATGCGGGACAGGATCCATTTGTCCTCCGCGCAGATTCCCGCAGGTACCTTGTCCGCGTCGATGAGGGCCTCAAGAGCCGCTTCCTCGGGCGAACCTTCCTCGGGAAGGTTCATCATGATAAATCTGGACGCGTTCCAGATCTTGTTGGCGAAGTTTCTGTTGGCGATGACTCTCTCGTCGTAGAAGCGCATATCGTTGCCGGGCGCGTTGCCGGTGATCAGCGTCATGCGCAGCGCGTCCGCGCCGTAATCCGCAATGATCTGCAGAGGATCAATGCCGTTTCCGAGGGACTTGGACATCTTGCGCCCCTGGGAATCCCTGACAAGGCCGTGGAAAAGAACGCTCTTAAAAGGTCTCTCTCCCATCTGCTCGTAACCCGAGAAGATCATTCGGATGACCCAGAAGAAAATGATGTCATAGCCGGTGACCAGGACGTCGGTGGGATAGAAATATTTGAGGTCTTCTGTCTGCTCGGGCCAGCCCAGTGTGCTGAAAGGCCACAGGGCGCTGGAGAACCAGGTGTCCAGTGTGTCGGGATCCTGGGTGAAATGCGTGCAGCCGCACTTAGGGCAGACGGTCGGCTCTTCTTTGGCGACGACGATCTCGCCGCACTGATCGCAGTAATAAGCGGGGATTCTGTGGCCCCACCAGAGCTGACGGCTGATGCACCAGTCGCGGATGTTGTCCGTCCAGTTGAAGTAGGTCTTCTCCATGCGCTTGGGGATCAGCTGGATGTCGCCCTCTTTGACGCCCTTGACGGCGGGCTTAATGAGCTCGTCCATCTTGACGAACCACTGCTGCTTGATCAAAGGCTCGACGGTCGTGCCGCATCTGTCATGCGTGCCGACATTGTGGCTGTAATCTTCGATGCGGACAAGAAGTCCCATCTCGTCAAGCTCCTTGACGATCTGCGCTCTCGCCTCATATCTGTCCATGCCGCAGAACTTGCCGCCGTTCTCGTTGATGGTGGCGTTGTCGTTCATGATGTTGATCTCGGGCAGGTTGTGGCGCTTTCCGACCTCGAAGTCGTTGGGGTCGTGGGCGGGCGTGATCTTGACGACGCCGGTACCGAATTCCCTGTCGACGTACTCGTCGGCGACGATCGGGATCTTTCTGTCCACGAAAGGAAGCCACACATAGCGGCCGATCAGATCTTTATAGCGGTCATCTTCGGGATGAACGGCGACGGCCGTATCACCGAGCATGGTCTCGGGACGGGTGGTGGCAAACTCAAGGAACGTGGTCTTGGAGATCTGTCCGTCCTCCTCGATCAGGGGATACTTGATATGCCAGAAGTGGCCGGCCTGCTCCTCGTACTGCACTTCCGCGTCGGAAATAGAGGTGTTGCACACAGGGCACCAGTTGATGATCCTGCTTCCCTTGTAGATCCACCCTTTCTCATGCATTTTGACAAAGACTTCCGTGACGGCTTTGTTGCAGCCTTCATCCATTGTGAAGCGCTCGCGGTCCCAGTCGCAGGAAGAGCCCAGCTTCTTGAGCTGGTTGACGATCCTGCCGCCGTACTCCTTGCGCCAGTCCCAGCAGTACTCGAGGAATTTCTCGCGGCCCAGGTCCTGCTTGCTGATGCCCTGCTCCTTGAGGTTGTTGATGATCTTGACTTCCGTCGCGATGGAAGCGTGATCCGTTCCGGGCTGCCAGAGGGCGTTGTAGCCCTGCATGCGCTTCCAGCGGATCAGGATATCCTGCATGGTATTGTCCAGGGCGTGGCCCATGTGAAGCTGACCTGTGATATTCGGCGGAGGGATCACGATCGTGAAGGGCGTCTTGCTGTGATCCACCTCGGCGTGGAAGTACTTCTTTTCCTCCCAGTTTTTATAGATCCGGTCCTCAATTCCCTGAGGATCATAAGTCTTGGCGAGCATCTTTCGCATTTTTGTAGTCTCCTTGGTCCTTTATCTTTTGTCAGAGCCGCTCCTTTAAAGAAGGGCGCTGAATGATTACATATTATGAACAAATATATATAGGTGTCTGTCTTTTGTCAATTCCGGCTTCAGAGGAACTGGTTTCGCGCCGGTATATAGTCGTAATCGGCCTCTTTGAGTTTGGCGACGATCTCCTCTTTATTAAGTTCGAGGTCATCGCAGAGGGCGTCCAGCGACGCGTACTGGTCTCTCAGCTTCATATTAAGAAAACTTGCGAGCATATCGGGATCTGAAGGCAGCATGATCTCCTCCTTTACTTTTGCAGGGCAGTTAACTGAAAATAATTCAGTATAGATTCTGTCCATTCTGCGGTGCACATTCCATCTGTTGATGGTATAATTCATATTTGC
This sequence comes from Lachnospiraceae bacterium UBA4260, assembly GCA_002395235.1. Taxonomy (GTDB): domain Bacteria; phylum Bacillota; class Clostridia; order Lachnospirales; family Lachnospiraceae; genus CAG-791. The sequence goes on along the minus strand of DGWK01000001.1, from coordinate 112,421 downwards.
AACGTAAACCATTGTACCATAAAAGTATTGGAAATTATGACTCAAACTTCTGAAAAAACACAAGAAATCACGGCCGGGGCGCGTCAGCTTCCCTGGTTTGTGCGCGGACTCCGCGACGGAATCCCGATCTGCATGGGATATTTTGCCGTTTCCTTTGCGCTCGGCATCACAGCAAGAGGAATCGGCATGACCGCGCTGCAGGCAGGTCTGATGTCTGCGGGAATGGTCGCATCGGCGGGCGAGTTCGCCGCGATCGGTCTGATCGCCTCCCACGCCGGCGTATTTGAGATGATCACCACCTGTATCGTCGTCAACATGCGCTATTTCCTGATGAGCTGCTCGCTCTCACAAAAGCTCAGCCCGGATCTTCCTTTTTACCACAGGTTTCTCCTCCCCTACTGTATCACGGATGAGATCTTCGGCCTCTCCTCGGCTGTCAAGGGGTATCTGGAGCCAAAATATACCTACGGGATGACGATCGTCTCTGTCGCCGGCTGGACGACCGGCACCGTGCTCGGCGTTCTTTTAGGCAACATCATGCCCGGCTGGGCGGTCAACGCGCTGAGCGTATCCCTTTACGGCATGTTCCTGGCCATCATCATTCCGCCCGCCAGGCAAAACCGTTTTATCCTCGGTCTTGTGGTGGTCTCCATGACGGCCAGCGGACTCTTCTCCGTGCTTCCCGTGCTCAGAGAGATTTCCGGCGGTTTCAAGGTCATCATCCTCACGCTTGTGATCGCGGGCGCTGCCGCGGTGATCCATCCCATTGAAGAAAGTGAAGAAAGGAGGGAAGCATGAACAGCAATTACGTCTATTTCGCACTCCTGGTCATGTGTCTCACTGTATACTGCATCAGGATGCTCCCTTTTCTGGTCTTCCGAAGAGAGATCACCAGCCCGTTTATCCGCTCTTTTCTGTATTATGTCCCTTATGTGACCCTCGCCGTCATGACTTTCCCGGCGATCGTCACCGCTACCGACAATATATGGTCGGGCCTTGCGGCGCTGATCGTAGGCCTTCTGGCCGCGTGGTTTAAAGGCGATCTTTTCTTTGTCGCCATCTCCTGCTGCGCGACCGTTTTTCTCACCGGGCTCATCTTCTGATCCCGTGAGAAAGAAAAATGACCTCTAAATTCCGTTTATTGTTTTTTTATACACTTTTTTCCTTTTATTTCTTGAAATCACCATTCTATACACTACAATGAATTACGAATGGGATACTTTTTGGGCTAAAAAAGATTACAAAGGAATGTGATTACATCTATGATCGAGAATTTAAAGTATCGTTTTTCCAGATTCATGCAGGGCAGATACGGAGTGGACAGTCTTTCCCGCTTCCTCTCCTTTTTCCTTCTCGCCTTCATTGTAGTCGGGATGTTTATACGGATCCCATTTTCCGGGCTGATCACTCTTGTGGTCCTCGTGATCCTCTATTGGAGAATGTTCTCCAGAGACATTCCCAGGCGATATGAAGAAAACCAGAAATTCCTGCAGCTGCGCGACAAACTGATGGGCCGCTTCTCAAGCTTCGGGAGCAATATGTCCCAGTTAAAGGACTATCATATATACAAATGCGCCCGATGCAACCAGAAGATCCGCATTCCGCGGGGAAAAGGCCATATCATGGTGCGGTGTCCGAGGTGCGGATACGAATTTCACAAAAAGAGCTGAAAAAAGCGGCCGGTCCTCCGGCCGTTTTCTTATGTTATACTACTATTGGATTCCATCCGATATTTGATCTTAAAAGGAGCTTTTCTATTATGTTCGGTTATGTCGTCGTCAATGAACAGGAACTGAAGATCCGCGAGTTCAACCTCTACCGCTCTTATTACTGCGGGATGTGTATGGACCTGAAGGACCACTACGGACAGACGGGAAGGCTCACGCTCAGTTATGACACGGTCTTTCTCTCCCTTCTTCTGACCGGCCTCTATGAGCCGCAGGAAGTCAGGCGCACTGTTCGATGTGTCGTGCACCCTTTCGAAAAACACGCCACGAGTCAGAACGAGTACACTCGCTACGCCGCCGACATGGGCATCATCCTCTCCTATTATTCCTGTCTGGACGACTGGAATGATGAGAAGTCGAGGAGCAAAAGATTGTACGCCGCAGCTTTAAAAAGCGGCTGCGAAAAGGCGGCGGCCCTCTATCCCGAGAAGGCGTCTGTGATCCGCGACAGGCTGGACGCCCTGCACGAGCTGGAAAAGAAGGCCGGGGACACAAACCTGACGCCTGCCGGCGTCCTGGACAGGGCGGCCAATATCTTCGGGGAACTGTTGTCAGAAGTCTTTGACTGCAAAAAGGATACCTGGAGCCCTGCTCTTCGCAGAGTCGGTTTCGAACTGGGTCGCTTTATCTATATTTTGGACGCCTACGACGACCTGGAGAAGGATGAGCGCGCAGGGAGCTTCAATCCGCTCCTTCCCATGAAGGACAGGCCCGGGTTCGATGAATATGTGCGCGGCATTCTCACAATGGCGCTCTCCGACTGCACGGCCGCTTTTGAGACGCTGCCGATCGTAGAAAATGTTGATATCCTTCGAAATATACTGTATTCTGGAATATGGTGTAAGTTCGAAGAAAAGCACAGAAAACGAACGGAGGCGGGAGCCTTCGCGGAAAGGACGTCGCAGAATGAGTGATCCGTATAAAGTACTCGGCATTGAGAGAAATGCTACAGAGGAAGAGATCAAGAAGGCATACCGCACTCTGAGCAAGAAGTATCACCCGGATGCCAATATCAATAATCCCAACAAAGAGAAAGCCGAGGAGATGTTCAAGCTGGTACAGGAAGCTTATCAGCAGATCATTTACGAGCGGCAGCATCCTTATTCCACTTCCGGCAGCGCTGCCGGTTCGGGACAGGGACCTGCCTCCAGCACTTACTCCGGCGGCAGCTATTCAGGCCAGGGCGGCCAGTTCTACACGAACTGGGAAGATTTCTTCAACGATTTCTTCGCGGGCGCTTACGGCGGCCAGTATCATCAGAATTACAACCAGAACATGAGCAGCGACTACGTGAGATATATGAACGCGGCCGCCAGCTATATCAACAACAGGCGCTACAATGAAGCCCTCAACGTGCTCAGCAACGTACAGGATCACAGTGCGCTCTGGTACTATTACAGCGCGATCGCCAACGCCGGGCTCGGAAATCACGCGCAGGCCCTTGAGCACGCCCAGACGGCGGCCAGCATGGAGCCGAACAACTACTCCTACCAGAACCTGGTCACGCAGCTGAGCCGCGGAAGCAATCGCTATCAGCAGAGGCAGACGGGATACGTACAGCCTTACGATTCCAGTGGCTGGTGCCTACGGCTCTGCCTGCTCAACGCGTTTCTCAATCTCTGCTGCGGCGGAAGGTTTTTCTGCTGCTGAGAAATCTCTTTATTTATTGCAGTTCAAAAAGGAAAACGAGCGGGAGGATTCAGTCCTCTCGCTCGTTCTTTTTCGTATTTATGTCGCTTCGATTCTCTCAGCGATTTCTGCCGTGGCACTTCTTGTATTTTTTGCCGGATCCGCAAGGGCAGGGATCGTTGGGATAGATCTTGGCGGGCTTTCTCACCGTGCCGCTCTCCTTCTGCTCCTTGTAGAGTTCCTTTCTCTTCTCCTCGTCGAAAATGGGCTCCCACTCCTCCAGCCCGTACAGCCAGTCGGCGCCTGCCGCCACCATGTTCTTGTAGAGCAGTTCCTTGTCAAAGCCAAGATTTACGACTGTGTTCTCGTCCATCTCCTCGATGGGGTTGGGCTCCTTAAGGGAATCATTGATTCCGTCGAGGAAACCGACCATGGTCATGAGGTCGACGCCGTATTCTTTCGCGAGCTCGCTGACTGTTCCGGTCACTACCTCGTCCGGATTCTTAAGGAGCTGTGCGTAGATGTCTTTCTCCTTGGCAAAATAATCCGCCCAAAGTCTCTGAAGATCGCCCTTATTGGCTCTCTCATCATAAGCTTTATCTCTCCACTGCTGTAAAATTCCCATTGTAATACCGCCTTTCTGTTATCTGTGATATATCAGAGCTCTGTGTCGACTGTGCCTTCAAACACAGTTCTTGCAGGGCCTGTCATCCATACGCTGTTGTTTTCTTTATCCCACTCGATCTCGAGCTGACCGCCCAGGACGTCCACCAGGATCCTGTCATCCGTTTTTCCGTTCAGGACGCAGGCGACGCCGGTGGCGCAGCATCCGGTGCCGCAGGCCAGGGTCTCGCCCGATCCTCTCTCCCAGACTCTCATGCGCACATGTCCCGGGTCGATGACCTGCACAAATTCCGTGTTGATCCTGTTGGGGAATCGCCGGTGATTCTCATAGGCGGGCCCGATCTGCTCCAGAGGAAGACTCTCTGTATCGTCCACAAAGAGGACCGCGTGGGGATTTCCCATGGAGACACAGGTCACTCTCCCCACCTCCTCGCCGATCTCGAGCGGCGCATCTACTACCGCATGTTTGATGGTGCTGCCGTCTTCGAGGGTGAGCACTCTTGTCTCCTCTTCGTCATAGAGGACGGGAACCTGCTCCGCTTCCAGTATGGCCGGACCCATGTTGACCCGCACGCGCTTCACAGCGCCGTTCTCCGGGTAGAGCGTCAGATACTTGATCTTGCCAAAGCTCTCCACTGTGATTTCTGTCTGATCCGTCAGACATTTATCGTACACGAACTTTCCGACACAGCGGATGCCGTTTCCGCACATCTCGCCGCGGCTTCCGTCCGCGTTGTACATCTCCATCTCGAAGTCCGCGATTTGCGAGTCATTTATGAAGATCACGCCGTCGCCGCCGATCCCGAAGTGCCTGTCGCTGAGCTTTCTGACAAGCTCAGGCTTGGACTCGGCCGGGATGCTCTGGGAGATGCCGTTTACGTAGACGTAGTCGTTGCCGCATCCTTCCATTTTCGTAAATTTGATGATCATAAGTTCTCTCTTTCTGTGAGTTTTGTGTCAGGAGATACGTCCCCGTGACACAAACCATTTATACGATCCCCCTCGGCAGCTTCTTCCCGTTCTCTCTCACGACGCACAGGATCTTCTCACTGTCCTCGCGAACCGGTCCCATCGTCTCACTGTCCATCTCCGCCACCCAGGTAAGGCCGGCACGCTCCGCGAAACTCCTGATCTCATCCAGCGTGTAGCCGCGCTGCCTGTGAATCTCCTGGTATTTGCGGAAAAGATTGTCGCTCTCATCCTCCCGGTTCTCTTTGATGAACAGGGAGAGATCGTACTCGTTGATGCGGGTCTCCACATCGAACCAGTTGTCCCAGATAAAGGAGCAGTCTTCCCGATCCTCGGCGATCGTCCTGTCCCCGATCACATCCCTGTAGAGGTGAAGGGTCTTGAAATCGAACACGAAGATTCCGCGCGGGAAGAGAAAGGTATTCACCCTCGTGAACAGCTTCACCATGTCCTCATCCGTGAGGAGGTAGTTGATGCTGTCCCCCACGCTGATAAAGGTCCCCGCCGTTCCGTAGAGTTCGAATTCTCTCATATCCTGGCACAGGTAAAGCGTTCTGTGCCTCAGTTTGTCTCTCCGCTCCAGGGCCATGCCCAGCATCTCCTCGGACAGGTCGATCCCCATGACGTCGTAGCCCCTGTCGGCCAGGATCTCCGTCAGTTTCCCTGTTCCGCAGGCCAGATCCACCACGAGGTTCTTCTCCGCCGCCAACAGCACATCTCTGGCTTCGGAGGCACCTGTTCTTTTCTGTGACGGTTTGGACACGCCGTAGCGCGTGATCATATCCTGGATGTTGTCAGCCACCAGCTGATAATCCGTACCGTCCATAAATTCATCATAAACGGAAGCAAAACTTCTATAGCTCTCGTACATTTTTCTATTAAAATCTTTCTGTCAAAATATCACAAAGATGTAATTCTGTCACAGTATTATTGACAAATCCTCACAACTCCATGTGTCTTTTACCACGCGGCGCTCAGACCAGCCTTGCCAGGAGTCCGTAAGAGAGAATGGACATGATCACGGTCGCGATCAGAATTCCGAGGAACTCCGCTACCAGCGCTTTTTTGAAATCGACGTCCAGAAGGGCCGCGAGCAGAGATCCTGTCCAGGCGCCGGTGCCGGGAAGCGGAATGCCCACAAAGAGCATGAGCCCGATAAATTCTCCGTTCTTAAGAGCGTCGCTCTTGTTCAGAGCCCTGTTCTCGAGTTTGGTCACGATCTTTTCCGTGGGCTCGAATTTTCCCAGCCAATTAAAGATCTTCTTGATAAAGAGAAGAATAAAGGGAATCGGGAGGAAGTTTCCGATGATGCAGATCGGGATCGCCTCCACGATATCGACCCCGAGAAGAGAAGCGACGACAAGTCCGCCTCTGCACTCCAGGATCGGCATGAGTGAAACAATAAATACAACTGCTTTTGCCGAAATATACTTGCCGAGGGTTGTAGCAAACCATGCTGCTAAACTATCCATATAACTCCTTGTATAATAATTTTATTTTGTCGCTGTGATCTCTCTGAGCGCAGCCGCGACGGCGTCCATCTGCTCGTCAGTTCCGATCGTGATCCGAAGGAACTCGCTGATTGCCGGAGCGTTCCAGTGGCGCACCACGATATTTCTCTTTCGCAGCTCCGCGAAGAGATAATCGCCCGAAAAACCGGGATGCATGGCAAACACGAAATTTGCCTTGGAATCCGGGAATTTAAAGCCCATCTCCCGCAGCTGTGCCTTGAACTTTTCTCTGGTTGCCACTATTTTGCCCGTGGTCGATTCAAAATAGTCTCTGTCCTCGACTGCGGCCTTCCCGATCATAATGGAAGGAAGATTCATCGTATAAGAATTGAAGGAGAATTTGACGTCCTTCAGGTAACTTATGAGCTTCTCGCTTCCCATCGCGAAACCGATCCGCATTCCCGCCATGGAGCGGGACTTGGAGAAAGTCTGGACGACAAGAAGATTGTCGTATTTGTCGATCAGAGGCAGCGCGCTGGTCCCTCCGAAATCGATATAAGCCTCGTCCACGATGACGACGCTGTCCGGATTTGACTTCACGATCTTCTCAATCTTGCTCAGCGGCTCCTCCACGCCGGTGGGCGCGTTGGGATTCGGGAAGATGATCCCGCCGTTTTTAAACCTTGTGAGACCGGGCATGTACTCATATTCGTCGATGCCCATATTGCTCGTGAGCGGGATCTGCTTGTACTTGATACCGTACAGATCCGCCCAGACGGGGTAAAAGCTGTAAGTCACAGCCGGAAACAGGATCGGCTCTCCGTTTGTGAAAAAGGTCAGAAAGCAGAGGGCCAGTACGTCGTCCGAACCGACTCCCACAAAGATCTTATCGCTGCTGATTCCGTAAAAATCGGCCAGTGCGTCCACAAGGGCCGAAGCGTTCATGTCCGGATACAGGCGCAGATCGTCGGATCTCTCCGCCAGTTCCCTGATCGCTTTCGTGACGCCCGGTGCCGGCGGATAAGGGCATTCGTTGGTATTGAGCTTGATGATGTTCTTGTCCTTCGGCTGTTCTCCCGCCGTATAAGGAACTGTTTTTTTAACTTTACTCTCCCAGGACACAATCTTCCTCCTTGTCTTAAGAAATACCCCAGCGTATTTTACCCTACTTCTGATTCCATGACAACAAAATTCATTTAACTTCAGACCATCTGCTCGGGATGGAACACCTCGTCGAATCTCTCCGGCGTCAGAAAGCCCAGTTTCACACAGGCCTCTTTGAGGGAGATGTTCTCCTTGTGAGCGAGCTTGGCCGTCTTCGCCGCGTTCTCATATCCGATGTAAGGATTGAGCGCCGTCACCAGCATCAGCGAGTTGTGCAGGTTGTGGTTCATCTTCTCGCGGTTTGCCTTGATGCCGCACACGCAGTTGGTACGGAAAGAGTTCAGCGCATCTGCCAGGAGCCTTACGGACTGCAGATAATTGTAGATGATCACGGGCATGAAGACGTTGAGCTGAAAATTGCCCTGGGACGCGGCAATTCCCACCGCCGCATCGTTCCCCATGACCTGCACGGCGACCATGGTCACCGCCTCGCACTGGGTGGGATTGACCTTGCCGGGCATGATGGAGCTTCCGGGCTCATTCTCCGGAATGAAGATCTCGCCGAGGCCGCACCTGGGGCCGCTCGAGAGCCATCTTATGTCGTTGGCGATCTTCATCATGTCCGCGGCCAGCGCCTTGAGAGCGCCGTGGGAGTAGACGAGAGCGTCCTTGGCGGAGAGCGCGTGGAATTTGTTCTCCTCAGTGCGGAAGTTCACACCGGTCAGCTCCGAGACCGCCTTAGCGGCTTCCTCCGCAAACCCTGCCGGCGCGTTGAGGCCGGTTCCGACAGCCGTTCCGCCCAGTGCCAGCTCAGTGAGTCCCTTCTCGGAGTCCAGGATCATTTCCCTGCACTTCTCCAGCATGGACCTCCAGCCGCTGATCTCCTGGGAGAAAGCGATCGGCACTGCGTCCTGCAGATGAGTCCGTCCGCTCTTGACAATCCCCTCGTTTTCCTTCTCCAGCCTGCCCATCTCCGCGATCATGGCGTCCAGAGCGGGGATCAGCTGCTGCCGGATGGCGGTCACGGCCGCGATGTGCATAGCCGTGGGGAATGTGTCGTTGGAGCTCTGGGACATATTTACGGTGTCATTGGGATGCAGAAGCTTTTCCCCGGCGATCTCATTGCCGCGGTTCGCGATCACTTCGTTGACATTCATATTGGACTGAGTGCCGCTGCCGGTCTGCCAGACAGCAAGCGGGAACTGGCCGCTGAGCCCGCCGTCCATAATCTCCTCGCAGACCTGACCGATCAGGTCGCAGCGCTTCTCGTCAAGCTTTCCGAGTCTGCAGTTGGCCATAGCGGCCGCTTTCTTCAAGACGGCAAAAGCCCGGATGATCTCTACGGGCATTTTTTCCGTCCCGATCTGAAAGTTCTGGTAGCTTCTCTGCGTCTGTGCGCCCCAGTAGCTGTCCGCGGGCACTCTCATCTCTCCCATGGAGTCATGTTCGATCCTGTATTCCATCTCTCGTCCTTCCTTTCTTCACTCGTGTGCTGTATCGAATCCGGCGCAGTCGCCCCGGCTCATCGCAGTTATGTATCCCGCTTTGCGGATCCGCAGGTCAATACATCTTCCGCAGGCGGCCGCCTCGTCGTCGGTGCATATTTTGCCGTCGTATAACAGGTATTTGCCCCTGACATCCCCCGGGGAGATGTTGGGCATGATGACATTGGCGCCCGCCAGAAGTCCCAGTTCCCTGCCGGCCGGGTGGATCGTGCCCAGCGCCGTGGTGGCCGGAAGGAGCACGCCCGGCAGCATGAGCCGGATGATCGCCAGAAGATGCAGCGTGTCATAGAGACTGCCCGGTTTCTCGTCCGCAAAGGGAGTGTCCTTATGCGGGATAAAAGGCCCGATTCCGATCATTTGCGGCCCGAAGTCCTGCATATAGCGCAGATCCTGCAGAATGTGCTCCCTCGTCTGCCCGGGGGACCCCACCATGATTCCGCAGCCCACCTGGTAGCCGATCTCTTTGAGATCTTGCAGGCAGCGCTTCCTGTTCTCGATGGAAAGTTCCGCGGGATGAAGATACCGGTAATGATCCGGGTTCGAAGTCTCCTGCCGCAAAAGATAGCGGTCCGCCCCGGCTTCTTTATAAGCCAGATAGGACTCCCTGCTCTTCTCCCCGATGGAAAGCGTTATGGCGCAGTCCGGATATTTCTCCCGGATCGCCCTCACAACCCTGCAGATCCTCTCGTCCGTATAGTACATGTCTTCGCCGCCCTGCAGGACAAAGGTCCGAAATCCCAGCGCGTACCCTTGCTCGCAGCAGCGCAGGATCTGCTCGTCGCTGAGCCTGTAGCGCTCCGCTTTGCCGTTGCTCCTGCGAATGCCGCAGTACCGACAGTCATTCCTGCAGTAGTTGGTGAACTCTATGAGCCCGCGCAGATAGACGTCTTTTCCGTAATACTGCTCCCTTACCTTTCGCGCGGCGGCGTACAGGACCGCTTCCTCGGGCGTGCACACGGCAGCCGGGATGGCGTCGCGGATCTGCACGGACCGCGCCGCGCCGCTCTCGCCGGTTTCCTCCAGAATGTCCAAGAGCTCGTAAAAAGCGTCGTCCGAAAGCGTATGTTCCCTTTCCAGGATTCCGACCAGTTCTTTGGTTCTCTCAATTCTGTTCATCTCGCACTATTTCCGTACTTCTCTCAAGAATGCCCTTCATGTGGGCGATCGCCGTTCCGTAATTGGTAAAGGGAATCCCCTGGTCCTGCGCGCACTTCATGCGGTAGCGCACTTCGCGGTCTCCCAGCATGCAGGCCCCGCAGTGGATGACCAGCGCGTACCTGCTCAGGTCCTCCGGAAAACCTGTCCCCGAAGAGGTCTCAAACCGGATATCCGCGCCTGTCTTTTGCCGGATCCAGTTAGGGATCTTCTCCGTGCCGATGTCACCGCACTGCCTGTGGTGCGTGCATCCCTCAGAAATCAGGACTGTATCTCCGTCCCTGAGCTCGTCGATCTTCTTTACGCCCTCCAGCGCACAGGAGAGAAACCCCTTATACCTGGCCATCAAAATAGAGAAGGATGTGAGCGGGATCCCATCCGGAACCGCCTTTGCCACCTCCGAGAAGACCTGGCTGTCCGTGATGACCAGACCGGGCTTTGCATCTTCGCCCAGCTTTTCCAGGACTTCCGGCAGGCGGTCCTGCTTGACGCAGACCGGTATGCCGTCCGCGTCCAGGATCCCCCGGATCATCATCTGCTGAGGAAGAATGAGACGTCCCTTGGGTGCCGCTTTGTCGATCGGTATGACCAGAAGCACGACCTCGGAGGGCTCGATCAGGTCCTCGATCAGATATTTCTTAACGGCGCCGGCCGTTCCCAGAGCGGCAATTTTCTCTTTGAGATCATGGATTCCCTGTCCGGTCTTCGCGCTCACATAGAGGATATCCGTTCCTGACTGCGCGTCCGGTGCGAGAAGATCCGCCTTGTTGCAGACGACGAGATAAGGAATCTGTTTCTCTTTAAACAGCGCCAGGAGTTCGATGTCCGCCTGCGACATGCCGGTCTGCGCGTCCAGCACGAGGACGGCCAAATCGGCCCGGTTCATTACTCTTTTGGCCCGCGCCACCCGCTTTTCGCCCAGGGCTCCTTCGTCGTCAAATCCGGGCGTGTCGATGATGACCACCGGGCCCAGAGGGAGCAGTTCCATGGACTTGGTCACAGGGTCCGTGGTCGTTCCCCGGACGTCGGAGACCACAGAGATCTCCTGGCCGGTCACCGCATTGACGAGGCTGGATTTGCCGGCGTTCCTTCTCCCGAAAAAGCCGATATGCACTCTCTCGCCCGAAGGCACAGCGTTAAGTCCCATCGCTCTCTCCTTTCCTTATGAATCCTTCATGGAACGGATCCCGGAATCTCTTTCGGTAGATCCTTCCCGAAAAAGCCAGGTGCGGCGCCTCCTCCAGCACAGCTCCTTCCGGAAGCACGTAGCCGTACATGGGGTCCGCAATTACCAATGTTCCGGGCCTGCACAGCACCTTCAGGGTATTCTCGATTTCCTCTTCTCCCCGGCAGAGAAGATCGCCGGGCCGAAGCAGGGATTCGCTCTCCTCGCTCGCGGCGATCACTTTCGTGCGCATACCCTTCGCCTCGCAGTCCTCCGCGATGCTGCAGGACAGGACCGGCTCTCCGATCACGATACATTGCGGGATATCCCGCATCTCTTCCCTCACATGTCCGTAAAAAGGTCCGCTCTCTCCCCCGGCAGCCGCCTGCCGGAGCCTCTCGAGCAGCTCCTTCGCCGCACTTCCCACGGGGGCGCCCGCCACCCAGGGCGTTCCGAAGCGCTTCTGCAGATAGCGCGCGGCCTTGAGGCCTGAGGCGGAGACGACCAGATTGACGTCCGCTTCGCCTGCCTGCCGCAGCTGTTCCAGGGTATCTCCCATAGCCCACACAGACACCACCCGGCAGCCGCCGTCTTCCAGAATCTCCCGGAGTGAACCGCAGCAGCTCTTTGCCGCGTAATCCAGAGGCGTCATGCCCAAAATATTGACTCGAATCTCTCTGTGCTCATCCCCAGACTTCTTCCCGCCGGCTTTCGCGCTTTCCGCCTCGCTTTCCCCGAACAGCTTTTCCGCCAGCTTCTCGAAAGCGAGTCCGGCTCCGCTGATATAGTCGTGCATCCCGTTGGTCGGAATGTAGAAGGAAGGGATTCCGGTCCTGTGTTCAATGATCCGGCAGATCCCCGCGAAATCCGTTCCCGTCAGATACGGGATCGGCGAGTTGCACAGCGCTATGAAGGCGGGAGAAAACTCCTGCGCGGCTCGCACCACGTCATCGATGAATTTGGCGTCATTTCCCATGATCGCGTCCGGCTCGCACAGTCCCGACAGAAAGATCAGGCTGTCCCGGTCATACCATCGGATCTCATCGTGTGTGTTATAGGTGGAATTGCAGCCCGACGGGTCGTGCATGACCACCATGCCGCCCAGTTCGTAAAGGGCGCTGCACACGCCGGAAACGTCTCCCGTATAGACCGGCAGAATTCGGTATGCCTGTCGCATAGATCCCTCCTGTTCAGATACTGTTCACCACGCTTTTAAGGCTCGCAAAGCAAGCCGATGCGCCGGCTGTCCTCACATAACAATGCTCTCGCAGCCAAGTCCTTTTCTGGGCACCAGGTCCTCGGTGTCCTTTTCGTTCACAAAGGCGTCCTCCATGAGCGCCGCCAGTTTGCGGATGCCGCTGTAGCCCCACATGCCGCCGTAATCCACCAGGTTGACGAAATGCCGCGTCCCGCAGAACCAGGCCGCCTTGGGCCCCACAGCCAGATAATCACTGTGCTGCCTGTCGATTCCCTGCGCGTGGAGAAGGCGCCCTTTGACGTGGATCGTGCTGCACAGGAGCACTTCGCCGTGACTCTTCTGCAGCCACTCGAAGTCATCCTGCTCCTCAGGGCTCACCGCATCCAGATAGACTTCTCTGACATTCAGTCCCCGCTCAAGAAGGAGTCTCGCAAGCCCCAGCGGCCGCTGCACGCAGATATAGTCGATCGCGATGGGAGTATCCCCGATCACGCTCTTCAGATGAAGGATCGCGTCGTCGCAGGCCTTCTCTTCCGCCGCGGGATCGATCCCGGCTTCTTCCAAAGTGATCCCAAGAGCCTGCACCGCTTTTCCCATGAGCTCCCTGATCTGACCGTAACCTATGGCCGCCGGAAGATAGAGCGGCGCGGCGCCAAGTCTCCTCGCCGTCTGCCTTATGGAAACTTCCGACAAGGGGCTCCTTGTGATCATAACCTCTCTGCCGGACAGCTTATAGTACTCTTCCAATGACTCGCAGTCCTGGATCTGCAGCGGCTCCGAGACCGTCCCCCACTTCTCGTCCGCTTTCCGGATCAGCTGCATGAGTTCACTCTCCGGATCCAGCGCATAGATGTCCCCGAGAAGGGCTGTCTGCCCGTTTCTGCTTTCACTGGTCGGCAGCACGTCCATCATGGCTTTTCGGAGCTTCTGGTCGGGCGTAGGGCCGGTCTTCTGCATGATGGGATCCATCCAGCATTTCACGAAGACGATGCCCGGAAATCTCTTTTCCAGTTTCCTGTAGACATAGCCCATGTCGCACCCCATAAAGTGGTGCAGACATACTGGAAAGACCAGAACTGCCTTGGGAAGGCCTTCTTCGCCTCGCTTTTGACGGATCTTGCCCAGTACGTCCGTGATTCCCTCCAGCGTGATCTCTTCCAGATTTCCGCTCTGCATGTCCTTTTCTTCTAGAACAACGCAGGAAAAGCGCTCTATTGCGTTCATCTCCGCCGCCGTCATCACGACGCCCCGCATGCAGTTGTCCGAGCAGATGTAGATCTGGTGGGCCTGCGGCATCAGCATGCCGATGTGGACGATGTTCCAGGTCTCGTGGACGGGCGCGTTGAACTCCAGTCCCGCCGTAAACGGAGCCGGGAAAGAGGCCTCTCCGATGGGAATCCTCGCGGGATTTCCGGACAGATCCGAAAGGGGGCTCTCTTTTGCACTGCCAAAAGATTGCCCGGCGGCGGGATCCTGAACCGGATACGCAACTTCGCAGTCCCGCGCGATCCTGTCCGCGAGAGCCCTGTAGGCGTCCGCCATGGCAGAATCCGGGAAGGCTTCCATGACAGTGGCGCCCAGCTCTTCCGCCTCCTGCACCGTCTCCGACCGCTTAAGAGTGCCGATCACCTCCGTGTGCAGGTCCTCTGCCAGCTCCTGAACCTTCTCCTCCTCACGCTTTACATTCCTGCGGTTGAGGATCAGGCCGCCCAGCTGCGCGTAGCCCCTCTCCTTAAAGCCCTGCACGGCCAGGCCGATATTGGCGGCCGCGTAGATGGCCATGTTCTCCCCGGACGTCAGGACGTAGACTCTGTTGGCGAATCCCTCCCGCATGGGCATGGCAAAACCGCCGCAGACCACATCGCCCAGGACGTCATAGAGAATGATGTCGGGGCTGTATTTTGCCAGAATATCCTTGTTCCGCAAGGTCTCCAGCGCCGTGATGATCCCGCGCCCCGCGCAGCCCTGCCCGGGCGTAGGCCCGCCGGCCTCCGCGCAGATGATCCTGCCGCCGCCTTCCGTCTCCCGGACGCAGATCACGTCCTCGAGAGCAAAGGGCTCCCGCCTTCGGACCATCTCCATGACAGTCGGGAGCGCCGCTCCGCCGCGAAGGCTCAGGGTGGAGTCCGCCTTGGGATCGCAGCCGATCTGCAGCACGCACATGCCGCGCTCCGCCCAGTAGCGGGATAAGTTTGAAACGGTCGTCGATTTCCCGATGCCGCCTTTGCCGTAAAAAGCTATTCTGATCATTCTGTCTCCGTCACTATATCTGCATTTTATATCTGCGTTGTTATATCTTCGTTATCAGATTTCCGTTTTGGTGATCACGTTGGAATAGGCCGTCTTGGCACTGGTGCCCGGAAGCCTTCCGATCCGGCCCGACAGGGCGCTGATCTTCTCCTGCGGCGCGTCCACGGCGACACTGATGATATTGATGCCCTTGCTCCTGTAGGGGATGCCCATTCTGCCGATCACGTACCCGCGGTATTCGTGAAGGATCTCATTGATCTTCTGCGCGGCGTCCTCGTTCTCCACGATGATCGAGATCACCGCCACTCTCGTCTCTATGCTCATACCGGTCCCTCCGATACTATCTCAGCAGATTCTGGGAAGCAGCTCATTTCCGGGCTGGGGAAGCAGTGTCTGTGCCCCGATCTCCGTCGTCATGGTCACTCTTCCGGGCATCTGATCCGTGATCCTGCCGATCATAGTCGCGCCCTCGGTATACTTGCAGGCCCGTAGTGTCTCCAGTAGAAGCTCTACACTCTCCTCGGGGCAGACCATAACGAGCCGGCCTTCACAGGCGAGGTACAGCGGCTCAAGGCCAAGCAGTCCGCAGACGCCCTTTACCGCCGGATCGACCGGAATAGCCGCAGCTTCCAGGTTCACGCCGACGCCGCTCTGCGCCGCGATCTCGTAGAGAACGGTTCCGACGCCGCCTCTCGTGGCGTCTCGGATGACGTGGATTCCGGGGACAGCGGCCAGAGCGGCCTGTACCGCACCGGAAAGGGGCGCGCAGTCGCTGGTGACATCTGCCTCGATTCCGTAGTCCTCTCTCTCAAGAAGGATCGTGCAGCCGTGTCTTCCGATGTCGCCGGTCACAATGACGGCGTCGCCGGGTTTTGCCAGCGCACCGGAGGTTCGAACGCCCTCGGGAATGATCCCGACTCCCGTCGTGTTGATGAAAATGCCGTCCACCTGTCCCTTGCCGGCGACCTTGGTGTCACCTGCCACGATCTTCACGCCCGCTTCCGCGGCCGTCTTTTCCATGGCAGCGGCGATCTCCTCGAGCTGATCCATGGAGAAGCCCTCTTCGATGACAAATCCGCAGGTGAGATATTTTGGCACGGCGCCCATGCAGGCCAGATCATTGACCGTGCCGCAGATCGAGAGCTTTCCGATATTGCCGCCCGCGAAGAAGGCCGGAGATACGATGAAGCCGTCCGTGGACATGGCGATTTTTCCCTTCTCGACATCGATCACGGCCGCGTCGTCCGCCGTAAAGAGCGGGTTCTGAAAATGTGCCTTGAAGACGCGGTCGATCAGCTCGGAGGTCTGCTTGCCTCCGGCGCCGTGCGCCAGTGTTACTGTATCGCTCTTACTCATCTTATTCTCCTCTCTCATTCTCCACCGTACAGATAGAAAGCCGAACAGGCACCTTCCCCGGATACCATACAGGCTCCGATGGGGTGCTCGGGCGTGCAGACTTTGCCGAAAACCTTGCAGTCGGAGGGCAGGCATTTGCCCTGCAGGACCTCCCCGCATCGGCAGGCGGGATTGCTCTTTCCCTCCACTTTGGGCAGATTAAACTTGATCCTCGCGTCAAACTGCGCGTAGGAATCTCTCAGTTTCATACCGGAGAGCGGGATCTCGCCGATTCCTCTCCACTCGCTGTCGCAGGGCTCCATCATGGATTCCACAAGACGGACCGCCGCCGGCTGTCCCTGGGGCCTGACAACTCTGGGGTAACAGTTGACGAAGAAGGGCTCCCCCTTCTCGAATTTAGTCACCGCCACGGCCAGCGCCGTCACGAGCTCCGCAGCTGTAAACCCTGCGCAGACGCCGCTTACGCCGCGCGCCGCCAGGTCCTCGCAGATTCCCGTTCCTACGATCGCGTGCACATGACCGGGATACAGGTACAGGTCCGTGCTGTCCTTCATGGCCTCATAGGCTCCGGGCATGGTCTTATTGGCGGTCAAAACAGAGAAATTCTCCACGCCCCGCTCCTGCGCCGACTGCACCGCCAGGCACACGGAAGGCGTCGTGGTCTCAAATCCCACTGACAGAAAAACCACCTGCTCCTGCGGATGAGCGGCCGCGTAATCCACCGCGTCCGCCGGGGAATAGACGACCTGTACTTTGGCACCTTCGCCGCGCGCCTTCTGAAGGCTCGATGACGTGCCGGGCACCCGCACCAGATCTCCGAATGTACAGATGGTGCAGCCGTGCTCGAGGGCAAGAAGCAGCGCCTCATCGATAAAACTGACCGGCGTCACGCAGACCGGACATCCCGGTCCCGAGATCAGGCGAATGTTCTTCGGCAATATTTTGCGGATGCCCAGGCGGAAGATCTCGTGGGTGTGCGTGCCGCACACTTCCATGATCCTCACTTCGGGACCGCTGTAATTCTTGAGAATGTCCAGCGCGCTCTTTTTCTTGTCGCCGCCGGCCGTATTCGTGCTGTTCTGACTCATAAATACGCCTCCAGGAGATCCTCCGTCTCCGAACGGTCATCGCTGGTGATCTTGGAAATGGCGGCTCCCGCATGGACCATGACGTAATCGCCCGGCTCCAGATCTTCAAGGAGCTGCGCAGACACCTGCCTCTTTGCTCCGCTGGCGTCCACCAGTGCCGTTCCGTTCTCATTGATCTTGACTACTCTCGCCGAAAGTCCTACACACATATTTTCCTCCTTACAGTAGTTTATCGTTATAAGCCTGCTGGGCGGCCACAGCCTGCCCCAGCGCGATTCCTCCGTCACCCGGCGGCACCAGGTGATGAATCAGCACCCGGAAGCCCCGTCCCTCCAGCCCTTTTTTGACCAGATCCAGCAGAAGCCTGTTCTGGAAGCATCCGCCGCTCAAGGCCGCCGTTCCGACTCCGGTTTCTTTGCGGATCTCGCCGCACGCCGCGATGATCTGATCGGCAAGCCTTTTGTGGAAGAGAAAAGCCAGCCTGTCCGGTTCTTCTCCTCGCAGTCTTCCAACCGTAATCTCTCTGACGATTTCTTCCGTGGGAAGGATCAGGCGTCCGTCTTCGCTTTTGCACACAGTCCCCGCGTTTCCGTTCCGCGCAGAAGAAACTGCCTGTTGTCCATCACCGCGTTCGGATTTTCCTGCCGCTTTCTCATACCGCTCGGCGGCAAATTCCAGCGCCATGGATGCCTCCCCTTCGAAGGTGGAATGCCTGCAGATGCCGCAGATCGCGCTCACGGCGTCGAACAGCCGCCCCGCACTTGTGGAAGTTACCGCATTGAGTCCTTTGTCCGCCATTTTTCTGAGGACAGCGGCCTCCTGATCGGTGCAGAGCGCGAGCTCCTTTATGACCCTGCCGGCATCGGCCAGCGGCGAGTCCGCCTCTTCTTCCTTGCCGATGCTGTGCAGCATGGACACCGCGATCCTCCAGCCGTCCCGGGAGGACAGATCGCCGCCCACCTGCACAAAGGGCCTTATGCTGGCCGCTCTGTCAAAAGATCGATAGTCCGCAGTCAGGATCTCTCCGCCCCAGATCGTCCCGTCCGTTCCGTATCCGGTCCCGTCCATGGACACGCCGACCACGCGGTCCGAAAAGTCGTTTTCCGCCATGCAGCTCAGGATATGCGCGTAGTGGTGCTGTACGCGCACGACGGGAAGCGGTCCGCCTCCCTGTTCCCTGCCGATCTTCTCCGCCAGTTCCAAGGCCGTTGTCACCGAATTATAGCGGGGATGCATGTCGCAGGCGATGACCTGCGGCTTCACTTCCAGGAGCCTTGCGTATCTCTCTGTCGTCTCCTCCAGCGCCTTGACGCTGCGAAGATCCGCCAGGTCTCCGATATACGAGGACGGATAGAAAAGTCCCCCTGTTCCGATGCAGAACGTATTCTTCAGTTCTCCGCCTATGGCCAGGATCCCTGTTCCGCTTCCTTCTCCGACGCTCTCGCCCCATGCGGACAGCATGTAAGGGAGCGGCGCGTAGCCCCTGGACCGACGGATCATATAGGGCTCATCGTCATAGAAATCCATGACCGAGTCGTCCGCCCGGATCCGGATCTTCCGATCATGGGACAAAATACAGTCGCACAGATTTCCGAGCTCCTGCAGTGCCTCTCTGTCATCCCTACAGATGGGAGCGCCCGACACATTGCCGCTGGTCATGACCAGGCAGTCCGGCATTTGGATGCCGTCTGTGTAATCAAACAATAAAAGCTGTACCGGCGCATAAGGGAGCATGACGCCGACTGTGGGATTTCCCGGCGCAATAGAGGGACACAGCCTTCCCTGCGGCTTTTTCTCCAGCAGGAGGATCGGCTTCTGGTGCCCTGTGAGGATATCCTTCTGCCGCTCGCTGATCACGCACTCCCGCTCCGCAACCGCCTCATCACGCATCATGACGGCAAATGGCTTGACCGGCCTGGTCTTTCTTGCGCGGAGCTTTGCCACCGCTTCTTCGTTGGTCGCATCGCAGCAGAGATGAAAACCTCCAATCCCTTTGATCGCCGCAATCCCGCCCTCGGCGATGATCCTGCGTGTCCTTGTGATCGCTTCTCTCCCCCGCACAGACTCTTCGCCGGCCAGATAGACCTGCGGCCCGCACTCATTGCAGCACACGGGCTGCGCGTCATAGCGCCGGCTCGAGGGAGAGTGATACTCCTCTGCGCACTGCGGACACATGGGAAACATCTTCATGCTGGTCCGCTCTCTGTCATAAGGCAGCGCGTCCAGGATCGTCAGGCGAGGCCCGCAGCAGGTGCAGTTGATGAACGGGTGCAGGTACCTTCTGTCCGACGGATCATAGAGCTCCGCCTTGCACTCCTCGCAGATCGCGATATCCGGTGAGATGAAGATCTCTCCCTTGGTTTTGGCGCTCTCGATGATCTCGAAGGACTTGAAATGGTGCTCGGAGCCGTCCGCACTGCGAACGTCCATCTTGAGGACCGCTGCCCTTTTAGGCGGCTTCTTCTCAAGCAGGTTCACAAAATTCTGCGTCTGTTCCTCGCTTCCTTGCGCGAAGATCTCCACATAGGGCCCCTTGTTGCAGACCGAGCCCGTAACCCCCGCAGTGGCCGCGTGACGTGCGACTGTCGGGCGAAAACCTACTCCCTGTACTATGCCGTATACTTTGATTCTCAGTGTTCTCGTGTTTTTATCGATCATAATTTACCTGACACCGCAAAGTGGGGAAGATCCGCAAACACCCCGTCAAAATATCGACGGGCCAAAGGGATCATGACCGGATCCGCTATGATCATGTCGTAACCTCCTCTGCGAACAGCTTCGGCGAAGTCAGACTCCTCTCTGAGCTGCAGGTCGCCGTCGCCGCGCAGCTCTTCTTTCATCATGAACCAGGAGGCGACGTCCACCTTGGATGCTCCGAGTGCCAGGAGCGCTTCCCTGCAGGAGTTTGCCGTCACCTGTTCGTGAACGACCAGGATCTTCTTTCCGCTGACGCCTGCTTTTCCCGCATTATCCTTGTAGGTGGCAGGGAGTTTTAAGACGATCTCCCTGATCTTCTTCTCAGCGAGCGGATTGTGAAAGCGCAGCGGGATTCCATATTTTGCCTCAAGTCTCTTTGCGGCTTCATAGCCCGAGACCGTCACGACAATGATTTCACCAAGGCTCTGAGGATCCGCAAAGGAAAGGACGCCGTCCTCCCTGCTTCCGAAAAGAACTGCCTGCTTTCCGGTCGTCTTTTCGGCCTCTTCCCTGAGCGCCGCAAAATCCGCGAAGCCGCTCAGGTCCATATATTGGGCACCCAGAATGCCGATCTGATCGCGGGAGTTCCCAGTTTCATCCGGTTTCCGGACGGACCCGATCTTCTCAAATTTTTCAAACAGAGCCATATACGCCTTCTCGACGCCTCTGTCATAATATTCCATGCCGTCGCAGGCGATCCCGATGCAGGGAAGGCCCGTCTTCTTCTCGGCCATCCTCTCCAGGGCCTTGAAATCCGTCCCGATGACAGCCGGTACCGGCGTTCCGACGATCGCGGTGAAGGCGGGGTCTTTCTCCGTGCCATCCCGCAGCAGAGCTGCCGTGTCCGCCAGTTTCGCGATCAGGCGGTCGTCACGCCCCAGGATCGCGTCCATATCGCGAAGGCCCGCGCTGAAGACGGCGCTCCTCTCCCGGAACCAGCGCGGCTCATCAAATCCGCAGATGTTGCCCGTGCATCCGCCCGCGTCGCAGATCACGGTGAGCCCGCCCAGCTCATAGAAGACGGAGACAGCTCCCGACTGGTCCGGGGCGAAAGGCGTGAGGACGCCCCGATAGCCTTTAGGCGGAAGGTTTTCGCTCTCTGCGCGATGTTCCGCCACTGCGCTGTCGGCGTCACTGTTTTGGCTTCCGGTGCCCGCGCCTGTACCGATCCTTCTGACAAGCGCTCCGGCGTCCTCCTGTTCTCCCAGCTGCACCAGAGACCCATAGAGGTCCTTTCTCCCGCTTCGCGCGGTTTCGTAGAGTGCCTCAAAGAACTGTTTTACCCCCATAAATCCGAAGGGCTGAATATCCTGTCCCCACTGCAGGCAGGCGGCTCCGGGGTGATACCATCCCGCATCACGCCCAAGCGCTATATGCAGACCTCCCTCCGGCTCTGAAGAGTCTTCCTCGTACAGAAGCATGGAAGGCGCCAGGTTGGAATACACCTTCGTCTGCGGACTCAGCACCGCGAGGTGCCGGATATAGCGATAGGAATCCGTCGTCAGCGTCCCGAAGATCTCCCTGACGGCAAATCCGTAGCGAACCAGCGCCAGCGCCAGCTCGAAGGGATCCGCGTTGATGGCTTCTCCTACGCTGAAGACCGCGTCCGGATAATCCTCCCTGAACTTCTTCATGGCCGCTTTGGCTTCTTCTCTGTACGCCTCGTAGTCGAAGCGTACGCCCAGCGCCGCTCCAAACGCGTCATACTGCGCCGCGATCCGGTCAATCTGGTAGAGTCTCATCAGTTCAATGGAAGGGATCCCCAGCTTCTCCTCGAGATCCCCCGCCGCCGGCCTTGCCTCCGGATTGAGGACCAGGTTAAAGTTTGCCTCCGCCATCTTCTGAAATTCTTCGAAATCCGGACAGGAAGAGACTTCCCGGATCTTCCTGACCCCGATCTGTCGGAGCAGGTCCCTGAGCTCGCTCTTTTCATCCACCGGGGCAAAATAGCCCATGATATTGACGCTGTCCGCCTTCTTTTTCATCGATTCCAGCAGCGAGTAGATGGATTGCCTCACATGGACCATGGGCGGCTTTCGGCCTTCTCTCGTCAGCGCGTACATATAGCAGGGGCGAACGCGGATGCCGTCCAGCATTTTCTCGGCTTTCCTGCAGACTCGCTCCATATCCGTTCCCAGGAGCGCGTCCACACAGGTGATGCAGATCATAATGACAGAAGGCTTCTTTTCAAGACTCTCTGCCAGTTCGCACACTGCCTTGGGGATGCGGCGCAGGTGCCTTCCGGTGACCAGGTCCGTCTCATCCATGGTCAGATAGAAAAATCGGTTCTCGTATCCCTTCAGTGTGCTGATGGAAGAGGTATTTCTCCCGCAGCAGCCGGGAGAGACGATCAGCATGACCGATCCGGGGACCGACAGGCCGGCTCTCTTGACGCCGAATCCTTCCGCGCCCGGCGAGTTGAAGGAAAGGGTCGCCGGCGAACTGTAGATCAGATGCGTGGAGGACTTCATATCCTCCGGGATCGAATCCCTTCCTCTCTCCCATAATTCACTGACTGTATAACTATTTGCTCTGTTCATCTTGTTTTCTCTTCCTGCTCGATCAGCCCCCGCGCCAGCGCCAGGAAACATTTACTGACTTCCAGCTCAGGATCTCCCTCGATCACTGTTTTGCCCTGGTCCTCAAAGCGGATAATATCGTCGCTCCTAGGGATCCTAGCCACAATGGGAAGCCCCTTGGACGCCGCAAATTCTTCTACTTTTCTGCTCTCGCCCTCTACATTTCTGCTGTTGAGAATGATGCCCTCCACTCTGGCATAGCTTCGATCCTCGAAGTTTCGGACCGCCGTACATATATTATTGGCGGCATAGAGCGCCATCTTCTCGCCGGAAGTGACGATGAGGACTTTCTGGGCGTATCCCTCCCGGATCGGCGCCGCAAAGCCGCCGCAGACCACATCTCCCAGGACATCGTACAGGACGACGTCGGGACGGTAGGTCTCGAAGAGGCGAAGGTCCTCCAGGAGGCTGAAAGTCGCGATGATCCCTCTTCCCGCGCAGCCGAGTCCCGGGGTGGGCCCCCCTGTCTCAATGCACAGGATTCCGCCGTATCCTTCCTTGGCAATCTGATCGATGGACTCCGGGTCTTCATCCTTCTCGCGCAGATAGTCCATAACCGGCTGCAGAGGACGCCCTCCCAGCAGATTGATGGTGGAATCCGCCTTGGGATCGCATCCGATCTGAATCACTCTTTTGCCCAGATAGGCGAAAGCGGCCGCCAGGTTGGAGGTCATTGTGGACTTTCCAATGCCGCCTTTTCCGTATATCGCAATCTTGATCATTATTACCTCCGGGGTGCTGAATATTTCAAATAACAAAAATAGCTCTTCCACCAAACCGGTGAAAGAGCTCATAAACAATCCAAACAGACACTCGCAGAATGAAGCATCCCCGCATTGGAACCAATTCAGGGCAAACAACGCTTCTCCTGCCTTACAGTCATATAAGTACTTTATTATTCGCGCTCTTCCAGGTCGGACAAGACTTTCCTGTCAGAATCTCTTATTCTTTAGTTTTACTCTACTGAGTATACTACATATTCGATGCCTGTGTCATTCATTCCGCTGACTTCGAACACATACTCTCCGTTCTCATACATAAAATCGAAATCGTAGTCGAAGGTTCCGGAGAGGCTGGCCTCGCCGAGCTGCGCCTGCACTTCGCTCGCCGGCGTTCCCCAGGTAAAACCGCAGGGAAGCTCCAGAGAGGGGAGCTTGGGCTCGGCGCCGTCCTTGCCCTTGCCCTTTGTGATATAGATGCCCGTCATGGGAAGGTCGGAGAGCATAACTTCCGAATCGGAGTAGTTGCCGAATTCCGCCTTGACGATGATGTCGTCGTCCGTGAAATCGGGACTTGTCATCTTTGCCAGGACCGCTTCCATAGGAGCCATGCTCTTGGTGGACGGATCCCCGTCATACTCTAAGGTGAGCGTCCATTTTCCGAGCTTCATCCCGCTTATTTCGATCGGGAACTGCAGATCCATGCCGTCGAACTTCATGGCGCCGTCAAGGACATCATTGAGGTCCTGCGTGGCTTGCTTTGTTTCTTCCTCTTCCTTCTTCTTCTCTTCTTTTTCTTTTTCCGCCTCGGTGTTGGCCTCGGAAACCTCGGGTTTTTCAATCACCTCTTTTTCCTTTTCCTCAGTAGAAGCGGCGGGCGCCTGCTCTTTACCTGCGTCCTTCGCCTCAGTCTCCTTTTTGGAGGCGCTCTGCGCGGCGTCGTCTGTCTTTACGACTTCTTCCGATTTGACCTGTTCGGGGTTAATCGGTTCCTTCACCGTGCTCGCAGCCGCTGCGCTCTCCTGAGTCTCCTGCGCTGCTGTCTCTTCTTTGGCCGTCGTCTCGGCCGGCTCAGCGGACTTGCCGCAGCCGCACGTGCCTGCAGCGAGCGCCAGCGCCATGATTACCGCAGCAGATCTCTTCCACATTTTTTCATAACCTTTTCTGATCAATTCTCTTCCTCCCATTAGTCGTTCATACGGGATTATGACCGAATCCCCTGAACTTTTCCATAGTCCTGCAGTACCGGTCATACAGAAATGACCCGGTCTCTCCGAAGCTCGGAAATGCGTCGTCCGCAATCTCCAGAATACAGGACTCATAAGCGTTAATGATGACCGCCCCCGACGGATGGCTTCTTCGCCGCTCAAACCCCCGGGTGTAGTTCTTGTGTACATGTCCGTGCAAAAGATAGGCCGGCCTCAGCTTCATGAGCAGATCATTGAAGCAGGCAAATCCTCTGTGCGGAAGATCTTCCAGATCTCCATAGCCCGCAGGCGGCGCGTGCGTAACCAGCAGATCGATCCCGCCGGTGAACCGCGCTTTTCTGCGCAGTCTCCTTACGCGCGAAGCCATTTCTTTCTCGGTGTACATGTCCGGGCCTTCCTTGTATTTCCTGGAGCCGCCCAGTCCCGCGATCCTCATTCCTCTGTGATTATATATCATATTTTCGATACAAACACACCCACTCGGAGGATTTTTATCATATCTCGCGTCATGATTTCCCCGAACATAGAGCAGCGTACAGTTTCCCAAAGTCACAAGGAACTCCAGATACCGGGAACTGAGATCTCCGCAGGAGATGATCAGATCTACTCCCTCCAGTTTATCAGGTGTGTAATAATCCCATAATGATTTGCTTTCTACATCCGCGATCACAAGAACCTTCACGACCGTTCTCCTTTAAGATTTGTTCTTTACTCCCGAAACTTTCACAGTCTTTACTATGGAGTCGTACAATTCCCAGGTCTCGGGGATCTCGCCGATCACATTGTCGCACAGCCAGTCCATCGTGATGATCTCTTTGTCGGTCAGGGCCGGCGAACCCGCTCCTTTGAGAATACCTGTCTGCGTGTGGATCTCCCCTTCGAAAGGATTCACCGCGTTTGTCATGACAGTGCGCCGCAGTGTAGTCAGCGCCTTTCTGGATGCATAGGGAAGATCATCGGAGAGAATGATATCAATGACGCCCGCGGCCATTCCCCACCAGTAGTTTACCGCTTTTCCTCTGGCGTCGGCTTTCCGCGTATCCAGAGAGCCGTCAATGAGCTTTCGGATGATCTGTTCGTAGTAAGCGCCCCACTGATAGACGGGCGCCGCGAGGTTATCCACCTCCTGCTGCGCTCTTACGCTGCCGTCCGCCCTGAGCGAGCCTGCTTCATGGATTCTGTAGAGACCGTACTTTCTTGACGGATCACTGGGCTTTATAAAATCGATTCCGGAGATGATCCTGCATCCGCTTTCGATCAGCTCTTTCTCCCAGTCGCTCCCCTTTTTGGAGGCCCACACCAGCTTGATCCTGGCATAGGGATCAAACCAGGCCGCTCCGAGCGCGAAAGCATTGATGTTGGCAATGCCGCCGTAGATCGGATAGTCCGCGCGGTATCCGATCATATGGTTCTCCGCAAGAGACGCGGCAAGGCATCCCATGAGGAACTTCGCCTCATACATTCTCGCGTAATAGGTGGGAACAGAATTCAGGGACTGATTGACCGAACAGTTCATGATCCTCATGTCCGAGTACTTGATCGCCGCCTTGAGGCATTCCTCCATCATAGCCGGAGAAGTCGCGAACACAATATCATTTTCGTCGGCGCTGCAGGCCCCAAACGCCTCTTCCAGTTTTTCCGGGGAATCGCAGTTCTCGTACTTGAGTGCTTCCACGGCGCCGTCAAACTTCTCCACAAGTTCGTTGGCCCCCAGTTCGTGCCCGTAGACCCAGCTGGACTCCTCGGCGCTGCGATCGAACAGGAACGCGGCGCGGATCGGTTTGCCGGAATAGGCGTTGGTGATCTTGAACAGAGTCTTCACACCGCTTCCCCTGCCCATCTCTTCCGGGCTGCGCACCAGTTCAATACTGTCCTCGCTCGTCCTTGCGATATACTCATTTCTCAGTTTCTGGATCTTGTTCCGAATCAGATTCTCCGAATCATAGAGGAGACTTTCGAGTTCAAAGACCTCAAGGTAGAGCAAAAAAGCGTCGCCCACAGTCAGTCCCTGCCTTACGGCGTGGCTCGACTTATAACAATTTGTGAAGATCGTAAAGGCGGACCTCAGATCTTCGACCAGTTCATCCGGCCAGACTTTTTCCAGATCCTGTCCGAAATGCTCCGCGAGCTTCTTATAAGATCCCAATTTCGAAAATGTGATCTGGAACAGTCCAGTCACATTGTAGAAATCAATGTATTCGTAATAGATCTTTGAACTCGGCTCGTCTGTCTTTGGCGGAAGAATGCGGATCACACGAGCGGGTATAGAGACAGAGCCTATGAGCTTGGAGACGGAAACTCTCTTGTTTCCCTCTTCCACATAGAACTTGTTCATATACTCGTAGACCTTGATGGGATCGCGGATTCCCTCTTCCGAGGCAGAGTCGTAAAGAGAAGCCCATTTCATGGCAAATTCGCTGGCGCGGTCGACGAGCGGCATGAAGTTACAGGCGAAAGCGTTCTGCCTTCCGACAGTTTTGGTGCCGGCGATCATATCCAAGGGGATTTCTTTGATTCCCAGTTCTCTGACCGGCAGCTTATCTATATTCTGTACCATAGAATCGAGCGCGGGAAGATAGGGATACTGTCCTGACATCACAGCTCTGCGATAGGCTCTGTCTCCCTCTTTTTTGGCACGATCATAATCAATCTGCATGGCTTATTCCTCTCTTAGGTAGTAATTATTTAAAAGTATACATAACTTCCCCGCAAACGAAAATGTCAGAATCGACAAATCCGTAAGCGGATTTTCTATATTTAAACTTTATTTAAGATTACGGTGGTATTTTCATTATAGATTCATAATCAGCCGAACGGGATGCATCTGCATTCGTTCTCCATAAAAATGCGCGGTCAAGGTCTAACTCCCTTGGCCGCGCTCTTTTTCACTTCTTCAGTATTCCGCATCGGACTTCTGAGACTCTTCCGTGTTTTCTGTCGCATCCGCCGCGCCGCTTCCGTCTGCCGCTGTGCTTCTTGAAAGCCCGCTTATGTCGAGGACCGCGATCTCCGGAGGATTATTGAACCTGGGAATCGGATTCTCCCTTGAGAAGAGCTTGCCGGGAGAGCTCAGTCCGCTCGTGATGAACAGATTCACATCTCCTTTTTGGTACATACCGTGAATGTACTCCGGGAAATACCCCTGAGAGCCGCCGAAGACTCCGCCGTAGTGCGGGAGGACTACCAGTCCGCCCAGACTGCTGCCGCTCACGACAAGATCGACCTTCCAGGTATCGCAGGCGTCCGCGTAGACGAAGCTCTCCGGTCTGCTCGAGAGCATGATCTTGAACCGATCGGTATTCTGGTAATCGGTGAGGAACTTATAGGTGCTCTCATAGCGCTTCTTGACTTTGTGGTCGAGACCCGTCATCTCATAGGCGTTGTTGTACATTCCTCCGATGCGGGTATCGATTCCGTACAGGCTCACATCCGCATATTCCTCGTTTAGAACGACAGCACCTGCAGCAGTGAGCTCTTCACGCAGTTCGTCGGTCTTGCCGTCCTCCCCGCTGTGATTTTTGACATACTTGAGCTCCTGTTCGCCATAGGAATAATAGACGGGAGCGATCTGTGACAGCCTCTTTACAAGATCCGTGAGAGGCGTGATATCACTTTCGTCTGCCGTGATCATGTTGCCGCCGATCAGAATGGCGTCCGGCGAAGTGTCCGAAGCCCTGTCCGCGATCACGCCGTTTCCGCCCTCGAAGACATAGCCGTACAGATCGGAGATCACAACGAAGCGCAGCGACTCCTCGCCTTCCGCTTCCTTTGTGTAAAAATAGTGAACCTCCGGATCATTATAGGACCGATGGATCATCCAACCGCCCGGTATTCCTATTACCAGAGCCAGTATCAGTAATCTGAAAATAAAAGAGAAAAACTTTCTTATCATTCATCCTGCCTTTACAAACTATGAAGGGAAACTCTCTGCCAGAGTCTTCCACTCCCTGTCCCTGCCGCTCAGAATCAGCGCAGTGCCGTCTTCCATGCAATACTTGTCGGGACAGGCATTTCCCGGATAATCGCCGCGAAGCCCCGGCCACTTGATTCCGATCGCCGGGTCGTTCCAGGCAATACCGCCCTCGTCTCCGGGATGATAGAAATCCGTCACCTTGTAACAGAACTCCGCCACGTCGCTCAGGACCAGAAAACCGTGAGCGAATCCTTCGGGAATATACATCTGCTTGCCGTTCTCTTCGGAGAGAATGTCTCCGTACCACTGCCCGTAAGTGGCGCTCCCGCGCCGCAGGTCAACCACAGCGTCGAAAACTTCGCCCTTGATGACTCTGACAAGCTTGCCCTGCGGGTGATTGATCTGGAAATGAAGCCCGCGCAGCACTCCTTTGACAGACATGCTCTGATTGTCTTGGACAAAGACCATGTCCAGGCCCGCTTCCTTCATGTCTCTGAGGTTGTAGGTTTCCACAAAATAACCGCGCTCGTCGCCATGCCTGGTCGGTTCTATGATATACAGCCCTTCGATCGGCGCTTTTGTAACTTTGATCTGTCCCATACCGGTCCTGCTTATTCCGCTCCTTCGTGTCTGAGTACAACGCCTACTGTCTTAAAGAGGATCTTGAAATCCAGCCAGATGCTCCAGTTCTGGATATACTCGCGGTCAAGGCGTACCACTTCCTCAAAGTCGGTGATATCGCTTCGTCCGCTGATCTGCCAAAGTCCGGTGATGCCCGGTTTGATGCTCATCCTCACTCTGTGGTGAAGATCATATTTTTCCCACTCGTCCAGCGTCGGAGGCCTCGTCCCGACAAGGGACATATCTCCCTTGAGGACGTTCCAGAACTGAGGGAACTCGTCCAGGGAGGTCTTTCTGATAAAGTTTCCGATTCCCCTGGGTTTTCCGTTCTTATCCTTTTTCTCCGACCCGATGATCCTGGGGTCGTCATCCATCTTGAACATCATCCCGTCGCTGATCTTATTCTGTTCCATCAGCTGTTTTTTGCGCTCTTCGGCATCCATGTACATGCTTCGGAACTTGTACATATAGAACTGTTTGCCGTTCTGGCCGACTCTTTTTTGCTTGAAGAAGATCGGGCCGGGAGACTGAATGTAAATAATAGGCGCTATAAATATAAATATGATCCCCGTGAGAATACATCCCACAATACCGCCTGCTATGTCCATGATCCTCTTACAGACGATCTGCCTGGTGGAGACGATCTTGAGGCTGTTGGTCAGCACTCTGTAAGTTCCGATCTTGGAGACCTCCTGCATGCCGTCGGAATGGGCGTTCAGTGCTTCCAGACAGTAATGGACCGTGATGCCCATCTCCATGATCGCGTCGATCATGGCCATGGGATACGGCATATTTTCGGGCTGATAGACGAGGACCTCATCCACCCAATTCTTGCGGATCTCGTTGATGATGTCCGTCTCTCTCCCCATCGTGGGGATGTCGCGAATGGTCTCGCCGGAACACTCCTTGTCCATCAGGTAGATTCCGGTGATCTTGTAGTCATGAAAACTGTTGTCCAGCAGGTTCCTCACGACCTCGCCTGCCAGTGTCGAAGAGGTGGCCAGCATAAGGGACCGGCGTCCCTCCTTGATCTTGACGGAGTTGAAAATCCTCTTTTTGTTCAGGAGCCTGACAAAATAGGAGCCGAACAGGAACAGGACGCACATGATGCCGGTGGACATTCTTGAGATCAGGTACATCATCTGGTGATGGGCCATGAACAGGAAAAGGAAGTCCAGCAGCATGAAACTCACTTCGAACCGGAAGGTCGCCATAAACTCTTCCACCCGGTTCCTCCTGAGGATATTCTTGTAGCTGTTGGTAAACAGAGCCACAAGGAGCTGACAGAAAGCAAGCAGCACTGCCTGGTATCTGTAAAGATATGTGTCATAGGGATTCTCGAGCCCCACCCATATCCAATAACTCAAAATGAAGCAGATCTGGAGCACGACAATATCAAGGACGATAAAGTCGATGTGCTTAAACCAGCCTCTCAATTCTTTTTTATGCATAATACCAATCCACGCCTTTAGTTAAATCCGAAAATTTCACGGGCAATACTATAGGCCGCAGCCACCACAGCAGCTCCCGCTTTACCGGGAAGATGGACCGCCGCGCCGAAAGGTCCCCTCTTAAGTTTCAAATACAGTTCGTGATCTTTCTGTTCCAGATACTCCCAGAGCCTGTCTTTGATCGCAATCTTCTCCTCGTCCTGCGAGATGATCGCCAGAACAGAGGTGATCGTCGTGATGATCTCGAGGTAATTGTACATGTACTTAAACAGATGGCTCTTCTTCTCAATCCTTCCGTCTCTGACGGAGTCCGAAAAATAGTCGTACATGATCCGGTTGACCTTAGCCTGCTGGTCGAGCCTCCTGATCATGACATCCTGATTGACGGACTGATCGTCTCTTCCGATAAAATAGTAATAGAAATTGACATCAAGATAGTACATGTTCTTCACGCCGGGCATGGGCTGGAAGACATAAATATTGTCCACATAGAAGCAGTGCTCGGGCAGACGCATGCCGCACTCCTTAAGGAGCTCTGTCCGGTAGATCACAGAGTGCATGAGGATATACTGCCCCTTCTTAAAATGCTTCGTCTCATCCCAGGTAAACATCCTGTTCACAGGAAGAGCGCTGCGGTACTGCATCACTTTCTTGTGGGCCTGCCCTTCCTTATCATATACGAAATTGCTGATGAGCAGATCGATCTTCTCCTCAGCGTCTTTATATTCTCTGAGCTTGTCCAAAATAGTGCGAAATGCACTGGCTTTGACCTTATCGTCGCTGTCTACGACTTTAAAGTACATGCCCGTTGCATTTTCAAGTCCTGTGTTGACGGCTCCCCCGTGTCCCTTGTTGGGCTGGTGGATCGCTCTGACGATCCCGGGATAGCGCTCCTGCAGCTGATCGGCGATCGCGGCAGTGTTATCGGACGATCCGTCGTTCACGACGAGAATCTCTACTTCGTCTCCTCCCACGACCAGGGATTCGACACATTTTTCCATATAATCCTGTGAGTTGTAACAAGGCACAACTATAGACAATAATTTCATTATGTTATGTATTCCTTCCATATGCAGATATCAGCTTATTATTATACCATACCTTGATGATTATACCAAAGTTTTCGGACATGTTGTGACAGCTGATGAAATACTTTGTGTTTACTAAGCGTATCACTGCGCTTTCAGCCAGTCCAGATAAGCACTGAAGGCAGATGGGATGCAATATTTGCCGGTAATCTCATCCTGTCCGGCCATAATAAAGGGGATCGAATTCTCCGCAAAGGGATCCGTGATCACCTCATAGCCCTGCATGATCCATTTTTTATGTGTGAAGATATGTTCTGCCTCCACGATTTTCCTGATCCTTACAGGCTCGACCTGATTCTTTCTTAGCCAGGCGAGCGCCTCCTTATCATCCAAGTGCCCGGTGGCATTCGGAAACTCGTAAAGCCCTGCCAGAAGCCCTCTGGCCGCCCGCTTCCTGACCGCCGTTCTGTCCCCGCTCCTGATCATGAAAACGGTAAGCAGTTCTGTCTTCTTCTCCTTCGCCGCAGGTATAAAGGGAAGCGATACCTCTTTTCCGGGACATTCCTTATGAATCCGGCAAAAGTCTGCCACCGGGCATCGGTCGCAGGAAGGCGTACTTCCGGGCAGGCATACGGCGTTGCCTAGATCCATCAGGGCTTGGTTGAAATCTCCGCAGGGGTTTGAGTTTATTCCGCCATTTCCTTCCGCGCTGGTTGTTTCACCTTTTCCGTCTGTGTTGCCTTTTCCGTCCTCACATAACGGGTTCCGCGCTGCAGTGCGCTCCGGCATCTGCTCTGCAAAATACTGCGCCGCCTTCTTCTGTGCCGCAGGCGTACGGATACTCTCCTCATAGAGCTCAAGCCTCGCATAGATTCTGAGAAGATTTCCGTCAATGGCCGGAATCCGCTCTCCAAAGGCTATAGAAGCGATTGCGGCCGCCGTGTAAGGTCCGATCCCCGGAAGCTTTTTCAGCTCATCGGCTGTTCCCGGGAGCTCTCCGCCGCAGCGCTCCATCACTTCCTGCGCTGCCTTCTGCAGATTCCTTACCCGGCTGTAATAGCCAAGGCCTTCCCAGAGCTTAAGGCAGGTGTCTTCCGACGCATTCGCCAGGGCGGCGACATCCGGAAGCGTATCCAGAAAGCGGGCATAATATCCTTTCACGGCCTCGACCCGTGTCTGCTGCAGCATGATTTCCGACAGCCATACGTGATAGGGTGTCGGATCCTCTCTCCAGGGCAGTATTCTTCTGTTACTGTAATACCATTCTAATAATCTGTTTGAAAAATCGCTCATACGATCCTGTATACTGTTGCTCGCACGGCGGCACTCAAGCCCTGCCCGAGTGCTTGACTATGATCATTTCCACCGCCATGGCGGCGTCAATCTTTCCGCTCTTGCTCTCATAGTCGGCGTCGACACATTCCGAAAGGGCCTCGACCAGCTCCGCAGTGCTGTACTGCCTGAGGGCGGGTTTATATTTCTTGGAGATGACAAATGCGGGAACTCCCACTTTTCGCGCGATTTCACTGTCCGCCATTGAGCCGCTCAATTCTTTGATCTTAACCAGTTGGTCAAACTGTCTTCTCATAAGGCTGAGGATAACCTGCGGAGCCGTCCGCAGCGCACACAGTTCCATATAGATCCCCAGTGCTTTCTTTCTGTCTCTGAGGGCGATCGCCTCGATCATATCGAAGATCCTGTCCTTGATCCTCGGGCTGCACACATCCCGGATGGATTGCTCGGTGATCTCACCCTGTCCCATGCAGTAGCAGCACAGCTTTTCCGCCTCGCCGGCGATATTTTGCATGTCCTCTCCCGTGTACTCCAGGAAAAGTGCCAGTGCCCGTCCATTTATCGAAAAGCCGTTCTTTCGAAATATTCCGCCCGCCCAGGATCGCAAGTCATTTTCGCCGGGCGTGACGCATTCCAGAATGTCGCCCAGCTTATCATTCTTGCTCTTCGCGATCGCTTTATACAGCTTCCCGCGCTTGTCGACGTTTTCTTCTACGAAAACGATCGCCGTGCTGTCCGGGATCTCGGGGATAAAATCCGCGATCTTCTCTGCCTCTTCCGAAATCGAAGAAGCTGACTTGCTTCCCGTCACGGACTTGGAAGCGGCCTTGGGATTGAGAAGTCCCGTGCTCTCGAGCACGATCACTCTCCGGTCCGCGAAAAAAGGGAGCGTCTGAGCCATCTCGATCAGCTCTTTGGCGGTCACGTCAGACCCGCTGTATCGGGACAGATTCATGGAATCTCCGTCCCCCATAAGGACCTTCACCAGCTTATCTCTGTTCTGAAGGCGCAGATAGGCCTGTTCCCCGCACAGGAGGTACACTCTCCTGAGGTCCCCGCTCTTAATCGCTTCATTAAATTGTCTCTGCTGCGTCGCAAAATCGATCTTTGCCTGTTTGGCGGCCATTTGTCTCCCCATGTAAATGCTGTATTTTTATATCAATCTTCATTGAATGACATTCGTCGGGATTTGTCAATAAAATGTCGCAACCGAATACCTCCCTCTCCCATCCGTCGTCACACAAATCTGCCCCGCCTTCCTCGTGTCATAGATCTCCACTCCGGCCTTCTCGAGCCGCTTCACGGTCTCCGGTGCAGGATGCCCATACCGGTTCCCCTTTCCGCAGGAAATCAGCGCCGCCTCCGCACTGATCTGGTCCAGAAATGCCTGCGTTGTCCCACCTGCGCTCCCGTGATGGGCCGCCTTCAAAATATCTACGTGTATCTCACTGTTTCCCAGATAATCAAGCATATCCGCCTCTCCTTGTTCTTCCAGATCTCCTGTCAGTATTGCGCTGAAATTCCCATATGTGAGCAGCAGTACCACGGAGTACTCGTTGGCATCCTCATAAGAAGCGTTCGCATCCGGGTGAATGCACTGCAGCGAGAGTTCTCCCTCTGCAAAATTCATTCCTCTGTACAGATAACTGACGGGAATTCCTTTTCGAGCGCAGATATTCTCGATCTTCAAGTAAGTTTCACCCTTGCGTCCCTGCAATACCGAAGGAAGACCGACATATCCGATTCGAATTCCTCCGGGTCCATCCGACTGCTCGAGAAGCTCAAGAAGGCCGCTGCAGTGGTCCAGGTCGTCGTGCGTCATGATACAGTAGTCGATCCTCGAGATTCCGTGACAGCGCAGGAAAGGAATCTCTATATTACTTCCCACACTTTTCTTCGAAGAACTGCCCCCGTCAATCAGGATCGTGCACTCCCCGTGCTCGTCCTTTGTTCGTATGCACAGGCCGTCGCCCTGCCCCACATCCCACATGTAAAGCGCAAAGGGAGGTTCATAGCGAATGCTGAACAGCAAAATTACCGCCGCTGCCATACAGGCAAATTGAAGAAGACTTCTTCCTCGCTTCAATTCTGTGCACAGATTCCTGTCCAGAATCACCCCTCCGACCAGAAGGCAATAGACCGCGATCACCCATCCGGGCGGCTTACCCGGCGCCAGAGTACTGAAAGGAAGCTTTTCTGTGAAAGTGCACAGCTTGTCAAATCCAAACAAAATCAGGACCGGCAGTTCCCCGATTGCACCGGCACCTGCTTCCGAAACTGCACTGAGCCATATCCCCGCCGGAAGCATCCCTGCGATCAATCCCAGGAACAACGAGATGCCGCCGCTGACCATGACGACGGGCGCCAGAAAGATCACGATCACATTTAATAACACACTGTACAATGGGAAAGTGTAGAAGAAGCTGAGCTGCACCGGAAGTGTGAAGATTGGTATTGCCAAAGGCTTCAGAATCCTTGGAATCACCGGAATAAGAAGTGCCGCAGACGCGACGGCTGCAAAAGAAAACAAGAATCCGCTGTGGTAAATATAGCAAGGCTGTTCAATCAGCAGAAGAGCCGCCGCGATCGACATGGCCGTGAGCATGTCGTAGGTCCTTCCGACTGCTTTGGCACCTGCTCTGAGGACAAACATGACCAACGCCCGCAGACAGGATGCGTGCATGCCCGTCATAAGACCGTACAAATAAAGTATGCTTACAGAAATGGCAAAAGATAGTGCGGATGGGATTCTGCACTTGCGCAGAGTCGTATAGATTCCAGATCCGATCAGAGATATGTGAAGCCCAGAGACACAGATCACATGAATAATTCCCGCTGCCTGATAGCGTTCCTTGACCTGCGGATCGACCAGGCTGCTCTGGCCCAGAAGCATCGCTTTCATGACGGAGGCGCTTTCCGGTCCGTAACGACCGCGCTTACCTCCATAGACCCTGTCAATGGTATCTGACAGATTGCAGCGAACTCTATAAAGAGCAGCTTTGACAGGATTCTTTTGATCAGTGTAGGCAAGAACATGGGCATCCGCGAGCGTAAACAGATATCCTCCGATTGCCGTGTAATAGGTGAAAGCGTCGAATTCTCCGTCATTTGTCGGTCTTTTGAACAGACGGATCCTCCCGCGCAAGCGCACTATTGCCCCTTCCTTCGCCCACTCCTGTTGTACCCCGGGCTCATCCTCAAGAAGACAGAGCACTTTGTCATCCGCATGAATTTCAAAGGCTCCCTCCTGCGGAATTTTTGACTCCATTTCCGCATCTTCCAAAGTCAGCCTGATATAGAGCTCTTCCCCGGGATTTCTGAGTGCATATTCCTTCTCCTCTACTCTGCCTCGCAGAGTCACATATCGGCCTTCCGCCTTGTCAGGAACAGCAGGCTGCGGCGGCTGAAGAAGCAGCGCAAGATACACGGCGACACAGAATAACAGGACAAAAAGGCAAACAGGTCTTCGCAAGTTTTCCTCCGTATTTGAACGAATTATATATATTATGTGAAATTCCCCGGCCGGACCCGGCGCGGGATGGACCGATCGGTCCTGAACAGATTTATCGTAAATCAGAAGGTAATAAAATGCAAGAGCGTGTGAAAACTGTAATGTTTTCACACGCTCACTAATTCTTCACTCCTCCGCAGTCTCCTCCTGCGTACTCTCAACGAGCTCCTTATTCATCCGGAAACTCCCCGCGAGCGAAATGGACTCCATGAAAATCGCGTCCGTATTTCCGTCCACCGAGATCTGCACCGAATCGATACTGGGCAGCTCACACAGCGAATTCACGATCGAATAGATGGCCGTCTGCGCCAGTACGTTCTGCTGTCCGGTCAGGAATTCTCTGTTGAGATTTACATAACATCTTCGGTCTCTTGTCGTTACGTTGATCACCTTGGTCTCACTGTTGACCGTAGGGAAGGCAAAGCTCCCGTTCGGTCCCTGGATGACCTGTTCGAGCACGATTCTCTCAAGCGGCATGTTACTGTTGTAAACCACCGTCCTGTAGGCGTCCACCAGCTTGTCTCCCGATTCGTTGGCAAAATACAGATGGAGCCTCACTCTCTCATAATTGCGCATTTCCGTGTACGAGTTGTAAATAAACTGGTCCGGATTCATAATGCCGGGCTCTTCGCCGTCCGCATCGTGGAAGGCCTCTCCTTCCACCATAAAATAGACGCCGTCCACCTCCGCGAAGCTGCATAGCGTGTTGACTATGGCTGTTCTTGTCAGGACCTCCTCGACCGCGCTCAGATCGTAGTATTCGGAAGAGAAGTTCAGTGTGACGATCCTGCCCTTGGTCTCACTCGACAGAAATCTGAAGTTCGAGATGGGGGCCCGAAGCGTCATCTCCTTGGGCTGTACGCAGAGCTTTGCGATCAGTTCCTCAATGATCCTGTCCTTGTCATCCGCTTCCGGCATATAATCCTGCTCCTGGATTCCGTAATCGGATTTATTGAGATAATAGATCCTGATTCCTCTTTTGTCCGCACCT
Source organism: Lachnospiraceae bacterium UBA4260 (assembly GCA_002395235.1). Lineage (GTDB taxonomy): Bacteria > Bacillota > Clostridia > Lachnospirales > Lachnospiraceae > CAG-791. The sequence continues at coordinate 75,189 of DGWK01000001.1, read as the reverse complement.
TTTTTGCCACAGGCACTGAGTAGGAGACACAATATTAGTATTATAAAAGAAATTGCACTTCTTCTTTTCAAGCTTTCTCCTCAGATTGTGCCCGGAGCTGCAAACAGCTAACCGTCAGACGGTTGTACTGCCGCTTTCCGCCGGTTTCTTATTAACTGCGGAACCACTGTTTTCAGCAGGCTTTTTTCTCGCCGCAGCGTTTGCACTGCCGCTGCCCGCCGGCTTTTTCTTTTTCCTCACTGCACCGTTTGCACTGCTGCCTTCCGGCCTCTTCTTAGCTGAAGAACTTCCGCTTCCTGCCGGTCTCTTCTTGGACGCAGAACTTCCGCTGCCCGCCGCACTTTTCACGGCAGCTGTATTCGCACCGGCCGCAGCGTTCGCACCGCCTGCCGCTTTTTTCTTACGCACAGCATTTCCACTGCCCGCTGCCTTTTTCCCGGTCCCGGCCGAGCCGTTTCCGTCCGCTCTGCGCACCGCAGCAGATGAGCCGTTTCCGTCCCCTCTGTGCACTGCAGCAGCCGAGCCGTTTCCATCCGTCCTGCGCACTGCAGCAGATGAACCGGCTTTCCTCTTGCGGTTCAGCCTTCTTCGGTCTGACTGTCTTCTGAGTTCCACAGGGTGGGCCACATAAGTGAGCGGAATGGTCACCGTGAACTTGGTGCCCTCGCCCAGGATACTCTGCACGTCGATCGCGCCGTGGTGCTGCAGGATGATGCTCTTTGTAATGGAAAGACCAAGGCCTGTTCCGCCGACTTCTCTCGACCTGGATTTGTCGACCCTGTAGAATCTCTCATAGATCTTGTCCAGGGAATCCTGCGGGATGCCGACGCCTGTGTCCTCGACACTGATATAGAAGTTGTAGGGATCCGCGTTGATGGTCACTCGGACCTTGCCGTGGTCCCGGTTGTATTTGACCGCGTTCTCGACCAGGTTTGTGATGACCATGATCATCTTGACCTCGTCGATCTCGGCGTAGACTTCTCTCATGCTGACCATTGTCAGCTCGATGTCTCTTTTTTGCGCGATCGGTCTGAGCCTGTGCAGGATCAGTTCGACCATTTTGTTTACGTTGCACTCCTTGACGTTGAGCTTGGAGTCTTTCCGGTCCATGCGCACCAGCGTGAGCAGTTCCGTGATGATCTGGTTTTCGCGGTCGACTTCGTTTTTGATATCGATCATGAATTCCCGGTACATCTCTACGGGAACGTTTTCCTGCTGCACCAGCGAATCCGCCAGAACCTTCATTGAGGTCATGGGCGTCTTGAGCTCGTGGGAGACGTTGGAAACAAATTCCTGTCTCGATTCATCGAGTGCGTTCATTCTTGCCAGCACCTGATTAAAAGCATCCGCGATGTGTTCCGTCTCTACAAATGCAGGCGCCTTGATCGGGTCTGTCGAATACCCTGCTTTTACGGCGGATATCTCCGTGGAAAGCTTTTCGAACGGTTTCATCAGAACAGTGGACAGAACTAATGAAAGCAATAACACCGCCAATATCAGGATCACTTCCAGGAGCAGGGCCTTCCGGCTCAATATTCCCAGTGTGTTTCTGATAGAGACGGTGGATACGCTGGACAGCAGGACGCCCTTGACGACTTCTTCGCCGGTCACGTCCAGCGAGGACTCTTCATTGTCGGATCTGCTGTCTGTATAATTGGTCGCTATGATCGGCGTCACTATTTCAATGAAACCGTCGCGCCTGTCATAGTTGGAAGTACTTCCCGTATTTCCCTGCAGCAGACATTTCACCACGTCCGGCGAGACGATGGTCTTTCCGTCGGACATAGAATAGGTGTCCTTCATTACTTTCAGGTGATCGCTGATCACCATGATACGTCCGTCATATAATGCTGAGAATTCGGCAAGTTCCGCACCGATCAGTTCAGAGGACTGATCATTGAGGTAATCGTAGGTGATCAGGTGATTGGCGAGAGCCCGCAGATGGGTCTCCACTTCCTCCGTTCTCACCTCGACTGCCCTTTCTTCATAATTGCTCAGGATTCCGTAGTGCAAGAGCACGCACGGCACGAGACCGACTACAAAGATGATTATGAACAGCCTCATTCTCAGGCTCTTGACCACTGAGAATTTTCGAACCAGCTCCCTGAGCTTATCTGTCATTTTGTCTGAAATAGTAGCCTACGCCCCATTTTGTCTGCACATAGACAGGCTCGGAAGCGTTGGGCTCCACTTTTTCGCGGAGTCTTCTGATGTGAACATCCACTGTTCTCACATCACCCGGATAGTCCTTTCCCCAAACTGTCTGGAGCAGCATCGAACGGCTGTATACCTTGCCGGGATGTGTTGCCAGAAGCTCAAGAAGCTCAAATTCCTTACTTGTGAGGTTGATCTCCTTGCCGGCGACGCTGACTCTGCGGTTGTCAAAGTCCATTCTGAGGTCGCCGTTCTCAAGGATCCTCTCCTCTTCTTCATCCTTTTCCTTGCGGCTGCCGGCCACACGGCGGATGATCGCCTTGATCCTCGCCTTCACTTCCAAAATATTGAAAGGCTTCGTGATATAATCGTCCGCGCCGTAGTCCAGGCCCAGGATCTTATCCATATCCTCACCCTTGGCGGTGAGCATGATCACGGGAACGGAGGAGAATTCTCTGATCTGCTGAAGGACTTCCAAACCGGAAAGTTTAGGGAGCATCACGTCGAGCAGAATGATGTCATACTGGTTCTCATTTGCCTTCTGAAGCGCTTCTTCGCCGTCGTACGCAGTGTCAACGTCGTAACCGTCCTGCAGAAGACTGAATCTAATACCTTTAACGATCATCTTTTCATCATCAACTACAAGTACCTTTGTTGCCATTCATTTCTCCTCTCTTACTCTATTACCCATACATGCCCGCCGCGAAAAGGCGAAAATGCCTCGCGAAAAGGGCCTGTACTGCTAGACCTTTATGTATTCTCTGATCTTCTCATATACACCGCTGCCAATCCCGCTTACGTTCATCACTTCCTCTGTGGAACCAAAACGTCCGTGGGTCTGCCTGTACTCGAGGATTCTGTCAGCCTTGCTCTCCCCGATTCCGGGAAGGGTCATCAGAGCCTGTTTGTCCGCCGTGTTGAGGTCGATGCGCCCGTCGCTCTGTTTACTTTCGCCATCGGTCTCCGCGCTTCTCTCATATTCACGCAGCATCTGCGCTTCCTCTTCTGTAGGGATCTCGATGCGCTGCGTATCATACACATACTCGGCCAGGTTGACATAGGTCCTGTCGGCCTCATCTGTATATCCGCCTGCCGCCTCCACCGCGTCGATCACCCTCGAGCCCTCGGGAAGCTCATAAACGCCTTGCGCGTTTACGGCTCCGCAGACAAAGACACAGATCACAGTGCCCTGGTTTTCCCCCGAAGAGGTCGACCCGCTGTGCGCGTCTGTACGGTCTGAAGATTCGGAACTGACTGTGCGATCACTCCGGTTCCCGGAATAGTCTCCTTTACCTGTATACTCTGCCTGGCCGGAATAATCGCCTTTGCCGGAACTCTCCTCCACCGAATAACTGCCGTTTCCGGAAGCATAAACGGTTTCGGTGAACACGGTCTGCTGCTTTTTCCCGCAGCCGCCCGTCAGCAGACACGTAAGAAAAGCGGATATTACAAATATTATCTCTATCTTTAAAGAAAATGTACTAAATGTAATGTGAGATTGCATAGTTATCCCCTTGTTTTATAAGGGACCCGCTATACGACAACATTATTGTAATCATTACTGTAATAATTTACAAGAAAAAAGTCGTTTTCGTTAACGCTTTTTTTATTGCCGGAGCTTATAATATATACAAAATATAGTAATAGCCCCAAAAATCCCCACAACATGGGCCGTTTCCCATGCTGTGGGGATTACATAACTGTAACATAAATGGTCAGCAGCTTTACGCTGCGTAAAATATGCGGAAGAAGGCTCTCTGCCGGCCTCCCGGCCCTGTTTTTACTGCATTTTGGCCAGTGCCTGTCCCAGAATCTGCACCATTTCGTCGATCTCTTTCTCTGTGATCACGAGCGGCGGAAGGATCCGGATGATGTCTGCGCCGGCGTTGATCAGGATCAGTCCGTTGTCCATGGCGTCCGCGATTACATCCTTGACAGGTCCCTTGCAGACCAGGCCCTGCATGAAGCCGCGGCCGCGTCTGAGCAGGCAGTAATCATATTTTGACACCATCTCATCGAGTTTCTTCTCGAGATAAGGCGCGGTCTTCTGCACGTGGTCCGTGATTCCGAGAGTCTCGTACTGGTCCAGCACCGCGTTTACAGCTGCGCAGGCCAGGGGATTTCCGCCGTAGGTCGTGCCGTGGTCGCCGGCTGTCAGGGAGTGATCCGCGACCTTCTGCGTCATCAGGAAGGCTCCTACGGGCACGCCGCAGCCAAGTGCCTTGGCTGTCGTCATGATATCCGGCTTGATCCCGAATTTCTGCCAGGCGAACATATAGCCCGTGCGGCCCATTCCGCACTGCACTTCGTCAAAGATCAGGAGGATGTCCTTCTCATCGCACAGTGCGCGGACGGCTTTCAGGAATTCCTCCTCAGCAGGTACGATGCCGCCTTCGCCCTGCACCACTTCCATGATGATGGCGCAGGTCTTGTCCGTCACTGCCTCCAGAACGCTTTCCAGGTCGTTCATTTTGGCAAATCGTGCCTCGCAGGGCATAGCGCCGAAGGCCTCTCTGTAGTGGCTGTTGCCCGTTACGGAGAGTGCTCCGTAGGTGCGGCCGTGGAAGGAGTGCTCCAGGGCCACTACCTGGTGATCTTTTCCTCCGTCCTTCACATAGGCGTACTTGACGGCCGCCTTGAGGGCGCCCTCGACAGCTTCCGCGCCGGAATTGGCAAAAAATACTCTGTCCATTCCGCTGAGCTCTTTGAGTCTGTGCGCGGCCTTGATCGCGGGTTCGTTGTAGAAATAGTTGGAAGTGTGCAGGATCTTTCCGACCTGCTCTTTCACCGCGTTCTCGTAGTACTCGTTGCTGTAGCCGAGCGCGAAGACGCCGATTCCGGACATGAAGTCCAGATACTTCTTGCCTTCCACATCGTAGAGATACATACCTTCGCCGTGATCAAGCACCACCTGGTAGCGGTTATAAGTATGCAGCAGGTCTGCCTCGGCCTGGTCGATCATCTTTTTCATCATTTCACTCATTGCTGGCGCCTCCCTGCGGTAAAGACCGCTGTCTTTTAAATATCTGTCAATTCATGTCCGTGTCGCTGGTCAGATGGAACATGGTTCCGATTCCCTTATCGGTGAAGAATTCCAGAAGCATGCTGTGCGGGATCCTTCCGTCCAGGATATGGACTCTGTGCACTCCGCCGCGCACGGCCTGCGTGCAGTTGGAGAGCTTAGGCAGCATTCCGCCGCCGACGATCCCGTCCTCGATCATTTTTTCCGCTTCCGCGATCGTGATGCGGTTGATAAAGGAAGTCGGATCGTTGATATCCCTGTAAAGCCCTGCAATATCCGTCAGATAGACCAGTCTGTCCGCCTTGACGGACTTCGCGATGGCGCTGGCCGCCTCGTCCGCGTTGATATTGAAGGTGTCGAAATTCTCGTCCATTCCGATGGGAGCCACAATAGGAAGATAGTCGTTGTCCAGAAGATCGTAGAGGATCTTGGGCCTTACCTTTGTGACCTCGCCGACAAAACCGATGTCCTGGCCATTAGAATACTTTTTCGTTACGGTGAGAAGCTTTCCGTCCTTGCCGCTGATGCCGACGGACTTCACGCCCAGCTCTTCGACCATGCGGACCAGATTCTTGTTCACTCTGCCAAGCACCATCTCGGCGATCTCCATGGTCTCTTCGTCCGTCACGCGAAGGCCGCCAATGAACTGCGCTTCCTTGCCGCTCTTCTTCACCCAGCTGCTGATGGCCTTGCCGCCGCCGTGGACGATGATGGGCTTGAAGCCGACGAGCTTTAAGAGCGTCACGTCCTTGATGACGTTCCTCTGCAGCTCCTCATCGTTCATCGCGCTTCCGCCGTACTTGATGACGACGATCTTGCGGTTGAATTTCTGTATATAGGGCAATGCTTCGATCAGTACCGAGGCTTTGCGCTGCGCTTCCGTCTGTTCCCGATTCAGGTAGGTTTCCATAATAGTCCCTTCTTATTAAAAATCAATTTAAAAAAATCTATTTTCGAGTAACCGGCCGGCCTTCTATGTTTTGACCGAACATGTCAGCTTCTGTAATCCGCGTTGATCTTCACATAGTCATAAGTGAGGTCGCATCCCCAGGCCGTCGCTTCCGCTTCGCCCATGTGCATGTCCGCCGTGATGATAACCTTCTCGCCGGAAAGCAGCTCCGTCGCCTTCTCCTCGCTGTAATCTGCCGCGCTGCCGTCGGTGAAGATCAGGATCCTGTCCTCTCCTTCGCCAAAATAGAGATCGCAATTCTCCGGATCGAACTGAGCGCCGGAATAGCCGAGTGCGCACAGGATTCTTCCCCAGTTGGCGTCTTTGCCGAATACGGCAGCCTTGGTGAGGCTGGAAGTGATGACGCTCTTGGCCAGGATTCTGGCGTTTTCCAGGGTGTCGGCGTGGATGACTCTGGTCTCAATGAGCCTCGTGCAGCCTTCTCCGTCTCCCGCCATCTTCATGGCCAGTTCTCTGCAGACGGTTTTCAGCGCCTGGTAAAAGACGGCGTAATCTTCGCTCTTTTCATCGCTCACGGGCGCGTTGCCTGCCAGTCCGTTGGCCAGGACCAGAAGCGTATCGTTGGTGGAAGTATCTCCGTCGACGGAGATCATGTTGAAGGTCTCCTGCACGATCTCGCTCAGGGCCTTCTGAAGAAGCTTCTTTTCGATCGCGGCGTCTGTCGTCACGTAACCGAGCATGGTGCACATATTGGGGTGGATCATGCCGGAGCCCTTGGCCATGCCGCCGATCACGGCCTTCTTGCCGCCGACCTCAAACTCATAGGCGACTTCCTTGTGGACGGTGTCGGTCGTCATGATCGCCTTCGCGGCCTCCGTTCCTGCTGCGAGGCCGGCCTTTTTATTCTCTGCCAGCATCTTTACGCCGGCTTTGATGCGGTCGATGGGAAGTTGGAATCCGATTACGCCGGTGGATCCGACCAGTACGGAATCCGCGGAGATACCAAGGCAGGCGGAAGCCTCCTCAGCGGTCTGTCTGCAGTAGTCCATGCCCTCTTTGCCGGTGCAGGCGTTGGCGATGCCGGAGTTGACGATCACGGCGTGCGCGGCTGCTCCGCTGTAGACCATCTCTCTGTCCCAGATGACGGGAGCTGCCTTGACGACATTCGTGGTAAAGGTTCCCGCGCACTCACAGGGCGCTTCGCTGAAGATCAGCGCCATATCTGTTCTTCCTTCATATTTAATGCGGGCCGCTGCCGATGCGGCTTCAAAACCCTGCGCGGCTGTGACGCCGCCTTCGATCTTCTTCATCTTCAGTCCTCCGTTTCGCTTTCACTCTCGATAAATCTCGTGATATTGGCCTCATTGAGCACGAACTCGTAATAATTGCAGTCCGACCGGCACGTCCAGCCGATCTGCTTCCAGAACGCGTTGCCCGCATCGTTTTTGGTAAATGCAATAAGCGCGATCTTGTTGATCTTCAGCTCCCCCAGCACATTCATGCAGTAGATGACCATCCTTGTGGCGATGCCCTGTCTTCTGTAAGACTTCTTCACGCACACGTGATAGAAACAGGCCTGCCTTCCGTCGTGCCCGCAGAGTATGGAGCCGACAATCTTGTCACCGAAACAGGCGACGACGCTGGTGGTCGGATTCCTCTCCAGGAACCTCTCTATGTCTTCTCTCGAATCGTCGATACTGCGGATCCCGAATCCTCTTATTCCGATCCAAAGCTTGTGGACCTTGTCGTAATCCTCGATGACCATAGGGCGAATCTCAATACTATCCATTCAACTTCCTTTTATAAATATTAATACTTTTCTCAGTTTCAGACGTTTTTGTTCTTCCCCTCGAGATAATAACACAATTTCGCACATAATAAAGGAAAAAATTTTATTTGTCTCTTTTTTAATAATATGCATATTATGCAGTGAATATGCATCTTTTATGCATTATAAGCGCATATTATGCATATTTCAATGCATATTCCCATGATTTTATTAATTAATTCTAATATTTCCTATTGCAAATGGAGCTTTGCTGATGTATAGTACTCAATTGTAAGAACCGCTAACAAATAAAATGAATGATATAAAACGGAGGAAATACAAAATGTCTGACCAGAAAGAAAAAGTAATTCTCGCCTACAGCGGCGGCCTTGATACCACAGCCATCATTCCGTGGCTGAAGGAGAACTATAATTTTGACGTCATCTGCGTCTGCATCGACTGCGGCCAGGAAGAGGAGCTCGCGCACCTCGAAGAGCGTGCAAAATATTGCGGCGCCTCCAAACTCTACATACTTGATGTAAACGATGAGTTCGCCGAGGAGTACATCGTTCCCTGCGTACAGGCGCACGCCGTATACGAGAACAAATATCTTCTGGGTACCTCCATGGCCCGCCCGCTGATCGCCAAGAAGCTGGTCGAGATCGCCCGCAAGGAAGGCGCTACCACCATCTGCCACGGCGCGACCGGCAAAGGAAACGACCAGATCCGTTTCGAGCTCGGCATCAAGGCTCTGGCACCCGATCTTCGCATCATCGCCGCATGGCGTAGCGACAAGTGGAACATGGACTCCCGTGAGTCCGAGATCGAGTTCTGCAAGAAGCACGGCATCGATCTTCCCTTCTCCGCTGACAGCAGCTACAGCCGCGACCGCAACCTCTGGCACATCAGCCACGAAGGCCTTGAGCTCGAGGATCCCGCTGTAATGCCCAATTACGATCACCTTCTGGTCCTTAGCAAAACACCCATGAAGGCTCCCGATAAGATCACCTACGTGACCATGACTTTCGAGCAGGGCGTTCCCAAGACCATCAACGGCGAGCCCATGAAGGTCGCTGACATCATCCGCAAGCTCAACAAGCTCGGCGGCGAGAACGGCATCGGCATCATCGACATCGTCGAGAACCGCGTCGTCGGCATGAAGTCCCGCGGCGTCTATGAGACTCCCGGCGGAACCATCCTGATGGAAGCTCACCAGCAGCTCGAGGAGCTGGTCCTCGACCGCAAGACCTACGAAGTGAAGGACGAGATCGGCCACAAGTTCGCAAGCCTTGTCTACGAAGGAAAGTGGTTCTCTCCTCTTCGCGAGGCGGAGCAGGCCTTCATCGAGTCCACGCAGAAATATGTCACCGGCGAAGTCAAGTTCGGCCTCTACAAGGGCAACATCATTAAGGCCGGTACTACTTCTCCTTACAGCCTCTACAATGAGAGCCTTGCTTCCTTTACGACCGGCGATCTGTATGATCACCATGATGCGGAAGGTTTCATCAACCTCTTTGGACTGCCTGAGAAGGTACGCGCAATGAAGATGCAGGAAGTAGAGAAGAATAAGCAGTAATTGAAAACCTGCGTGCGGGAAATATACCCTGTCATACACTCCGGTTTCACGGACGGAGAAGACATGATTATTAAGAGATGGTACAGCGGTGCCATCTCTTTTTACTTTATTTTGTTCTTGCATGTCCGCATCGAAACTTATACAATATAGCACAGGAATTTTGGAAAGGAGACGCCATGAACACAAGAACGATGCTCATACTCTATTTTGTCATCATGAATCTGATCGGCCTTTCCATGATGGTCATCGATAAAATACGTGCAATGGAGCGCCGATTCCGCATTCCGGAGTCCGTGCTCCTTATTATTGCGATTCTGGGCGGCTCTGTCGGCTGCATCGCCGGAATGATCATCTTCCGCCACAAAAAGCGCAAGATCAAATTCCGCTACGGCCTGCCGCTGATCCTGATCCTTCAGATCGGCGCGTGGCTGGCCCTGCACATAGGCACATCCAAGATCGTTTTCCTGTAACAGGCTCAGTTTTTACATCACAAGAGGGATATATGAGAGCATTCAAGATCACTGAAACAGGAAATTTCATGACGAAGCTTCTGTCCGGCAGATCATTTGATTCTTTTTTGCTGGAGGAGGCTTCTCTTAGTATGCAGGTCACCTGGGTCTTGGACGGCAAGATCAACCGCAGCTTCTACTCCAATGAGGAGTGGGAGGACGAATCGAACCACCCTTATCCGCTTATCGCCTGGTCGGAGGTGCGCGGCCATCTGCGCGAACTGATCCGCGGCAAAAAAGCGCCCGCCTCTCTCTCCATCGTCCTGCAGCTTCGCCCGGACTTATGTGCCAAAATATTGACCGCACAAGGCTATCAACAGCTCCTGGACAGCATCGGCGCCATGGTCCTCAATATCCGCTATGACGGAACCGAGGTCACTCTGGTGACCGGGATCGCGCTCAAGAGCTTTACGCTCGACAAGAACGCCGACCGGATCTGGGACGAAACAATGGAAAAGTTTCTCGCTTCCCGCGAGATCGGATTCGAAACAATGACGTGATCAGAAAACACGAAACCGTGTGATCAGAAAGCACGAAACCGTGTAATCATGAAACACTGAAACGTATTCTAAAGAAAAGTGTTTTAAAGAAAGGAGTCTTCATGCGACATTGTCTAACACCACTGGATTTTACCACTCAGGAACTCGAACAGCTCTTTGATCTGGCAGCAGACATCGAGAAGAACCCCGACAAATACGCACACGCCTGCGACGGCAAGAAAATCGCCACGCTCTTCTACGAGCCCAGTACCAGAACCAGGCTCAGCTTCGAGGCAGCCATGATGAACCTGGGCGGCAAGGCGCTCGGTTTCGCCGGCGCGGCCCAGTCTTCCGCCGCCAAAGGTGAGAGCGTAGCCGACACGATCCGCGTCGTCTCCTGTTTTGCCGACATAGCGGCCATCCGCCACAACAAGGAAGGCGCTGCTTATGTAGCCTCCCAGTTCTCCAATATTCCCGTCATCAACGCGGGCGACGGCGGCCATGAGCACCCTACCCAGACCCTTCTGGATATGATGACCATCCGCCAGCTCAAGGGAAGGCTCAATCACTTCACCATCGGCATCTGCGGCGACCTCAAGTTCGGCAGAACCGTACACTCTCTGGTCAAGACCCTCGCGCGCTATGACGACATCCACTTCGTCTTCATCTCTCCGCCCGAGCTCAGAGTGCCCGACTACATCACGGACCTGCTCGAGGAGAAAGGCTACACCTATGAGGAGTGCATCAAGCTCGAAGATGTCATCACCAAGCTGGATCTCCTCTACATGACCCGCGTCCAGAGAGAACGCTTCTTCAACGAAGAGGACTACGTAAGACTCAAGGACTTCTATGTTTTGAACGAGAAGCTCATGCGCCGGGCCAAAAATGACATGTACGTCCTGCACCCGCTTCCGCGCGTCAACGAGATCTCCGTCGAGATCGACAAGGATCCCCGCGCCGCTTATTTCAAGCAGGTCCAGTACGGCGTATACGTCCGCATGGCGCTGATCCTGACGCTGCTCGACATTCATGTAGACTGACCACCGGCATACATCCCTGTGGGCTGACTACCGCCCAGTCGCTGTGAGCTGACTGGCGGCCCGCGCACCGTATTGACTGACCACCCGCACTGAATAAGGAGGAACCGGATGTTAAACGTAGGCAAAATAGAAAACGGAATCGTTCTTGACCACATAGAGGCAGGCAAAGCCATGCTGATCTATCACTACCTTCACCTGGACAGAGAGGACTACCAGGTCGCGATCATCAAAAACGCGCGCAGCAACGAACTTGGCCGCAAGGACATCCTGAAAGTGGAATGCGACCCCGACTCGCTCAGCCTTGACGCCGTGGCATTGATCGATCCTGATATCACAGTCAACGTCATTAAAGGCGGCATCATCGTCGAGAAAAAGAAAATGACGATGCCCAAACAGATCGTCGGCGTACTCAAATGCCACAATCCCAGATGCATCTCCTCTATTGAGCAGGAGCTCCCACACATTTTCTTCCTGGCAGACGCAAGGCGCAAGATCTACCGCTGCCGCTACTGCGAGGAGAAATATTCTGCCGGCGAGCGCGAGAAGTGGTTCCGCTGATCTGCCGGCTTCGGCGCATATACCAATCACTTTATTTGGAGTAATACGACAAAATGTCAAATGAATTCGTTTCCTCACTGTACGGGGACAATCCCCCTAACAGCCAGGAGGACATAGAAAAAAGCATACGCAAGAAATTCAAGCACGACCTGGAGGGGCGCTTCGAAAAAGCCGTCGTCCAGTACGGACTGATCGAAGAAGGCGACAACATCGCCGTCTGCATCTCCGGCGGCAAAGACTCCATGCTCATGGCCAAGCTCTTCCAGGAGATCAAGAGGCACAACAAGTTTCCCTTCAGCCTGACCTTCCTCTGCATGGACCCCGGATACCTTCCGGTCAACCGCGCCCTGATCGAGGAAAACTGCCGCATACTCGGCATACCGGTGACCATATTCGACTCGCCCATCTTCGATTCGGTCTTCCACATAGAAAAATCCCCCTGCTATCTCTGCGCGAGAATGCGAAGGGGATATCTGTACAGCAGAGCCAAGAGCCTTAGCTGCAACAAAATAGCGCTCGGCCATCACTATGACGACGCGATCGAGACCATCCTGATGGGAATGCTCTACTCCGGCCAGTATCAGGCAATGATGCCCAAACTGCGGAGCACCAACTTCGAGGGCATGGAACTGATCCGTCCCATGTACCTGATCCGCGAGGACGACATCAAAGCCTGGCGCGACTACAACGGCCTCCGTTTTCTGCAGTGCGCCTGCAAGTTCACCGAAGAGAACGCCCGGGGCGCCGAGACAGGCAATATCAGTTCCAAGCGCCTCGAGACCAAAAATCTGATCGCCGAGCTCAAGAAGACCAACCCTCAGGTAGAAAAGAACCTGTTCCGCAGCACGGAAAACGTAGTCCTGAACAAAGTCCTCGGATACAAGATCCACGGCGAAAAACATACCTTCCTTGAGGATTACTGAGCCGATTGCTTTTTTGCCGGCAGAGCACAGGATTACTGAGCCAGCATATCCTTCAGCTCATGGCAGAGCCTGGAGATCGGGAGGCCGACTACATTGTAATAGCAGCCCCGGATTCCTCGGATATAAACGCCAAAGCTGCCTTGGATTCCATAGGCGCCGGCCTTGTCGTAGGGTTCCTTAGTGGAGATATACTCTTCCACTTCCTCTGAAGACATTTCACAGACATCCACATCCGTACATTCATTGAATGTTCTGGTGTGGATGTTTCCTTTTGCATCTTTTACGATCAAAGTGACGCCGGTGTAGACCTGATGAATATTTCCCTGCAGCATTGTGATCATCTTTCGGGCGTCCTCGTGGTCCGCCGGCTTTCCGAGGATCTTGTGGTCCGCCGCCACCACGGTGTCCGCTCCGATCACGACGCTGAAATCTTTTACGGTGCTTTCCTTTCCCGCCAGAATCCTCTGCGCGACTTCCTGCGCCTTCTGCAGGGAAAGCTCTTCCACGACTTCCGCCGGATGCGTGCTCGTTATGACCTCTTCGCCTTTCGAAGGGATCACGACAAAATCCAGTCCCGCCTGCTTTAGCAGTTCACTTCTTCTCGGCGAAGCCGATGCCAGTACAATCTGTTCCATTTTTATCGTTCCTTTTCCATATGAGTTTTTGTCACTGCTTCAATATTTTCTGTATTATTTCCATATTGTTTACTGTATGGGTGCTGTGTAATTTTCTGTATATGCTTTTTTAATTTCCTTCTTCGGTGGATATTCCACTGAAGAAGGGGACAGAAACAGGCCTATATATCCCTTAAGGCAGTCATAGTACCCTTTTCCGAGCCCTTCTTCGGTGGATATTCCACCGAAGAAGGGATTTAAAACAGGGTATACACTTTTTTGCCGGAACCCCCAAAGCATTGTACACGATTTAAGAGTAAATCACAATAAAGCAAAACTTCAATAACACACGTAACAGAAAAAGAGCCCGATGCCTTGCAGCACCGGGCTCCTCGCAGAGGCTCGCATCGCGAGCCTTAATTACTTATTTGAACTCGATCTTATTTGATCTCGATCTTATTTGATCTCAATTTTCTTCGCTTCCTTCTCAGGCATATTCTCCCTCTTAGGGAAAGTAACTTCCAGCACACCGTTGTTGTAAGAAGCATTGATGTCCTCGTGTGTCACATTAGCGACGCGGAAGCTCCTGCTGTAGGAAGAAGTATGTCTCTCCTTGCGGATGTATCTGGTGTTCTTGTCCTCCTCATTCTTCTCTTCCTTATGAGAAGCGCTGATCGTGAGGATGTCGTCCTTGAGGTCGATGTGGATGTCTTCCTTGTTGAATCCGGGCAGCTCAGCCTGCAGCACATAGTTGCCGTCCTTCTCCATCACATCCGTCTTAAAGCCGGAGAAGGATTTCTCCAGATCGCCGTTGTCAAAAAATGCAGGGAAGAAGGATCCGAAATCTTCAAAAGGATCTCTCCAAAAGTCGCTGTTTCTTGTAAAGATTGCAGGTGTAAACATATCTGATACCTCCTTAATGAATAAGTCGTTTTTAAACTTTATTATGTTTTTAAATCTGAGAACCGGATCGGAACTCTTTCATTTCTTTTCCTGTTCCTTCTGTTCTCTTTCTATTAAGTGTTATACTACATATATAACAAATAGTCAACATATATTTTGAGGTTTTTTTAAAAGTTTTTTAAGGGTCAATTGACAGCAAAAAAAGCGGCAGATGAAATTCTGAATTCTCATCTGCCACACCTTATCAGATACTATTTTGGCCAGGTCTTAATGCTAACCCGGCAAGCACCGCAAACCTTTTCTCTTTACCAGACCTCCAGCCTGTCCTCCGGCGCCAGGTACATGCCGTCGCCCTCTTTCACGCCATAGGTTTTATAGAATTCGTCAAACTGCTGCACCACAGCGTTGACCCTCAGGTAAGGCAGCGGGTGCGAATCCTGCGAGAGCGCGTAGTACTCGCTTTTCGCGGTCGTGATCGTCCGCCACGTCTCCGAATAAGCCCTGAAGAACTTGTCATAATCGAAATTCGGGTCCTTGGCCGCGATGCGAAGCAATATTTTGATCGCTACGAGGTCCGCGATGGCCTCTCCTTCGATCTGGCTGCCAACACAGAAGACATCCTGGAAGGGCTCGATGTTGTCATAGTAAGCCGCCAGTTTGTCCGCGCGCTTCGTGAACGACGCCTGGTCCTGCTCCGTCCACCAGTTTCTGAGGTTGCCTTTTTCATCGAACTGACTTCCGGTTGTGTCAAAAGCGTGCGAGATCTCATGCGCGAGCGTGTCGCCGACATTGGCGAACAGCTCCTCCCTGCTCATGTCGGGATTGTACAGGCTTCCGCCGAGAATTCCGCTGCAGATCGTGATCGTGTTCTGGACCGGCGAATAGAAGGCGTTGACCTGCTGTGTCTTGGAGGTCCACAGGTCGCGGTCAACTTTCTGGTTGACCTGCTCCTGCATTTTTTTGACCCAGAAGGCACCCACCTGGTCCTGGGCGGAAATCAGGTTGCCGCCCTCCTCAAGTCCCTTAAAATCGAGGCCGCTGTAGTCTTCCCACTTGTCGGGCTTGGCAATGTGAAGCGAGAGATTGTCGAGCTTATTGACCGCCTCTTTCCTTGTCTCCTCGGAGAGGAAAGTCTCCTCGCCCAGCATCACCTTGTACTCGTCCAGAATCTCTCTCGTGATCTCTGTGACTTCTTCTTTGGTCTCGTCCGTCACATATTTATCGGAGTAGAGTCTGCCGAGCTGAGAAGGCAGGAACTGGTCCACGGCGTCCGCCGCAAATTTCTCGTCCGACTTGGTTCCGACCGCGCCGCTGATCCCGTTGATCACCTCATAGTAGAGATCGAAAGTCTCTCTGTCGAGCAAGGTCGCGTAATCCTGCACCGTGTAGCAGATCAGGTAATCTTTGAGATTCTCCATGTAGCTCTCTTCGTAGAGGACGTCCATGGCCCCTAGCCACTCCGGCTGGGTCAAAATATAGACATTCGAATTCTCAGCCCCGTAAGCCTCCAGAATCTTGCGGATGGGGAAATCGCCCGCCTCCGCCTCCAGCTGCTGCAGCGTCCTGGGGTTGTTCTCCTTTACGACGGCATCCCTTTCGTTCTCTTCCTCCGTGGTCATGATATATTTGGAGATATCTTTCTCAAACGCAAAGCATCCCTTGAGAATCTTCGTCGCCTCGTCGTCCGAATATCCCAGACCGACCAGAATGTGACGAATTACCCTGTCATAATAGGGCTCTGCCATGGCGTCACTTTCCTCCATGTATTCATAGTACATGGAGTCCCCGAAGATCAGGTCGATGGGCTCTACGTAGACCGCATAATAGTCCGCGTTGTTCCAGTCGATATAGGTATCGCACTGGGCCAGCTCCGTAGCAGAGATCACAGTTCTGGGCATACTCAGATAAGCCGTGAGATCGTCCAATGTCTGTGCCTTCATCAGAGGATCGAGCAGTTCCTTCAGAGCGCTCATTCCCAGCTCGTCCCGCGTCTGCCAGTCCAGCCACATCCGGTAGTACTTCTGAACCAGTTCCTGGTCGTGGATCAGATCCGGGTCCGTCTCCTTCTCAGGGTTTTTGAGAATATCCAGAATCTGCGCGTCCACTTCCAGCGATCTCTCTGTAATCGGGTCATAGCTGGAGTAACCGTCCGGGATTTTGGTATTCAGCATCCAGGTCCTGTTCACGTAATGATGAAAATCATCGACCAGCCTGGGCGGCTCGGATTCGCGAACCCACTCCTGGACATCGGAATTCATCCAGGAAGCCGGCTCTACCGCGTACAGACTGCTGTCCGATTCTCCGGGAATATCATCTCCGGGGACTTGGGAATCGTCCGGCTGAGTTCCCTCTTCTCCGGTGCCTGTCTGCGTGCTCGCCTGCGCGCTCTCCTGCGTGCCCGCCGTCTGCGGCCCGCCCTGTGTCCTGCAGCCTGCGATGTTAAGTGCCATCGCCGTGACAAGCAGTATAGCCAGTATCTTATTGTATTTTCTGTTCATTTCTGTCCTCCGTCCCGATCGTAGAAAACACCGTTATGCGGTGAGCGCGTCGCTCTTCCCTGTGTACAGCTGATAGTAGCGCCCTTTCTGCTCCAGAAGCTGCTCGTGATTTCCTCTCTCCACAATGCGGCCCTGCTCCAGAACAAGGATCGTGTCGCTGTTCTTGATCGTGGAGAGCCTGTGGGCGATCACAAACGTCGTCCTGCCCTTCATGAGTTTGTCCATGCCATCCTGTACGATCTTCTCCGTTCTGGTATCAATGGAGCTCGTCGCCTCGTCCAGGATCAGTACAGGCGGATCGGCGATCGCCGCCCTGGCAATGGCCAGAAGCTGCCTCTGTCCCTGGGACAGATTGGCTCCGTCTCCCTTGAGCATGGTGTCATATCCCTGCGGAAGCCTTCTGATAAAGCCGTCCGCATTGGCAAGTTTGGCCGCCGCCACGATCTCTTCCTCCGTCGCGTCCAGCTTTCCGTAGCGGATATTATCCCTGACAGTGCCCGTGAACAAATGCGTATCCTGCAGAACAATTCCCAGGGAGCGCCGCAGGTCAGCCTTCTTGATCTTGTTGATGTTGATATTGTCGTACCGGATCTTGCCGTCCTGAATATCGTAGAAGCGGTTGATCAGGTTCGTGATCGTAGTCTTGCCCGCGCCTGTCGAGCCGACCAGGGCGACCTTCTCGCCCGGCTTAGCGTGGATCACAATGTCATGCAGGACCATCTTGTCATCCCGGTAGCCGAAATCGACATGATTGAAGGTCACATCGCCTTCCAGCTTCTGATAAGTCGTGCTGTGGTCGGACTGCTTGTGATAGTGCTTCCATGCCCACTGTCCGGTGTGCTTTTCCGTCTCGACAATGTTGCCGTTCTCATCGTACTCGCAGTTGACAAGCATGACGTAGCCTTCGTCCGTCTCCGGCTTTTCATCCAGGAGCTTGAAGACACGCTCCGCGCCTGCCAGCGCCATGATAATACTGTTGAACTGCATGCTCACCTGGTTGATCGGCATGCTGAAACCCTTGTTGAAAGTGAGGAAACTTGCCAGGGCGCCGACCGTAAATCCGGCGTATGAATTAAGCGCCAGAAGTCCGCCCACCAGCGCCACGACGACATAGTTGGCGTTGCCCATCTGGGCGTTGACCGGCCCGATGATATTGGCGAACGCGTTGGCTTTATAGGCGCTCTGATACAGTTCTTCGTTGAGCTGGTCAAAGGTCTTGATCGATTCCTCTTCGTGGCAGAATACTTTGACGACCTTCTGTCCCGTCATCGTCTCCTCGATAAAGCCGTTCAGTTTGCCGATATTTTTCTGCTGCGCGATGAAATTGCTGCCGGATCGCTTGGTGACCTGCATCGTCACGAACAGCATCAGAGCCACCATGACAAGGGTCAGGATTGTGAGCGGTACGCTCAGGACCAGCATCATGGACAGAATACTGACGATCGTGATCGCGCTGTTGAACAGCTGCGGCATACTCTGGCTGATCATCTGTCGGAGCGTGTCGATATCGTTCGTGTAGACGGACATGATGTCGCCGTGAGAATGCGTGTCAAAATATTTAATGGGGAGAGACTGCATATGATCGAAGAGGTCCTCCCTGAGTCTCTTGAGCGTGCCCTGATTGACATGGGCCATGACAACCTGCTGCGTAAATGCGGCCGCGATTCCGACGCCGTAGAAGCAGGCGACTCTCGCCATGGCGCCCAGAAGCGGCCCGAAATCCGGGTTCGGCTGGCCGATCATAGGCGTGATATAATTGTCGATCAGCGTTCTGGTAAACATAGTTCCCTGCACGTTCGCAAAGACCGACAAAACGATGCAGACCAGGACGACGATCATATGGACGCCGTAATATTTGAACACATAGCTCATTATTCTTCTGAAAAGAAGGCCCGGGTTTTCAACCTTGGGCCTGGGCCTTCCCGCCATGCGCCGTCCGCCCGGTCCGTTAAATTCCTGTTTTCTTTCTTCCGCCATATTCCTGTATTCCTCCGAGAAAACGACTCATTCTTTCTTGTCAAAGTCAGCGCTGGCGCCTCCGACCTGGGATTCATAAACTTCCCTGTAGATATCGTTATCTGCCAGAAGTTCGTCATGGGTTCCGAACCCGTTGATCCGCCCGTCTTCCATGACTATGATCCGGTCGCAGTCCTTCACGCTGGAAATTCTCTGCGCTATGATCAGTTTGGTCGTTCCGGGGATCTCCTCCCGGAATGCTTTTCGGATCTTTGCGTCCGTCGCGGTGTCTACTGCGCTTGTACTGTCGTCGAGAATCAATATTTTGGGCTTTTTGAGGAGCGCCCTGGCGATACACAGTCTCTGCCTCTGTCCGCCGGAGACGTTGCTTCCGCCCTGCTCGATCCAGGTGTTGTATCCCTCCGGCATTTTCTGTATGAACTCGTCCGCGCAGGCCATCTGGCAGGCCTTTATGCACTCTTCCTCCGTCGCGTTCTTATCTCCCCAGCGAAGGTTGTCCAGAATGGTTCCGCTGAACAGCACGTTTTTCTGAAGGACCACGGAGACCTGATTACGGAGCGTATCCAGATCATAATCCCGCACGTCGTATCCGCCGACAATGACCTTTCCCTGCGTCACGTCGTAGAGCCGGCTGATCAGGTTGACCAGCGAAGATTTCGCGCTGCCCGTTCCGCCGATGATACCGATGCTCTCTCCGGACTTAATGTCTAGGTTGACGTCCTTGAGCACGGGATCGCCGGTGCCCGGCCTGTAGGAGAAATCCACGTCCTCGAATTGAATGCTTCCGTCCGGCACTTCCATGATCGGATTCTCGGGATTTGTCAGGTTGCTCTTCTCCTCGATGACTTCCGAGATTCTTCTGGCGCTTGCCTGGGACATCGTGATCATGATAAAGACCATGGAGAGCATCATAAGGCTCATCAGGATGTTCATGCAGTAGGTCAGAAGGCTCATGAGCTGACCCGTCTGCAGTTCGTCGACGACGATGAGATGGGCGCCGAACCAGCTGATCAGCAGGATACAGCCGTAGACAACCGTCATCATGATCGGCGAGACGCCCGCGATGTTCATCTCCGCTTTGATGAACATCTCATAGATGTTCTCTGCGGCCTTATGAAATTTGTTGATCTCATACTCTTCTCTCACGTAGGCCTTGACCACACGGATGGAAGAGACGTTTTCCTGTACGCTGTTGTTGAGATCGTCGTATCTTTTAAAGACCTGCTGGAAATATTTTGTCGCCCTGCGCATGATAAAGAACATGACAATGGCAAGCAGAAATACAGCCGCCAGATAGATGCTGGCCAGCTTGGGACTGATGATGAAAGACATGATCATCGCGATGATCATAGAGGCAGGCGCTCTCATCGCCATTCTCAGGATCATCTGAAAGGCGTTCTGAATATTGGTGACATCCGTCGTCAGTCTTGTCACAAGGCTCGAAGAGGAGAACTTGTCAATACTGGAAAAAGAGAATGTCTGGATGTTGTCGTGCATGGCCTTTCGGAGATTTCTCGCAAAGCCGGCCGATGCCTTGGCGCCGAATACGCCGCCCATTATGCCAAAGAACAAGCCCATCAGGGCTACGAACAGCATTACCAGGCCAGTCCTGATGATGTAATTCATATCGGACCCGCCGATTCCGACATCGACGATCCGTCCCATGAGCACCGGGATGATCATCTCGCAGATGACCTCTCCGATCATGCACATGGGCGTGAGAAAAGCCGGCGTCTTGAATTCACCGATGTACTTAAAAAGTGTTCTTAACATCTTCGTCCCTTTCTAGCTATTAACTACTTCTTTTTTCCGACCCCGTTTTTCAGTCCTGCGGCGGTCCGTAGACCACTTCGTTAATATTGTCGATCGGATCAAAGACCTCAAAGTCCCCGATCGTATTCCCCGCTCCGGCCGATGACGCCTCCGCGCTGCTTTCTGTCGTCGCACCCTGCTGCGCCTGCGCCGGATCTGCGGTGTTTTCTGTGCTCGACTGCGCCGTATCTGCGGTATTTTCCGTGCCCTGCTGCGCCGTCACCGCCGTACTGCTGCCCGCTTCCGCCGAAGGATTTGTGCTTCCCGCGCATCCCCCCAGCGTCAGCGCCGCCGCGACCGCTGTCGTGCCCAGTATGATTCTTCCTTTTCTTCTCTTCATATAGTCGTTTTCCCTTTGGCTGTCACTGTTCGTAAACATTTTTCCGGTCGATCACTCAACCGACTTGAGCGATTCGATCATATTGATCTCCTTGATCGTGAAGAAGGAGAAGAAATTCACGGACAGCGAGAACAGAAATGTGAGAACTGCCGCTATGACAAAACTCCTCGGATGTACGCTTCTTCCGAACATCAGATAGTCCACTTCAATGGTCCGTACCAGCCAGCTGTGCAGCCATTTTCCCATAAACAGCCCGGCCGCCGCTCCGATCAGGGTAAGGAAACCGTTTTCTCTGTAGACATAGGAAGCCGTCTCCCCATCATAAAAGCCCAGAACTTTTAGCGTTGCCAGCTCTCGGATTCTCTCCGTGACATTGATATTGGTGAGATTGAACAGGACCAGAAACGCAAGCAGCGCCGCCGCCGCGATAATGATCACTATGATCGCGTTGATGCTCCGAATACTGTTCTCAAACCTCGTCCGCATCTGGTCGATCCGATTATAGGAGACCACGCCCTCCATGGCAATCAGCTTTCTGGCGACTTCTTCTTCCTGCGCGTCATCAGTGAGCCGCAGAAGAATGGTGTTATGCAGGGGCCAGTCCCCCTTCATGCTCTTCATGCATTTTCTGGTCATGTATGCATAATGATTGACGTAATTTTCTGTAATATCCGACACAACGCCGGTAAATTCCTCTTCGTCCGCGTTTCTGAGCGTCACTTCACTGCCAACATTCACATCCAGGATCTCGGCCATCTTCTCATCGATGATGATCCCATCCGGCTCCATATTAAGCGGGGACGCAAAGAGCTCTCTGTATTTTGCACTGATGCCGCCGCCCTGCTCCCTGTGGCGCAGATTAATAAACCCGTCGAGGCTGTGCAGGTCATCCGCGCAGATCACGGTTACGTTGGAGACTTTCCCCGCTTCGGTCTCAAATTCCATCCAGGACTCATTGCATTCCTGCCAGGCGAGGATCGCGGGATCGTTCTCCAGTTCTTCTCTGAGGTCCGTCTTGTCCGCCGCGCCGATCTCCTCGGATATGCCCAGCGCCGCGTCGTAGCAGGTGATCTCGTCAAACTGCCACGCCAAAATATCGAAAATAGAGTCTCTGAGTCCCAGCGCCGTGACGACGAGCGCCGTACAGCCTCCGATGCCGGCCACCGTCATCCAGAATCGTCGCTTATAGCGAAACAGGTTGCGCACGCTGACTTTCTGTATGAAGGAGAGCCGGGACCATATGGCCGGGATTCTCTCAAGAAGGACTCTCTTGCCGGGCTTTGGCGCCCTCGGGCGCATGAGCGAAGCCGCCAACGCAGTCAGCGTAGATATGCAGGCCGCCGCCGCGGACCCTGCCGTGGCCAGAACCGCCAGTCCCACCGAATAGGCGAGGACCGGAACAGAGACCATGTATTTGATGGGCGGAAGCAGGTACTCAAGCCCCCACTCGTAATAAATGATCCCGGGGATGGCAAGAATTCCGAACGCCCACCCGGTCAGCCCGCCTGTAAGGCTCGAAGCCGCCGCGTAGCCGATGTATTTGATGCTGACATCTCGGGCGGAAAAGCCCATGGCTTTCATACAGCCGATCTCCGTGCGGTGGTCCTCCACCATTCTTGTCATGGTCGTCAGTGAGCTCAGGGCCGCCACAAGGAAGAAGATCATGGGAAATACATCTGCCAGACTGCTCATTCGGTCGGAATCCATGGAGAATTCTTCGTAGCTCTCCAGGGTATTGCGGCCCAGAATATACCACTTGCCATTCTCAACCTGCACGGACTCCAGTCCGGAACTCAGGATCATGGCCATCATATCCGTGATGGTGGTCTCCTTGATGAGCTGCTCCCGCCGCAGGATCGATCTCTCTTTGCCCAGAGGCTCCAGAGCCTCCCGCAAGGAATCGACCTTGTCCCTGTACGCCGGATCCATATAACATTCCAAGGCGTCCAGTTCATCGGTCGTCAGATAGGCCGCGGTATAGTAGTCCTGTGTGAAGACTTCTTCCGGTAAACTGACCCACGCGGTGACAGTCCCGGTCCCGATGCTGGAATTTCCCCTTGTCTTTGAGATATACATAGGGCTGATTCCAATGCCGCAGACCGTAAAGGTGTGCTCGGAAAGCGCGCTCGCTTCCGTCGTGAGTTTGTCCGCGTCTTCCGTGTTGATCGTGATCGTATCGCCGACCGCTATTTCCAATTTGTCGGCAAGGAGCTGTTCCACAACGCACTCACTGCTGCTCTGCGGTTCTCTTCCCTGCTTGATCCTCAGTTTATTGATCCTGTCGGGCATCGAAAAAACGGTCACCGTATCTTCGCCGACCAGTGCGTCCAGATATTTGCTGCCTTCCGCGTCCGTGATCGCGGGCAGCCCCGCTCCGCCGGCATAATCCTTCAGGGCATCGATATCGTCCTGCGTCATCCCCAGCGTGGAAAGGATCCTGACATCCATCAGGTTCTGTTCATCGTAATAGACGTCCAGAGAATGCTTCATGTCCGGCGCCGTCATGCGAAGGCCGGCAAGAAAGCCGACTGCCAGGAAATTCATTATGAGGAGCGAAATGAATTTTTTTCTGGTATGCAGGATCTCTCTGACTGCATCGGTCAATAAGTGGTTATGTATTCCCATTCCTGTGTCGCTTTCTGCTCACCACTCGATCTTCTCCACCGGAAGCGGCCTGTCATTAATTTCCGTCTTCTCTACTTTGCCGTTTCGAATATGAATCACCTTATCCGCCATAGGCGTGAGGGCGAGATTGTGCGTGATCACGATGACGGTCATTCCCCTGTCGCGGCATGTCTTCTGAAGAAGCGCCAGAATCTGCTTGCCGGTCACATAGTCGAGCGCGCCGGTCGGCTCATCGCACAGAAGAAGCTTGGGATTCTTGGCCAGCGCCCTGGCGATCGCTACGCGCTGCTGTTCTCCGCCGGAGAGCTGGGAGGGGAAATTGTTCATTCTCTCCTCCAGTCCCACTTCCCGCATCACTGTCCGCGCATCCAGCGGGTCGCGGCAGATCTGGGACGCCAGTTCCACATTTTCCAGAGCCGTAAGGTTCTGCACCAGATTGTAGAACTGAAAGACAAATCCGATGTCATAGCGGCGGTACTGCGTGAGGGCGCGCGCCGAGCTGCCGCTCACTTCCCTGTCATCCACGAAGATCCTGCCGCTCGTGCAGTTGTCCATTCCGCCGAGCATATTGAGGATCGTGGTCTTTCCGGCGCCGCTGGGGCCCACTATGACCGTAAAATCTCCCTTATCGATGGAGAAATTCGCGCCGCCCACGGCCTTGATCTCCACCTCTCCCATATGATAGACCTTCTCGACATTTTCGAATAGTATAAACGGTTTATTCATAATCTGCGCGTTTATCCGCTTTCTCTTTTTTCTATAAATATAAGCTTCTTTCTATACAAAGTAAGTAGTCTCTTACCTATTATAGCAGAAATAGAGGGATGTGAAAGAATCGGTTTAAAGCCCTTTCCTTCACATCCCTGTCTGTTATCTGCCGTTTAATACCTGTTCAAATGCCAAAATATTCCTGTCCGGAATTCTGCTGTGCAGACTGATCCTGTTTATCCCTCCGGAGCCGGCGCATTGGCTTCTCCGCCGGTCTCTGCCTGAGGCGGTGTAACCGGCTCAGAACTGCCGCCGCTTTCTCCGCCGGTGTCTGCCGGAGGTGTAACCGGCTCTGAACTTCCGCCGCTATCTCCTCCGGTATCTGCCGGAGGCGTAACCGGCTCTG
>DGWK01000001.1:41386-50248 GCA_002395235.1 Lachnospiraceae bacterium UBA4260 | reverse complement strand
CGGCTCTGAACTTCCGCCGCTGTCTCCGCCGGTGCTCGTTCCTGTTCCCGGAGTCTCCTCGGGCGTAACGTTTTCAGTCTCAGGCACTGTCTGCTGCGGCTTGGTGCCGGGAACTGTTTTTGCTGCCGCGGGATCCTCCTTCTTGGTCGTTTTCTTGGTGGCCGCGTTCTCGGTGCGCTCGTGGTCGTCGTCATCTTCGCTGGATTCCTGATCCTTGAGAGCCCGGTCTTCTTTGGCGTGATCATAATCCTTGAACTCAACAGGCTCGAGGTCCTCATGAATGATATTCATGAAGTTCTTCCAGATTCTGCCCGGCCAGGAAGCACCTTGCAGGTTCCTGACGCTCTCAGGCGTGTCGCACCCTACCCAGACGGCCGTCGTATAGTAGTGGGTGAAGCCGCAGAACCAGCCGTCCTTGGCTTCGTCGGTCGTACCGGTCTTGCCGGCACAGGGCATCCCGTTGTTCAGCCTCAGGCCGCGTCCGGTGCCCCATCCTTCTTCCATGACGCCCTGCAGGACGCTGACCATCTCTCTGGCCGCGTTCTTGTCATAGACCTTGGAAGAAGTCCCATCATAAGTGTAGATCGTGTTTCCTTTATAGTCGTCGATCCTGCTGATACAGGAAGGTACGCGGTATTTGCCGTCGTTCTGCAGTGTGCAGAAGCCGGACGCCATCTCCACGGGTTCCACGCCGTAGGTAAATCCACCCAGACTTGTCGCTAAAGTATTGTCGGAATCCACGATCATGGAATAGTGCATAGCCTTGAGCTTGCCGAGCCCGTATCTGGGCGTCACATCCTGATAGACCTGCCATGCGACCGTGTTCAGAGACCTCTGGACCGCTTCCTTGAGCTCGATCTCGCCCATATAGGAGCCGTCGTAGTTCTTAGGGCCGTCCTCGATCTCTTCATCCTGCACATAGGTGCCGGGATAATATCCCTTTTCAAAAGCAGGCGTGTAGACTACCAGAGGCTTAATGGAACTGCCGGGCTGCCGGTGGCTCTGGAAAGCGCGGTTCAGCGAAAGAGCCGCGTCGATGCCCTCCTGGGACCTTCCGCCGACCATGGCCACGACCTGTCCGGTGCTGTTGTCGATACAGACTGCAGCGCCTTGCATCTTGTACTTGCCGTCGTCCGCGGTGTCCTCAAAGTCAGACAGTTCCTCATCCACGCAGTTCTGCAGTTCCTGCTGCATATTCAGGTCAAATGTGGTGTAGACTTTGTAGCCCCCTTTGAACAGCTTGGCAAGGCAGGCGTCGTACAGCTCGTTGTAGATCTTGTCGTACGCGGCGCGCTCCTCGTCGCTTGCAAAGTCGAAGCGGAAGTTGAAATCCGGATCCTCGATCTGCATCAGCACTTCCGTCGCGCACTTATAAGTATAAGTGAGGACATAGGTGTTCTCATTGAGGTTGTGGTCCTTTCCGGCAGAGAGGTCCAGAACGATCTCCTCTGCCACCGCCTGATCGTACTCTCCCTGTGAGATCACCTCGTCCTCCAGCATATTTCTGAGGATCAGGTTCCTTCTCTCGACGGTGTGGTCGGGATGCGTGAGCGGGTCGTAATACGTCGGGCTGTTGGGGATCGCGCACAGAAACGCGGTCTGCGACAGATCCACCTGGTCCGGCGTCTTATTGAAGTACCCTTCCGACGCGGACGCGATCCCGTAATATCCGTTCATGAAATAGATATTGTTGAGATAGAATTCCAGGATCTGGTCCTTGCTGTATTTTTTCTCCAGGTCCCAGGCGATAAAGATCTCCTCGACTTTTCTCTCCCAGGATCTCCCGTTGTTGAGAAAGATTCCTCTGGCCAGCTGCATGGTGATCGTACTGCCGCCCTGCGTGATCTGCCTGTGAACAAGAAACTCCTTGGCCGCGCGGACGATCGCCTTGTAGTCGACGCCTCCATGTTCATAGAATTTTTTATCCTCGATACTGATGATCGCTTTCTTGAACTGCTCCGGGATCTGGTTAATGGTGAGATAGTTGGAATCCTTCTCCGGAAGGGTCTCCGAGATCAGGGTCCCTTCCGAATCATAGATCTCACCGGTCTGGGACGGGACGAAGGTCTCCTTGGTGGACTGGCTGACAAACATGTCCGCCTCGTCCTTCATCGCCTTCACCCTGTCATAATATCCGCCAAAATAGAACACACCCAGTACTGCCAGTATGCCCGTGAGCATCAGCAATAAAAGCACTTTCAAAAAGACAAGAAAATAATTTGTCTTTTTCCTTCTTCGTCTCCGCTTAGCCATCACTTCCTCCGCCGATGATCGGCTCAACCGCAAATAATATTACAAAAATATACTAGCATTCTTTACGAGATTATTCTACTTTTTTACTTTTTCTCTTCTTTCTTCGGGATCCTGCCGTAGAGCTTAGCCAGCTTGTAGATGCTCTCGCTCAGTTCCCTGGAAAGGAAGTTGGGCTGCAGGCGCCACTGCCAGTTCTCGCCCAGTGTTCCGGGGTGGTTGATCCTGGCCTCTTTCCCCTTGACCAGATAATCCTGCATGGGAATGATGCACAGATCCGCGACCGACCTGTAAGCTTCCCGGATCATATCCCAGACGAAAGTGCCGTAATCGGTATTTTCGGAGTGAATATACCTTCTCGCCAGGTCTCTGTCGTGGTCGCTGATCTCCTCGATCCAGGCCCGTGTCGTCGTGTTGTCGTGGGTGCCCGTGTAGACCACACAGTTTTTGATATGGTTATAAGGAAGATAATAGCTGTACTCCGTCCAGTCGAAGGCGTACTGCAGGACCTTCATGCCCGGATATCCCGCATCCTCCAGGAGCTTCTCGGTGACGGGCGTCAGAGTGCCCAGGTCTTCCGCGATGATCGGCACATCCCCCAGCTGTTTCTTCAGGTTCTTGAAGAAATCCATTCCGGGACCTTGGCAGACTTTGCCGTTTTCCGCGGTCTCATCGCCGTAAGGCACCGCATAGTACTCGGCAAACCCGTTGAAGTGATCGATGCGCAGGACATCGTAGAATTCCATATTGCGGGCGATCCGGTTGATCCACCACTGATAGCCGTTCTTCTTGAGGGCCTTCCAGTCATAGAGAGGGTTCCCCCAGAGCTGTCCGGTCTTGGAAAACGCGTCGGGCGCGCAGCCGGCCACCTCGATCGGATTTCCTTCCTTGTCCATGTGGAAGATCTCCTTGTGGGCCCAGGAAGCGGCGCTGTCCATTGCTACATAGAAAGGGATATCGCCGATAATGCTGATCCCCTGCTTTTTCGCGTACGCGTGCAGCTTTTCCCAATGTCTCTCAAATTCATACTGCTGGAAGAAGTAGAAGCCGATCTCGTCCTGCAGCTCCTCCCTTGCCTTAGCCAGAGCCGCCGGGTCACGCATCTTGAGCTCTTCTTCCCAGTTCTGCCAGCTCTTTCCCTGCTCTCTTTGCTTGATCGACATAAAGAGCGCATAGTCCTCGAGCCAATACGCCTCCTTTTTCAGGAAAGCCTTGTACTCCTTCTGCTGCGCGGAGGCGCCGTTCTGCAGCTTTCCGCCGATACTGTCCTTAAATCTCTCATACGCCTTTCGAAGAATGGGATAGCGGTTCTCATACATGGCGCCGTAATCCACCTTCTCCTGATCGGAACCGAACCAGGTCGACTCACATTCCTGCCAGGTAAGCAGGCCGTCGCCGATCAGCTGTTCCAGATCGATAAAGTAGGGATTTCCCGCAAAAGAGGACACCGACTGATAAGGGCTGTCACCGAACCCCGTCTGACAAAAAGGGAGCACCTGCCACATGCTCTGTCCGGACTCTTTCAAAAAATCAATAAAAGCGTATGCCTCTCTGTCAAAACATCCGATGCCGAAGCGGGACGGAAGTGAGAATATGGGCATGAGAATACCGCATTGTCTTTTCATTGTTACTGTTCCTTTCTGCATTTAATTTTAAAGACTCGCTCCGGAGGTTCTTCCGGGACGGTCTTTGTGCTCCAAAAAATAGGCTGTGAAATCTCTTCACAGCCTATGGATCCACAATATGCAGTATACTTGTCGGAAAGATATTCGTCAATCATGCACTTGTCCGTACATGTCAAAAATGGCCCTGTCAGCCGATATTCTGTCAATCTGTCAGCAGCGGCAGACTTTTAATTACAATAGGAACATAATATTCAAGCTGATGACGCCACCACGGCCAGTCGTGGCTCACATCATCACCCCAGTAGTTGATGATCGCCCGGATCCTCTTGCGATGCAGGATCTTGTCCAGATTGCTCAGGGTCCTCAGGCACTCATCTTCCCAGGGTCCCCTCCCGCAGCACATGAGAATTGAAGCGCTGTTGTACTTTTTGATCCACGGATGATCCTCCGGCATATTGGCCAGGAAGCATTCCACGGAATTGTCATAGAGCGTGCTGTCCATCCAGCCATGGTAATAGTAAGAAGAATCGTAAATACCGGACAGGGCAATCACCCCGCTGAACAGTTCGGGTCTTCTGAAAAAAGCAATTGAGGCTTGCGTAGCTCCCATGTCGATTCCCATTACGACCGGGCGCACTTCTGATGAGGAACGGATTCGGATAAAGGGGACCAGCTCATCGACCACAAATCGATGATAACTCTCCTGCCTGGCGCTTCGCCAGGTGTTGATCCCATCCTCACAATACCAGCTCTCACAATCAACTGTCTGAACACAGAACAGCTGCATCCTTCCGTCCTCCAAGCAGGGCTTCAGGGTCCGGATCACGCCGAAATCTTCATAATTGGTGCACGGAGCGCACTGCGTGGGAAATCCCAGAAAAGGAACTCCTGCACTGCCGTATCGAAGAACGTGCATATCCCGGTTCAAATAGCTGCTGTGTATTATATATTCGTTGCTCTCCATCGAGCGCCTCCATAAATTTTTGCTTCATTCATAGATATTTTAATTATTATTTCGTTACATTCTCCATTTCAACGGCAGAGGAGGATTATCCTGTGGATAATCCTCCGTAGTTTCACGCTCTGTATGCGGCTGGAAACCGTCGACCATGTTCCATGGTCAATCGAATCTTAATAGTTTTCTGCCCGAAGTTCAAAATAAGCCTGCGGGTGATCGCACACGGGACATACGTCGGGAGCCGCGGGGCCGATCACGATGTGGCCGCAGTTGCCGCATTCCCATACGCGGTCGCCGTCCTTGGAGAAGACAAGTCCGCCTTCGATATTGGCGATCAGCTTGCGATATCTGGCTTCGTGCTCCTTCTCGATCGCGGCTACCATCTCAAAGAGATTGGCGATATCCGCGAACCCCTCTTCTCTCGCTGTTTTGGCAAAAGAGGGATACATCTCCTGCCACTCGTACTGTTCGCCGTCCGCAGCGATCTCAAGGTTGTCCTTCGTGTCATGTACGCCTTCAAGGATCTTGTACCAGATCTTGGCGTGCTCTTTCTCATTGGCTGCTGTCTCCTCGAAGATCTTGGCGATCTGTACATAGCCGTCCTTCTTTGCCTTTGAAGCAAAATAGGTGTACTTGTTGCGCGCCTGGGACTCGCCGGCAAACGCTTCCATCAGGTTGTCGAATGTCTTGGTTCCGATAAGGTTCTTACCCATATTTGCATAAATATCAGCCATTTCATTACCTCCTGTTTTGCGAATAAAACACAACATTTACTGGTAATATTTTACCACAAACAGATGAGAAAGAATATAAATTTTGTGTAATTTGCGAATATATCCTGTTTTGTCCATATCGAAACTTCAGGCATCTGTCACTGCGTTCGCCACAGCCTTGCAAGAAAGCACCCGAGGATCGCACCGATCAGGCATCCAAATGTATTGTTCATGATATCGTCGATCTGGAAATATCCCAGCCCGTACCGGAGCTGCGCGTATTCGGTGGCACAGCTGCACAAAAAGCCGACCGCTGTGCAGGCCAGTATGCTGTACCGCATCGGCTTAATGATGAAGGGCAGCAGATACCCCATGGGAATATACAGCAGGATGTTCAGAAACACCTCCCTGGCCGCCGTATAATTTCTGATATGAATATACTGCAGCGCCTGAAGAGGTCCATGCGGCAGCATCTGAAGAATCTCCTTGATTCCGTAGTCCAGACTGAAAGCCCGCCGGTAATTTTCAAAGGTCGGTACCCTGTCCGGATAGAACACCTCTCTGCCGAGAATGGTAAAACTCAGGTTTCCCAGAATATAAACGGCAAATATGATCAGCGCCGTGCCTCTCACGAGAGGCTTGTGCCTCAGTACACACAGAAGCACAGGCAGCATGACGATCAGCATCAATACGATCATAAAAATAAATCGGTCCTCTTCTGAAAACAGCACCGGGAAAAAATAGCGTATTTTTTCAATCAATTCCCTGATCACTCTTATCTCCTTCCAAAAAACGATTATTCTTTCGAGATATTCAGTTTTACACCAGAATAACCCGCAAGTCAATTTTAACTTGCGGGTTATTTTCTAAACAAACCATGAACTTTTTGTGACTATTTCGGTCAGTCTTCTTTCCTCTGTTCGATCTTCATCCAGACGTAGAGCGCTGCCGCGGCTCCCAGAAGCATGACTCCCCATACCTTCGTCGAGCCCGACGCGTCGGCCGTCTTGGCGGACTTCGTCTTCTTGATCGTAGTGCTCGTCCTGACCGGCATTGACCTGGAGACCTTCGTCGTCAGCACCTGCGCCACTATAACGCCCTCCTGGACCGGCTGGCTCCTCAGGGCGATCTCTTCCTCCGAGCTTCTCCCCTCAGGCAGCGGCGTGTGCTCATTTGTGATCGTGTACCCTTCCCGGTCCGAACCGCTGATCAGGCCGGTATAGCCTTTCAGCCTGCTCTCTACTACCTGATAGGACTGTCTGACGCCGTCCTGGTAGACCGGAAGCTCATCGAACGTGCCTGTCCAGTCATTCTCTTCACTGAGAGTGATGGTTCGGCCTGTCTCGCCGCCGTTGGCATAGAGCGTAACCATGACGCTCCCGGGCCTTGTGCCGTCCTTGTTGTCCTCATCTTCCCACTGTCCTGTGACTTCCACGTCGATGGCAGGCTCCTTCATAACAGGCGAAAGGAAAATGCGTCCGGCATTATAATCTATGCTTCCGCGAAACAGAAGGTCCTTCTCATCGCTCACTTCGACTTCGCCCGAGAAAGTTTCTTCTCCTGCGTCGGCAAAAGAGCGCCCGCCCTGCTCGATCATAAGATCGGAGTCCGGCTTCACCTTGACCGCGAAGCTCCTGTACCCTTCTGGCATATCAAAGGAAACCTCGAAATCGCTGTTTATATCCCGGATTCTGACGCCCGCCAGACCTGCGAGGCTCCCGTCGCCCGGTTCCGCAAAAGTCGCGGAGAGCAGCGGTGCCTTCGAAGCAGATACAGAATCCGCTTCACTACTTGCCGCAGCCGGCGCGATCGGCCTGCCTTTTCCGTCTGACAGGACTGTCAGAGAGCTAACCTGTCCGGACACGGTCGGCGCGTAGACCGGATCCTGCGCGCTTCCCTCGGCGCATCCGATTCCGTCTGCCCCTCTTCCCGCGATGGCCTTGACATTTCCGTTTTCAATGCCAATAATGCCGCAGGCGCTCTGCCCCCGGCTTCCTCCGATTGCGGCGGCTCCCTCTCCGCCGACGGCTGTAAGCTTCCCGCCGCCGGTCACTCTGAGGCTCGACAAAAGCGCCTGGCTGCCGTCTCCGCGGGGAAGTGTTCCCGCCTCTATGGCAGCAAAGCCCGGGGCGCCTTCAACATAGTTTTCCACCGCCTGCAAATTATCTTCTTTATTATTTTCTTTACTCCCGCCCAGACGGATCTCCGCGTCCGTCCCGGGGAGAATCCGGATGGCCGCTCCGTCTTTTGCCTTGATTCTGACGCCGGTAAGGACTACTACCGAATATCCGGAGACTTCGATTCTTTCCGTGCTGTACTCCGCGTCACTGCGCGTCTTTACAGATACGGTCCCGCCATAGACATAAAGACGGCCGTTATCATATTTGAAATAGTCCGCAGATTCCGCCTCTACAATGAGAGACCCGGCCTCCTGCCTGATCATTTCCGCCGCTGTATTATCCTTATCGGCCTCTGCCGCGTAAGTTCTCTGTCCTGCCGTCGATACAAGAATCAGAAGTACAGCGATGATACTGATGATCCTTCGTATAGTATTCATTTCCAAATCCTCTGTATTTGAACAACTTACCTCAAATGAAAATATTGATATGATACTATATTTTACTATTCCGTAACAAAATTGTAAATATTATTTCTTTATTACATAATAGATTTAATTTATTTTTCATGAATATTAACAAAATTAATAGTAGAAATTCTCGTGTCATTCCATTACAATTTATGAGATTAAGGGTTTAGCATAACTAAAGAAAGAGAGGACTTATGGCACAGCGTACTGATATCCACAAAATACTGATCATCGGTTCAGGTCCCATCGTCATCGGTCAGGCGTGTGAGTTTGACTATTCAGGAACACAGGCCTGTAAGGCACTCAGAAGCCTCGGTTACGAGATCGTCCTGGTTAATTCCAATCCGGCTACTATCATGACAGATCCGGAAATGGCTGATATTACTTATATTGAACCTCTTAACGTCAGACGTATGGAGCAGATCATTGCTAAGGAACGTCCCGACGCTCTACTTCCTAATCTCGGAGGTCAGTCCGGCCTCAATTTATGTTCCGAACTTTATAAAGCGGGAATTCTCGATAAATATGGCGTAAAAGTCATCGGCGTTCAGGTCGATGCTATTGAGCGCGGAGAAGACCGAATTGAATTTAAGGAAACAATGAATAAGCTGGGAATCGAGATGGCCCGCAGCGAAGTCGCTTATTCTGTTGAAGAAGCCCTGGCGATCGCCGATCAGCTCGGCTATCCCGTTGTCCTTCGCCCCGCTTATACCATGGGCGGCGCCGGCG
>DGWK01000001.1:0-41339 GCA_002395235.1 Lachnospiraceae bacterium UBA4260 | reverse complement strand
ATGGGCGGCGCCGGCGGCGGCCTTGTCTACAACAAAGAAGAACTGCGCACGGTCTGCGCGCGCGGCCTTCAGGCCAGCCTGATCCACCAGGTTCTGGTTGAAGAATCCATCCTGGGCTGGGAAGAGCTCGAGCTGGAAGTTGTCCGCGACAAGGACAACAATATGATCACCGTCTGCTTCATCGAGAACGTCGACCCGGTCGGCGTGCACACAGGCGATTCCTTCTGCACGGCTCCCATGCTCACAATCGACGAAGATCTGCAGAAGAAGCTCCAGGAGCAGTCCTACAAGATCGTAGAACACATCGGAGTCATCGGCGGCACAAACGTACAGTTTGCCCACGATCCCAAGAGCGGCCGTGTCGTCGTCATCGAGATCAACCCCAGAACTTCCCGCTCTTCCGCTCTGGCATCCAAGGCCACCGGTTTCCCGATCGCCCTTGTATCCGCCAAGCTTGCTACCGGTCTCACGCTCAGTGAGCTCCCTTGCGGCAAGTACGGAACTCTGGACAAATATGTTCCGGACGGCGACTATGTAGTCGTTAAATTCGCACGCTGGGCTTTTGAGAAATTTAAGGGCGTAAATGACCACCTCGGCACGCAGATGCGCGCGGTCGGTGAAGTCATGAGCATCGGCAAGAACTACAAGGAAGCTTTCCAGAAGGCGATCCGCTCCCTTGAAAAAGACCGCTACGGCCTCGGATATGTCAAGAACTATAACGAGCTGAGCAAGGAAAAACTCCTCAAGCTTCTGGTCGTTCCCAACAGCGAGCGCTATTTTATCATGTACGAAGCGCTTCGTAAGGGCGCCACAGCCGACGAGATCTTTGCGCTCACAAGCGTCAAGCACTATTTTATCAACCAGATGAAGGAACTCGTGGAGGAAGAAGAAGCGCTTCTGCGCGGTCCTCTCACGGCAGAGGCCCTCACGCAGGCCAAGAAAGACGGTTTCTCCGATAAGTATCTCAGCCAGATCCTGAACATTACAGAGGACGAGATCCGTCACAAGCGCGAGGAACTCGGCGTAGTCGAGACCTGGGACGCCGTCCATGTCAGCGGCACACAGGACAGCGCTTACTACTACTCCACTTACAACGCGCCGGACAACGATCCCGTTTCCACCGACCGTCCCAAGATCATGATCCTGGGCGGCGGCCCCAACAGAATCGGCCAGGGTATCGAGTTCGACTACTGCTGCGTCCACGCGGCCAAGTCGCTGCGCGATCTCGGCTTCGAGACCATCATCGTCAACTGCAATCCCGAGACAGTCTCTACTGACTACGACACTTCCGACAAGCTCTATTTTGAGCCCCTTACGCTGGAAGATGTTCTGTCCATTTACTACAAGGAAAAGCCCGTCGGCGTCATCGCGCAGTTCGGCGGCCAGACGCCTCTGAACCTGGCGGCAGACCTCAAGGCCAACGGTGTCCGCATTCTCGGCACTCAGCCCGAAGTCATCGACCTGGCTGAGGACCGCGACCATTTCCGCGCTATGATGGACAAGCTCGGCATTCCCATGCCCGAGTCCGGAATGGCCACAACTGTGGAAGAAGCGACCGAGATCGCCAACTCCATCGGCTATCCCGTCATGGTTCGCCCTTCCTACGTCCTTGGCGGACGCGGCATGGAAGTTGTCTACGACGACGAGGCCATGAAAGACTATATGCTGGCAGCTGTCGGCGTAACGCCCGACCGCCCGATTCTGATCGACCGTTTCCTCAACCACGCTATGGAGTGCGAGGCAGACGCGATCAGCGACGGCGAACACGCTTATGTTCCCGCTGTCATGGAGCACATCGAGCTGGCAGGTATCCACTCCGGTGACTCCGCCTGCATCATTCCCTCCAGACACATCCCGCAGGACAATCTGGAGACGATCAAGGAATACACCCGCAAGATCGCGGAAGAAATGCACGTTGTCGGCCTCATGAACATGCAGTACGCCATCGAGAACGGCAAGGTCTATGTGCTGGAGGCAAATCCGAGAGCATCCCGTACCGTTCCGCTTGTATCCAAGGTGTGCGGCATCCGCATGGTCCCGATCGCAACGGATATCATTACATCCGAGATCACCGGCAGGCCTTCGCCCGTAGCAAGCCTCGGCGAGCGCACCATCCCTTACTACGGCGTCAAGGAAGCGGTCTTCCCCTTCAACATGTTCCAGGAAGTCGACCCGCTGCTCGGACCCGAGATGCGTTCCACCGGCGAAGTTCTGGGCATTGCCTCCAAGACCGGTGAAGCTTACTTCAAGGCACAGGAAGGCGCCAACGCTACCCTTCCTACCGAGGGAACGGTACTGATCTCCGTCAACAGAAAGGATAAGCCTGAAGTTGCGGAAGTCGCCAAGATCTTCGCGGAATGCGGGTTCAAGATCCTCGCGACCGGCGGCACCTGCGACCTGATCCAGGAGGCGGGAATCCCTGCGGAGCGCGTCAAGAAGCTCTACGAGGGACGTC
This sequence comes from Lachnospiraceae bacterium UBA4260, assembly GCA_002395235.1. Classification (GTDB taxonomy): domain Bacteria; phylum Bacillota; class Clostridia; order Lachnospirales; family Lachnospiraceae; genus CAG-791. Next base: position 38,884 of record DGWK01000001.1, on the reverse strand, counting down.
CCAACATCATTGACTTGATCACCAACGGCAAAATCCAGTTGATCGTCAACTCTCCTGTCGGCAAGGACAGCATTCATGACGACAGTTACCTCAGAAAGAACGCCATCAAGGCTCGCGTACCTTACATCACCACGATCGATGCGGCACGCGCGGCGGCTGAAGGTATCCGCTACGTCAAGAAGCACGGTGACAGCGAGATCCGTTCGCTGCAGGAGTGGCACTCGATGATAAAGTAACTTAATTATTAAGGACCGCTGCAAGACTTCATGCAGCGGTCCTTTTTACATGGACAGAGATGGATGGGCCCATCAAAAAGGCCGCCACCCTAAGAACATTCTTAGGGTGACGGCTTCTTTTTTATTTCTTACCGGTCATTTATGCTTCGCACTATTAATCCTGACCAGTGCCCTGTAGAGCCTCGCCTCCGCCTTGATCCTGCTGATCTTGTCCAAATTGGACTGCGCAAGCTTCTCTTCCGCTCTCTTCTTGGCGTCCATAGCTCTCGCCACGTCGATGTCTTCGTCCCACTCCCATGTCGTGGGAATGACGCGGCAATGGTTGTCCATCATAGAGAGCATGCCGCCGATACAGGCAGCCTGGCGCTCTGTGCCATCCGCCATCACTACTTTGGCAGTGCCCATTCCAATGGCAGTCACATAGTTCATGTGCCTGGCTAGAATGGCCAGATCACCGTGTATAGTGCGCAGTTTGATCTGCTGCACTTCTCCGTCATATTCAAGGCCATCCATGGAGACGACCTGTAACCGGAAGGTTGCCATAGCGTCTTCCTCCCTTCTTTACGTTTGTAGTCGTTCAAGCCTGTGTTATTTGGCCTTTTCAAAGACATCGTCGATGGTTCCGGCGAACAGGAATGCGCTCTCGGGAAGATCGTCGCACTCGCCGTCGAGGATCATGCGGAAGCCGCGGAGGGTCTCCTTAAGCGGAACGTACTTACCGGGCATACCCGTGAACTGCTCTGCGACAGAGAAACTCTGAGACAGGAAGTTCTGGATCTTTCTTGCTCTGTAGACGCTGAGCTTATCCTGGTCGGATAGTTCATCCATACCCATGATCGCGATGATATCCTGCAGCTCTTTGTAGCGCTGAAGAACCTGCTGCACGCCTCTTGCGATATCGTAGTGCTCCTGGCCTACGACCTCGGGAGAGAGGATACGGCTTGTGGAATCCAGCGGATCCACTGCGGGATAGATACCCTGGGACGCGATATCACGGGAAAGAACCGTGGTGGCATCCAGGTGGGTGAATGTTGTTGCCGGTGCAGGGTCCGTCAAGTCATCCGCAGGGACGTAGACAGCCTGTACGGAAGTAATGGAACCGCGCTTTGTGGATGTGATTCTCTCCTGCAGAGCGCCCATTTCCGTAGCCAGTGTAGGCTGATAACCTACTGCGGAAGGCATACGGCCAAGCAGTGCCGATACTTCCGAACCGGCCTGTGTGAAACGGAAAATATTGTCGATGAACAGCAGCACGTCCTGGTTCTTGACATCGCGGAAGTACTCCGCCATTGTCAGACCGGAAAGTCCTACTCTCATTCTTGCTCCCGGCGGCTCGTTCATCTGGCCGTAGACCAGTGCGGTCTTGTTGAGAACGCCGCTTTCCTTCATCTCGCCGTAAAGGTCGTTACCTTCACGGGTTCTCTCTCCTACGCCTGTGAAGACGGAAATACCGCCGTGCGCCTTGGCGACGTTGTTGATCAGTTCCATGATCAGAACCGTCTTGCCGACGCCTGCGCCGCCGAACAGACCGATCTTACCGCCCTTAGCGTAAGGGCAGATCAAGTCAACTACCTTGATGCCGGTCTCGAAGATCTCGGTCGCGGGGGTCTGTTCCTCGAAAGTGGGAGCAGGACGATGGATCGGCCAGCGCTCCTTGACTTCCGGTGCGGGCTGGTTGTCGACCGGCTCGCCGAGCAGATTGAAGATTCGTCCGAGGCACTCTTCGCCGACCGGTACGGTAATGGGACCGCCAAGGTCAACCGCATCCGTTCCGCGGACAAGTCCGTCCGTAGAACTCATAGCGACGCACCTTACGACGTCATCACCGATCTGCTGAGCAACTTCGGCGATCAGCTTGCGGTCGCCGACTGTGATCTCAATCGCATTGAGCAGCTGCGGCAGTTCGCCCTCCCCAAATCGAATATCAAGAACCGGGCCTGTGACCTGTATGATCTTTCCCGTATGTTTCTCACTCATGTATATGTACTCCTTTAGTATCAATTCCCTTCTGCGCCAGCCACGATCTCCGTGATCTCCTGCGTGATGCTCGCCTGCCTTGCTCTGTTGTAGTACAGGCTCAGCTTCTCGATCATCTCACCGGCATTGTCGGTTGCCGCCTCCATGGCGGTACGTCTTGCTGCCAGTTCACTTGCCACCGATACGTTAATGGCGGTGTACAAGAGTCCCGCAAGATACTCGGGAACAATCGCGTTAAAGACAGTTTCGCTGTCCGGTTCATAAAGAATCAGATCGCGCACAGGCTTTTTCTCCTCTCCTGCCGCCTCTGCTTCCGCCTCAAAATCGGCGAGCGGAAGAAGCGATGTGGAGCGGGGCGTCTGTGTCATCATGGAAACAAACTCCGTATAGCACAGAAGAACGTGTCCGAATTTTCCCTTGGAATAAGCGTTACAGATAAGTTTTGCGATGCCGAAGCACTCGGAGATGCTGATGGAAGCAACTTCCGCAAAATCATCGGTGAAGATTTCGACCCCGCGGTGCTGGAAATACTCAACGGATTTCTTACCTACGGGAAGGACCATATAGTCACGGCCCTTGGTCTCACTCTCCATAAACTTGAACAGGTTGGAGTTGTAGCCGCCGGCCAGTCCTCTGTCACCTGCGATCACGATGTACAGCCACTTGTCATTCTCGACCTGCTTGGTATAAGGAGACTGAAAATCGGTATTTCCCTTGGCTATATCGATGAGCGTCTCTCTCATGATCTTGAAATAGGGCTTGCTGTTGTCCGCTTTCTCCTTCGCCTTGCGGAGTTTGGAGGCTGCGACCAGCTGCATGGCCTTGGTGATCTGCATCGTGTTCTGAACGCTTTTGATCCGGAGTTTTACAGCTTTCATATTACCAGCTGCCATATTTATGTCCCTCCGTTATCTTATTTGGTTCTGTTCTTTATAAACTCCTGCGTGTAGGCAGTAAGAGCTGCCTTCAGTGCGTTTTCAGCTTCCTCATCGAGGGCGCCGGTCTCGCGGATCCTTCTCATGGCTGCTGCGCCGTCCGGATCGTCATCCAGACGTCTGTAGAGTCCCTGCTCGTATTCGGCGATATCGTGAACTTCAACGTCTGTGAGGATTCCCCTGACGACCGCGTAGAGGATCGCGACCTGCTTCTCTACGGGCACCGGCTGGGATTTATCCTGCTTGAGAACCTCCACGATTCTCTCGCCCTGTGCCAGACGGGCCTTGGTGTCGGCGTCGAGGTCGGAACCGAACTGAGCAAAGCTCTGCAGTTCGCGGTACTGGGAATAGATCAGCTTCAGTGTGCCTGCGACCTTCTTCATCGCCTTGATCTGCGCATTGCCGCCGACTCGGGATACCGAGATACCGGGGTTGACGGCCGGCATGATACCGGAGTGGAAAAGCTCCGTCTCAAGGAAGATCTGACCATCCGTGATCGAGATGACGTTCGTAGGGATGTATGCGGATACGTCGCCTGCCTGCGTCTCGATGATGGGAAGCGCCGTGAGGGAACCGCCGCCCAGCTCGTCGGAGAGCTTCGCTGCTCTCTCGAGAAGTCTTGAGTGCAGATAGAAAACGTCGCCGGGATACGCCTCACGTCCCGGGGGACGACGGATCAGCAGGGACAGGGCGCGGTACGCCACCGCGTGCTTGGAGAGATCATCGTAGATGATCAGCACGTGTTTGCCCTTGTTCATGAAATATTCGCCCATCGCGCAGCCCGAATAAGGCGCGATGTACTGCAGCGGTGAAGGCTCGGAAGCCGTCGCGGCAACGACGATGGAATAATCCATAGCGCCGCCGATCTGCAGCTCGTTCACAATACCCGCAACTGTGGAGCGTTTCTGACCAATCGCAACATAGATGCAGATGACATCCTTGCCCTTCTGGTTGAGGATGGTGTCGATCGCGATGGTGGTCTTACCGGTCTGGCGGTCGCCGATGATCAGCTCACGCTGGCCTCTGCCGATCGGGATCATGGAGTCAATCGCCTTGATTCCGGTCTGAAGCGGTTCTTTAACCGGCTGTCTTTCAATAATGCCGTGCGCAGGGGACTCCACGGGTCTGAACTCTGTGGTGTCAATGGGGCCTGCGCCGTCGATCGGCTGTCCGATTGCGTTTACAACGCGGCCGATCATGGCTTCTCCGACGGGAACCGAAACAACGCGGCCGGTCCTCTTGACCGTCTGGCCTTCGTTGATTCCCTTATCTTCGCCGAAAAGGACTACAGAAACACTTGTCTCCTCAAGGTTCTGTGCCATGCCGAAGGTTCCGTTCTCGAACTCAAGAAGCTCACCCGCCATGCAGTTCACCAGGCCGCTAACCCTGGAGATACCGTCGCCGACGGTAAGGACCGTTCCGGTCTCATTCTGTATGATCGCATTCTGATAGTTCTTGATCTGACTGCGGATTACCTGGGATATCTTCTCTGGTTTTAATTCCATTGGTTTTTTCCTTTACAATACTGTTTCATTGACCTTTTTGCGAAGGTCGGCAAGCCTGCCCATGACGGTGCCGTCCAGAAGCTTTCCTCCGATCTCGACCTTGAGACCGCCGAGTACGCCGCTGTCGACTTTCTGTTTGAGAATAATGCTCTTGCCGCTTATCTTTTCCAGTTTTGCTTTCAGAGTCTTTGCCTGGTCGTCTGTCAGAGCGACCGCGCTGGTCACCACTGCCTCCTCAATACCGTTGTCCTTGTAGTAGGAACTGCGGTAGGTACGGCAACAGGAACCAAAGCTCCTGAGCAAACTGTTCTCCAGCAGGATCATCAGGAAATTGAGCAGATACGGGTGGACCTGATCCTTAAATGCCTCTTCAACCAGCCCCAGACGTTCTCTTCTGGGAATGGAAGGCTCAAGAAGAAGTGTGACATAATCCGGATTCTCCTTGAAGATCGCGTTCACTGCCTCCATCTGTTTCAAAATTTCCTCAGAGAGACCCTCTTCCGCCGCAAGATCATACAGGCTCTGCCCGTACAGACTTGTCGCTGTCGTCATGATGCCTCTCCTACATTTTTAATGAACTCATCAATGAGCTTCTTGTGGTCGGCCTCGTTGATCTCTTTCTCAACGACCTTGCCGGCGATATCCATCGCCAGTCCGCCGATCTCATCCTTAACTTCATTGATTGCTTTTTTCTTCTCCTGTGCGATATCCGCCTCGGCTTTTCTGCGAATGCCCGCAGCTTGCTCCTGAGCCTGTCTGACAGTCTCATCCGCTCTGATCTGCGCTTCTTTCTGAGCGCTCTGTACGATCTGCGCGGCTTCTGCTCTCGCATTGGCGAGACCCTCTTCGTACTGTACTTTCAGACCGTCCGCCTCTTCCTTGGCTTCTCTGGCCTCTTTAATCTCCTTGTCGGCCAGTTCTCTTCTCTTTGCGAGAATCTCATTGACGGGCTTGAAAAGGAATTTCTTGATCAGGTACATCTGAATGAACAGGTTGAGGATCTGCGCGATAAATGTCCAGGGAATGATCGTCACAAGTGCCTGTGTATTACTACCACCCATGTATGCCTCCTTGTGGCTGTGCGGTCCCGTGAGGGACAGCGCTTCATCAGTTTCAGCCAGGATTTATCCGAGATAACCCATGAACATGCCGGGAGCTACGAAGATCAGAAGCAGACCCGTAACGAAACCGTAAATACCGGTCGTCTCTGCGATCGCGCAGCCGAGCAGCATTGTGCTGGTGACATCGCCCTTGCACTCAGGCTGGCGTCCGATTGCCTCAAGAGCCTTGGCAACTGCGTTACCTTCACCGATACCGGGGCCGATACCTGCGATCAGCGCGCAACCTGCGCCGATAGCGCATCCTGCAAGTGCAATACCTTTAGCGAGAATTGTATAATCCATGATTTCCCTCCTGTTGTTGGATATTGTATTTTTCCCGCGCCCTGGGCGCGTGGAATTCGTAAAATAAATAGATTCGGTACCCGGAAAGAATACTCACCTCAATACTCTTTTAATACTCTTTCCGATACTTTTCGAGTGGGTCGTCATCCTTCCGCCGCATTTGCGATGTACATGATGGTCAGCATTGTAAAGATAAATGCCTGCATCACGCCGGAGAACCAGTCAAAATAGAATGACAGGATAGCCGGTATACCTACGCTCAGGAACGGTATATGACTCAGGAACTCGCCTACAGCACCAGGGATCAGTCCGAATAGTGCGGAAGACGCAACAGCCAGTGCCGCATAGATCAGTCCATTGATAACAACACCGGACAAAATATTGCCGAAATGACGGCAGGCCATACTGACAGGTGTAGCCAGTTCCGACAGTATGTTGAACGGGGTCATGACTGCGATCGGCTCCGTAAAGCCCTTCATATATCCCAGAATACCGCCGGCCTTGATCTTTTCTGCCGTGATCATGATGAAGACGACTACCGCCCACGCTGCTTCCGTAGAAAGATCTGCTGTCGGACTTCTGAATATTCCGGTCAAACTGATCAGGTTCGACACGACACTGGTCGCAAACAGTGCTGATACGAAAGGGATCAGACGGTCAAACTTGGTACCGCCCGTGTTGTTTCTTACCAGATTGTTCGCCGACTCCACCAGCAGTTCTGCGACTGCCTGACGTTTGGAAATCTTTTCCACTTTGAGATTCCTTGTCAGGAAAACACACAGCCCGGTTATGATTGCCATCACGATCCAGCTCACTACTAATGTCTCGGTAAGAAGGAAATCTCCCAGGATCGGGATTCCCGTTGGAATTCGCCAAAATATTCTGGCTCCGGAAATATCAAATTCCATCTCTACACATCCACCTCCTTCCTTTAATTCTTTACCCCGCTTATGATCCCCTTGCCTTTGATCAGAAGGCTCGGCCAGAGAAGGGGCAGGATCCCGGCCACAGGGTTTATGAATTTAAGAATCATGCACAGGACACACCAAATCAGCTGCAGGAACGTTCTGTACCTGTAGCTGACCTGCATAGACCGATATGCCTGATCATAATTCTCAATCCCTGCTACTTTCTGTACGGTGAGTGCCATAAGGAAGAAATTTCCGACGGCAACCGCACAGCCCCCGACAGCTCCCACGATCACAGGAAGCCCCATGGGCACCTGTTCGGGAAACGCTTTATTAAGTCCGTAGAAAACCAACACCATGATCACGCTCAGGATCACAGATCCCAGCGCCACGAATATCGTCTCATCCTTTACCGCTTTCTGCAGTTTCAACTCTCAATCCTCTTATCTCAAATCTTATCTCACATTTTATCTCATACTTCACGCAGGGATCCGCAGCGGCTATGAATGCCTGTTGAATGCGGGAGGCTCTTCCTGCGCCTTTTTCTTCTCTTTATCGGTGACGCTGAGCCACATCTTATAGGCCGTCATAAAGGACGCGCCGAGGCCAAAAATAAAGCCCGGAATGTAGATCCATAATCCGAGCCCTGCCTTCGTAACGAGAAGATAGCAGATTCCCAGACAGATCAGTATGGGCATCATGAGCGACAGTCCAAGCTGTCCCAGCATGATCAGTCTCTGTGAAATCTCTACCCAGTTCTTCATTACCTTCCTCCCTGTATGTCATGTTTATGATACACTTTTTCATAGCTCGTGACAATTATATTTTTGGCGTCGTTTTCTTTTCGCCGTTTGAATGCTATTATATTTGCATGCTATCCATCAGAAGGGAGGAAAAGATATGTCGGGTTCAAAATCCGCTAACGCAGACAACATCCTATTTGAAAAAATCATTGAGCACCTGCTCGAAGACAATTCCGCCTCCACGCTCCTCGAGCGATGCATTAATCCGGGTTTTAAGGATATAAACAAGATTCCTCTCCGCTATCGCCTCATCGCTTTTGGCTTTATGGAGCATCTGACTCTGGGACAGCTGGGCAGAAAGCTCGACGAATTCGGATGCGCGCGTCTCTATGCCCGAAACTTCTGGGAGGCAACGCTGATCTACGCCTTTTACAACGGCCTTTCCTACGAGGACTGGAAAAAGCTCGAATCCAGATGCACAGATTTAAGGGAACAGATTGCCGAACAGGATACGGATCTGTCCGACAAGAAGATCACGATGCGCGATCTGCGGGACTATATCGATGAGAATTCGGAAGTGCGCGACGGCCGCAGATTCACCCGTCACATGACCCGCATGATGCAGGAAACCATCCGGCATTCGAACGAGGCCGACTTCCGTGAGTGGATCGAGAAAAACCTCAGTTCCTTCAGCAGTGTCCGCGAAAAGACAAGATACTATTTCTGCAAATACCTTCTCTACTATCTCGAGGACATCATAGAGCAGTATATCAGAGCAGAGAAGACCGGAAGGGGACAGGAAGAAGCACAGGACAGAGTTTCTGTCTTCAAGATTAAATCCCAGCTCAAGAGGGGCAGGTTCTCCGAACAGCAGCTGCGCGAGATGTTTGAGGATGCCGCTATCTCCCCCGGAGAGATCTTTGAAGCCTTCAATTATTTCTATTTTGGCTACGTGTCCCTGGACTGGATGCAGGTTCAGTTCGAATACTACGGAAACCCCGAATCCATTCCCGCCGGCATGCGCAAAAAATTTGCCTCCTCAGCCAGAAAATACGACCACTCTCTCAGGCACAAGACCGACGATGAGATCATCGCCTGGGCTGCGGAGACGATTGAAAAGAGCGAGAAGGAGCTCGATGAGGCCTATTCCATGGATAATCCGCGAAGAGGCTACCAGAAAGACCGCTCCGGCGAGAGCGCGGTCAGAAATTATATTAAGGGTGTCCTCGATCTTGACCGCACGACTCTGATTTGCTTCCTGATCTTCTTCGGAAGCAACTGCAAACTGAGCTCCGACCAGGCGATCACGCGGGACAGGCTCAATGCCATTTTGCGCGAGTGCGGCTACACAGCCCTGGATCCGGACGATGAGTTCGACGATTTTGTGATCCGCTTTCTTGAGTCCGACGACCCCATGATGACTCTCATGGACGAAGTCAACAAATTTGCCCTGGCCGAGAAGAATTTCCATCTGTATCGTTTATATCGCCTGTCCAAGAGCGCTGACCAGACCTGGTACCAGCTGATGGGACTTGAGGAATAAGTTCATACGCATAAAAAAGAGTTATTTCAGCGACTCTCAGGTCGTCGAAATAACTCTTACTTTTTGTTTTCCGTCCATCAGCCGCGTCACTTTTCCTGCCGCCCATCCGGATCGATGAACAGCTTTTCCGGCCACACGTCCGCGCTTTCAATGACCGGGATGTCATCCCTGTCCATAGTCTGCAGGTCAAATACGGAATAATTGTGGACAGGCCCTTCGATCAGTGAAGTGACCACATAATCGCACCATATATCTGTGACCCTGACTGCATTCTCTCTTTTGCCCAGCAGGTACTTGTCAAAATACAGACCACTTTTCTCTCGGACATCCTTTTCGGCTTCCTCGATCCCGCAGCTGACAAAAGGCATCGGATCCGAATAATCTGTGAGGGACAAAAAAGCGCTCTCCTCTCCGTTATCCTTCATCCTGTTCAGAATCTTCGAGTATTCCGCTCTGTCCTCTTCTTCCAATGTGACAATGATTGCGCCTGCCCCCGGGTCTTTCGCGACCTGAGAAGAAAGCAGCGTCCGATAAGGCGCTCCCTCTTCATCGCTCATCTGCAGAGCCAGCGTCTTTCCCAGCGTCGTCAGTTCTTCATAGCTCAGAGCCCCCTTTGTCACTTTGACGACATAGAGTTTCCCTTCAAACGCTTCCTTTCCGATCGCATAAGGAATCCGGAGGCTGTCCAGACGATTTTTGAGAATGTACTGAAACTGCAGTTCCTCCCCTTTCTTCTTCGGATCATAGAAGATCGACTTGTAGTAGATCAGTGTAGAAATACCGGGGACCTCTCTCTCATTCACCTGGTTTTTTCCTGCCATAAGAGAGGCGGACGGCTCTTCCCAGCTGACCGCCCTCTCGCACTCATACTGCAACGCGGCAGACGTCGGAGCATTTGTGAAGGCGCTGATCAGAAGCTCGTCCGGAACCCGATGCTCTGCATCTCTGTAGATAAGAACATAGCCGTCCGGATCTGCTCTTCCATCAAGCAATAATGCATTATCATACCGATCAGTATCAAATCCCAGCGCGATCTTTTGACCATTTCCGTCAAACAGTTCCCTGAACTTTTCCGCCGCAGACTGTGTAAGCTCTATACGGATTCCATCCTGCACGGAAACGGCGTCCCGAACGTCCTCTTTTTGCAGGAGCTGTCCCGCCGGGATGCGCTCCTCCCCGCTATAGCTGTAAAGGAAAAGATTCAGCGGCCGGCAGATCAGATACTCTGTCACCCAGTCCGGATCAGTCCCGTTATAGCTTGCCTGCGCCACCTGGAAAACAGCCGTCCTGTCTTCCCGCGACTCCAGTACATAGCCGTTTTCACCTCCGAGGGCACTGAATCTTTTCTTGACCGCGTCCAGTGTGTCCTCGTATTCGGATTCCGTCAGTTCCTCCCCTGAGACCGTAGTTTTTAAAGAAGCGATGATTCCCAGTCGGATCCTGTTTCTGTTATACCAGAACAATGCGCCGCTGACCGCGACGAAAGCCAGCGCAGCTGCCGCTGCCACCCCCGTCAGAATACGGCGGCGGATTCGGTTCCTTCGCTTTTCCTCTTCGGAGAGGTCGGGATAGATCTCGTCAAACTCTTTATAAAGAGTTTCCATATCCCCGATCCGGTCCTCCGGTGCAAGCTCCAGCCCCTTCATGAGGATCGCCTCCGCGGACTCCGGAATCTTAATGTCGAATTTGGAAGGCGGCGCAAGCTCCTCGATCCCGAGCCTTCGGATACTCACATCCATCGGCGCGTTCCCGGTCATTGCGAAATACATTGTGCCGCAGAGGCCGAACACATCCGTGTACCTGCCGAGTTTCATCGATTCGGTTCTCAGTTCCAGAGCCGAATAGTTTTCTTTATCTACCGTCGTATGCTTTTTTGTCCCGGCTGTGTTTTTATTCGCAGAGCCAAAATCCAGAATGCAGAGTGTTCCGTCCTTCCTCACCATGATATTGTCAGGACTGAGGTCGCGGTGAAGAACATCTTTGTCGTGGACTTTCTCCATGGTCAGCATTAGCGGCTTGAACTTCCGGATCACGGTCTCGGGATCCCAGATTCCGTCTTCTCTGATCGACTCCAGGAGCGTTTTTCCTTCGATCAGCTCCATGACAATATAGGCAGTTCCGTTCTCCTGGAATCTTTCATAGATCCTGACGATATATTCGTCTTCTCCGAGTTTCCTGACGATATCCGATTCTTTCAGGAGGAGCTCCTTCTCCTTTTCAAAGCGCTCTTTGTGCCTTTCCTCATAGATGACACTCTTGCCGTCCGCCTCGCTCCGATGCATGAAATCAAGGTTGAAGTACTCCTTGACTGCTAAGATCTCCTTAGTGTTCACATTCTCACTTCTGTAGATCATGCCAAAGCCGCCCCGGCCGATCGTCTCGAGGATCCTATAGCTATTATTCAGTATTGTGCCTCTCGGGAGCGCGCCCGGATAACTCTTCTCGTTTGCTGCCATTTCCGCCTGCAACTGATGCTTTCTGCTTTACTCTTCTTTGGTCAATACGAAACTGTTCCAATCCGTGTCAAACATCTCAAGTTTCTGACCGTCAAAGGACACGACCGAATAGTAACCGGTCTCATACTTATCAAATTTGAAGTTAATGTGTTCAAAGAAATTTTTCTTGTCCTTGTTCGCGTTGTAGTGAAGGTATTCTACTCCGTTATAAACATTTCCGCCCGTGTCGGTCAAGCTGAAAGCAAATATCACGCCCTCCGTCTTAAACTCCCAGAGATTGCCCATGTTGTCTTTCCACTTGCCCGCCAGTGCCGGCATCATGCTCTTACTCAACAGCGGATACTGTTTTTTATAGACCAGCCACGTATCGACGTCCGATTTTTTGACAGGGCTTTCCGTATAAGTTCCGGTCATGTGGACAAAAAGATACCGCTCCGGATAGCAGTCCTCATAGGTCAGACCGGTGGGATTCACATCCGGAATGCCCGTTACCATTTCAATGTTGGTCGGCGTCGGCGAAAAGCCTCCGCTGGTGGATTTATCGGATATGCTGCCGTCAAACGTATCTTCATAAGAAACTGAAAACGTCACATCATACTTGCCGCCGTCCTCCAGATACAGGGCCGGAGTCAGCGCGCTGCCGGCCGAGCTCGATAAGGCATCATTCATTGAGAAGTACGGCATACCGTCTGCCAGAGTGAAAAGATCGTCAGTATTGACTTTCGTCTCCGCGCCGCGGTCTTCATAGGCGACCTTTTTCCAGGAGCCAACGAGTCCGGTCAATTGATTCTGCTCTATAGCGACTTCCGAAGCAGTCTCTGCGGAGGTGCTTCCGGAGGTGCTGGCCTCGGTGATCTCTGAAGCATCTTCCGATGTAGTTACCTGAGTGTCTTCCTGAGTCTCTTCCGGAGCGCTCTCCTGCGTCTCTTCCGGAGTGCTCTCTGCGGCGTTTTCCTGTGTCTCTTCCTGCACGGCGGAGGCGGTTTGCTCCGCGGGCACGTCGCTCTTTTTGCCTTTTCCGCCTAATACAAATCCAACAATTACAGCGATGACTGCTGCCGCGGCGATCGCGCCGATCATGAGCGGATTTTTAGAACTTTTCTGCTCGTTCTTCACCGGTGCATCCTTTGCCGGGGCGCTGTTCGCGGCAGGTTCGGGTTTCTCTTCCGAGACCGGCTCTGTTTTGACCGGAGGCACTGTTTCCTGCCCTTGCTCCGGCTTGCTCTCAGGCTCTTTTGCCGGAATCGGTTTCCCGAGCGAAGAACAGATGATTTCCGCCAGCTCTGTCATTTTCTGCTTTGAATCGCTGGTGGCGTCCGTAAACTGATAGTCGGAAAGATAATAGCGGAATGTTCCCTTCAGTCCGGTGTCATCGATCCGGAACGGGAAAATACTCTCGCAGGAGGAAACGGCCAGTGCGATCTCCTTCGGGACCTGTTTGGATTCTATGGAATGGGAGCTGACGATGACCACAAAGACTCTGGCATTCTGGATCGCCTTATCGATCTCCTCCGCCCACTGCGCTCCTTTGGGAATGTTTCTGGGTGCGATCCAGCACTCAAGGCCGTAGGATTCCAATACTTCGAGCAGCGCGAACGCGATTTCACTGTCTTTCGTGCTGTAGCTTATAAATACTTCTTTTGCCTTATTGTTCATGATCTCTCTCCACGAGACGCCTGACAAGATTTCTCTCATCCGGGAGCTGCTTTCATTATCTGGCTTTTATCCTACCATAATCACCCGACGTTTTCCATAAATCTGTGTCACGGGGACGTATCAGCTGACACATTTTGCCCAAAATGTGTCAGCTGATACGTCCCCAATGACACACAAAAAGAACCCGAGAATGCAGCTTACTGCTTCTCAGGTTCTCTTGCTTCCAGTTCATCCCATATCCGATTCATAGCGTCGGCAAAGAGAAGTTCCTTGCCTGTCCATCCGTAAAGGACGGCTGTGCGGTATCCGTACTCAGGTACCAAAATATTGTTGTATCCGGCAGTTTGAATGCAGAATACGTTTACCTTGGGGTTGACCAGTTTCCGGTACAGCTTCACCAGCATGTTCACATCTATGTATCTGCCCCATACACAGGCTCCGATGGCCGCGTAATCCTCACTGTAGATCCCGTAGAGTCCGCCGTGGCCCGCCTGCATATCGGAATACACAAAGATGTTGTCCCAGTGCTGCCTCTGCGCTATGGCGTCCCGGAAGAACAGCCAGATGCCGTTCTCCGTTCCCCCGCCGCAGCCCTTTCCAATGGCCCCGACATGATGGGCCTGCTTAAGGATTCCCTCGCCTTTTCTGACTTTGACCGATTCCAGTCTGTCGCCAAAGGGGAATACCACGCCTTCCTCGCTGCACACGGCACCGATTACGCTGCTCAGATTCCCGATATCGGCGACTTTCATGGTTCCCCATTCGGACGTGCATGCGCCCCAGGCGGATCCCGAATTGTCCGTCAGGAACGCGCTCCTGCCCGTCAGAGAAGGAAGATTCTCACAGGCGATTCCCATACAGTCTTCCAGTGCATCCTGAACCTGTCCGGCCCAGGATCTCCCTTCGGCTTTGACCGCTTCCCATGCCGAGAGATAGCGGAAGGGGAATTGCTTTCCCTTTCGCACGCCGCGCTTTAAGAGCGCGAGCACTTCTTCTCTCGTTTCCGGATCCTGCACTTCGGTAAAGATACCTCTGAGGTTCCTAAGCAGCGCCATGTGCGGCATGCGGATCTCGTGCACGATCTCCTGCCAGCTCTTTCCGGACGCGCGAAGCCTCTCCCAGGTGTCTTGTCCTTCCGGCATCGGGACTTTTCCTGTCTGCATCAAAATATCCACAAGGGGCCCTTTTGCATGACAGATGCGGACGATGTCCACAAGACCGATTCCGGTGTGGCAATACTTTGCCATAGTATAGGCGTCCATGTCGCTGATGTTCTGTGCCCAGGCTCGCTTGAGGATGGCAGGGAGCCTATTTTTGCTCCTTTTCATCTCCAACCAATATTGTGCCTGATTTGTCACGTCGTCACCGCGGCTCATGACCTGCTGCGCGATCTTTCCGTATTCACCGGGATGCGCATTGGTAAAAGCTTTCCTGCGGTGATGTACGGCCGCCCTCACCATGATGATCTGGGGGTTCAGCCGCATCCCGTAGCGCTCCCTGAGCTCGGCGGCCCACTTCAGTGTCTCACCATAATCAGCCGTCAATGCGTCATCGATCGCCTTCACCATCACCTGGGAAGTGTTCATTCCCTTGTATGGATCGAGCATGCGAAGGCTGTACTCAGCAAACGTCTCGTCAACGCCGTACCTTCCTTCCAGGATCCTCGCTTTCGCCGTTTCTCCGCTGCGATAATACTGCGGCTCGCCGAAAACAGAGCTGGCCGTAATCATCTTCATAGTATCCACGGGGTTGACCCGATAGGAAACTCCGTCCATGAAGTTCCGCTCACCGGAGCGGATCGCTTCTTCGATGGCAGCGACCTGCGGATCTTTTTCACGTACGGGCGGCTCCCAAAATGAAAACCGGCTTTCGGCTCTCGCATCTGCCTTATAAGCAGAAGCTGTCCGGGAACTGCTTGCGGCGCTGATGACTTCGGGCCCGACTCCCGCCCACTTCTCAGCTTTTTTACCGGCTGCGCTCTTTCCTTCAGAACTTCTGGTGGAATGCAGTCTCTCTGCCCGTGCGGCAAGCTTCTCCGCCTCCTCCGGGCAATATCTCGCATAGAGTTTTGCCTCTTCGAGCAAGGCTTCCGCCTTCCGGATCCGCTCTTCTACGGTCCTTTTATATTCTGCTTCCCTTTGCAGCTTTTGCTTCAATTTCCGGCGCTTGAAGTGGCGATACTTCCCGCCTCTGCCTCGATTGTGAATGCCTGAAATTGCATTTTCCACGACCAGGTTTCTCTTTTCCAGGGATCTTGTCTGCTTGCTCAATTTTGTTCCTCGATAGCTCATTCTTTCTCACCTCCTTTCTTTTTTGACACAGGAAGCCTTGACGGCTCCGCCAGCTCAGGCTCACTTGACAACTCCGGACTTCCCTATCGTTTCAGGTTCCGTTAAGGCTCCCAGTGCTCGCCTGACCGCTTTCCAAAGGCGACCCGCCACACCTTAGGCGCACCAAAATATTGCCAGCTCCCCTGACCAGTACGTTACCAGCCTCCTGCATCTTATCTTGCTCGCATAGCGAGCGGATGCGCCGGGCGCATTTGTCATGAATCGAACACTATGAATGATTGGTGATTTGCTGTATTACTGGATTTGTAAGTTAATCGTAGCTCTACTGAAGTTTCCTCACAATAAACCTATAGTTTAGTGAATTCAGAAATACTACATGCTAGAATGCAAATGTACCGGAGATCAGAGAGCTCCTGATTTTCGGCACATCAAAGTCGCAGCGGTTTTCATGACTGCATCTTAATCTGAGCAAATATAAGAGGAAAACGGTTATTCACTTCGTTCTCGAAATTGAATTTGAGAGAGCGCCGCGCCTGCGCGGTCATGCAGGCACCCCGTCCACAGGGTTTGTGGACACCAAAACTGTCATGGATGATATTCGCGGCTTGACGCCCGGGGAGGGGTACCACTTCTCCGGGCGTCCTTTTTATATCACGTTTTTTTCACGGGTTTGTGTCATGGGGGACGCATCTATGCACCATCTGACTGCATCGGTACGCAGCTCATCATGAAATTAGGCATAGACGTCCATATTAGCAAAATCATCTCCCAAGATCCGCTGTAGATATGCTTCTTTTTCTCAAAATCTGAAGATTTTTTCCATGATCATAGGCATATCGATGCTTTGTGGAAAAAAATCACCTAATTGCAGTCCTTAATGCATGACTCGCGGAAATAATTGGGATATAAAATTGAAATAAATATTGTCTATGCCAAAAACGCAGAGACCAATCCGGCCTCTGCGTTTTTTTTAAATCGGTTTGATCTCTGCATTATGTCAGCTTCTCGGAGACCCCATCACCGAGAAACCACGCCCATAAATCTTAAATTTGTTCCGCAAATTCATTCACTCATCATTTCATAGCAAGCACAGCCATAATCACCGCCATGATTGCCGCCCCGCCGACAAATCCGCCGGCATGCGACATCATATTGATCCGCTTCGATGACAACCCATACACCAGATTGATCGCAAGCGTTGTCAAAATACTGCGCATCGAAAATCCATACCCATGAACCGCAAGTACGAAGCACGCTCCCAGGAGCCCGAAAATACAGCCGGAAGCTCCCGCCGACAAATTGTTGCTACCTCTCTTCTCGTCAAGGATCATTGTCGCGACATTACCCGCAAGCCCCGCTCCCAGATATACGATCAGAAAGATCACCGGACCGCACACATAATCCACGGCCGGTCCGATCGCCGAGAGCGCATACATATTCAGCAGCAAATGATAGACGCCAAAGTGCAGAAACATCGCCGTAAAGAGCCTGTAATACTGCCCCTGGCGAATATACGGCTGGTACTGCGCGCCGTATTTCAGCGCCACGTCTCTGTTCGTGCTGCCGCCGTCTTTCGTCTCGAGCAGGAAAATCACGATATTGATAACGATCAAAATGGTCGTCACTTTACTTGTTAAAAAATCCATATATTTTCTCTCCTGATAGCCGAGGAATATCGTGTGACACACTATCCTCCTTTCAATACAGACCTGTATTGTTACTAATACTCATTAATGGAGCCCGGCATTGAAGCCTGATCTCATATGATATCAATTCTTCTTTCCGTTATTCCGCTACTGGGACAAAATAGCGAACAACCTTCCCTGTTCTCTCAGCATACTTAATCTCATTTCGAGTACTGGATCCGATATACCCTCCGACGTTGATCACAAAGACCTCGTCCGCCATATCAATCTTACGAAGATGCATGTCATCGAGCATCTCCTTGGTACCTTCTGTCCAAACCTCATTGTCGCCGGAGTGTCCAAAGAGGCCGACACTGATCACAATATTTCCCTCCAGTGTTAAGCGCTTCTGGGCCTGTAGAAACTCATCCTTAAAACGAGTGCTGCCACAGAGTGTGACGACTTTATATTTTCCTACCATATCGCACCTTCGATCATAAATCAGTATACTTCGCCGCACTCCCTTTTGCCTTCTCAATCGGATACTTCGCTTCATTTTGCGCCATTTTCATATTGACGATCTCATCCGCATCCAATCCAAGTTTGTCCAGCAAATTCTGCGAGTACACAAGAACATCTGCAAGTTCTTCTTTTACATTTTGCAAATCAAATTCTGTGTCGCTCCATTGGAAGCATTCAAGCAATTCAGCTGCCTCAATCACTATAGATTTAGCAAGATTAGAAGGGGTATGAAACTGATCCCAATCACGGTCTTCAGTAAATTTTCTGATTCTGTCTAATGTTTCTTGTTTCATATTCAGTGCTTTATCCTCTTATTTGATGCATGATGTACGAGAAATGAACAGCCCGTCTGCTGATCCTTGTCTTTTGCATATAAGTGTCATGATTTGCCGGGTTTAAGCATTTCTTTCAGATGATTTCTCAGTCCATCATCTTCGCAATAAACATAGGTTCCCAACATTCCACGGGTGAGCAGCACATGGTAAGTATTGCGTATCAATCTGGCCGCAGTCTCCGGATCCGCTTTGCGAATCCCGCTGTTTTTGTCCGACTTTGCAATCCGGCTTTGACAATATACTATTTTTCCATCATGAAACTGGAGATCTTTTCCAATAATTACTCCACAGTAATTCATGTCCAAACCTTGACATGTGTGAATACAACCCACTTCATTTACGGAATCCGGATCATTAAGCCAAGAGTATTTTTCTCCGACCTCTTTACAGCGCAAATTCCATTTTGCCTTGTAATTTCCTGAATCGAGCACGATATCGAAATCCGAACCATCACGATACTGCCCCTTACTTTCCCACTCGTATGTATAGCCGGCTACAACGCGGCATTTCCCGCTCACTGTATGGTTCCGATTGTAAAGATTGTCTTTTGCAATAATCGCCTGATGCATTTCCTGCGCTGTATCAAATACTTTGAAGTCATACTTATCAGGAATATAAGACGTTATGTCGTCATTGTAACCAAGGAAGGATTTCACAAATGAAATATACTGCTCTCCGCCGGTCACCCGAAATTGTGTCTTGAGCTCAAGATCAGTCCCTTCAATTACTTTAGAATGCATGCGCCTTGCAGCGTCCCTGATTCTTTCGATCGTCGCAAAATCAGTTGTAGTAACTGCCTGATCATCGTCAATGAAAAAGACTGCAACTCTGGAAGATCGGATGATGTCATCAAGTACATGCGTACCCTTTTTTATTCCTACACCGCCCTTGAAATCAAAAATACGATGTGCCTCATCAATAAGCGCACAGTCGAACTCATCTTCACCGACGTGGCAAAAAACTGTGGGATATCTGAAAAGCGCACTGATCACTGTTTTTTTATAATCGTCCGCAACCAGTTCTTCTGTATAGAGATTTCTGGGCGCAGCGTTTGATGTTACATATACCGCATTAAGTCTATGTCCGGCTTCTTTATTATTGATCACTTGCCCGAGCGCATTAATCGCGACAACTGATTTACCCGTACCTGCACCGCCTTTTATTATGATGGTTCTTTTACCGCCATAAAGAGCGGAGTCAACCGTCGTCTCCACAATCTGCGCAACAGACGTAGCCTGCGCCTCGTCATAAGAGAAGAAAGGATTTCCTTTAATAGCGTCTGAGAGCATCTTTGCCAGAAATCTTGAAGGAATGATCCTGCTGTTTTCAATATAATATAACAGTTTTTTATTAGGCCTCTTTATGAACTTGGATATATAGGAGCCAAGACGCTCTTTCTGTCCCTGATAAAAAACCGGAGAAGTCTCAACCAACGGATATTTAACCTTATCATCAAGCAGTACTGCGTTTCCCTCATCCATATTGTGGAGATAAGAGCATGATGGTAAATGAACCTTTTTATCCCGGACATACTCATTAAAATTCACAAGGATCTGAGCATAATTATATGCCTGATAGGAAGGATGCCAGTAATCACCGTCTCCTCCCCCGCCAAAAGTATTTACAAAATATTGTTTGCGAGTCGGACGGGCCTGTGACCACTGCTTTAACTCTACTACGACAACATTTTCATTGCCCGCATCATCTTCTCCGCAAATCAAAAAATCGATGCGGTCTCGGGATTGGACAAGTTTGTACTCAACTGCAACGTCAATATTTTTGTCTACGTCCATGTCCTTCAGGACCATTGCCATTTCCGGGAGCGATGCATTCCAGGCATTGACCTGTGAATCTCCAAAATATGAAATGCCATTCATTCTCATCCGGTCAGAAATGATGCTTCCTATATCCTTTGCAGTATTTCCATCAAGGCATTGAGAGATGAACTTTTCAATACTCTCACGATAAATAATCATTCTTATGCTCCGTTCTTCCGCTGCTTATTAAAGTTATATGAATTCGTGATTCTGCATTTTCATTATACCGCAAACAAAAGCTTAAAGGGTACCGATCTTCCTTACGATCGGTACCCTTGTGAGAGTTACAAGAATCGGATATCCAAAGTTTTTTTGAGCCCCTTCTTTAGGCTCATTCAATAGGGTCAGTAGGGCAAATCTACTACAAGATTACGCCTCAAACACTCTTTTTTGAGAAAAACGCGACCGCAATTGCCCCCGGCCCCGCATAGGTTCCAATCGTCGCCCCAACCTTAGCAATGCGGAATTTTCCGATCTCATTGGGGTCGACCTTTCCCTCATAAAGCCTTGCGGAATCGTGAATATACTTCATAAGCATCTCGTCGGAGAAACCTGTGTAGCCGAAGCAGAAAGGACGGTCAAAATCAATCCCGCCGAGCTTCTCCGTGAACTCCGTCAGCATGTTGCTGCCGTTGCGGGAGCCGCGCGCCTTCCCGAGGATCTTTACTACGCCTTCTTCGATCGTGAGCACCGGCTTAAGCGAGAGCAATCCCCCGGCAAAAGCGGCAGCCGCAGAGATCCGCCCTCCAAGCTTCAGGTATTCCAACGTGTTGAAAATAGCGAGAACATGCGCTTCCTTCTGCTCCTCAAGGATTGCGTCAAAAATTTCCTTTGCCGTCATCCCTTCGTCGCGCATCTGCACGGCCCGCTCCACGATAATGAGCTCTGAAATGCAGAACTGCTTCGTATCGACCACAAAGACCTGCCCCTCAAATTCCTGCGCAGCCATGCAGGCACTCTGGTAAGATCCGGAGACACCGGATGAAAGGCAGAAGCAGATCACCTGGTCTCCTGCTTTCACAGCCTTTGCAAACTCATCGCCGTACACGAAGGGTGTGATCTGGCTGGTCTTGGGGATCTCATCCGTCTCGATCAACCGCTCGTAGAATTTCCTGACCGAGAGCGTGACCCCGTCCAAAAACTCCTCCTCGCCAAACCGCACTTTCAGCGGCAAAACCGTGATATTCCACTCCCTCGCCAGTTCCTGCGAGATGTCGCTGGCGGAATCTGTGATGATCCTGATGCTCATCTATTCTCCTTCCTATATTGGGTGAGCGCTGCAAGTTCCATACTGCACCGGCAACTCACCTACTCCGGAATCGTCCCCTTTCGGATATGATCCCGAATGATCTGATCGGTTATTTCGAACAACTTAACCGATCCCATCTTCGTCTTTCGCTGCCGCCCGTAGATCGTGGACGCCGACACCCCATGCTCTATCCAGTCGCTGCCGTCATTGCTGTTGTTTAACATAAGCGGCTGCAAATTATCGAGCGAATGCGCGAACTTCGCCTCCGCCGTCTCGTACGCCTCGAACTCGTCAAAGAGCGCGGTCAACTCCTCTTTCTGGTCATCCGGCAAAAGAGAGAAAATCCTCTCTTTCGCCGCGTCCTCCCGCGCCTTCTGCGTCTTCAGATTTTCTTCATCATATGCATAGGTGTCACCCGCGTCAATCTCCACAATATCATGAATCAGGCACATGAGCATGACCTTCGTGATGTCGACTTCTTCGTTCGCGTACTCGCGAAGCAAATACGCCATGATCGCCATGTGCCATGCGTGCTCCGCATCATTTTCATTTCTTCCGTGCCCGGACAGATGCGTCTGCCGGAAGACGTTCTTCTCCTTGTCTATTTCCAGTGAAAAGGCAAGCTGCTTTTCCAGTCGTTTGTCCATTTCTTTTACTTATTTCCTTTACATTTACACATGAAATATTCCCTGATTCACTCCTCTTTTGACTTTCTTATATCTTAAGGTCCCTGCTATGGCCGGTTCAGCTCCATAATTCTGTCCAGATATTTTTTCTTTGCTCCATCCGGCAAAATAGTGTACTGATACTCCATGATCGCATCCATGATCTCGTCCGCGCTCCTTCTTCCGAGATTGCGAATCTTCAGAAGATCCTCGCGAGTGTCGATATTTTGCACCAGATCTCCCACTGTGGCCATTCCGGCCCTCCGCAGGCAGTTGAAGGACCTGACCGACAGTTCCAGCTCCTCGATGGGCGTTTCCAATAGTTCCTTCCCCAGATAGACCGGGAATCGCAGGCGCCTTCCCAGGTTTCCCAGGCGGCTGCAAATTTCGTGAAGCTCTCTACACTCTCTTTTTCTCTCCATCATCGACGCTCTCTCCTTCCGTCCTCTTGAGATCCGAAAGCAGAATATGCCAACTGATCTTTCGGATCCCTTTCGTGTGGTTGAAGAGATAATTCACATGTGCCTCCATCGTCGAAGGGTTGGCGCTTCGGCCGAGGCAGTGGATCCTGCACTCGCCGGTCGTGCTGTAGATTGCCTCCAGCTTGCGGTCCGCGCGCAGAACCCTGACCACTTCCGCGTACTCCTCGGGGATCGCTTCAATGTCGATCGTGTAGCGGATCCCTTCCCGGGCCTTCTCCTCATCGATCACTGCCCGATAGCCCCGGATCACGCCGGCCTTCTCCATCGCATCCATGCGCTTCTTTACCGCCACGCGGGAGAGTCCCGCGGCTTTCCCAATCTCAGAATAACTCATGCGCCCGTTGTCCTTGATAAGTTCCAGTATCGTACGATCGATCTTATCCATTTTCTATTGGCGCCTCCTTAGTTGTATCTTGTGAACGATCTCTTCTGCTTTTTTGTTGCTTGTTGCTGCACAGCGTCGACTCTGTACGATTATCCTATCAGCACAAAAAGAGGAAAGCAAGGCGTCCGGTTGCGAAGCGTAAGCAGGCGGTTTCGTTTCGAAGCGTGATCGGGTGGTTTCGTTTCGAAACCGACCTCTGGGGTATCGGCATATTTTGTCGCATGGCGCAGCGAGAAAGAATGGAAGGCGGTGATGTCACGTCTTCTTTCCCGGCTTTTCTTAGATGGTCTTCAGGATCTTATCCTGATCGCGGCGGCTATAGACAACGCGAAGGACAACGATATTCGCTTCCTCCTCATCGATCAGGTAATAGGCAATATAATTCTTCACCAGTACGCGCCGCACGTCATCCCTTTTCAGATATGGGTTATGGACCGGCCGGCCTGCTTTTTCGTTTTCGTGTGGTTCCCTTCCGACGTTTTTATCTGGGGCTTGATTTTTCACTCCAGGCATCACTTCCAGCCCGGCTCACGCCCCTTCCTTCTGCCGCATCCGAAACTGCCTCGGCGTCATGCCGAACTCCCGCCTGAACTGCAGGTTGAAGTAGGAAATATTGTCGAAGCCGTGATCCATCGCGATCTCCATCACCGTCCCCGAGGTCTCCTCCAGCGCGTGCGCCGCTTTCTGGATCCGGTAGTGGTTAATATAGGAGATGCAGCTCATCCCCACATACTGCCGGAAGAAGCTCATGAAGTAGCTCTCGCTGAATCCGCTCATGCCCGCGAGTTCTGCCACTTTGATCTTCTCGCGGTAATGTTCCGCGATGTACTGAAGCACCGTCTTTAACTGCTGCCGGCCGGACGGCGCGCTGCGGCCCTCCCCGGGTTCCCGGATATAGCCAAGTTCAAACAGCAAAATAACGGTGTGAAGAAGTTTCTCCTTAAGGCGCATCTCATAAAAGGGCGGGCGGTTCTGAAAGCACTCCAATGCCGCGAGAAAGGCGTCCCGGATCTCTTCATAGCCCTTGTCCGGACGCCTGATCACCTCCGGCATCTGAAGCTGCCCTTCCGCGAGCGGCCTCAGATATCGGGACGCCGACAGGTCCTGCCCCTGTGCGCCGAGAAGGTCCAGATGGAACACCAGGCTGTCCGAGACCATGGTCCTGCCCGGGATCTCAAAGGCGGAGTGCGTGCAGTACGGCGGCACCAGAATGAGGTCTCCCTCTCCGGTCCGGAAGGACCTCTGTCCGACCCTGTAATCCGACGCGCCCTCCCGGATCAGAGTGATCTCCATCTCCTCGTGCCAATGGAGCGCAAGCTCCCGATAGGTCAGCGGCACAAGGCAGTGATAGCTGTTCACCGGAAGAAAAATATCGCCGTGTCTCGCTTTCTCCCGCTCTGCGGGCCGGTCTGTATTTCTGCGCGTCTCCATTGTCCTGTCTGCTCCTTTAAAGTAAGATACTGCCAGCATTCCCCAAAATCATAGAATCCTGTTAGAAATTCCTGCAATTAAGCAAGAATTCCGCTGTTCATTTAGCGTATTATACTATTACAGGCAGGGCGGTACAACAGGCGCCCGACGTCAATTACAATAAACGGAGGTATTTCAAATGGCTGCCGAATGGTTAAAAGATACTGTATTTTATGAGATCTATCCCCAGTCCTTTTATGACACGAACGGCGACGGAATCGGCGACATAGCCGGCATTATCGAGAAGCTGGACTACATAAAGAGCCTTGGCTGCAACGCGCTCTGGATCAATCCCTGCTACGATTCCCCCTTCAAGGATGCCGGCTACGACGTCCGCGACTACAAGAAAGTGGCTCCCCGCTACGGGACCAACGAGGACCTGTATCGCCTCTTTAAGAAGGCACATCAAAAAGGGATCCGCGTCCTTCTGGACCTCGTCCCCGGCCACACTTCCGAGGAGCATCCCTGGTTCCGCGAGAGTCAGAAAAGAGAGAAGAACGAGTTCTCCGACCGCTTCATCTGGACCGATTTCTGCTTCAAAGGCGCTTCCGGACTCCCCTATGTGGGCGGAGAGAGCGAGCGCAGCGGGTGCTATATTTTGAACTTCTTTAAGTGCCAGCCGGCCCTCAACTACGGCTTTCTCAAGGTGACGGAGCCCTGGCAGAAGAGCTTCCGCGACCCGGCTGCGATCGCGACCCGCGAGGCCCTCAAGGATATCATGCGCTTCTGGCTCTCCCACGGCTGCGACGGCTTCCGCGTCGATATGGCCTCCTCGCTGGTCAAGAACGACGACGAGCTTAAGAGCGGTACCTCCGCGATCTGGAGAGATGTGCGCCGCATGCTGGACCTGGAATACCCGGATGCCGCTATGGTGGCTGAGTGGAGCAATCCCTCCCTGTCCCTTCGCTGCGGCTACGACATGGACTTTGTTCTCAACGAGCATGGCGGCGGCTACTCCACGCTGATGCGCGACTACTACAATCACGGAGGCAGCATTCACGGGGACCGGAACGCGGAGGACCACAGCTACTTCAAAAAGGATGCCGGGGGCAATATTAATCGCTTCCTCGACCAGTACCTGGAGTGGTACGAGGACACCAAAGAGCTCGGCTATATGTCTGTCCTGACCTGCAACCACGACACCATCCGTCCCAGCTACAACCTGGATACCGCTGAGCTGAAACTGGCCTATTCGTTCCTTTTCACCCTCCCCGGCGTGCCCTTTTTGTACTACGGCGACGAGATCGGCATGAAGTATCTGGATGTCCCCACCAAAGAGGGCGGCTACTTCCGCACCGGCGCCAGAACTCCCATGCAGTGGAACGGAAGCGCAAACCTCGGTTTCTCCACCGGCAGGGCGTCCGACCTCTATCTTCCGGTCGACGACTCTGAGGATGCCCCGAATGTCGCGGCCCAGGAGAAGGACCCCGCTTCCCTTTTGAACACGGTCCGCGCCGTCCTCTCTCTCCGCCATCAGGAGGAAGACCTGCAGGCAGACGCGGAATTTCAGGTCGTCTGCAGTGAGCCCGGAAAACCCTTTGTTTACAGGCGCGGTTCCCTTCTCTGCGCGGTAAATCCTTCGGGCAGCCCTCTCAAAGTCACTCTTCCGGAGGAGGTCGCAGGCGGCCTCTGGGGGGTGGCTCTCTATCAGATCGGAGAGTGCCGCTTTGAAGGCGGAACCCTGACCGCGGGCGCGCAGTCCTTTGTGGTGATACGATAAGAAGGAATCAAAAAAGAGCGCCCTCTCAGGCCGATAAGCTTTTTTCAAACTTATTCGCCTGAGGGGCGCTTTCTTTTTCCGTCACAGTATTTTCAGGCTCACTTCTTCAGGATATACGCCTTCAGTTCTTCGTAGATCTTCTCTTCCTCCGGCGGGCATCCCATGCTGCACACGTCGAACTCTTTGGTGCACTTTCCGGTCTTTCCCTGCATGCCCTGTCCGATCCCGATCGGCACGTCCAGTTTGTCCAAAAGCTCGTCCTCCCTAAGGCGCCACAGCGCGCCGACAAGATTCGCGTAGCAGGCGCTGCAGGAGTCCACCTCATATCTTCTTGCTGCATCATTCATATAGAGGTATAGAGGAAATTCTTTCCTATAAGGAATCGGCGAAAAGAAAACTCCGCCCGGAGGGCGGTGTAAATGATAAACCCCAGTCCAAAGTGTTTTTACTCTGAACCGGGGTAATATCTGCAATTTGAGTTCTTAACGCTTAAACAGTGCGGGTCTGATCCCAGGTGCTGCTTCGACAGTAACTTCCAGCCCTTTGATCTTTTCATCCTCGATCACGAACTGCGCAGGTACAGACTGTCCCAGCACGGGAAGCATCAGATCGAATGCGTCATAATTGTAATGAATAAGGACGGCCGGTAATCCGTTCCATGTTCCTGCCAGCCCCTGGTCTGTCATTGTAAAGACCATTTCACCGAACCCCGGATGGCGGTAAGTGCCCGAATAATCTGCGAGCGGCAGTGAAGTAACTGTATCCGGAACTTTTGCCTCCGCTCTAGCCTGCATGCCTGCCATCATCCCGTTCATCAGGTTCGTAAAGACTTCCATGAAACGTCCGGACCAGTCCGGTATTTCTGCGACATTAAGCGCTTCATCCGCGAAGACATGGCCAAGTGCATTGACAGAGAAGGAAGAGTTGGCGTTGGAAAGGGCCACGATCGCATCTTTGCTGCCGGGCAGCAATGTCAATTGCGAAGAGAAGCCGTTTGTGTTGCCGCCGTGGTTGATCATTTTCACGCCGCGGTAGATATCCGTAAACCAGCCGAGACCGTACTCCGCGCTCTGGATCTCCGGAAACTCCCAGAAATAAGGGCTTCCGATCACCTGCGGCCTGTGCATCTCTTTCAGGCTCTCCTCACTGATCAGGCGCTTTCCGTCCCATGTCCCGTCTCCCAGCTGGAACAAGGCATACAAAGCCATATCCTCTGCTGTGGACACAATGGCGCCGGCAGGTTCAAATGCGCCCAGATGTACATAGGGCGGCTCAATATATGTGTCACCCGCAAAAACATATCCCTTAGAGGTGTTCTCATATTTTGACAGAGATTCTATTTCAAAATCCGTATGACTCATCCCAAGCGGCTGCAGGATACGTTCTCTGACAAAACTCTGCCAGGTCTGTCCGGAAATAGTCTCGAGCAGATAGCCGGCAAGGGAGACCATCTGGTTGGAGTACTGGAGCCGCGTCCGGAAAGGAACGTTCGTGTCCAGATATTCCAGCGAGCGGACCATCTGTTCCTTATCATCCGTAACACCGTATATGCACTGCAGGTCGTAGCGCGGGACACCTGTCCGGTGGCACATCAGGTCTCTTGCCGTCACGTTTTCCGTAAGAAGCGGACTGCTGAGTTTCAGAGAGGGGATATAGGAGATGACAGGGCGGTCCCAGTCGAGTTTCCCTTCATCCACGAGCATCCCCAGTGCGAGCGCAGTGAATGTCTTAGTCACGGAGCCAATAGGAAGGACTGTTTCTGCAGTCATTGGCAGTCCCTGCGCCACGTCACGCTGGCCGTAGCCCTTCACGCTCTGCAGCTTGCCGTTCCGGATGACAGCCACACTCATCCCCGCCACATTATAGTCTTTCATCAGTTTCCATGAGCTTGATATTCATAACGTCCACAGCCCGCATAGCAGCAAGCCTGATCGCGTCATGGATCCCGTGACAGCTTTCATCCGCGGCAATTAAGAGTCCGCAGCGTTCCCGGATCTCCCGCAACCCGTCATAATCCCAGGCAGCGACCGGCTGTTCGACAAGGTCGACACCATAACGTGCAAGTTCCGGACAGATCCTCAGCGTATCTTTCACACTCCATCCCTGGTTTGCGTCAACACGCAGAGAAACGCCCTCTCCGACCGCTTCGCGAACTGCCCGGATCCTTTCCGCGTCCGTCCGGATGTCCTCTCCAAGTTTGATCTTGAGTATCTCGAACTGTTTCTTTACCCATTCCTGTGCCTTTTCTGCCATTTTCTCCGGAGTGTCAATGCCGATCGTAACATCCGAATGTACGTGGGAATCATCTCCGCCAAGATGGCGGTAAAGCGGAACTCCGGCTGACTTTGCAGAAATGTCATAGCAGGCTATATCAATCCCCGCCTTCACTGCAGTGTTTCCGTTATAGAGCTTGTCCATAACTTTATGGATTGAAGCGATCGATCGCGGATCCATCCCCAGGAGTGCCTGCCTCAGCTCTCTGCATACTGAGAGTACCGTTTCCAGGTTGTCTCCTGTGACAAAAGGCAGCGGCGCAGCCTCGCCGAAGCCGGTGATGCCTTCATCCGTTTCAACTTTGATAAGGCAGACGTCCATATCGCTGATCGTCGCGAATGCCACTTTCATGGGTTCCTCAAACCGGAATTTCCGAACATCCGTCCGAATGTCTGTGATCTTCATTTTTCTTCTCCCCAAATATGACTTTAGTCATATTATATTTGACGTTTTATGCCATTGCAAGTAAGATACTGAAAAAGGAGGAAGGCATGGTACATACAACTTTCGAAAGACTCCCGGACGAAAAAAAAGAACGAATTCTGCAGGCAGCACGTACAGAATTCGTTCATTATCCTTATGAAAAAACAAGCATCAACCGAATACTTGCTGATGCAGGTGTGCCAAAAGGAAGCTTTTATCAATATTTTGACGATAAATCAGATCTGTTTGGACTCTGCATAAGTGATGTTTATAAGCAACTGATTGAAATCAGGCGCAGAAACGGCGAGTCGCTCTTAGATGCGGGGGTGCTCCGCATGAAGCGGCTCGGTTTCGAGAAGGGTTATCAGCTTTTCTCTGAAGATCTGTCCCGCTACCTTTCGCAGGAGGATTTCCAGCTCTTCGAAAACATGCTCGCAGCACCGCAGCATATCCGCAGCTATGTACAGACTGAAGCGGCGAGTACACTTATTGCCCCAATCTTTAAAGAGGAGTTAAAAAAAGATAAAAATATCCGCACAGATATCGATTATGATTACTATTCTTACCTGCTGTCTCTGACCGAGGTCATTCCTGTTAATTATGCTGTTGCCAGAGGGAAAAGCATGAAAGACATCTTTTTCTTGAGTTATCAGTATATGAGATCGATCTATGACAGCATTCTCAAGTGATATTTGCTGAGTGAAGAAAGTAACCGGCATGTCAGGTTAATACCGTTGCACAAGGTGCCTTTTTCATGTCGATGCTTCTGGCATACCTGCATTAAGACTGGGAAATCGTCATCATCGATGGCTTCATCAGTATTTTTCACCGTTACGGTGTAACATGCCACTATAGATATTGTATGGACGAATATCTTCAACTGTATTCTCTCCTCCAGTGCCTTACGACAACTACCGCGATCACAGCAGCGATGGCGATTGTGATCATCCCCTGTTCTCCGGCAAAATAGGGAACACGCGGGTCTGTCGACATCGGCTGCAAATACCTCTGATCAATGTGATTATGGGAGGCATGAAGAAGAATCGCAGGGATCACGCTCCCGGACACACTTCTGCTCCAGCAAAAAATCAACGCGATCAGCATGACCATCACTATAAAAGATACAATTCCATAGGCCGGGTTTACCGCAGACTGGTACACGCCGCCGATGATAAGCGGCACATGCCATAGAGCCCATATAAAACCATTAATGAACACCGCCTTGCGCGTTCCAAACTCTCTCTCCAACACGGGAAAGGCGAAGCCGCGCCAGCCAATCTCTTCGCCAGCCGCTGTGAGTGTGCTTCCGAGGAGCCCCGGCAGAAACATAATAACCGATCGGAACAGAATTTCTGAGTTCATGCCGGTTGTAGGATCCCCGAGCACTGCCCATGCAATCAAATAAGATCCGACCAAATAGACAAAGGGAATCAAAATCCCCAATAGTATATATTTGGGTTCCACTTTGTTCGCAATCCCGAGCGAGCCCTCCTTACCATAAAAGACTTTCGAGCAGATCATCCCGACAATGCCGGGAATCCACATCAGAAGCACCATGAGAAACGTGATTACAGTTCTTATATACAAAAGCTCAGTCACAAGGCTTAATAATAGCACGACTCCATAAAAGACAAATATTGCTCTTTTATCTCGGCTCATACAGTTCCCCCCTAATTCCTGGTTCTTACATCTGCAATAGTGCCAGCAGTGGTCCAAAGGTATCACCAACGCAGCCAGAAGTGATAATACCTTATAAATTCTTTATTTTTCGCTATCTATCACATTCTATTTGCCTTCGCGCTCCATCAATACTATAGTCTCTATCCCCGTCGTCCAAGGAAACTGCTCAACACTCACCCCTCTCACCGGCCGATACCCCGCCGCAAGAAACGCCGGCAGGTCCCTGGCAAGACTAGTAGGCTTACAGGAGATATAGAGGATATTCTCCACCCCATAGGCAAGAATCTTGGGTAGTGCCTTCGGATGCACGCCGTCCCTGGGCGGATCCAGAATGATCAGATCCGGTTTTTCCTCGATCTCATCCAGCACCTTGAGAACATCGCCTGCAATGAACTCGCAGTTGTCGATCTCATTGCGCCTCGCGTTCTCCCGAGCCGCTTCAACAGCTTCCTCCACAATCTCAACGCCAATGACTTTCTCGGAAACCGGCGCCATGAGCTGGGAGATGGTGCCGGTGCCGCAATAGAGGTCGTAAACAATCCCTTTTTTCATGCCCGCTTCGGTGAGGAAGGTTCTCGCTGTCTCATAGAGGAGCTCTGCGCCCTTACTGTTGGTCTGGAAGAAGGAGAAGGGCGTCACCTTAAACTGCAGGCCCAGCAGATTCTCCGTAAAATATCCCCTGCCGTACAGGATCTCCGTGCCGTCGTCCTTGATGACATCCGCGACCGAGTCGTTTGTTGTGTGGAGGATGCCGGCGATCGTACCATCCAGACTGAGCGCCGTCAGCATGTCGGTAAATTCCTTCAGGTCGTACTGCTCCTGCGAAGTCGTCACAAGGTCGATCAGGATCTCCCCGGTGCCCGCTGCCTTGCGCACCAGAAGATGGCGCAGGTACCCTGTGTGACGCAGCCTGTGGAAGAAAGTGGCTCCCTTCTGCTCCCAGTAGTCGCGCACGGCCTTCACTATTTTGCGGTAATCTTCGTCGACAATGACACACTGGTCCGCATTTACAATGTCGTAGAAGCTTCCCCGCTTGTGCATTCCCAGTGCCAGAGGACCGTCCTTATACTCGTCCCCGAAAGAAAACTCCATCTTGTTGCGATAACCGTAAACCACGGGGCTGGGAAGGATTCCCTCAAACCAGTCCATGGAGTCCCCTTCCGGCATCGCTTCCGTGAGGAGTTCTCTGACCTGCTTCTCTTTGATGGCGCACTGCTCTTCATAAGGGAGGCACAGATATGTGCATCCGCCGCAAGTGCCAAAAGCCGGACAGGGAACAGTTCGCTCCAGAGGAGACTTTTCCAGAACCGCGACCAGCGCAGCCTCTGCTTTTCCCTTCCTCTTTTTATTTACGCGGGCCTGCACTTTCTGCCCGGTAATCGCGTTTTTGACGATGCAGACGCCTTCTTCCGTCTCGACGATTCCCTTATTGGGGAATTTCACTTCCCGAACAACGCCTTCTATCAAGTCACCCTTTTTCAATCGGAACTCCTCTCTTGTTTCACCGGCCCGCAGACTGCGCTCGGCTCTTCCTGCGCAATGAGCCATGCCGACATGTTCGCACAAAGAAAGCAGTCCGGCATCTGGCCGGACTGCCCTCCCAATAATCAATGATCATTCAAATCTAATCGCAGGCTTATGCCTCGGCACCTGCCACTTCTTCATCCTCGAAATCATCGTCGAAGCTGTCATCGAAGTCATCATCGTCGAAATCATCGTCGTCATCGTAGTCGTCAAAATAGTCCGGAGTGAGAAAACGATAGATACCATAAGCGATCGCCGCTACAGCTGCGATTCCACAAATGATGCCCAAAACTCTCAGCCAGAAATACTTTCTCTCATTCCTTGCCTTTACTACAGCAGTTAACGTTTCGACCATATCTAAGATATTATCAATACCCATTTGTTCGTTTCCTCCCAACGCTTTATAAATACATATAGTTATAAATTAAGCTGCTAACATTAATATATCACTAATACAGCGTAATTTCTACAATTTCTGAAAACTGTCTGTCAGCATTTCACCAGCCTTGCGAAAGCCGCAAACATGATCTTCTGGCCAGCCTCGTCGAAGAGAACCGTGACCTTGTAGTCCTTGGGCGTAAGCTCCATGGCTTTGACCGTCCCTTCGCCGTATTTGATATGTCTGACTCTGTCTCCGACTTTATAGTCCGGCTCCGAAGGCGCCGGCATGCCCTTACTGAGCGATGCAAGGGACTTCCCGGAGCCCGCCGCTCTGGCGATATAGGGCTTCTTGGACTCATCCGTGGAAGGTTTTTTGTAAACAGCCTTGAGTCTGGGGCGCGCTGTCCGTCCGCTCTGCGATTTGACCCCGGTTCCCGCAGAATACGATCCGATCGGCGTAAAATCTCCGTCATCGTAATCGCCGATCCGGCTGAACTGCGTTTTTCTGCTGCCGGTATGCGGCGCCGCGTCATCCCCGCTGTCGAGCAGCTCCTCAGGGATCTCTTCCAAAAATCTGCTGGGCGGGTTGTACTGGACTTCCCCTCGCAGTAGTCGCGATCTGGAGTAAGTCAGCGTCAAGTCGTCTTTGGCTCTTGTAATGCCCACATAAGCCAGCCGTCTCTCTTCCTCCTCGGCTTCTTCATCGCCGCTGTTAATGGCCATGTAGCTGGGGAAGATCCCGTCTTCCAGGCCTGTCAGATAGACGTGAGGAAACTCCAGTCCCTTGGCGCTGTGCAGCGTCATCAGAAGGACTTTTTCACTTCCGTCCTCCGCGTTGTCCAGGTCGGAGACCAGCGCGACCTCCTCCAGGAAGCCGGAAAGCGTGGGCTCCTCAGCCGTCTCCTCATAGTCGGCGATCTTACTGATCAGTTCGTCGATATTGGAGATCCGGTCCTCTCCGTCCTCGTCGTCGGAATTGAGAAGGTAGTTATTATAATCTGTCTTATCGATGATCTCCCGCAGAAGGTCGGCGAGACCATGGCTCTCCTTAAACTCCCGCAGCTGCAGAATCAGGCTGACGAAGGACTCTATTTTGGCAGTGGCTCGGCCCAGGGATGTGATATTTCTGCACCGCTCCATGGCCTCGAAGAAAGTGATGTCGCGGGCCACAGCGTAATCGGCGAGTCTCCCGATGGTGGTCAGGCCGATTCCCCGCTTGGGCACATTCAGGACACGCCGTACGGCGATCTCGTCCTGTCCGTTCTCCACGGTCTTGAGATAAGCGATCATGTCGCGGATCTCTCTGCGATCGTAGAAATTGGTGCCGCCCACCACGTTGTAGGGAATGCCCGTGAGAACAAAGCGCTCTTCCAGCGCTCTGGCCTGCGCGTTAGTCCTGTAGAGCACGGCGAAATCCCCGTAGCTGAGGTGCCTGTCGCTCCTGCATTTTTCCGCGATGTCGTCTGCCACAAAGGCCGCTTCATCTCTGGCCGTGTTAAACTCACGAAGATGGATCTTCGTGCCTTCTCCTCTGTCTGTCCACAGGGATTTCGCTTTCCTCCCCGTATTGTTGCGGATCACGGCGTTGGCCGCGTCCAGAACGTTCTGGGTGGACCTGTAGTTCTGCTCCAGTTTGACCACGAAGGCGTCCGGGTAAACTTTTTCAAAATCCAGAATATTGCGGATATTTGCGCCTCGGAAGGCGTAGATGGACTGATCGTCATCGCCGACCACGCACAGGTTTCTGTGTTTGCCGGCCAGCAGGCGGACCAGTTCGAACTGCGCGTTGTTGGTGTCCTGGTACTCGTCCACCATGATATAGCGGAACCGGTTCTGGTAAGAAGCCAGGATCTCATCGTGGGAGTGGAACAATTCCACGGTCTTCATCAGAAGATCGTCGAAATCCAGCGCGTTGTTCTTTTTCAGCCTCTTCTGGTATTCCTCGTAGGCGTCCGCGATGCGCACATAGCGAAAGCCCAGGTCTTCATTTTCCTCCCTGTACTGCAGAGGAGTCGTCAGCTCGTTCTTGGCGGAAGAAATCTCGCCGAGAATCTCGCGCTCCCTCAGGTCCTTGGTGTCGATCTTGAGGTATTTGCACACCTCCTTCATCAGGGATTTCTGGTCGTCCGTATCGTAGATGGTGAAGGAGGACTCGTAGCCCAGATTCTCGATATGGCGGCGCAGGATCCTCACGCACATGGAGTGGAAAGTGGAGATCCAGACGCTCTCCGCGCCAAAGCCGATCAGCTTGTCGACGCGCTCTCTCATCTCTCCCGCCGCTTTGTTGGTGAAAGTGATGGCAAGAATATTCCAGGGATTGACCCCGCACTCGTCCAAAAGATAGGCGATCCTGTGCGTGATCACTCTGGTCTTGCCGCTCCCGGCACCGGCCAGGATCAGAACAGGGCCCTCGGTCCTTTTTACGGCCTCGGCCTGCTCTTTATTTAAACTGTCGTAAATTGACATAAAAGACGATAACTCCTTTTATATTGCTTAAGTCTTGCTGCGAAGTATTTCAATTTTTTGCCCTGGTATTTCTGGAGGACTCGGGCGCGCCCGGCGTCTCGTCAAGAAGCTTTTCGATCAGGAGCTTTCTAAGATAGATATCCGCGCTGAGCTGGCAGATCACGTTGAACCTGCGCAGCATCTCTCTGTCCTCCTCGGGCGCCTCGATAAAGGCGTTTTCCGTCTCGTCCAGGATCCTGCCCACCTCGGTGGGAAAGCGCTCCACGTCTTCCGCCACGTACTTGAAGAGCTCCGTGTATACGTCCGTCATGGAATACCTGTGTTTTCTTCCTACCAGCTCTTCCACGGACTTGGTCGTCGGCTGGGCGTACTTATCCGATACGGGACCCACGATCTTGCGGATGTCGTCGATTGAGAGAAAACTCTTCATGTAGTAAATGACCATCAAAAGAAGGATGTGGTCCCTTCCGTACTTCTTCTTGACAGGGGGGATCATCACCTTGTTCTTGACATAGTTATTGATCATGGTCTTGGTCAGGAGCTTGTCCTTGTCCGACTTTCTCGCCGTCCTTTTCAGGCGCTCTGTCATAAACGTGAGCACCTGGTCCATATACAGATCGATCTTCGGGATCTCTTCCGGATAGGTCACGCGGAAGCCTCCCAGGATCTTGTTCACGATTAACTCTACGTCTTTACGGGTGCTCATTATTTCTTATCCTTCCCGCTGTGCGCCATTTTCTTCATTTCCCTGGCGTTTTCCAGTGCCGCTTCCGTGATTCGGTCCGCGCCCAGAAGCCTTGCGACTTCCCGGTCGCTCTCTTCCTCCGTGAGCCTTGTGATATGGGTCATGGTGCGGCCGTCTGTGCTCTCTTTGACGATGCAGTAGTGGCTGTCCTGCATGGACGCGATCTGGGGCAGATGCGTGATGCACAGGATCTGATGGTCCGCGGCAAGTTTCCCCATTTTCTCCGCCACTTTCCAGGCGGTCTTTCCGCTGATACCGGTGTCGATCTCATCGAACACAAACGCGTAGATCTCATCCTTCCCCGCGAACACCGTCTTGAGGCCCAGCATAATTCTGGAGAGCTCGCCGCCGCTGGCGATCTGGTCCAGAGGACGCAGACTCTCGCCGGGGTTCATGGAGATATAGAAGACCAGCTTGTCATAGCCGCCGGAAGAGAGGTTTTCCTCTCCCGAGCTCATGCGGCTCTCGAATTCCACCTGCGGGAAATTGAGGTCCATAAGCGCTTCCTTGAGCTTTGCTCCAAACCTGTCAGCCGCTGCCCGGCGCACAGCGCTCAGCTCGCCGCACAGTTTCAGCAGTCTTCCGTATTCCTCGCCGATCTCTCTCTCGAGGCTCTTTCGGCTGTTCTCGTAGTCCTCGAGGAATTCCAGCCTCTGCGCGCGCTCCTCAAGTGCCTTCTCGATCTGTGCGATACTCCTGCCGTACTTGTCCTTGAGGTGATTGATCAGGTTCAACCTCTCCTGGATCTCCTGGAACTCGGAGGGGTCAAAAGTCAGATTTCTCAGATAATCACTCATAGACCGGTTAAAGTCCGCCAGCAGGCTCTCCACTTCCGCCAGCTCATCCGCCAGCTTATCCAGTTCCGGATCGATCCCGCTAACTGCGGACAACTCCCGGGAAGCCCGGTCGACCGCTTCCTCCGCGCTCTGCTCCGAGCCGCCGGTCCACATGCCGGCCTGTCCGGCCGCCTCGCTGATCTTGCGGAAATTCTCCATCAGGCGATAGCGCCCTTCCAGTTCTTCGTCCTCGCCTTCGCGAAGACCCGCCTCCTCGATCTCTCTGCACTCATAAGCCAGAAGATCCGCCTCTCTCTTTCTCGCGGTCTCGTCGAGGTCGTCCTTGTCCCACTCCTCTTTGAGGGCCCTCCACTTTTTGTAGCTCTCGGCCACTTTTTCTTTAAGTGCAGACGCCTCTTCGCCGGCGTAGTCGTCCACAGTCTGAAGCTGGGCCTCCCGACGAAGTAATTTCTGATTCTCTCTCTGGCCGTACACGTCGATCATCAGCTCGGCGATCTCCCTGAGCTGGCGGAGTGTTACCGACTCCCCGCAGACGCTGCACACGCTCCTGCCCGGCAATATTTTGCGCTTGACAAGGATCGTGCCGTCCTCGGGAGCGGGAAGATCCAGTTCCTCGAGCTTCTTGAGCTGTTTTTCGTTGTCGGCCGTAAAGACCAGCTCGATCAGCGCATACTCGGCTCCGGTCCTGATGATGGCCTTGTCCGCCTTGCCGCCCAGGGCAAGATTGATGGAACCGATGATGATCGATTTTCCGGCGCCTGTCTCACCGGTCAAAATATTGAGGCCGTCCGTAAAGGTGACCTCTTCCTCCTCGATCAGAGCCAGGTTCTTAACATGTAAACTAAGCAGCATTCGCCGTCCTCCTCCTAAGCGTTCGCTAAGGCTCGCGGAGCGTGCCGCCGCCACGTGTGCAGCATGCCTCTAAGGCATTCCCGTCCTTCACGCGCGCAGCTGCGTCAGGCTCCGAGCATATGGCGTATCTTTTCTATCAAAAGAGCAGCGTCCTGCGAAGTCCTGACCGCTGCCATGATCGTGTCGTCCCCGGCAATACTGCCGACAACTTCCGGAAAGTTCATTTTGTCCAGAGCCGCTGCCACCGCCATGGCCATACCGGAACCGGTCTTGATCACGATCAGGTTCTGCGCCTGGTCGATGCTCACCATGCTGTCACTCAATACGCGGATAAAGCGCAGATGCTCGTCACTGAGAAGCGCCGGTACCACATACTTTTGCTTTCCCGATGCTGAAGCGGACTTGGTGAGTCCCAGCTCTCTGACATCGCGGGAGACGGTTCCCTGTGTCACTTTGAAGCCGCTCTCGCGCAGCATCTGCGCGAGCTCTCCCTGTGTCTCGATCTCATATTCTTTAATGAGCGCCTTGATCTTGTCCAGGCGCTTCGTTTTCCCTTTGTCCATAGCCATAGTTTTATTAAGACTCATTTTTATTAAGACTCTTATTTATTAAGACTCAATTAAGAAGACATCTTTTTGTGCAGCGTACTGAGAAAGCTCCTGGTGCTGAGCTTGACAAGATTGGTCACTTCCTCGGACCGTTTGATCTCGATGCGGTCCCCGTATCCGAGGTTGAAGCTGCTTCCGCCGTCAAATGCGGCCTCCGCAAGGATTTTCTCGTTTCTGGTATTCTTGGCTATCTCGATCACGATCGAGTCCTCCGCCGAGAGGACCACACTTCTTGTGTTGAGAGTGTGGGCACAAATCGGTGTCAGGAGCAGAAGCTGTGCCTTGGGCTCTACCAGCGGTCCGCCGGCCGACATATTGTAGGCGGTGGATCCTGTCGCCGTGGAGATTATGATTCCGTCCGCGTCCAGGTTGTTGAGAAGATGTCCGTCAATGTAGACGTTGAAATTCAGCACGCGAAGGGCGCTGCTTCTTACAACCGCCTCATTAAGTCCGTGCAGGATCCTGTCTTCGTTTACCGTGACGCCGTTTCTCTCCACCATGCGGCCTTCCAGCATCATCCTTGGCTCGATCTCGTAATTTCCCTTCAGAAGAAGCCCGATCATCTCCTGCCAGTTGTTCTTCTCGACTTCCGCCAGATATCCCAGTGTGCCGAGATTGATTCCCAGGACCGGAACGCCGGTCCCCAGAACCAGGTGGGCGGCGCGCAGAACCGACCCGTCGCCTCCGATCACCAGCAGGCAGTCGGTCTTCGGGTCCATCTCTATGGAGAGGCGCTTTTTGCCCTTGTACTCCTCGGGGAGGATCTCGATACATTTTCTTCCGTTAAGCTCAAGAAATCCTTTGAGCATTTTTGTGAACATGCGGTCAGGATCCTTTTTCATATTCGTTATGATAAAGAAACGTTCCATTCTTTCCTCCACGTCAGAGCGTATTTGTTTCCTTCAGCTTTTATCCAGCTCCCCGTGCGAAGCTTCCACCAGTGCCTTGATTGTCTCTTCACTGACGGGATTCGCAGGTGCCGCGACAGCCGTCGAAGGTTTCCTGATATACATCAGGTATTCGATATTTCCTTCCGGTCCTCTGATTGGCGAGTAGTCCAGTCCGAGGATCTCAAAGCCCAGTCCCGCAGCCATGGCGGTCACATCGCGGACCACTTCCAGATGGACCTTTTTGTCTCTGACGACGCCCTTCTTGCCGACCTTGTCCCTGCCCGCCTCAAATTGGGGCTTGATCAGGCAGACCATCTCTCC
>DGWK01000005.1:28991-79887 GCA_002395235.1 Lachnospiraceae bacterium UBA4260 | reverse complement strand
CATTTCTGAGTTTCCAGTCCAGCTGGCCGTATCCTACGTCGATGGAGTAGACCTTGGCGGCGCCGTTCTGCAGCATGCAGTCCGTAAAACCGCCGGTGGAAGCGCCTATGTCCATGCAGACGCGCCCGGTCAGGTCGATCGGGAAGACCTTCAGGGCCTTTTCCAGTTTGAGACCGCCCCGGCTCACGTATCGAAGCGTCGCGCCGCGGACCTCAATTTCCGTTTCCTCCGGGTCAAAAGAGGCGCCCGCTTTATCTTCTTTATTCTGATTTACATACACGATGCCCGCCATGATGAGGGCCTTTGCCTTCTCCCTTGAGGAGGCAAGTCCTCTTTCCACCATAAGGACATCAAGTCTCTTTTTTTCTTTTTTCATATCTGTTGTCAGTGTCGGGAGAACTGCGTCATTTTGTTCGCGTGATCAGGTTCGTGATCAGTTCGCGTAAGAAACCATTGGATGCGGAAAGGGAATCGAACAGTTCGATCGCCTCCTCCGACATTCTGCGGACGTCCTGAGCGGCCTTCTCAAGGCCGTGGAGTGTCACATAGGTGACTTTCCCGTCCTTTTCATCGCTCCCGGTCATCTTCCCGAGCTCTTCACTGTCTCCTATAACGTCCAGAATGTCGTCCTGGATCTGGAAGGCGATGCCGATATTCTCGGCGATCTTTCCCAGCTTCTCCACGTCCTCTTTCGGGGCGCCCGCCAGGATCGCGCCGATCTGGAATCCGCTCTCAATCATGCACGCCGTCTTGTGCTTGTGGATGTAGGTCAGGCCTTCCTCACCGGTCTCCTCGGGCTTCTTCTCCGCCTCCAGGTCCGCGCACTGTCCGCCCACCATCCCGTAGACGCCCGCGTTGCGCGCGAGGAGCTCCATCGCGCTGACGACGGCGGCGGTCTCCTTCGGGTCGCGGCACAGAGCAAAGGCTTTCAGAGCCGTCTCGTAGGCGTAGTTGAGCAGCGCGTCGCCGGCCAGTATAGCCATTCCCTCGCCGTACACGACCCAGGTCGTCTTCCTGCCGCGCCTGTATTCATCGTTGTCCATGGCGGGCATATCGTCATGCACGAGCGAGTAGTTGTGGATCATCTCCAGTGCCGCCATAAAGGGCGCCGCCAGCTCTTCTCTGCCTCCGTACATACGGCATGTCTCGTAGATAAACAGCGGGCGGAGTCTCTTTCCGCCGGCCATAACGCTGTACTGCATGGCGTCAACCACGACCGCCGCGTAGCGGTCTGTCCCCTGAAGTCCCTCCACGGAAGGAAGCATGTCCCTGAGGACCTTCTCACAGTGCGCGGCCTTCTCGGCAAGATTCTGTTCAAAACTCATCGGTCTCCCCCTCTGCGCTAAGCACCTGTACTTTTTTCTCTACCGCATCGATCGTCTCATTGCAGTATTTGATCAGCTTCATGCCCTGCTCATAGCAGCGAAAGGACTCCTCCAAGGTCACGCCCTCTTCGTCCATTTTCGCCAGGATCTGATCCAGCATGGCAAAAGCCTCTTCGATTCCCTTCACTTCCGGCACGGAAGCATTTTCAGATGTATTTGTAACGGTATTGTCACCCATAGATATTATCTCCCCGTTCACTGATCTGCGCGATGCACGCGCTCCACTGTCGCATCGATCCTGCCGTCCCTGAGCTGAATGGTCAAAAGATCGCCCGGCTCTGTTTTGTCCACCGACAGCACAGCTGCGCCCTTTTCGTCGCTGATATAGCCGTAACCGCCGGAAAGCTTGGCAATGGGGGATCGCTGCTCCAGCTGCGCCGCATAGAGTCTCATGCTGCCGGCCGCCTCCGAAAGCTTTCTGTCCATTCGGACCTGCAGCCTCTCTCCCACGTCCGCCCGGCGCCTGCACTCCTGAATCTTTCTCTCCATAGCCAGGGCAAGTTTTTCCTCGCACTGCGCCGTGTACATTCTCCGGTCACGGATCCTTGACGACGGCGAGAGGTGGACCAGTTCCCTGCGAAGGCTCTCCGCATGTCTGCGGAGGGCGTAAATGCGCTTGTCCATGGACCCGACCAGCCTTCCTGCATACATCTGCAGGTCTCTCTGAAACTGCTCGTAAGAAAACACTGCCAGTTCCGCCGCAGCCGACGGCGTCGGCGCTCTGAGGTCCGCCACGTAGTCGGTGATGACCGTGTCAGTCTCATGTCCCACAGCGGAGATGATCGGCGTTGTACAGTTGAAGACAGCTTCGGCCACGATCTCCTCGTTAAAAGCCCACAGATCTTCGAGAGATCCGCCGCCTCTTCCGATAATGATCACATCCACGCCGTATTCATCCAGCGTCCTGATGCCCTGACAGATACTGCCGGCCGCCTCATTTCCCTGCACGATGGCGGGAAAGAGAATGATCTGCAGATAGGGATCCCTGCGCAGAGATATGTTGATGATATCCTGTACAGCTGCGCCCGTAGGAGCAGTCACCACGCCCAGTCTGCGGATATAGCGCGGAATGGGCTTTTTGTACATCTCATCGAACATCCCCGACTCCTCGAGCCTGCGCTTTAGCTGCTCGAAACGGGCGTTGAGCTGCCCTGCGCCGTCGAGAATGATCCTGTCGGCGTAGAGCTGATAGCGGCCGTCGCGCTCATACACGTCCACCGTGCCGGCCACGATCACCTGATCTCCCTCCTGCATACGAAAAGAAAGGCCTCGTCTGCGTCCCGCGAACATGACGCAGGAAAGCGTACCCGAGGCATCTTTCAAAGTAAAGTATATATGACCGGAAGAATGATATTTGCAGTTGCTCACTTCTCCCCGCACCAGAACGGAATGGAGAATGTAGTCATCCGCAAACATGTTTTTTATATATCGGTTAATCTGGGATACCGAGTATACGTTTCTCATATTTTCCTTGTAATGTATGTGTCGCCCTTGCGCTCCGAAATGCTGCCGCCGGAAGAGCCCTTCCCGCGGGGAGATCCCTCACCTGTTCCGGGCTTGGACGCCCTCTCTTTTCCGGTGATCCCGGCCAGCACGCCGTTGATAAAGGCGCCGGACCCGTCCTCTCCGAATTTCTTGCCCAGTTCCACGGCTTCGTTGATCGCAACGCCTGTCGGAACGGTATCATCGTAGAGGATCTCATAAGTACCCAGCCGCAGGATCGCCAGTTCGACCTTGGGAAGACGCTCAACCGTCCATCCCTCCAGCTTCTCGTCCAAAAGGCGGTCGATCTCCTCCGTCTTATCAAGGATCTTCCTGCACTTGCCGATGATGTACTCTTTGTCCTTGTCCGTGACAGTCATATCTCCGCTGTCAAAGAAGAACTGCGCCTGCTCCTCCATCTCATCCGGATCATTAAATTCGGTTCTGAAGAGCAGCTTAAAGATCTGCTCTCTCAAGCTCTTTCTGTTCATAAATTTAGTCTTCCTGCCCTCAATCGATCACTTGATCCCGGCAACACGAATATTGACATCCTGGACCTCAAGCCCGGTCATGTTCTCAATGGCCGTCTTGACCCTGCTCTGCACCTTGCTGCAGGTCTCGGGAATGCTGTAACCATAGCCCAGGTCAATGCTCAGGTCCGCCTTGACACCGGCTTCGCTGACTTCCACCTTGACAGTCTTGCCAAGCTTCTTCATGCCGCCCTTGCTCACTGTATCCATATCGACGCCGCCGGCCATGCCGGAGACGCCTTCCACTTCCATAGCCGCATAAGCAGCTATGAGCGCTACTACATCATCGGCGATCTGTACTGTGCCGATGTTCGCGTCACTGTATTTCTCCGCTGTATTCTTTTCCTGTGCCATAACAGCCTCCTAAAGATTTCTGATCATAACTTCAGAGCGGGAGCCGCTCCCGCCTGAATTGATTTTATCAAATTCTGTTATCTTTGCCTATACTCAGCCTCTTGAAAATTCCGACAGCTCCAGTCCCTCGTTTCGATCCAGGACCATCTGCACCGACCAGGGATTGATAAAGAGAAGCAGCGGATTTCCCTTGAGGTCCTCGATCCTCTTCATATCCGTGGTTCCCGTTATGCGCATGATGTCCTGGTCCCACTTTGTGATCCAGCGAATATGCTCATAGGGAAGCTGTTCCAGGATGATATCCACGTTGTACTCACTCTTTAATCGGAACTGCAGAACGTCGAACTGCAGCATGCCGACGACGCCGCAGATGATCTCTTCCATACCGGTGTGGAGCTCACGGAATATCTGGATCGCGCCTTCCTGGGCGATCTGGGTGATGCCCTTGACGAACTGGTCTCTCTTCATGGTGTCCACCTGGCGCACGCGCGCGAAATGCTCCGGTGCGAAAGTGGGAATACCCTCGTACTTAAATCCCGCCTTGGGCGTGCAGAATGTGTCGCCGATGGAATAGAGGCCCGGATCGAAGACGCCGATAATGTCTCCCGCATAAGCCTCGCTCAGGATCTTTCTGTCGCTGGCCATCAGCTGCTGAGGCTGGGACAGCCTCTGGATCCTTCCGCTCTGGACGTGCTTGACGTCCATGCCGATATCGTATTTGCCCGAGCAGATGCGGATAAAGGCGATCCTGTCTCTGTGGGCCTTGTTCATATTGGCCTGGATCTTGAAGACGAAGGCCGAGAAAGCGTCTTCCACGGGATCCACCGGCCCCTGGTCCGTCATGCGGGCCGAAGGCGCGGGCGCCATCTCCAGGAAGTGCTGCAGAAAGATCTCGACGCCGAAGTTGTTGAGCGCGGAGCCGAAAAATACCGGCGTCAGCATTCCCGCCCTGACCGTCTCGATGTTGAAGTCCGCGCTGGCTCCGTCCAGCAGTTCCACTTCTTCGCGCAGCTGCTCCGCCGCGTCTTCGCCCAGTTCCGTCAGGATCCTGTCCTCGTCATCGATCGGGATTCTTGTCTGCGTGCCCTCTTTGGTGCCCTTCTGGGTGTCCGCGTAGGTAATGACTTCGTTGTTCTCTCTGTCAAAAACGCCCTTGAA
This sequence comes from Lachnospiraceae bacterium UBA4260, assembly GCA_002395235.1. Lineage (GTDB taxonomy): Bacteria > Bacillota > Clostridia > Lachnospirales > Lachnospiraceae > CAG-791. The sequence goes on along the minus strand of DGWK01000005.1, from coordinate 74,978 downwards.
AGCCTTGCCGGAACCGATGGGCCAGTTCATGGGACAGGTGTCGATTCCCAGGTTCTTCTCAATATCATCGAGAAGGTCGAAAGTATCGAGGGCGTCTCTGTCCATCTTATTAATAAATGTAAAAATCGGGATATGCCGCATGGTACAGACTTTAAAGAGCTTCTTGGTCTGGGGCTCAACGCCCTTGGCGCCGTCGATGACCATGACTGCGGAGTCCGCCGCCATGAGCGTGCGGTAGGTGTCCTCCGAGAAGTCCTGGTGTCCGGGCGTGTCGAGGATATTGATGCAGCATCCGTCGTATTCGAACTGCAGCACCGAGCTCGTGACCGAGATTCCTCTCTGTTTCTCTATTTCCATCCAGTCTGAGACCGCATGCCTGGCGGTCGCTTTTCCCTTTACGCTTCCCGCGAGGTTGATGGCTCCTCCGTACAGAAGGAATTTCTCTGTCAGTGTCGTCTTACCTGCATCGGGGTGGGAAATGATCGCAAATGTGCGCCTGCGTGCGATTTCCTGCGCTGTTGTTGACATGTTCTTTCTCCTGCTCCAAAAAATAGATCGCCGCGGCCGCAGCCGCGCAATGAACCCGGCAAAGCCAGCGCATTTTCAACAAATGCCCTGGCCCGCCGGGTTTAACTAAGTCTCTTTACTTATTATTCTTTTTCTGCTTGTTTACGTCCTTCATGGAGAAGCTCAGTCTTCCCATTCTGTCCTTTCCGAGGCAGACGACGGTGACCTTGTCGCCGAGTGTCAGAACATCTTCCACATGCTCGATGCGGCGGTTCGCGATCTTGGAGATGTGGACCATGCCTTCCTTGCCGGGAGCGAACTCGACAAACGCGCCGAATTCCTTGATGCTGACAACAGTTCCGTCGAGCACCTGTCCCTCTTCGAACTCTGTGACGATGGTAGTGATATACTTCTTAGCCAGTTCCATGCCCTTGGCGTCATTGCCGCAGATGGATACGCTGCCGTCATCCTCGATATCGATCTGTACGCCGGTGCGCTTGATGATCTCGTTGATAGTCTTGCCGCGCTGACCGACGACTTCACCGATCTTCTCGGGATCGATCTGCATGTAATCGATCTTGGGAGCATACTCGTTAACAGTGGGACGAGGCTCTGCGATCGCTTCTGTCATAACGCCGTTCATGATGAACTCGCGGGCTTCCTTGCATCTTGCGATGGCGCCCTCAACGATGGCTCTTGTCAGACCGTGAATCTTGATGTCCATCTGGATCGCGGTGATACCCTTGTGAGTACCGGTAACCTTGAAGTCCATGTCTCCGAAGAAGTCCTCGAGACCCTGGATATCTGTCAGAAGTACGAAGTCCTCATCCTTCTCGCCTGTAACCAGACCGCAGCTGATACCGGCCACCTGAGACTTAAGCGGAACACCGGCTGCCATAAGGGCCATGCAGGAAGCGCATGTGGAAGCCATGGAGGTGGAACCGTTGGACTCGAAGGTCTCGGATACGGAACGGATGGAGTAAGGGAACTGATCGATGCTGGGCAGTACAGGGAGCAGGGCTCTCTCAGCCAGTGCGCCGTGGCCGATCTCTCTGCGGCCCGGGCCTCTGGAAACTCTTGTCTCACCGACGGAATATGCCGGGAAGTTGTACTGGTGCACATATCTCTTCTCTGTGATGTTGGGGTCAAGGCCCTCCACTCTCTGTGCCTCGGAAAGAGGTGCCAGAGTGACAACATTGCAGATCTGTGTCTGTCCGCGTGTGAACATGGCGGAGCCGTGTACTCTGGGGATCAGGTCGACCTCTGCGGACAGAGGGCGGATCTCAGTGATGTCACGGCCGTCGGGACGCTTGTGGTCCTTGAGAATCATCTTGCGGACGGTCTTCTTCTCATACTGGTAAACAGCTTCTCCGAGGATTGCCAGCCACTCTTCGTTGTCCGCGAAAGCTTCCTTGAGCTTCTCGGTAACTGCCGCGACGTTGTCCTCACGGATCTGCTTGTCATCTGCGAAGACAGCGACTTCCATCTCCTCAGGCGTCACGATCTCGCGCATAGCTGCGAACATCTCTTCCGGGATCGCGCAGCTGACATACTCTCTCTTGGTCTTGCCGCACTCGGCAGCGATCTGATTGATCCACTCGATGATCTTCTTGTTCTGCTCGTCTGCGATGTAGATATATTTGATCATATCCTCTTCGGGGATCTCGTTGGCGCCGGCTTCGATCATGATGACCTTCTCCGCCGTGGAAGCGACTGTCAGGCGAAGATCGCCGAAGTCCCACTGCTCCTGGCTGGGGTTGATGATCACTTCACCGTCCACAAGGCCGATCTGCGTAGCTGCGCAAGGGCCGTCGAAGGGGATGTCGGAAATGGTTGTTGCCAGAGAAGCGCCGATCATAGCGACCATCTCGGGTCTGCACTGGGGATCTACGCTCATGACCATGCACTCGAGGGTGACGTCATTTCTCATATCCTTGGGGAACAGAGGGCGCATAGGTCTGTCGATCACGCGGCTTGTGAGGATCGCGTTCTCGCTGGGCTTGCCCTCTCTCTTGTTGAAGCCGCCGGGCATCTTGCCGACTGCATAATACTTCTCGGAGTACTCTACGCTGAGCGGGAAGAAATCAATTCCGTCTCTGGGAGCTGCGGACGCAGTCGCCGTACATAAAAGTGTTGTATCGCCATAGTGAATAAAAGCGCATCCGCTTGCCTGCTTGCCGACTCTGCCGATGTCAACGCTGAGTGTCCTTCCGGCAAGGTCCATGGAATAAGTTTTGTACATACTCTCTCCTTTTTTCTTCTTTACGTCTCTTTCTTCTCTTCTTCTCCCGCCGGGAACATTCACGTCCGTTCCATGACGAGAAAGAGACGGCAACAGCCGTTCCTCGGTCTGAGCCGTCTCTTAAATCCCTGTAGATTACTTTCTGATGCCGAGTCTCTTGATCAGAGCACGGTAGCCTTCCAGATCTGTTCTCTTGAGGTAGTCAATAAGAGCTTTGCGCTTACCGACCATCTTCTGAAGTCCTCTTGCGCTGTGGTGATCCTTCTTGTTTGCCTTCATGTGCTCAGTGAGCTCCTTGATCCTTGCGGTAAGGATAGCGATCTGAACTTCCGGTGAACCTGTGTCACCCTCAAATCTTCCGAACTCCTGGATGATAGCTGTCTTTTTCTCTTTGGTAATCATGGTTTTTCTCCTTTTCTTGTGTGATCCGCCGTACACCGGGACCGCGCCGGAGCAGCTTCGGCCTAAGTGTCGGTAGTCGTAAACAAGTGGCATTTTACCACATTATTTGTGTTGTGTAAACACAAAACTGCCGAATATTTCCACCGCTTAATGGATCTCGCTCAGCCCGTGATAGATCTCACCGGCGCGTATGTCTTTCTCCATCGTCTTCTTGAGCTCCGCGACGCCCGAAAAGCGCATCTCCGGCCTGCGGAATGTCAGGAGGCTGACTTCTGCCGTCTCCCCGTACAGGTCTCCTGAGAACTTGTAGAGAGAGGTCTCTACGGTGATCTGATTGTCATTAGTCACGGTTGGCTTGATCCCGATGTTGGTGATTCCCTTGAAGAGCTTGCCCTCCGTCTTCACCTCCGAATAGTAGACCCCGAAAGGCGGCAGGAGCTTGTCCACCGGCGGCGTCTGGTTCAGGGTCGGAATGCCGATCCTTCTGCCCAGAGCCCTGCCGTGCACTATTTTGCCGGTGATCTTGTAAGGGGCGCCCAGACAGGCCGCAGCCTCCTCCATATTGCCCTCCTCTACCAGACTCCTGATCAGGGTGGAACTGATGACCTTGCCGTTTCTCTCTATTTTGTCGATCTTGCAGGTGTCAAAGCCCATGTGCCGTCCCAGCGAGGACAGCAGGGCGAAGTTTCCCTTTCCCATTGCGCCAAAAGACAGATCCGTGCCGGCTGCGACAAACTTCGCGTTCATTCTCCGGCAGAGGATATCAACAATGAAATCTTCCGGCGAAATCGCTGCGGTCTCCTTGTTAAACGGAAACTCCACGAGTATATCGATCCCGATCTCCCTGAACAGTTCTCTCTTCTCTTCCCTGGTGGACAGCTCTCTGGAGGGATTCATGCCGAAAAACACCTCCGGAGACGGGTCGAAAGTAAACACCGTCGCTTTCATCCCGTCCTCTTTCTGTCTGAGGATCTCCCTCAGGAGCTTTCTGTGGCCGAGATGAAGGCCGTCGAATTTGCCTATGGCAACGGCCGTCCCCTCCTCGATCCTAAAGTCTGTTGTCCCACTGATAATCCTCATCTTGAGGTCCTTTCTAAAATGACGATGAACTACTCTTCACGACAGAAACATCCTGACATTCTTCAGCTCATCCCGAGCCGGATCATACCGGTAGAGCGCGTAAAACTTACCGTCCTCATCGTACATTCTGACGTCTCCCGCTTTCGTTTCTCTCGCAAGATCCGTATAGCTTCTCTTTAAAGCGTTGCCGTTTCGCAGATATTTGATCCCTTCCGCGCGCACGCGGGCTTTCGGCGCCTCCTCGAAGAAGCTCTCCACGGGAAGAATATAGCCCTCAATCCTCGCAGGATCGTCGGACTTCATGATGCTCTCCGCGTCGTCGAGCCGGATCGCGTTCTCCAGTCTGAACTGACCGACCCTGGTCCTGAGCAGGTGCTCCATGGCGGCTCCCGTCCCAAGCTTTTGCCCCAGATCGTGGCAGAGCGTTCGGATATAGGTGCCCTTGGAGCAGCGCACCCTCATAGTCACAAGAGGCAGGTCGATCTTCGTGATCTCCAGCTCATAGATTGTGATCGTTCTCGCTTTTCTCTCCACGGTCCTGCCCTGTCTGGCGTATTCGTACAGTCTCTTTCCGTTCACCTTGACGGCGGAATACATGGGCGGGACCTGGCTGATCTCCCCGACAAACTCCGAGGCCTTTTCTTCCACCAGCGAAGGCGTAACTTTTTGCCGGACCTCCTCCTCGGAAACCTGCGTGAGTACTTCTCCGCTCATATCCTGCGTGTCCGTCGTGACCCCAAGCCGCATGACGGCGACATACTCTTTGTCCCTGTCAGCGATCAGCTCGCAGAGTTTGGTCCCATTACCCAAACAAACAGGAAGCACTCCCTCCGCATCCGGATCGAGTGTTCCTGTGTGTCCTATCTTTTTCATGTGCAGGATTCCCCGAAGCCGCGCCACTACGTCGCTCGAAGTGTATCCCGCCTCTTTATAAATTGTCATCATTCCATGAAACATGGATGGCATTTCCTTTCGGGGAGTTTTTCTCCTAAATTCCACTCACATGCGCATCCGCAAGCTGCCGCGCGATGTCATCCTTTATATCTCTGACCGCCGTTTTTATGTCCGATCTGATCGTGCAGCCCGCCGCGCGAATGTGCCCGCCTCCGGCAAACATGGACGCGGTCTTCGATACATCCGTCACGTTCACGGATCTCATGCTGGCGCGCCACAGGCCGGGTTCGGTCTCATGCAGGAAGACAGACACGTCCGCCCCTTCTGTCAGAAGGAGCTGCGCGCTGATCCCGTCCAGATCCTTTCGGTCGGCGCCCAGCTCTTCCATTGTCGCTCTGTCAAAAGAGCACAGGATGAGCTTTCCGTCCAAAAGCCGCTCCGCGCTTGTCAGCGCTTTTCCCAGCGCTCTCGCCTGCACGAAAGTCCTCTCGAAGAAGACCTCTCTGATCGCCGCCGAATGGTCAAAGCCAAAACTGAGCAGATGACCGGCCGCCTTCATGGTGGACTCGGATGTGTTCGAATACTGAAATACGCCCGTATCCGTGACGATTCCGACATAGAGCGCCTTGGCGATCTGCGCGTCCAGCTGCTCTTTGTCGATCACTTCATAGACGAGCTCACAGGCGCTGGAAGCGCTTCCGTCTATATAGCACTGTGCGCTCCCGGAACCGGTATTTGTCCTGTGATGATCGATGTTGATCTTCAGGCCCGCCCTCTTGTAGAGCCGCTCTGCCTTTCCGGTCCTGGCGGGCTCGCTGTCAAGGACTATAAAAGCGTCATAATCCTCTTCCTTTCCCGTCACATCGTGAATGATCGTATCTGCTCCGGGAATATTGCGAACAAGAGCGTCCGGCATGGACTCCAGATAGATATCGACGGCCGCCCGGGGCATTACCTTTCTCAGGTACAGAGCCAGTCCGCAGCAGGAACCCGCGCAGTCTCCGTCCGGGTTTTCATGGCCGCTGATGCCGATCCTTGTGCAGTTTTTTACCAGTTCCAGAATTCTCATAATCAATCTTATCTTTATTGTTCTTCAGACCCGTCTTCTGTCTCTTCGCCTCTGGCCAGCTCCGCCTCGCGGTCCGCCGCAGTCACCTCGTCGATGCGGTGGGACATGGCGACGCCGTACGCGATGGAATCATCCAGGATGAATGTGAGCTGCGGAGTATTGCGGAGATTGACTTTTCTGGCCAGCTCGCCGCGGATAAAGCCTGCGGCGCTGCGAAGACCTTCCATGGTCTTTGCGCCGGCCTCACTGTCTCCGTATACACTGATATAGACTTTGCATGTCTTGAGGTCCGGAGCGACCTCCGTACCTGTCACGCTGGTCAGCGGGCTGATCCGCGGATCTTTGACTTCCCGGACGATGCCGGCCAGCGCTCTCTGCACTTCGTCATTGATCCTGCGGTTCTTTACGCTGTTTTTTCTCATGTTCTGGGTACCTCTACCAAATCATAGGCCTCTACGATATCGCCGACCTGCATCTTGTCGAAACCGTCGAATACAAGTCCGCACTCAAATCCGGCCTTCACTTCTTTGACATCGTCCTTAAATCTCTTGAGGGAAGCAAGATCACCCTCAAAGATCTGTTCTCCGGCTCTGGTGATTCTGCACTTGCAGCCTCTGCGGATCACGCCGTCGAGTACATAGGAACCTGCGATATTGCCGACGGAGGAAGCCTTGAACAGCATTCTCACCTCTACATGGCCGATGACGCGCTCCTCGTAAACAGGTGCCAGCATGCCCTTGAGAGCTGCCTCGACTGCGTCGATCGCCTGGTAGATGACCTTGTAGAGCCTTATATCCACGCCTTCGTGCTCCGCCATAGCCTTGGCTGTCGCGTCAGGACGGACATTGAAGCCAATGATGACCGCGTTGGACGCGGAAGCCAGTGTTACATCGGACTCCGTGATCGCGCCTACGCCGCCGTGGATGACCTTGACGACAACTTCCTCGTTGGAGAGCTTGAGCAGGCTCTGCTTGAGCGCTTCCACCGAGCCCTGTACGTCTGCCTTGATGATCAGGTTGAATTCCTTGAGGTTTCCTTCCTTCATCTGGTTGAACAGATCGTCCAGGTTCATGCGCATCTTGGTATCTTCGATCAGCTCTTCCTTGTGCTGGTTCTTGTAGGTCTCCGCATAAGCCTTGGCCTGGTCGTTGGACTCGTGGGCAATGATGACCTCGCCCGCGCTGGGTACATCGGAGAGACCCAGGATCTCGACGGGCTGTGAGGGCTTCGCTTCTTTGATCCTTCTGCCCTTGTCGTCGATCATCGCGCGAACCTTACCGGAACTTGCGCCTGCGGAGATGAAATCACCGATGTGCAGAGTTCCCTTCTGAACAAGGACGTTAGCGACGGGGCCTCTGCCCTTATCCAGCTTGGCCTCGAGGACAAGTCCTCTTGCCTTTCTGTTGGGATTGGCCTTGAGCTCAAGGATATCTGCTGTGAGAAGGATAGTCTCCAGAAGGTCCTCAATGCCTTCGCCGGTCTTGGCGCTGACAGGGACATACTCCGTAGATCCGCCCCAGTCTGTGGGAACGAGCTCGTACTCCGTCATCTCCTGTTTGACCTTCTCAACGTTTGCGCCGGGCTTATCGATCTTGTTGACAGCGACGATGATCTCGACGCCGGCTGCCTTGGCGTGGTTGATAGCCTCTACGGTCTGCGGCATGACGCCGTCATCCGCTGCCACTACAAGGACAGCAATATCGGTGGAATTGGCGCCGCGCATACGCATAGCCGTAAACGCCTCGTGTCCGGGCGTATCCAGGAATGTGATGCTCCTGCCGTCGAGGCTGATCGTATAAGCGCCGATCGCCTGTGTGATTCCGCCTGCCTCGCCTCTGGTCACGTTGGTCTTCCTGATCGCGTCGAGCAGGGAAGTCTTGCCGTGGTCTACATGGCCCATGACGCAGATTACCGGAGGCCTGGTCTCCATCTCTTCTTCGCTGTCATCTTCCTCGCGGAGCAGTTCTTCGATCACGTCGACCTTTTGTTCTTTCTCGCAGAGAATATCGTATTCAAGGGCGATCTGCTCTGCGTCATCATATTCAACTTCGCTGTTGGGAGTCACGACACGCCCCGCCAGGAAGAGCTTTTTGATGATCTCGGAAGGATTCATATGCATAGCTTCAGCCAGTTCTCTGATCGTGAGCTTCTCGGGAATGACGATCGTCTTGATCTGCTCCTCGACAGGCGCCTCTGCCTTCTTCTCGGGACGAATGAATCTGCCGGCTTTGTTGCCGCTTCTTCTGTTATTCTCGTCCTCGCCATATATGAGGTCCTTCTTGGAACGCTTATCGCGCTCCTGATCCTTCTTTCTCTTATTGTCGTCTCTGTGCTTGTCGGCAAAACCTTCGCCCTCGCCGGGTCTTCCGGACGTTCTGCGGCGTCCGCCCTCTGCCGCGCCGGGTCTTGTGCCCTGGCGTCCTGCTGCCGGAGCGCCTGCGCCGCGCATTCCCTGTCCGGGCTTAGCGCTGCGTCCTGCAAATCCGCCCTGGTCGCCTGCGCGTCCGCCTTCTCTGCGGAATCCGCCCTGGTCACCGCTGCGTCCGCCTTCTCTGCGGAATCCGCCCTGGTCGCCGCCGCGTCCGCCTTCTCTGCGGGATCCGCCCTGGTCACCTGCGCGTCCGCTTTCTCTGCGGAATCCGCCCTGGTCGCCGCTGCGTCCGCCTTCTCTGCGGCTTCCGCCCTGGTCACCGCTGCGTCCGCCTTCTCTGCGGAATCCGCCCTGGTCACCGCTGCGTCCGCCTTCTCTGCGGCTTCCACCCTGGTCACCTGTGCGGCCGCCTTCTCTGCGGCTTCCGGACTGTGCGCCGTCTCTTCTGCCGCCCTGTCCCTGGGCATTTCTGTCTCTCTGGGATCCGGAGCGGCCGTCACGGCCGTACTGCGCGCTCTGTGTCTTATCTTCTGCGCTTTCTGCGCCTTTGCTCTGAGCTGTCTGCTCGACCGCTTTCACTGCGGGCTCTGAAGCTTCCGTCGCAGGTCTTGCGGCAGGCTCTGCCTCGACAGCTTCAGCCTTAGGAGCAGACTTCTCCTCTGCTTTCGGGGCAGCTGTTTCTGCAGCCTTCTGCACAGGCTTTTCCTCTGCGGCGCTGACGGCGGATGCCGCCTCAGCGACAGGCTTCTCCGCGGCTGCAGGCGTCTCGACCGCCTTTACAGGCTCTGCGGCTGTTTCAGCTGCTGCGGGAGTCTGAACCTTGATCTCCTCTGCGACAGGAGCAGTCTCCTCTTGTCTCCTGGGCTGTCTCGCGACCGGCTCGGGCTTATGGAAATCGACCTCCATCTGTGTGGGCTTTACCGTAGGACGGATGATCTTGTGCGGAACAGGCTTGGCCTCCGTCTTCTGACGGCCTGCAGGCTGTTCTCTGCGCGTACCGCTCTGTCCTGCGGGCCTCTGTTTTCTTCCGCTTCCGGCAGAAAACGATCCTGTTCCTGTGCTGGAGTAAGATCCGCTGGAATAGGCGCCCCGCTGTCCGGAACTCTGACGGCTCTTACTGCTGTTGCCCGTCACGATAATGATTTTTTTCTTCTTTACAGGAGCCTTGCCGTCTGCCGCCGGTCTGGGCTTCTTTGCTGCTTCTCCTGCTTTTTTGTTCTCATTTGCACCTGTATTCTCTGTTGCCATTTACTCCTCTTTCTTCCCGCTGCCTAGCAGCTTAAGTATACTATCCGCAAGCCCCTGGTCCGTAACGGCGACGCAGGACCTGTCCTGCTTGCCGATGGCGTGCCCCAGTGTCTCTTTTACACCGTAGAAACTGAACGGTATATGATAAAAAGTACATTTATTGCTGATCGTACTCACGGTATTCTTCTGTGCGTCTTCAGCTATGATCACCAGCTTCGCTTCTCTGCTCTTGATCGCTTTTTCACACAGGAATCCGCCGCTCACTACTTTGCCGGCTTTCTGTGCGATTCCCAGCAGAGATAAGAGTTTATCCATCTGAAGACACCTCCCATCTCCGTGCAAGTTCGTCAAAGATCTCATCCGGTATGGCTGTGTCAAGGGATCTCTGCAGAGAACGCTTCTTCTGTGCCGCGCGCAGACAGGCCGGATCGTCGCAGAGATAAGCGCCTCTGCCGTTTGTCTTGCCCGTCCTGTCCAGTTTGATCTCCCCCTCTGGCGTGCGCACGATCCGGATCAGACTTTTCTTCTCCTTCATCTCGCCGCATCCCGTACATCTGCGCATCGGAATCTTCTTTGGCATCCTGCCTCCTAACTGAACACTGTATTATTCGTCGGTTTCCTCAGATTCGCCCTCGTACTCGGACTCGGGTTCCTCCGCATACTCCGCGTTATCCGCATACTCTTCGTCGTAATCTTCCTCGTAGTACTCGTCGTCTTCGTAATCTTCGTAGCGGAAGCCGGGCGCGTCCTTGGCCTGCGTCTCGCTCTTGATATCGATCTTGTAGCCGGTCAGCTTGGCGGCAAGGCGCGCGTTCTGACCCTCTCTGCCGATCGCGAGGGAGAGCTGATAATCCGGAACGACGACCTTTGCCGTCTTCTCCTCGGGATCCGCGAAAACCGCGACGATCTTGGCGGGAGAAAGGGCATTCTGAATGAGGTTGCCGGGGTTCTCGTCCCAGTTGATGATATCGATCTTTTCGCCGCGGAGCTCCTCGACGATATTATTGACACGGATTCCGTTGACGCCGACGCATGCGCCTACAGCGTCCACTCTGGGATCGTTGGAATATACGGCGATCTTCGTGCGGCTGCCGGGCTCGCGCGCGATGCTCTTGATCTCGACAACGCCTTCCTGAATCTCCGTCACTTCCTGCTCAAACAGTTTTTTGACAAGTTCTGGGTGCGTGCGGCTCACGAGGATGCGGGGACCGCGCTGGGTCTTGCGCACATCGATGACATACACCTTGATCCTGTCCTGAGGCTTGAGGTTCTCGCCGGGAACTGTTTCCTTCTCATTGAGAAGTCCTTCCGCCCTGCCCAGGTTCACGCTGATGCTGCCGCCGTTGATCCTCTGCACGATACCGGTCACGATACTCTTCTGTTTGCTGAAATAATAATCGTAAATAGCGCTGCGCTCTTCTTCGCGGATTCTCTGAAGGATCACGTTCTTGGCGATCTGTGTCGCGATTCTGCCAAAAGACTGACTGTTGATCTTTACATCGATCTTATCGCCGACCTGAATGGCCGGTTTGATCTTGACGGCTTCCTCAAGCGGGATCTGTAAAAGATCATCCTCGACATCGTCTTTCGTCTCCACGACCTCTTTTTCCGCGACGCAGAAATACTCGAAGGTGTCACGGTCAACCCACACCTTGATATTGTCTACCTTGCCGAAATTATTCTTGCAGGCAGTTAAAAGCGCATTTTCTATCGCTTCGAACAAAGTCTCGCGCATAATATTTTTTTCTTTTTCAAGCGCTTCAATTGCATCTTTAAGTTCTGTGTTCATCTCGTCTCCTTTTCCGGAACCAGTCGTAAATACTCTTACTTCAGATGTCCAGATACAGCCTGAGTACAGCTATATCTTTTCTGGGAATAACTACAGTGCGGGGGCCGTCGTCAGTGCCCTCCTGCTCTGTCTTTCCTTTTTTCTTTTTCCCTCTCGAGACCGGCGCGGGCTCGATCTCGATCGTTACCGTCTCTGCGTCCCAGGCAGTCAGGATTCCTTCGAACTCCTTCCCTCCGATCTCAGCAGACGGCTTAAACAATTTGCCTTCCACTTTCTCGCCGATACTGTTCTGCAGATGTCTGTCCTTTGTCAGTGTTCTTCCGAGCCCGGGGCTTGAGACGACCAGTGTATAAGGGTCACTGATCAGATCTGCCTCATCGAGCCTGTCGGACAGCTCCCGGCTCACCGCCTCGCAGTCCAGTATGCCGACGCCTCCGTCCTTGTCGATATAGATGTTGAGGTAGTACTCGGAGCCTTCCTTGATGTACTCAACATCATAAATGTATACACCGTGCTTTTCGGCGATCGGTTCCGTCAGCTTCTCCGCTTCCGTCTCGATCCTGGTTCTGGCTGATATCTTGTTGGCCATATTCCTCCTCGACCGGTATCCGGTCATGCAGGGCTCGCATTGCGAGCCGCTCGCGGGTCGCTGCGCCCTCCCGGCGTATTCCCTCGCGTGCGATCTTCCTGTCCGGGCAAGCCCGCTTCAGGACATCAAAAAAGTGGACTTGCAAGCCCACTTCTTAACCTTACCATATTCAACATTAGCAAATTACCACAAATAAACTTAAATTGCAAGTTTTTTCGGAAAATTCCTGCGATTTAGCCAAAAATCCCCAGCCGTGGGTATGGACAATACCATCAAAGCGGGCTTCCGGGCATAAGCGATGTCGTGATTTCCGATTCATTCTCGCTGCATAGGCAGTGGTGTGATAACCGATTCAGGCTCCGTGGACACGCATCAAAAAAGCTGCCAGTTGAAACTGACAGCTTAGTAGCTCGTACGGGAATCGAACCCATGATTCCGCCGTGAGAGGGCGGCGTCTTGACCCCTTGACCAACGAGCCATTTGCTTAACGCATAAGTTACTTTAGCATAAGATCGTTGGTCATGCAAGCACTTTTTTCAAATCTTTTTATGCGGATCAAAGAAGTCCGGCAACAAATTCCTCTACTTTCTTCATATCTTCCGTAGGCTCAAATCTGGCAACAACCTTGCCCTCGCGGTCGACTGCGAACTTGGTGAAATTCCACTTGATATTAGGGTTATTCTTGTAATCCTTGTCGATGGTCTTCAGCATAGCACTCATGGCAAGCGCCTTGGGACCGAAGCCAAATCCCTTAAATCCCTGCTGCCCTTTAAGATAAGTGTAAAGAGGAAGCTCATTTTCACCATTCACATCTGATTTCTTCATCTGCGGGAACTGCGTATTATACTTGAGCGTGCAGAACTGATGGATCTCCTCATCGGTTCCGGGCGTCTGTCCTGCAAACTGATTGCAGGGAATATCGATGATCTCGAGTCCTTTGTCATGATACTTCTCATACATTTTCTCAAGTGCTTCGTACTGAGGAGTAAATCCGCAGCCCGTCGCTGTGTTGACGATCAGAAGGACCTTGCCCTTGTAATCGCTCATTGCTACATCTTCGCCTTTTCCATTCTTGATCACATAATCATAAACACCCATGTTCGGCCTCCTTTTTAATTATATAAATTAATTATCTTACTTGTTTAGTTTTATTAAATTATATTTTGTACAATCTATTTTGTCAAGCAGTATCATCTATCTCCTCAAAATTTTTATAATTTCCATACGAAATAACAATTGTTTGTTGTCGGTCGGTATCTGCAAGCCGGCACAAGCCATCCTCCCCCTACGATATGAAAAAACCTTGCCCACACAAAAACCCCCTCCGACCCGCCACGCCGCGATACCACATATCGCACCCGTGCCGGCCCCGAGGGGGCCCGTCAAGTTCCTTATGTCTATCCGGAAATCCGATCAGCGGATTCCCCGATCCTGCGCCTCTTTAACAAGAAGGTTTATGTTCGCCTTTTCGTATTCATTGAAGCGCTCATTCTGGTTGGCGTCGAATTCCTCCGCAGGAATCGTTCCGTTGTACCAGCTCTTGCTCTCGAAGTATCTCCTGAATTCTTCCCCGGTGAAGATCCTGCCTTTTCGGGCGTAGATCTCATTCAGGGCAAACAGTACTTCCCTGTCGGTGAGTCCGGATATCTCTTCCTCAGAGTAGTAACGGCTGTTGCTGTCCGGAAGGATATAGTCTCCCGAAAGGACCTCCTGCTCCTCTTCCAGCTCTTTTTTGCGCTTGGCTTCCTTCTCATCGATCTCCGCCTGCTTCTCCGCTCTCTCCTCGGCTTTCTTTCTCTCCTCTTCTTCTCTGGCCTTTTCCTCTTCTTCCTGCTTCGCTTTTTGGGCCGCTTCCTCCTCGGCCCGCTTCGCTTCTTCCTCCTGCCGCTTCTTCTCCTTGGCTTCTTCCTCCGCCTTCCGGGCTTCCTCTTCCGCCGCCTTCTTTTCCTCCTGCGTCAGCTCGCCGCTGCCGGCGTTCTCAGACGCCTGCGGAGACCCGTAAAGCCTCTGCGCCTCGCCGGTCAGTATTCCGCTGTCGAGAAGAACGAAGAGAAAAGCGATCAGGGAGATCACAACGATGCCTCCCAGGATCACACTGACCACATTTCCTTTTTTCTGCTGCCTGATGTCGGCTTTCTCCTCCCTGTCGATCTCGTCGTTGGGGATATAGTCTCTGTTTCTACCCCTGCGCGGGTCTTTGTCAGTTCGCATAGTCACCTCCGTCAGTTCATGATATCAAAGAGCGAGATCTGGTTGCTCTCGGGAAGATCTCCCAGAAGTCCCATGGCGTGCATCTTCTCCACCACGGTCTTGGGGACCTTGGTCCTGTTCCAGAAATCGTCTCTCGAGATAAAAGGTCCGTCTTTGGCAGCTTCCACCACGGCGTCCGCCGCTTTTTCACCCATTCCGTCGATGCTCGTGAGCGACGGCATGATCTTTCCGTCCACGATCTTACAGTTTCTTGATCCCGCTGTAAAAATATCGATCGGCGTAAACTCAATGCCCCTCGCGTACATCTCCCTGACGATCAGGCAGTCGTCGAGCGTGGCCAGTTCTTTGGGCGTGAGCGTATCTTTTCTTTTATTATATTCGGCCATGACTTCCAGCAAATGCGCCTGGCCCTGGCACATGATCTCATAGGAGAAAGCCGAGGCCCTGATGCTGTAATAGGCGGCATAGTAAGCCAGAGGGTGGAATACTTTGCAGTATGCAATTCTCAGCGCCATCATGACATAGGCGGCCGCATGGGCCCTGGGGAACATGTACTTGATCTTCAGGCAGGACTCGATATACCAGTCCGGAACGCCTGCAGCTTCCATGGCTTCCTTCATCTGCGGAGTCAGTCCTTTACCTTTACGGACGGATTCCATCGTCTTAAATGACAGTGATTTGTCCATATTCATGCCGATCAGGTAGGACATGATGTCGTCACGGGTACAGATCGCCGTCGAAAGCGTAGCTTTGCCGCTCTGGATCAGCGACTGCGCGTTGCCCAGCCACACGTCCGTTCCGTGGGACAGACCGGAGATGCGGACCAGCTCCGACATGGTCGTGGGTCTCGTGTCGTCCAGCATACCGATTACGAATTTGGTGCCGAACTCGGGGATTCCCAGGGAACCCACATCTATGCCTCCGTTCTGCTCGGGCGTGATCCCGAGCGCCTCGGTAGAACTGAACAGGCTCATGACGGTGGGGTCGTCCAGTGGAATGTCCATAGGATCGAGTCCCGTCAGATCCTGCAGCATCCTGATCATAGTGGGATCATCGTGTCCGAGAATGTCCAGCTTCAGCAGGTTGTGATCGATGGAGTGATAGTCAAAGTGCGTCGTGATGATATCCGTCGTCATATCGTTGGCCGGATGCTGGACCGGCGTGAAAGTATTGATATCTTCTCCCAGAGGGAGTACTACAATACCGCCCGGGTGCTGGCCGGTACTGCGGCGGATGCCCGTGCAGCCCTGCAGCAGCCGCTCGATCTCACAGTTTCTCTTTGCGACGCCCTTTCTCTCGAAATAATTCTTGACATAGCCGTAAGCGGTCTTGTCCGCCACGGTCGCGATGGTACCCGCTTTAAAAGTCTGCTCATGGCCGAAAATGACCTTGGTGTAAGCGTGAGCTTTACTCTGGTACTCGCCCGAGAAGTTCAGGTCGATATCCGGCTCCTTGTCGCCCTTAAATCCAAGGAAGGTCTCGAAGGGGATATCAAATCCGTCCTTTTTCAGGGGCTTTCCGCAGCGCGGGCAGATCCTGGGCGGCATGTCGATCCCGCATCGTCCCGCATAGGCTTTCACTTCCGGCGAGTCGAAGTCGCTGAAGTGGCACTCCGTGCAGTAATAATGCGGCGGAAGCGGATTGACTTCCGTTATGCCCGACATAGTCGCGACAAAAGAGGAACCGACGGATCCTCTCGATCCGACCAGGTAGCCGTCTTCCACGGATTTCCACACCAGCTTCTGCGCGATGATGTACATGACCGAGTAGCCGTTCTTGATGATGGAACCCAGTTCTCTCTGCAGTCTCTCTTCGACGATGGGCGGCAGAGGATCCCCGTACATGGAGTGCGCCTTGTTGTAGCAGATCTCGGTCAGTGATTCGTCCGAGTTCGGGATGACCGGAGGGCACTTATCGGGACGCACCGGCGAAATGGCGTCGATCATATCCGCGATCTTGCGCGTGTTCGTGATGACCACTTCCTCGGCCTTCTGCGCGCCGAGATAGGAAAACTCCTGCAGCATATCCTCGGTCGTCCGGAGGTACAGAGGGGCCGGGTCTTCGTCCGACATACCCATTCCGTCCTGAATGATACTGCGGTAGATCTCATCCTCGGGATCCATGAAGTGCACGTCCCCGGTCGCCACGACGGGCTTTCCGAGCTGCTCGCCCAGCTTTACGATCCTTCGGTTGAGGTCGAGAAGGTCCTCTTCCGTCTTGATCTGCGGATATCTCCCCTGCATTCTGGGGGACTCCAGGAGGAACCGGTTGTTGTCCCTGGGCTGGATCTCCAGATAGTCGTAGAAATCCGCGATGCCTGCCACCGCTTCATCTCCGCGCTCCTCTAGGATCGCCTCGAACAGTTCGCCGGAGACGCAGGCACTTCCGACAAGGATTCCCTCTCTGTGCTTCATCAGCAGACTCTTGGGAATCCTGGGCTTTTTGAAAAAGTATTTGAGGTGGGAATCGCTGATCATGGTATACAGATTCACTCTTCCCGTGTTGTTCTTGGCCAGAAGCACGCAGTGGTGCGTCCTGAGCCTCTTGATGATATCCGGATTGCTGTCGCTTAAGGCGTTCACCTTCTCAAAGGTATCGGCTCCCCTCTCTTCGAGCATCGGAAGGAGCTTGCGGAAAATCCCGGCCGTGCACTCGGCGTCGTCCACCGCGCGGTGATGATTTTCCAGGGATACGCCCAACACCTTCGCGACCGCGTCCAGCGTGTATTTGGCGTGCCCGGGCAGAAGGGCTCTGGAGATCCCCAGCGTGTCCACGGTTGTAAACGGGCAATCGTAACCAAGCCTCTTGCAGTTTTCCCGCACGAAGCCTATATCAAATCCTACGTTATGTCCCACCAGGACGCAGCCTTCCGAGAACTCCAGGAAACGGGGGAGCACCTTTTCGATCGGATCCGCGTCGATGACCATATCGTCAGTGATACTGGTCAGCTGCGTGATCCTGTAAGGAATCGGTATGCCCGGATTGACAAATTCCGAGAAGCGCCCTGTGATCTGGCCGTTCTCTACTTTGACGGCGCCGAATTCGATGATCCTGTTCTTTTCCGGCGAAAAGCCGGTCGTCTCCAGGTCGAAAACGACAAACTTCTGCGCGCCGAGCTCGTCGTCCGGCTTCTCGGCCGATCCAAGCTCGACACTCTTCTTGAGGTCGTCCACCAGATAGCACTCCACGCCGTAAATGACCTTGAAAAAGTTCTGGGAGTCCACCGGAGGCAGGCCCTCTTCCTTTCTCTTCTTGTTCTCCGAGGAGAGGAGCGCCTCGCGGACGTGGTTGGCGTCCGGGAAAGCCTGTACATTGCCGTGATCCGTGATCGCGATGGCCGGCATTCCCCAGGCATAGGCTCTTTTGACCAGGTCCTTGCACTCGGACACGCCGTCCATATCGCTCATCTTCGTGTGGCAGTGCAGTTCGACCCTCTTGACCTGGGCGTTGTCCTCTCTCTTCTTCTCGACAGAGGGGATCGACATGATGCCCTGCAGGGAAGAGATACTGACTTCCTTTTCGAACGTGTCGAAGACCGCCGCTCCCTTGACCTTGATCCAGGTGCCGGGCCCCAGAGACCCCAGGAGCTCTTCGGAGAGCGGAGTGGGGACGAAAACTTTGCAGTAGATCGAGTCCGTCAGATCCGTCAGTGCGAACTTGACGATCGTCTTGTCGTTCTTTATGTTTCTGCTGCTGTTAGACAGGATCTTGCCGCGGACCACCACTTCGCCGATCTCTCCGACCACATCGCAGATCGGGATGGCGTCCTCGCTGATCTCTCTTCCGTAGAGGACGTCGGGATTATTGGACCGCTTGAGGCTGACGACCTTTTTGCCGCCCTGCGCGCCGGCCCCTTTGAACCTGCGCCCGCGCCTGTCCCCATCCGACGAAGAAGGCTTTGCGCTCTCCTCTTTTTTGACAAAGGAGAGCTTGGGCGCCTCTTCCTCTTTTTCCTCCTGCTGCTGCCGGGCTGCGGCCGGATCCCAGGGAGGGAGCTCTGTCGGCGCGTTCTCGGAGATCGTAAAGGCGGCCTCCGCACCTTGCAACGGCACCGCTCTCTCCACTCTCTCGACGGTATTTTTCCTGCGCTGCTCCAGCGACACGGTCAAGGTCGCGGGAACGCCGCACCTCTCGCGGAAGATCCTGTTGAGCGCCTCCTCCAGCGCGAAGGCCAGTTTCCGGCTCAGGCACGTGTCCTCAATGACGATGACGATCCCGCCGTCTTCCTTGTAGTCCACTCTGGCTTCCCGGAAGTACAGGCCCATGACATGGGAGAAGCTCGCGATCTCACTGACCAGCGAGTCAAAATATTCCTCCATGAGCCTTCTCGGCGTATACTGGGCGCTCAGCGCGTAGTGCTCGTCGATATAGACCTCCGGGTTCCTCTCGCGGAATACCTGCCTGGAGATCTCATCCTGCATTCTGTAAATGCGCGATTTGTGGATCAGGTGTCCCGAATGCAGGACGACCTTGATCCTGGTGTGCTCCTTATTGGTAGTAAGGCGCTCTATTTCCGTCTCGGTAAAATAATCTCTGAGGTCCGTCTTGACCTGCAGAGTCGGAAATACATCAAAAAAAGCTTTCATTCTTCCCCGTTCCTCTTGATACATCATTGACATCAATGATTTTTAATTATTCAAAGCATACTGTCCAGTTCCTGCCTGAGCGCGTCCAGAAGTTCTCCCTCCGGAACCTTGCGGATAATCTTTCCGTGTTTCATAAGCAGTCCTTCTCCGACGCCTCCCGCGATGCCCAGATCCGCTTCTCTGGCCTCGCCGGGTCCGTTGACGGCGCAACCCATGACCGCCACTTTGATATTCAGCGGATATCCCTGCACCATCGTCTCTACCTGGTTAGCCAGTCCGATCAGGTCTATTTTGGTCCTTCCGCAGGTGGGACATGAGACGACGTCGATTCCGCCGGTTCGAAGGCCCAGTGTGCGCAGGATCTGCTTTCCGGATTTGATCTCTTCTACGGGATCTCCCGTCAGCGAGACGCGGATCGTGTCGCCGATCCCCTGATAGAGAATGACGCCAAGGCCCACTGCCGACTTGATGTTTCCGCTCATGAGCGTTCCCGCCTCCGTGATTCCCACATGGAGCGGATAATCGGTCTTCTGCGCCAGGATCTCATGGGCGCGGATGCACATCATAACGTTGGAGGACTTGATGCTGATCACGATCTGATCATAGCCGCAGTCTTCGACCATGGCAACCTTGTCCAGGGCGCTCTCGACGAGTCCTTCTGCTGTTACGCCCCCGTATTTTTCCACCAGGTCTTTCTCCAGGGAGCCGCTGTTGACGCCCACTCGGATCGGGACCTGTCTCTCCTTGGCGCACCGGACCACTTCCTCGATCTTTTCTTTTCCGCCTATGTTGCCGGGATTGATGCGGATCTTGTCCGCGCCGTATTCCATGGCGGCGATCGCCATCTTGTAATCGAAGTGGATGTCGGCCACAAGCGGAATACTGATCTCTTTTTTGATCTCGGCGATAGCCTTGGCCGCCTCGATGGTCGGCACGGTGCAGCGGATGATCTCGCATCCCGCCTGCTCCAGCCTGTGGATCTGCTCCACGGTCGCCTTTACGTCCTCTGTCCTGGTATTGGTCATCGACTGGATCAGAATGGGATTTCCGCCTCCGATCAGCCGATCGCCGATCTTAACTACTTTGGTGTTGTCTCTGTATGCCATATAATACCTCTGTTTGGTTATGTCTGTGTCAAGGACCGCCGTCTTTATCGGAACAGCCTTGAAATGTCGTTAAAGAGCACGAAGACCATCAGGGCCATCAGCGCCATAAAACCTGCCAGGTGCACCATGCCCTCCTTTTCCGGCGGGATGGGCTTTCCCCGAATCGCCTCAATGACCAGGAATACCAGCCGTCCGCCGTCCAGGGCAGGGAGCGGCAGCAGGTTGATAATACCCAGGTTGATGGTGAGCAGCGTCGACAGGTTTAGGAGCGACATGATCACCACCATAGGGCCGTACGGCTGTGCCTCTGTGTAGGTGTCGTTGACCACCTGCACGACGCCGACAGGTCCCGAGACGTCATCCTTGGAAAAGTGTCCTGTGAAAATAGTGCCGATGGACTTAAGCGTGACCCGCATCCAGTATTCGATCTCGTAGAATCCGTATTGGAACACCTCGATCGCATTGCACTTGTGCGCCTGTCCGGCCCCAAGAATGCCGATATAATAGCGGCCCGCCTCCTCATCGAATTTGGGCGTGACGGTGACCGTATTTCTCGCGCCGTCTCTCTCGTAGGTGATCTCCAGCGGTTCTCCGTAATTCATCATGGAGGCGAGACTGACTTCTCTGTAGAGATGGATACTCTCGTTTCCGATCTTCACGATCCTGTCGCCGTCCTGAAGTCCCGCTTCCATAGCTGCCGAGTCGTCCATCACTTTGTTGATGATCGGCAGGTCTGTCCCGCAGAAGGCCACAATGATCAGCGCGAAAATATAGCCGATGATAAAGTTGGCCGCCGGTCCCGCGAGAACGGTCGCGATCCTGGCGCCGACGGGCGCGTTCGGGAAGGCGTCCGGCGCCAGCGAATCTCTCTCCTCCTGTTCCAGTGCGTCCATGCCTTCGAAGATGCAGGCGCCGCCGAGAGGCAGTATTTTCAGGCAGAAATCTGTCTCCCCGATTCTCTTTTTGAGGAGGGTCGGCCCGAAACCGATATCAAATTCATTGACGCGGATCCCGTTCCTTCTCGCTATGATGAAATGTCCGAACTCATGGGAGACCACGATCACTCCCAGAA
The DNA here is from genome assembly GCA_002395235.1 of Lachnospiraceae bacterium UBA4260. Taxonomy (GTDB): domain Bacteria; phylum Bacillota; class Clostridia; order Lachnospirales; family Lachnospiraceae; genus CAG-791. The sequence continues at coordinate 53,812 of DGWK01000005.1, read as the reverse complement.
TCACTAAAAAGATCAGTATGCTCACGATCCAATTGCTGCCCAATTTAATTACTCCTTACCAAAAACGAAGAAAGGCGAACATTGCGCCCGCCCTTCTGTATTTTGTCAAAATGATGCCGTTCCGAGAAGGAAAACGCCCAGAATATAGATCAGGGGCGCCGTGAAGATGATACTGTCGAAGCGGTCCATAATGCCGCCGTGACCGGGGATCAGATCACCGTAATCCTTGATATTGTGATTTCTCTTGATCGCCGAAGCTGCCAGGTCTCCGATCATGCTGATCAGAGCGCCGCAGATTCCTATGATCAGGAACTGGATCCGAAAATCGGCGTCGGGCTCCGCCAGCTTGACCAGATAGGCGACGATCACGGAACAGACCGCCGAACCGATCAGTCCGCCCACAGCTCCCTCGATGGTCTTCTTGGGGCTGAGTACCGGCGCCATCTTGTGCTTTCCGAAAGCCATTCCCGCCGCCAGTGCGCAGGTGTCACAGACCGAACTGCATACGAAGATGAGCGCGTACATAAAGATTCCGTACGGCAGTGTTCTGGTCCGGTACACAAAGCCCATCAGGACCGGCGCGTAGATAAAACTGAAGAAGGCAGCCATTACCTGCTCCGACCGGAACCTGGGAAAAGTAAGGACATAGATCGTCATGAATCCCAGGAAAGCCACTACAATGATCATCATTGTGAAAAAGTCGGAGGAAAAGACCAGCTGCTTCGGGTCTGCGCCCCACCTTGCCTGCATGACCATGAGTCCGATATAGGAGGCCGCGGCCATGATGAGCGCAAATCCCGTGAGCGGATTCACTTTCTGTAGGGGCTCCAGAACGCCCGTCGCCCGGGCCAGTTCCTGGAAACCGATCATGGAGCAGACCATGATCAGCGCGGCCAGCGCATATCCGCCCAACACTCCTGCGCCCACGATCAGCGCGGCGATGATCACGCCGCTGATCACTCTCTGTTTCATGAGATCAGACCTCCGTATCTGCGCTCTCTGTGATTGAATGCGTCCACAGCCTTTTCAAGCTCTGCTTTGTTGAAATCCGGCCACGCCGCATCGCAGAAATAGAGCTCGGAATAAGCGGTCTGCCACAGGAGGAAATTGGAGATCCTCTGCTCTCCGCCCGTTCTGATCAGAAGGTCGGGATCCGGAATGCCGCAGGTATCCAGGCTGTCGGACAAAAAGTTCTCCGTGATGTCCTCGGGTCTTAACTCTCCGTCCTTCACCTTCTGGGCGGCCGCCTGCACGGCTCTGACCATCTCGTCCCTGGAGCCATAATTGATCGCGATCTGGAAGCCGATTCCGGTATTGGACGCGGTCTCCCTCTCCAGGTTCGCGATGGACGCCTGCAGGTCCTTGTCGAGCCTGCTCTTATCTCCGATCACCCTGATCCTGACATTATTTTTCGCGCACTTGGCCAGACTGGTCTTCATATACGTGCGCAGCAGATTCATCAGGGCCTTGACTTCGCTGTCCGGCCTGCTCCAGTTCTCCGTGGAAAAGGCATAAACAGTCAGATAGCGGATCCCCATGTGATCCGCGTCCTCGAGAATCTGCTCCACAGTCCTTGCGCCCTGCGCGTGTCCCGCCGTTCTGGGGAGCCCGCGCCTCTTGGCCCATCTTCCGTTTCCGTCCATGATGATCGCCACATGAACAGGTATCTTGCGTTCGTTATCCAAGTTGAAACCTCTTACTCTTAATGAATCACAACAGGGCAGAAGATCGAGGTGCTCTCCAATCTGCCCTGCCGCGCGGCTACTGCCCGTCAGATCGTAGTGATCTCCTTCGTCTTGTCTTCGATCATCTTATCGATCTTCTTGATATACTTCTCTGTGATCTTCTGAAGCTCATCCTGAAGCTCGGTGACCACGTCCTCCGAGACATCTTCCGACTTCTTGAGCTTCTTAAAGGCGTCATTGCCGTCTCTTCTGATATTGCGCAGTGCTACCTTGGCGTCCTCTCCCATCTTCTTGACGTCCTTGGAGAGCTGTTTCCTTCGCTCACCGGTCAGCTCGGGGAATACGAGACGGATCGTGGAGCCGTCGTTTGTGGGGTTGATTCCCAGATCAGAGGCGTTGATGGCGCGGCTGATCTCCTTGATCATCTTCTTCTCCCAGGGAGCGATCTGAATGATCCTGGCCTCGGGCACGGACACATTGGCCACCTGCTGGATGGGCGTGGGCGTTCCGTAATAGTCTACACGGATCTTGTCCAGAACGTGCGGATTGGCGCGGCCAGCACGGACCGTCTGCAGATCCGACTGCAGATAAGTGATGGTCTTCTCCATTCTCTCTTCATAAGGTTTTACTCTTTCACTGCTCATAATTAACCTCCCTGCGTTTACTCTACCGGCGCTTTGGCCGTTTAACTGTTTATTCTCAGAAAATGCGGCCAAAGATCAGACTGTGATCGTTGTGCCGTTAAAGTCACCGGACGCCGCCTTGATGATGCTGTTCTCCTCCTGCAGCGCGAATACGCGCATGGGCATGTGGTTCTCCTTGGCGAGAATGGACGCCGTCATATCCACGGCCTGCAGTCCTCTCTCGATCACTTCGTCGATGGAGATCACGTCGAAGCGCTTGGCGTCGGGGTTCTTCGCCGGATCGCTGTCATAGATGCCGTCGATGTTCTTGGCCAGAAGGATCATGTCCGCCTCTGACTCAATGGCCCTGAGCAGGATGCCCGTATCTGTCGAGAAATAGGGATGCCCTGTTCCGCCCGCGTAGAAGACCACTTTTCCTTCGCCAAAATACTGATTGGCCTTGTCCTTGGAAAACAGTTCCGTAAACGCGCCGACCTGAAAAGGCGTCATCACGACTGTCTTCATTCCTTCCGTTCTGAATATCTCCGATACATAGATGCAGTTCATGACCGTGGCGAGCATACCGATCTGGTCAGCCTTGACGCGGTCGATCTCATTTCCTGTACGGCCTCTCCAGAAGTTGCCGCCTCCGGTCACGACGCCGACTTCATAGCCTTCGTCCACCAGCTGACGCACCTGCTTCGCAACGCCCCTGACAGTGTTCTCGTCAAATCCCATGCTCTTGGGACCTGCCAGAGCCTCGCCGCTCAGTTTTAATATGATTCTGCTCATCTGTCAATCCTCCAAAGAAAATAATATCATTAACCATTTTACATTAGATATCAACCATTTACAAGGGACGGTATCCGATGCTATACTGTTTGAGTTTGTGAGGAAAACTAAGTATTACTTCTTATTATTAAGAAAAACGGGTCAAAAAATCGACAACGGCCCATGAAATGTGAGGAGAAGAATGATCCAGACTAGAGAAGATGTCAGAAACGTAGCAATCATCGCGCACGTCGACCACGGCAAGACTACGCTGGTGGACGGGCTGCTCAGACAGAGCGGCGTATTCCGTGAGAACCAGGAAGTCCAGGAGCGCGTCATGGACTCCGGCGATATCGAGAGAGAGCGCGGAATCACTATTTTGAGCAAAAATACAGCAGTTTATTACAAGGGCGTCAAGATCAACATCATCGACACCCCCGGCCACGCCGATTTCGGCGGCGAAGTGGAGCGCGTCCTCAAGATGGTCAACGGCGTCATCCTGGTGGTAGACGCCTTCGAAGGCCCCATGCCCCAGACGAGATTTGTTCTAAGCAAGGCCATGGCGCTGGACCTCCCCGTCATCGTCTGCATCAACAAGATCGACCGCCCCGGCGCACGCCCCACGCAGGTCATCGACGAAGTTCTCGAGCTTCTCATGGACCTGGGCGCAAGTGATGAGCAGATCGACTGCCCCTTCGTGTTCGCCTCCGCCAAATCCGGCATCGCGACCCTGGACCTGGGAAGCGTCGGCGCCAGCATGAAGCCCCTCTTTGAGACCATCATCGACTACATCCCGGCTCCCACAGGAGATCCGGACGCCGGAACCCAGATGCTGATCAGCACCATCGACTACAACGAGTACGTCGGCCGAATCGGCGTCGGCAAGGTCGACAACGGAACCATCAAAGTAAACCAGGAGTGCGTGATCGTAAACCATCACAACCCCGATCAGATGCGTAAGGTCAAGATCAGCAAGCTCTACGAGTTTGAAGGCCTTAAGCGCGTGGAAGTTAATGAGGCGCACATCGGCTCCATCGTGGCCGTATCGGGTATCTCCGACCTGCACATCGGCGATACGATCTGCTCCCCCGACGCCCCCAATGCTATTCCTTTCCAGAAGATCTCCGAGCCCACCATCTCCATGACCTTCTGCGTGAACGACTCCCCTCTGGCCGGCCGCGACGGCAAATACGTCACCAGCCGCCACATCAGGGACAGGCTCTACAGAGAGCTCAACACAGACGTCTCCCTGCGCGTTGAGGATACCGACACCACCGAGGCCTTCAAAGTATCCGGCCGCGGCGAGCTCCACCTCTCCGTCCTGATCGAAACCATGCGCCGCGAGGGCTACGAGTTTGCAGTCAGCAAAGCGGAAGTCATCTACAAGAGAGACGAAAACGGCAAGCTACTCGAGCCCATGGAGACCTGCTTCGTCGATGTCCCGGAGGAATTTTCGGGCACCGTCATCCAGAAACTGAGCGAGCGCAAGGGCGAGCTTGTGAGCATGGGCGTGATCAACGGCGGCTACACGAGACTCGAGTTCTCCATTCCTTCCCGCGGCCTGATCGGTTACAGAGGCGATTTCCTCACCGATACCAAGGGCAACGGCATCATGAACACGATCTTCGACAAGTACGCTCCCTACAAGGGCGACATCGTCTACCGCAAACAGGGCTCCCTGATCGCTTTTGAAGCGGGTACGGCCGTCACATACGGCCTCTTCAACGCCCAGGAGCGCGGCCAGCTCTTTATCAGCCCCGGCGACGACGTCTACGCGGGCATGATCGTGGGACAGAGCGGCAAGGCCGTCGACATCGACGTCAATGTCTGCAAGACCAAGCACCTGACCAACACCCGCTCTTCCAGCGCGGATGAGGCGCTCCGCCTCGTTCCGCCCAGGATCATGAGCCTGGAGCAGGCCATCGAATATGTGGACACCGATGAGCTTCTCGAAGTTACGCCCCATCACCTGCGCCTTCGCAAGAAGATCCTCGATCCCCGCCTGAGAAAGCGTGCCTCGATCAGCGCGGCCATGAAGAATGCGGCGGAGATGGAGTAAGTTGACGGAAAATCCAGGATTCGGGGCTTGCTGCCTGGGTTTCTGAGTTGCTTTAGGGCGGCGCTGGGCGAGCCCACAGCAAATTATTAACTATTTGCTGTGAACTTTCTCAATCTCCGTTCATCGGCAATGTACAAAGCACATTTTTAGGCATAAACCTATTATTTTTCAATTTCATATTCCAATTGTTTCCATGGAGAACTTGCTGTGAGCTTAGATTGGAAGATGTTTTTTCCATAGAGCATCGCCATGCCTAATTCTATGGAAAAAAGCTTGCTTTTCTAATCCAAAAACGCAGTTTTCCGGAAGCCCTTGGGAGATGATTTTGTAAATATAGTTGTTTATGCCTAATTTTTTGTAATTATTCAGCATCCCGGAAAAAAGATCAAAATAAGAGCCGGGGAGCTCGCTCACCGGAACGTTTTTGATCTTTTTTCCGGGGCGGACAAGGCGCGGAGCGCCTCTGGACGCCCACAGTCCCTAATGCGAAGCATTTGGGACGTGGAGTGTTGAATAGTTACAATTTTTTATATTACCTCAGCGCTCGCTAAACTAACCGCCACGCCACCTGGTGCCCCCCATAACAAAAACCGGACTCACATTGAGCCCGGTTTTTTATGCTATCACCAATATTTAACAAACAAAAATGGCATTTTTAGCGTCCACTTAAGCGCCGGTTAATAACCGGCCAGCCTATACTGTCAAATGCAGCACGTTAGTCGCGATCATAAAGTAAATGGTCAGCGAGATCGCGTCTACGATCGTCGTGATCAGGGGACTCGCCATTACCGCCGGGTCAAAGCCCAGTCTGTGGGCCAGAAGCGGCAGCGTACAGCCGATCGTCTTGGCCACCAGAACGACGAGGACCAGGGTCCCGCATACGATCAGGGCAATCTGGAAACCAACTCTGTCGAAGAGCATGAGCTTGGCGAAGTTGCAGACCGACAAGGTGATGCCGCAGAGAGCCGCAACTCTCACCTCTTTCCACAGAGCTTCCAAGAGGTCACTGAATTCAATCTCCTGCAGGGAAATACCACGGATGATCGAGACGCTGGCCTGAGAGCCCGCGTTACCGCCGGTGTCCATCAGCATGGGAATATAGGCAGTCAGGATCACATAGGAGGCGAGTGCTTTTTCATAGCTGGTGATAATCGCACCGGTGAAGGTGGCCGAAATCATCAGGAGCAGAAGCCAAGGCATTCTGTTCTTGTAGGTGTCGAAGATTCCCGTCCTGAAATAGCTCTTATCGGAAGGAATGATAGCTGCCATCTTCTCGATATCCTCTGTGGCCTCTTCCTGGATGATATCGACTACGTCGTCGATAGTGATGATACCGACCATACGGTTCTCATTGTCCACGACGGGCATGGCAGTAAAGTCGTATTTCTGGAAAATACGGGCCGCTTCTTCCTGGTCAGTAAGGGTATTGATACTGATGACATTGTCATTCATCACTTCCCCGATGATCGCGTCGGGATTGAGAATTACCAGATAGCGAAGCGCCACTGTTCCGATCAGAACTCTCTGCTGATCGACGACATAACAGATATTAACCGTCTCGGAATCCAGTCCGATCTTGCGGATGCGGTCGACCGCATCACTGACGGTCATGTTCTCTTTGAGGTCGACATACTCGACCGTCATAATACTTCCTGCCGAATCCTCCGGATACCGCAGCAGATGGTTGATATCCTTTCTGGTCTCCGGCTTCGCGTTCTTGAGGATCTTCTTGACGATGTTGGCAGGCATCTCCTCCAAAAGGTCCGTAGCATCGTCCGCCATCAGGTTATCGATGATGCTGGATGCTTCCTTATCGGACAGCGACTGGATGATGTACTGCTGCACTTCGATCTCAAGGTTTGCGAATACGTCCGCCGCGATCCCCTTGGGCAGGATCCTGAATATTCTCAGGGACTCCTCGTCTTCCATCTCGTCCATGACCGCCGCGACGTCCGCCACGTTCATGTCCGCGACTTCCTGGCGGAGCTTTGTGTACTGTTTCTGCTCCAGAAGTTCCCTCAGAAGTTTGCCATATTCAATATTTTTATCTTCCATATCCATCCTCCGTCATTAAAGTGATCTTTGTTTCTTCGCGTTCGTGGAAGGGGATTGTCTGTACCGGAACTGTATGTACTTCTATCCACAAAAACCACCTCCTTTCAAAATCGGGGACTTCAATCCGGAAGTCTCAGTTTATCTCATACTATTGTTTGAGACACATTTTTTGGTTCAACTCAGTTTAGTATTTAAAGTTTCCTTTGTCAATTTGTCTCCGCTGTCAGCCCTCTTCACTTACGCTCAGCGGGAAAAAGCCTTCCTCCACATCGAGGATCTCTGCCTTGCCGCCCGAGAGCGAGATCAGACCTTCGCAGATCCGTTCTGCTCTGTCCTGCGCTATGGTGAGCATAAAGGAAACTCTGTCCGTATACACCTGATCGTACGGCGTCACCTTCTGCTGCTTCAGATAATACAGCACCTTATCCAGCAGACTGTATTCGATCTCTACGCCGATCACCCTGCACATGCACATCCTAACCACTTCCGCGTCCGCCAGTGCCGCCTGCGCCGCCTGCGTGTAAGATCTTACCAGCCCGCCTGTCCCCAGCAGTGTCCCGCCAAAATAGCGCGTCACCACCACGACCGCATTCCGGATCCCGGCTCCTTCCAGTACCTTGAGCATGGGAATTCCTGCCGTTCCTGAGGGTTCGCCGTCGTCCGACGCTTTTTTAACAGCGCCGTCGTCTCCCAGGACCCACGCATAACAGTGGTGCCTCGCGTCATAGTAGCGCTTTCTGGCCTGCGCGACCACGGCGGCCGCTTCATCCTCCGTGGAGACGGGATGGATCTCGCCCAGGAATCGGGACTTTTTCTCCGTGTACTCGCCCTTTCCGACGCTTCCTATTGTCAGGTATTCTTTTCCGGCAGCCATTCGATCCTCCTAAAAAGTATCGTAACTAAATTATTTTACCATATTATAAGAGTATGCGTCTATTGTGCCTTCGTTTTCATAAAATCAGCCCTGCCCGCCTGAGCGGACAGGGCTGCGCCATTTGTCGGCACGGAAATCCTTTTAAGCATGCCAAAAGCAAAAGCCCCAGAGGCCTTTATTTATGGCTTCTGGGACTCATATAAAAAAGCTGGCAACGAGAATCGAACTCGTGACCTCCGCACTACCAATGCGACGCACTACCGACTGTGCTATGCCAGCTTATTTGCTGTCTTGGCGACAACAAATGTATAATAGCACAGCGGTCTTCTCTTGTCAAACAGAAATATTATAGTTTTTAGGCAGTTTTGGGACTGCGTTTTTGATTGAGACTTCAGAAGGCATCAGGACTTATTCAGTGACACTGCTGTACATCTGCCTGCCAGGATCTCCCTTGCGCCAGGACTCTACCTCTCGGCATTCATCACCTTACGGCAGGAATCTGCCTGAGCGGGTGCGATATGCCCCTTATAACTTGCTTCGAATGAGCAGCAGGATGAACCTGATACTTCCCGAGCATAGGAGGGAATGAGGGCGGCATCACACATGCCGCCCGAAAGCCCGTTGTTTGAGCCGTCCGGTCATCGGAGCGGACGGCGAGTTCAGGAATGCGGTTCCCTCCTATGCTCGGGAAGGATCTGTGTGAATCCCTGTGGATTCGACGTAAGTTAGAAGGGGCATGTCGCACCCGCTCAGGACCGAATCCTGTCACTCAACTCGGGAAGGATCTATGTGAATCCCTGTGAATTCGACGTAAGTTAGAAGGGGCATGTCGCACCCGCTCAGGACTGAATCCTGTTTGCTTCATGCAACATGCCCCTCTTCCTCAAAATGTGTCAGAAGATACGTCCCCGTGACACATTTTTAATTTCCGCCAGCTTCGGCCGCCTTCTTCTTGGCCTCCTCCGCCGCTTTCTTCTTCGCCGCTTCCTCTGCAGCTTTCTTCTTGGCTTCTTCCTCGGCCTTCTTCTTGGCCTCTTCTTCCGCCTTCTTGCGCTCTTCCTCTTCTCTGCGCTTCATCTCGAGGTACTCCTCGTAGTGGTAATCGCAGTAGTCGTCGTCGAACACCGTATCCTCGTCAAAATATTCCCTGACGGACGGGCAGACGCCGCTGAGCGGGAGCTGACCGGAAACCTGGCAGACCGTCCTCTCGACGATTCCGTCGGGGCGGTTGAAGTCCTGCCACTCCTGGTTGCCGGGAAGTTCCTGCATGACCTCTCTCCAGATGGTCTTGGCAAGTCCCTGCTCCTCGGAAGTCGTCAGGTCCTCGTTGTTGTCATAGCCTACCCAGACAGTAGCTGTGTAGCTGGGCGTATAACCGCAGAACCATACGTCGTTCTCGTCGGATGTTGTTCCGGTCTTGCCGGCGGTCATGGTGGATCCGAAGTCAGCGCTTCTTCCTGTACCGGATGTAAGAACATCCTCCATAGCCGATGTCAGAAGCCACGCCGTTCTCTCTTTGAGGACTCTTCTGCCGACTGCTGTCTTGGAGCTGTCAAGCAGGAGGTTCCCCTCGTGGTCGTAGACCTGTGTGTACATCTTAGGCTCGATATAGAAGCCGCCGTTCGCGATCGTGGCGTAGGCTGCGTTCAGCTCGATATTCTTGACGCCGTAGGTGATACCGCCAAGAGCCAGTGTCTCGTTGACGTCCGTGAACATGCTGCCGTTGATCTCGACGCCGTCGACAAGAGTGGAGATGCCGAACTGCTGAGCGAAATCATAGCCGACTCTGGGGCCCAGTTCAGAGAGGACCTTGACCGTGACGATGTTCATGGACTGCACGATTCCTTCTCTGAGGGTGGAAAGGCCTCTGTAGCCCTTATACCAGTTTCTGACCGGTACGCCGCTCTCATAGCTGTAAGGCTCATCGTATTCCGATGAGGCCAGCGTGAACTGCCCCGTCTCCAGAGCAGGCGCATACGTTGTGATGATCTTGAAAGTAGAACCGGGCTGGCGGAGCGTATCGGTCGCTCTGTTCAGCGTTCTGTTCGCTTCTTTGTCGCCTCGGCCGCCTACCATGGCAAGAACGTGGCCGGTGGACTGATCCTCGATCGTAAGAGAGATCTCCGGCTGCGGCGCCAGGCTGACGCTTTCCGTATATTTCTGCTTGTCGGGATTGGCGATGACCGAATTCCGGAAGTCCTCGATATCGCTGTAAGCGTTGTCTTTGGAGCTGTACATCAGATCCGCGTCCCAATCCTGCTCCATGAGCCAGTTGGCCAGGCTGTTGCTGTCATAATTGGAAGTAGTGCCGTCCTCGTTGATGACCGACAGCTTGTAGCTGAGCATGTACTTGACATTCTCGGGGAAGTTGCCGGAATCCTCGCTGCACTCCTCGTCGCAGATCGCCTGGATCTCCGGATCCAGCGTCGAATAGATCTTGAGGCCGCCGCTGTACAGAAGCGCGTACGCTTCTTCCGCCGTCTTGCCCGCGTCCTCCTGCAGATCGGCCAGGATCTGGTTCTGGAGCGCGTCGACAAAATAGGAGTTGATCCGGTTTTCTTCCACCTGCTTCTTGATATTGACTTCCTGAATGCGGGTGTAGACGTCGTCATCCTTTGCCGCTTTGAGCTGTTCCTGATCGATGTATCCCTGATTGAGCATGTACTGCAGAACGACTTCCCGTCTCTGGGCGTTCTGTTCGGGATAGACGACCGGGTCAAACTGCGTCGGATTCTGCGGGATTGCCGCAATGACTGCACATTCCGAAACGCTCAGTTCATTGCAGTGCTTGTCAAAATATCGCTGGGAAGCCGCCTCCACGCCGAGCGTTCCGTGCCCGAGGTTGATGGTGTTCAGGTAATTGAGAAGGATGGTGTCCTTGCTCATTGTCTTTTCCAGATTGATCGCCAGGTACTGCTCCTGCAGTTTTCTCTTGATTCTCTCCACGCTGGACTCGTTGGTCCACTCGGTGAAGACGTTGTTCTTGATCAGCTGCTGCGTGATCGTACTGGCGCCCTCTGAAAAGTTTCCGCTTGTCAGGCCGATGACGGCCGCGCGCAGAATACCGGGCGCGTCTATTCCCTTGTGCTCATAGAATCTCTCGTCTTCGATGGCCACAAAAGCATGCGCGAGGTCCTGGGTGATCATATCACCGGAGACAGGAATTCGGTTTGAGTCCGCAGAAACCAGCTTCGCGACCTGGTTGTTGTCCGCGTCATATACAAAGGAAGAAAATCCCTTGGGACTGACGTCGATGACCGTCTGGTTCGGCGCGCTGTCGATGACTCCGCGAAAGACGCCTATTCCGAGGCTGACGCCTGCCACACAGAGCCCGATGACGCCTACCAGAAGGAGTTGTCCCACGCCGAGAATGATCTTTTTCATTCTCTTGCGGCTCTTCGAAGCAAGATATTCCTGCCTGTTGCGTATTCCTCTTCTGCCAAAATTCATAAAATGAACCTTTTCCTTTCCGTATTCATAAGTAGGTTCGCCGCGCGAACCGCTGTCATGGCTCGCCCGGCGAGCCTCTGAATTCATCATAGTATTATAGCAAAAGAATTCTACATAATAAAGAACTTCACAGAATTGTCACTTTATTTTGATTTTCTTTTGCCCTTAATACGCTATAATAATAGGCGCTTAACTAACAACAGGCAACAGGTACAGTACAGATATGAAGCATCACAGAACAAAGCGAACGGGGCAAAGCACCCCTGTCAAAATATATAGAGAGCGGTTCACCCGGGCATGGTGCATCACAGCGACGGCAGTCATTGTGATCTGGACCCTTTGGGCCCTCCTTGACGCTTTTGTGATCCCGAGGGATATCGTCAAGGCCGATCAGACAACGGCCGTCCCGGCGCAGACAGATTCACAGCAGGAGGCACAATCCGATTCGCAGCAGGAGACGCCGGCCGATCCGCAGGATGAGGCGTCTTCATCCCCTGCCGAAAAGTCTCAGGACACGCAGGCAGAGCCTGCGACCGAGTCAGAAGCCGGCGGCGAAGCCCCGAGAGAGGTGTTGACCGAACCGGTCATTACGGATACTTCCTACGACGACGGCCAGATCTACATCGAGATCAGTTACATGAGGACGCTCGACACCGATGTCTACATAGCGAACATCATCTTAAACGACCCGGCCTTTCTTAAGACAGCCCTCGCCGAAGGCTCTTTTGGCCGCAACCTCACTGATACCACTTCCAATATTGCGGAGCAGAACGGTGCAATCTTTGCGGTCAACGGGGATTACTACGGATTCCGCGATACCGGATATGTGATGAGAAACGGATATCTCTACCGCTCCGTTCCGGGCAAAGATCCTGATCAGGAGGATCTGGTCCTGTATGAGGACGGCACTGTCAGGATCCTGCGGGAAGCGGATTACACCGCAGAAGAGATCCGGGACTCGGGGGCGGTCGATATTTTCTCCTTCGGCCCCGGCCTTGTGATCGACGGAGAAGTCAGCGTCTCGGGAGGCGACGAAGTCGAGCGGGCTCAGGTCACAAATCCGAGGACCGCCTTCGGCGTCATTTCTCCCCTGCACTATCTATTTGTAGTCTCGGACGGCCGGACCGATGAGAGCACCGGTCTCTCCCTCCTGGAACTGGCCGACCTGATGAAAGAAATGGGGTGCGTCACCGCCTATAATCTGGACGGGGGCGGCTCCTCCACCATGTGGTTCAACGGCAAGGTCCTGAACCGCCCCACAACATTCGGCGACACGATCGCGGAAAGGAACGTCAGTGATATCGTCTATATTGGCAAGTGAAAATGACAGCAAAAGTATGCGGCGGGCACTGTTTGTTTCCGCTTGCTGCACCCTTTTCTGCCTGCTCTTTTATATGATCTATAACCTGTTCTCTCACGGCGTCCACTCGCCTTTCATGACTTTTCTCTTCGTCTGGCCGCTGGTCCTGTGTGTGCTGCCCTGCGCGTTTTTCACCTTCCTGCCGCAGATACCCGGCCCCGGCCTTCTGTGCAGACTTATGTGGAACACGGGCGCGGCGATGGTCACGGTAAGCAGCCTCCTTCGCGGCGTATTCGATATCGCGGGCAATTCCTCCGTATACCAGACCGCGATGATGGCGGCGGGTTTTGTCATGCTTTTTGCCGGCCTGATCCTGTATATTGCCGGCGTGGTATTACTAAATAATTCAAAATAGTGTCAGTTTTGCAATTGTTTCTATATATTATTTTAAAATTTTCTTAACATTTTTGTAATTATATGTTACTCTTATTCTGGTACGTAATCTAAGAGTATTAGAATCGACCCCGATTGTATAACATCGGGGCAGTCAGGGGTAACTATGAACAGACAAAATTCTTCAGGGAAACACCGTCTATTATCTTCTATTGGGCGTTCTCTCTTTCTGATCGCTATGGCCGTCATGATGGCCTTCTCATCGGTCGCGCCGGTCATTCCCGCCAAGGCGGCGAGCGGAAATATGCAGATCACGCCCATCGATTTCGGCGACGCCGGTGTCTGGGGCGACAGCACAATGCTTTCCAGCGGCGGCAAGAACCTTCTGATGGACACTTATATCAGAGATAAGTACGACACACTGATCAATTATCTGGACGACCATCACTTCTATAACTTCGATATTTATCTCTCCCATTATCATTATGACCATATGGATCAGATTTCCACGATCATTGATGATTCAAGATTCCATGTAGGCACGGTCTATCTTCCCGATCCCGCTTACGTAAAGAGGGGTGCGCAGTCCACAAGCTATTGCAAGGATTTCCTCAACGGATACAATGACATCGTCAATACGGCCAATGAAAACGGCTGCAAGATCGTCTATCTCAAAAAAGGGTCTACTTTTAAGGTCGGAGAAGCCACGGTCAAGGTTCTCTGGGGATGCACCTACAACAGCAACACTTATGACGCCAGTTATATCAACAATAACTCTCTGGTCACAAAAGTTACTGCCGGAACGGTCTCCTACCTCACCTGCGGCGATATTGAGAGTGAAGTTGAGAATCAGATTATAGCGAGCGGGATCGACATCAGCGCCGATATTTTCAAATTCAACCACCACGGCGGAAATTCCAGTAATACGGCTGCATTTGTCAAAAAAGTGAACCCCTCGTTTGCTTACTATAACTGGCTCGGAGACAGCCCCTCGTCCTTCGGCGGCGGATGGGTGCAGACACCGATCAACAACCTCAAGAATACCTGCAATATTTACAGCACAAGATACAACGGCATGCTCACCTTTTCTGTCAAAGCCGGCCACATCAGTGTTGCCGGTGAACGAAACATGCGCACGGTGTCGGCTAATATCAAGGACAGCAGCGGCAACATCGTCAACACTGTATCCTATCAGTTCAATGACGCACTGGATTATCATATCACCGCCAAAATGAAGGCGACGGCTGCTACGGTATCCGCAAGCAACTCGACAACCGCTCTCCCCAAAAGGTATTCTTACGTAGCTAAGTTCATTGAGACTTCCGGCGGTGTCAAATACCGCAATAAAGACGGCTCCTACAGCAAGAGTAAATTCCAGACCATTGACGGCGACACCTATTATTTCAACGCGGACGGATACCGCCTGACCGGCTGGAAGAAGATCGGCGGTAAGTTGTATTACTTTACTGCAGAAGGCAAAATGTACCTGCGCTGGAAGCGAATCAATGGCAAGAAGTACTATTTTGATCCCCAAAGCGGTTATATGCACACCGGGTGGATATGGGTACCCGAAAAAAATGCCTGGTATTATCTGAGCAGCAAATACGGCTATCTCCTCGAAGGATGGAAGCTCATAGGCGGCAAGATGTACTATCTGACGCCGAACGATTACTATGCCAAGACAGGATGGCAGACCATTAACGGCCGCAGGTATTATTTCCACCCGACAGACGCCTATATGTTAACCGGCTGGCAGACGATCAGCGGCAAGAAGTACTATTTTAACTCGAAGGGCGTTATGCTGACCGGAAAGCAGGTCATCGACGGCAGGACCTATGTGTTTAACAGCAGCGGTGTTCTCACGAGTTCGTCCGCAGGAATGCCTGCAGACACCAATACTACTGCGTCGACCACCACAGCAGGTTCGACCACCGGCAGCAAGACAGGAACCACGGCAACGACTGCACCCGCCAATACTTCGGGGACCACTTCTTCCGGTACCTCCTCTCTCGCGGCCAGCGGAAACAAGACCGGATGGGTCAAGGTCGGATCCGGTTATAAGTACCAGAAGGGAACCACTTATGTAGCGAATCAGATGCTGACCATCAGCGGCGAGACCTACTACTTTGATTCCAACGGTTACCGCGTCACCGGTTTCAAATCCATTGGCGGTAAGACCTACTACTTTGACGGTAACGGCAAACGTCTTTACCGCTGGAAGCGCATTAACAATAAGAAATATTACTTTGACCCTGTCGACGGCCACATGCACACCGGCTGGGAGTGGGTTGAAGAGAACAACGCCTGGTACTATCTGAGTTCAAAGTACGGTTATCTCCTTGAAGGATGGAAGCTCATAGGCGGCAAGATGTACTATCTGACGCCGAACGATTTCTATGCCAAGACTGGATGGCAGACGATTGGCGGACGAAAGTATTACTTCCACCCGAAGGACGCCTATATGTACACCGGCTGGCAGACTATTGGCGGCAAAAAGTACTATTTTGGCACAAACGGCGTCATGGTGACCGGAAAACAGACCATCAACGGGCAGGTATGCACCTTTAATTCCAGCGGTGTTCTCGTTTCCGGGAGTGCGGTTGGCGGCACCACGAGCACTGCCACGGCTACGTCCACCAAGATCATCTGGAACAGCAGTCCTTATGTGACATCCGCTGTGACAAACACCTGGGCCAAGAGCACGGACAGCGATATGCCTTTCGACGTGACGACGAAGAGAAACGCGGCCTTTGTCAACAGCATGCTCGCTTACGCGACTTACTTTGTCGGCAAAATGGATTACGCCTCTTCCGTCACCAACAATGACCCGAACGGTCTTCGCTTCCGCAGACTGATCTCGGGCGGCAAGACGGACTGCTCATGGTTTGTCTACCATGTTCTGTACAAATACGGCCTGGCAGGAGAAGATTTTATCCACTCTTACCAGTGGGGCAACGATCCCAGCACCTATCCGGGCGGCGTCAACATCGGAACAGACGTCAGCAAGGCATCCCCCGGTGACATCATCTGCACCGGCAAGGGCACACAGAGCAGCAACAGCCATGTCATGATCTACCTCGGCGGAGGCAAGGTCGTGGAATGCGCGGCAGGATACGGCGTCATCCTCAGCGATGCACCGAGCTCCTGCAGACAGATTGTCCACTTCAGCTGTCTGCCCAACAACCCCGGCGCCGAATATACCAAGTCGACCACGGGCACTTGGGTCAAATCAGGCACCGACTATAAGTTCAAGGTCGGCAGTTCTTATCTGACCAGCTGCTTCCAGAACATTGACGGCGACATCTATTACTTCAATGCAAACGGTGTCCGCCTGACCGGCTGGAAGAAGATCAGCGGCAAAATGTACTACTTTACCTCTGACGGCAAGATGTATCTTCGCTGGAAGAGAATCAATGGCAAGAAGTACTATTTTGACCCCATCAGCGGTTACATGCACACCGGCTGGGAATGGGTGGCCGAAAACAACGCGTGGTACTACCTGAGTCCTTCGAACGGCGCGCTCGTCACGGGATGGCAGACCATCGACGGCAAGAAGTACTACTTCGATTCCAACAATAAGATGGTCACGGGCACACGGACCATTGACGGTAAGTCTTACACTTTCGGAAGTGACGGAGTGCTGAAATAAACGGGTTTTCACAAAAAAATCCCTGCAGAAATCAATTCTGCAGGGATTTTTTTTCAGGGCAGTCACCCCTTCAAATTCTTAATTATTCCAATGGTCTCAACATCCTCTTCCGTCAGCCTCATATTCGTCACCGACACTTTCCCGTCCAGGTCTGTCACGCGAAGCTCCAGGATCACCCCCGGCTGCAGGTTGTTTCTTCCCACCGCCTGAATGAAATCCAGCACCCTGGGGTGCTGCTCCCTGAAAATCTTGAGTCTCTCCGCCAGCTGCATGAACTGCAAAGGATTCTTTGCCATTTATGTCTACCTCCACTTTTTTAGTTTCGTTCTGATCCGCTGAAGCGCGTTATCCGTCGATTTTTCGTCCCTGTTCAGGACGTGCGCGATCTCCACGTATCCCATTCCGGTCAGATGGAGTTCCAGGACCTGCTTTTCGAAAGGACTCAGTTCCCTCTCGATCTTCTCCTCCAGTCTCTCCATCTCTTCCTGTCCGATCAGATATACTTCCGGATTGGAGCTGGCGTCCGCCTCCAGGCAGTCGAGGAATTCTTCCTCTTCTTCGCCGTCTTCCCTGACCGGGCGGCTGAGCGAGATCGCCGTGTTCAGAGGCAGGTGTTTTTTCCTGCTGGACGCCTTGACGGCCGTGTAGAGCTGGCGCGTCACGCACAGCTGGGCAAAAGTCCGAAAGCTCGCATCTCTTCCGCTGTCATAATCGCGCACAGCCTTAAACAGGCCGAGCATCCCCTCTTGGATCAGGTCGTCCGAATCGCCTCCGAGTATATACATGGATCTGGCCTTTCCCAGGACCATCTCTTTGTACTTAATCAGGAGCTTCTCCATGGCCTCCTGGTCGCCGTCTCTGAAAAGGGCGATCAGTTCCTCGTCTGTCAGGTCTTCGTATTTTTCTCTGTTCATATATCCGGTTACAGACTCCTCTGTCTTACGATCTCATAGGTCAGAACGGCCATGGCGACGGATGCATTGAGGGAGTCGATCTCTCCCTTCATGGGAATCGAAGCGATCATATCGCATTTCTCCTTCACAAGTCGGCTGACGCCGCTCCCCTCGGCTCCGATCACGAGGCCGATGGGCCCTCTCATGTTGAGCTCGGTCATCGGTGTGCCGTCCATGTCCGCACAGACGAACCAGAGACCTTTCTCAGCCAGTTTTTCCATCGTGCGGACCATATTGGTGACCTTTACGACGGGCGTATAGTTGATGGCTCCTGCGGAGGCCTTGGCCACCGTGGCGGTCAGCCCGACTGCCCTGTCCTTAGGTATGATTACGCCGTGGGCGCCGGCCAGATTGGCTGTGCGGATGATCGCCCCCAGGTTGTGGGGATCTTCAATACCGTCCAGAAGAATGAAGAAAGGATCCTCTCCTTTCTCTGCGGCCCGCGCAAACAGATCCTCCATCTCCGCGTAAGAATAAGCGGCGATCTCGGCAATGACCCCCTGGTGCCGTCCCGTCTCGGACATCTGGTCCAGACGCTGTTTCGTGACATATTTGACGGGCGTTCCGTGCTTGGCCGCCTCCTTGCGGACCGTCTGCATCGCTCCTTCCCTGCTTCCGTCGAGCATGTAGAGCTTGTCGATCGTCCTGCCCGACCGGAAGGCCTCGATCACGGCATTTCTGCCTTCGATCCGATTTTCATTCATAATCTTTGTTTTCTCCTATCTCTTCTGCCGCCTCACTGCGGAGTTTTCTCGGACCCAGTTTTCCCTTGCGGTCGGTCTTCCTGATTCCTTCCCTGAGCAGCTCCATGAGCCTTTCCGTCCTGTCCTGTAAATACAAGTAACCGCACAGGGTCTCCAGTGCGGTTGCTTGCAGGTATTCCTCCAGAGAGGAACTCTTTGCATGGTGATATGGATTGGAATTTCTTCCGCGTCTGTATACTTTCTTCTCTTCGTCTGTTAAAAGATCGTAGACGGCAATTCCGATCGCCGCCTGCTGCTCGGCGCGCACATAGAACGTTGTCTCATTGTGCAGCTTCTCCGCCTGGCGGTTTCCCTTGGATACCAGGATGGTCCTGATCACAAGGGAATAGACGGCGTCCCCCAGAAACGCCAGCGTTCCCGGGGAATACGTCCTTATATCGATCTCTTCGTGCGGAAACTCCCTAAGGATCAGACCTCTCAGGCTTTCTTCCATTTAACTCCTTCTCTGGTATCTTCCAGAATAATGCCTTTTTCCTTGAGCTCGTCGCGGATCGCGTCGGC
The DNA here is from genome assembly GCA_002395235.1 of Lachnospiraceae bacterium UBA4260. Lineage (GTDB taxonomy): Bacteria > Bacillota > Clostridia > Lachnospirales > Lachnospiraceae > CAG-791. Next base: position 34,735 of record DGWK01000005.1, on the reverse strand, counting down.
CTTCGCGAAATCGCGGGCCTTCTTGGCCGCCTTTCTCTCGGCGATCTTGGCCTCCACGTAAGCGGCCAGGTCGTCCTCGAGTTCATTGTCTCTCTCAATGATCAGGCCGCAGACGTCTGTCAGATCGTGGAGCTCCTTGTCCAGAGTCTCGAGAAACTCTCTGGAGGAAGATCCGCTGACACGGCTGTTGATCCACTTGACCAGCTCGAAAACAGCGGAGATCGCATCTGCCGTATTGAAATCGTCGTCCATGGCGGTCTCGAACTGCGTGCGGTATTCTTCCGCTTCCTTAGCCTGGGCTGCCTCATCGTCCGTCATGATTCCCTCGGCCTTTTCCAGAAGGAATTTCAGGTTCTCGCCGCAGTTGAGAATTCTCTCATAGGAAGCCTTGGCGGATTCCATGAGGTCTCTGCTGAAGTTCAGAGGGCTCCTGTAGTGGGAGGACAGCATGAAGTAACGAAGTACCTGCGGATCGTACTGGGCGATGACGTCGCGGACAGTGAAAAAATTGCCCTTGGACTTGGCCATCTTGACGCCGTCGATGTTCAGGAAAGCGTTGTGCATCCAATATTTTGCAAAAGGTACGCCGTTGGCAGCCTCAGACTGCGCGATCTCATTCTCGTGGTGCGGAAATACCAGGTCTTCGCCGCCGGCGTGAATGTCAATCTGAGGGCCGAGATAGCGCTTGCTCATGACCGAGCACTCGATGTGCCAGCCGGGTCTTCCCTTGCACCAGGGGCAATCCCAATAAGGCTCTCCCTCTTTCTTGGGCTTCCAGAGGACGAAATCCAGCGCGTCCTGTTTCTGGTCGGCGCCGGTCACCTTGAGGTCGCGGTTGCCGCTGCGCATGTTGTCGAGGTCCTTGTGGGAGAGCTTGCCGTAGCCGTCAAATTTTCTCGTGCTGTAGTAAACGGTGCCGTCCTCGGCGACATAGGCGTAGCCCTTGTCGATCAGAGTCTGGATCATCTCGATCATGCCGTCGATCTCCTGCGTTGCCCTGGGGTGCATGGTCGCAGGCTTGATGTTGAGACTCGCCATGTCCTTCTTGCACTCCTCGATGTATCTCTCGGAGATAACTGCGGAGTCGACGCCCTCTTCCTGGGCCTTCTTGATGATCTTGTCATCGACGTCCGTGAAGTTGGATACATAGTTGACCTTGTATCCTTTGTATTCAAAATAGCGCCTGACCGTGTCAAAAACGATCATGGGACGCGCATTTCCGATGTGGATCAGGTTGTAGACGGTGGGTCCGCATACATACATGCTCACCTTGCCGGGTTTGAGCGGCACAAATTCCTCTTTGGTCCTGGACATTGTGTTAAAGATCTTCATTGTATTCCTCACTTTCCATTTCTTGCCGGGCAATTCGCGCATCCGCCTTCCGAACTGAAGACCGGCCTGGCCTCCAGATCCATGGGGGAAGTGATCAGCGCCACTGCCTGCACGGAGATCCCTTCTCCGCGGCCGGTAAACCCGAGCCACTCCTCTGTCGTCGCCTTCACGCTCACCTGAGATATGTCGATCTCCAGCGCGTCGGCAATATTTTGGCGCATCTTATCAATGTGCGGCCTCATCTTGGGGGCCTGTGCGATAATCGTCGCATCCACATTTTCGATCAGAAAGTAATGCTCCTGCAGGATCCGTCTCACTTCTCTCATCAGCATCAGAGAATCTGCGCCTTTGTACCTCTCATCCGAGTCCGGGAAGTGCTTTCCGATATCACCGAGCGCCGCCGCGCCAAGCAGTGCGTCCATGATCGCATGCGCGAGAACGTCCGCGTCAGAGTGACCGAGGAGCCCCTTCTCATGAGGGATCTCGACGCCGCCCATGATCAGCTTCCGCCCTTCCACAAGCTTATGTACATCATATCCTGTTCCGATTCGCATAACTGTTCCTCACTTACGGTATTCTGTTACGGCATACTATTATAGCATTCCGATTACAAAGCGTCCACATTCCGCGCCAAAAAATAATCCGGCGCATATCGAACTGATACGCGCCGGATCTGTGTCATGGTCTCATTTACAGCCGGCAGGACAACCTGCCGCACTGCTTCTGATCAGATTTCTTACCGGACTGTTTATCTGGCTTACTGTCGGTCAGCCGTTGATCTCCACCTTGCAGACCTCATCCATGTGGCCGTCGCGGTACATGGAGAACTTGTCCATAGGATAAGCCTTGAGGTTTTCGAGAACCTTGCGGCCGTCCGCTTTCTTGAGCAGGCCTTCTCTGGCTCTCTTGATCTCTATCTCTGTCTTATGCTTGGAAGGTCCGCCTACGCAGCCGCCTTCGCAGATCATGCCTTCTACGAAGTCTTCCTTCAGACGGCCGGCCTTGAGCATGGTCAGTGTGGTCTTGCACTCTACACCGCCCGCGACCTGTACATAAGTGATGTGGGAGGTGTCCTGTCCTCTCTCGTGCATGCACTCGAGAACAGCGTTCGCAACGCCGCCGGAGGTGGCGAAGCGCTTGCCCCAGATCGAGGACTCCTGATAGGAGTTGTCATCCGCTGTGACTTCGATTCCCTTGGATCTCATCAGCGCGCGGAACTCGCCGTAGGTGATGACGTAATCGGCGTTGCCCGGGATGCTCTTGTCAGCCGCTTCCGACTTCTTGGCGATGCAAGGGCCGAGGAATACTGTCACGCAGCCGGGACGTGTCGCCTTGAGGTAGCGGGAAATCGCGCACATAGGAGAAACCGTAGCGGATACGTTCTCTTCGTACTGCTTCGGGAAGTGCTTCTTGATCATGTTCATGAATGCCGGGCAGCAGGAAGTGGTCATCTTCTTGCCCTCTTCCTTGGCTTCATACCATTCCATGGACTCGTAGGCAGCTGTCATATCGCCGCCGAGACCTACCTCAACCATATCCGCGAATCCCATCTTGAGGAAGGCTTCCTTGATGGACTTCATGGTGATATCGCCGCCGAACTGGCCTTCCGTAGCGGGCGCTACCATCGCGATGACTTCCTTGCCTGCGCGGATGTCGTTGATGATGTCGACCAGATAGGTCTTGGAACCGATGGCGCCGAAAGGACAGGAGTGGATGCAGTGACCGCACTGGATGCACTTGTTCTCATCGATCACGCAGATGCCGTGGTCATCGTAAGTGATCGCTCCGACAGGGCAGGCCTTCTTGCAGGGACGGACCAGGTGTGCGATGGCGCCGTAAGGGCAGGCCTTAGCGCACATGCCGCACTCTTTGCACTTATTGGGATCGATATGGGTCCTGCGCTCACCGATGGAGATCGCGCCGAATTTACAGGAGTTGATGCACGCTTTACCCATGCACAGACGGCAGTTGTCTGTTACTGTATAAGCGGAAAGAGGACATTCCTCGCACGCGGGACGAATGACCTGAACGATATTCTCGGACTGGGAAATCCCGTCCGGGCACTTTGCCAGAGACAGATTGATTCTCTGCTTGACCAGCTCTCTCTCTTTGTATACGCAGCAGCGGTATGTAGCCATGGGGCCGGGAATGATCTCGTAGATCAGCTTCTCTTTGTTTTCTTCATCGAGTTTGCCATCCCACGCCAGTCTGGCTGTCTCCTCCATGATCCTGTGCTTAAGGCGCACCAGGGTAGCGTCATTTGTTACCATATCCTTCTCCTTTCAGCGTTCCTGTATTATGTGCATATCGCATAAAGCTGTCACAAATTTAACCAAGTATATTGTACCAAATGAGCAGACATTTTTATAGAACTTTTATTGACACTTCACACTTTTCTTTTGGATTTATCTTATAATAGGAACTGTACTATTAATCAGTTATTGCATTTAAGGAGTATTCTGCCATGTCCGATATTACAAATGACCGCAAGGTCGCCCTTTTTCTTGCAAACGGATGTGAGACCATCGAGGCGCTCACGGTAGCCGATCTGTTATACCGCGCAGGCATCCCGTGCACCAAGGTATCCGTGAACAGTACGCCCGTTGTCGTCACCTCCCACAATGTGACGGTGGTCGCCGACACCACGATCGATCATCTGAATTTTGACGACTACGACATGCTCGTGCTTCCCGGAGGAATTCCCGGAACGCCCAATCTCAAGGCGTGCGAGTCCCTTATGGTCCAGGTCGTGCGCTTCCATGCGGAAGGAAAAATGATCGCCGCGATCTGTGCGGCTCCCTCTATTTTTGCCGAACTGGGACTGCTCAAGGGAGTTCCGGCCGCCTGCAACCCCAGTGTGGAGCAGATCATGATCGACGGCGGTGCGAAGCTCGAGAAGAAAAACGCGGTCACTGCCGGCAACATCATCACCAGCCGCGCGATGGGAACGGCCATTCCCTTCGGACTTGCCATCGTCGAGCACTACAAGGGCAAAGCGGCCGCCGAGCAGCTCGGCAGAAACATACTCTACATCCAGTAACAGAAAGGATCGCTATATGAATATTCTCTTTTTTCTGACCCCGAAGAAAGATGTCGGATTCGTTTACTCCTCCGATACCGTAGGCGAGGCCATTGAAAAGATGCTCCGGTACAAATTTACGACCGTACCGGTGATCAACGAAAACTCAGGAAGATATGAAGGCACTCTCGCCAACGACGATCTTCTTCGCGAATTGTATTACGGCACATCGGGCACCGTATCCGAAATCGGAAACAAGCCGCTGAAATCCGTCACCAGAAGACGCGATTACGGAGCGGTCAGAGCCGACGCCGACATGGAAGATCTACTCGCCACGGCCGCCATACAGAACTTTGTACCGGTCGTCGACGACACCGGCGCCTTTATCGGCATCATAACGAGGCGGGAAGTCATGAACTACCTTCGCGAACATCTGGTAAAAGACCTGACCTGAACAGCATTAAAAAGAGCTTGGATCACATTTTATTGCGGTCCAAGCTCTTTTTTCCGTTATAAGACGCTCAGCAGCGTCCTCCTGTATTCATTGGCCAGTTCGATCCGGTCAGTCAGCTCCGAAGCCATGAAGCACTCCGCGCAGAACTCGTAAATATTCTCAAATCCGTCCCTGCACTTTGTGAACAGCTTTCTGATCTTTTTGTGGTCGACGGCTCCGCTCTCCTCGGAGAGCATGTGCCCGATCTCATGGATCAGCAGCCTTTCTATACTCTGCGTGTTTTCCAGCATGCGGATCGCCTGCACATCGGCAAAATAGCGCTCGCCGACGGGAATCAGATTCTCCGCGCAGCGCGTGATCCCCATCTCTTCCGTGATCAGGTTCTCGATCTGCGGCCAGGGAACTCCCTGCGTCAGCAGTTCGCCCTGCCTGCGCGCATAGCGTGCGGGAAGATCCGCGTACCTGTCATAATAGCCTTCTATGTCCCGGATCTCCGCCCTGTCGGCCTCACAGGTCATTTTCCTGACTCTGGCGTGGTTGACTGAAATGGTCAGCATCTGTGCGTTGTAGACAGCATTGTCCCTGCTCTCTTCAAACACGCTGTACTTTTCGCCCTGAACAGGGTCTCCCTCTTCCATTCCGAAATCCCAGACCGCATTGATCATCAGCTCCGGATACCTGCGGCGGTAATCCATCACGAGGTCCGCCACATAGAGCTGCTGTTCGCTGCTCAATCCGCCCTTTTCAGGTTCTGTCAGATAGAAGTCCGTACTGCCCTTTCCCGGCAGCGTTCTCCTCATCTGCATTCGCGGATCAGTGGTGGAACAGGCGGATTCCGGTGAAGCACATGACCATGTTGTGGTCGTTGCAGGCCTGAATGACATTGTCGTCTCTGACACTGCCGCCGGGCTGCGCGACATACTTCACGCCGCTGCGGAA
>DGWK01000005.1:23336-28909 GCA_002395235.1 Lachnospiraceae bacterium UBA4260 | reverse complement strand
CGCCGAAGGGGAAGAAGGCGTCAGAACCGAGTGTCACGTCGGTATTGCCGTCCAGCCATGCTCTCTTCTCCTCTGCGGTAAAGACAGCGGGCTTCTCCGTAAAGAGTGCTTCCCACTTGCCATCCGCCAGAACGTCCATGTAGTCCTCGCCCATGTACAGATCGATGGCGTTGTCTCTGTCCGCTCTGCGGATGCCTTCCTTGAAGGGAAGACCCAGAACCTGGGGAGACTGGCGCAGATACCAGTTGTCAGCCTTGCTGCCGGCAAGTCTTGTGCAGTGGATTCTGGACTGCTGGCCGGCGCCGATTCCGATGGCCTGGCCGCCCTTGACATAGCACACGGAGTTGGACTGGGTGTACTTGAGGGTGATCAGCGCGATCGCCATGTCGTCGCGGGCCGCCTGGGGCAGCTCTTTGTTCTCAGTCACGATGTTGGCAAACAGAGCGTCGTCGATGACCAGCTCATTTCTGCCCTGCTCGAAAGTGACGCCGAAGACCTGCTTTTTCTCAAGTGCGGCGGGCTTATAATCAGGATTGATCTTGAGCACGCAGTAATTGCCTTTTTTCTTCTTCTTGAGAATCTCAAGTGCCTCAGGCTCATAATCGGGAGCGATGATTCCGTCGGAGACTTCCCTGGAAACCAGTTTCGCGGTGCACACGTCGCAGGTATCAGAGAGGGAGATGAAATCGCCGAAGGAGGACATTCTGTCCGCGCCTCTTGCGCGCGCGTAAGCACTGCCCATAGGGGTCAGCTCGCCCATATCGTCTACCCAGTAGATCTTCTTCTCGACATCGGACAGAGGAAGGCCGATCGCCGCGCCTGCGGGGGAGACGTGCTTGAAGGAAGTCGCCGCGACCTTGCCGGTTGCTTTCTTAAGTTCGCTTACCAGCTGCCAGCCGTTGAAGGCGTCCAGAAGGTTGATGTATCCGGGTCTTCCGCAGAGGACCTCGAAAGGAAGGTCAGAGCCGTCTTCCATAAAAACGCGGGAAGGCTTCTGATTGGGGTTGCAGCCGTATTTGAGTTCCATTTCTTTCATTTCTGCCTTGTTCTCCTTACTCACTGATTCTTGTTGACGATCCGGGTCTCATAGGTTCCTGTCGCGATATCAATAAAGCGCACGAACAGGGAAACCTTGTTGTCCTCATTGAGAGCACTCCACACGCGCTGCGTGAAGACATCGATGTTCTCGGTGAAGGATGCATCCAGCTCCAGCGCCCTGGGTTCGCCTTCGAAGCTGGGGAGCGGGTTGCCGTCGCCCATATAGGTCGAAATGAAGCGGCCTTCTCCCGCCTTGGGGTTCTCATACGCAAATGTGTAGCGGAGACATGACGAAGGATCTCCCTGATCACTCTTCAAAATAGACATTGCATAGCTGTACTTGCCCTTCTCCACGTGCATGACGCCGGAGATCCTGGGCGTGTAATTGGGCGCGTCTGGTTCGAATTCTCTGCTGCGAAGTGCCTGCTCAAATGTGTACTGCTTGTCCAGTCCCTCATAGATCGTATCCGTCTGGTCGCCGTTTGTTACGATCGTCTTGTTGCCGTAGACACGGACAGGCGCATAGATGATAAGACTGGGATCTTCCATCTTGGAAGGGTCAAAAGCCTGCGTGCGGATTCCTTCGCCGTCCTCGACGAAGACGCGGTTGCGGCTGTTGACGCTTCTTCCCATAATGAAATAGGCGGTCACTGCCTTCTCTCCGTCGGCCGTTTTTCCGATCATAATGCCGCGTCCCGGATAGCTGGTCTCTCTCAGAATCTTCTCAAAATCTGCCATTCGTTTCCTTTCCTCTCTTCTGTTCATCGTCCCAATACATGATCAAGGCTCGTGCACGAGCCAATTTGCACCTGTATCATAAAGCAAGTTCGGGAAAATCGCAATGTCGCAGAATGATTTAATACTAAAAAATAAAGAAAAAACAGCACTTCCAAGTCCCGAATGCATTGCACCGGTACTCTGGAAGTGCTGAATGATTACTTAATGGCTAAAGCTGCGGTCTGTCACTGTTTTGGCCGCGCTGTCAGACGATCAGACCTCTACCTTCTTCTTACCGCCCAGGAACGTGGGAAGATCGTCCGCCCTGCCCTCTTTGATCCATGTGGCGTACTCTGCGGTCGCCGCGAACATGACGTCGCCAGAGGAGTTGAGCATTGTCTCGACGCTGTCCTGCACGACGCCGATGATAAAGCCGACGCCTACGACCTGCATGGCCACGTCATTGGAAATGCCGAACAACGAGCAGGCCATGGGGATCAGCAGGAGGGATCCGCCTGCTACACCGGATGCGCCGCAGGCCGCCAGTGTGGACAGCACGCTCAGAAACAGAGCGGAGGGAATGTCCACGTGGATTCCCAGTGTGTTGGCCGCCGCGAGAGTCATGACCGTGATCGTGATCGCCGCGCCGTCCATGTTGATGGTGGCGCCCAGCGGAATGGATACGGAGTACATATCCCTGTCGAGTCCGAGTTTCTCGCAGAGCTCCATGTTGACGGGAATATTGGCCGCGCTGCTTCGCGTAAAGAATGCGGTGATTCCGCTCTCACGAAGGCAGCGGAAGACAAGCGGATAAGGATTTCTCTTGAGGTAAATAAATACGATCAGCGGATCGATCACAAGCGCCACGAACATCATGCAGCCGACCAGTACCAGAAGGAGCTGACCGTAATCCTTGAAGATCGCAAGTCCGTACTCAGAGACAGTGTTGAAGACCAGGCCGCAGATTCCGAAAGGCGCCAGGTTGATGATCCCGCGCACTGCCATGGATACCGCCTCGGAGGCGTCCTGCAGCATTCTTCTTGTTTCCGGTGCCGCGATCTTGGAAAAACCGATGCCGAGAACGGCCGCCCAGAACAGGATGCCAATATAGTTGCCGTTTACAATAGCCGACACCGGATTCTCCACCATCTTCAGCAGAAGATTCTGCAGGACTTCCCACACGTTATGAGGAACCGTGTCAGACTGCGCGGCTTCGCCCAGCTTCATGGTCACCGGGAACATGAAACTGGCTGCCACTGCGGCCGCTGCCGCGAGAAATGTACTGAGCATATAGAAGAACAGGACCAGTCCGAATTTCTTGTCCAGCTTGCTCTTTCCGGAACTGAGTGCGCTGATGATCAGTACGAACACCAGGACCGGCGCCACGGCGCGCAGCGCGCCGACAAACATGCTTCCCATGATTCCGATCCAGGTCCAGCTTTTCAGCGTTACGCCCAGGATGGCGCCGATCACCAGGCCGATGGCGATCCTGAGGATCAGGCTCGTGCCCGTGTATCTTTTCATAAGACTGCTTAAAAATTGCATATTTCCCCCTTTTCATCTTAAAGATTATGTGAAGATTATTATATCAGAGAAAACTTGCGCTTGTATATCAGTATGATACGTTACTGCGTTGAAGATTCTGCCGCGCTGTCGTCTTCTGATTGCTCCGCCACCGCTTCGCCGTTGTTTTCCCCCTCCTGTGCCGCTTTGTCACTCCCCTCGTCCGGGTTGATGGACTTATAGACCATGGAGGAGAGCTTGCGGATCTCGTCAATTCTTCCATACGTATCGCTGCTCATTATGACCAGGATATAGGTAGCGTTCGGAGACCATACGATTGCAGCATCATTGTCGACATTATCGAGCTCACCCGTCTTGTTGCCCGTCTCCACCTCAAACGGTACGCCCGCCGGGATCTTCCCTTTTCTGTCCTGATTTTTCAGCGCTTTCAGAATCCGTTCCGAAGCCGCCTCAGAGACATATTTTCCGTTCAGCACCTCTTCCAGAAGTACTCCGCAGTCTCTCGCCGAAGTGTAATTCTCCGTTCCGTTCCACTCGAGCATGCGGCGGTTCAGTTCCGTCTCATTAAAACCATATTCTTTGGAAAACTCGTTGACTTTCTCCATCGTGCACGCATTGATCAGCGTGTTTGCCGCGCCGTTGTCGCTGACGGAGATCATAAGATCCGGCTGGGTGGAATAGTCTTCTACGTTCAGTTCGCCTTTTTCACAAAGTGTATAGAACTCGCCGGCGACAAAAAGCTTGATCAGGCTCGCCGCGACCATTTTCTCATCTTCATTGATGCCGATCGTCTCATTCGTGTCGAGCCGTTTCATGTACAGAGACCACTTTCCTCCGAGCTTTCCGATCTCGTCTCTGAGTTCCTTCTCCAGCTCGCTCATCTCCGCATCGATTTCTTCTTTTTGGCCTTCGCTGCCGCTTCCCAGAATGCTCTTGCAGAGATCCTCGACAATGCGGTTCATCTCATCGGCTGATTTCTCTGTTTTCCTGGCGGGTACCGTACCTGCCTGGGACAGTTCCTCCTTAGCGGCTTTCGCCTTTTCTTCCCTCTCTTTTTTTAAGCGTTCCTCTTCGATTCGGCGTTCTTCCTCGAGCCTGCGCTCTTCTTCATTGTCTTCTTCATTGGGTTCCCCTTCTGCAGGCTGTTCTCCCTCGGCCGTCTCGCCTGCAGATGCGTTTTCCGTACCTTTCTCCTCTTCGGAGCTCGTTTCTGCACCCGCTGCCGCCCCGGTTCCTTCCGTTGCGGGCCCATCGCCTTTCTTTTCACTCAGATATGCTTCTATGCCATCTGCTATTCCCTTGACCATCAGCTTCTGGAATTCATCGTCCTGCATTTTTTCATCCTCGTCAGGATTGGTCATATAGCCCACTTCCAGGATCGTGACCGGGACTTCACACCAGTTGATGCCGCTCATGTCATCCCTCTCCCAGACGTATTCCTTCCTTATTCCCGTAGCCTCGACATAGGCATCCAGGACCAAGTCCGACAGCCTTCTGGATTCTTCATAGAGGTCAGCGTTATAAGGATTCGAAGGCGTCTGGCAGATGGTCATGGCACCATTGGCGGATGAACTCTCCGATCCGTTGGCGTGTATTCTTATAAACGCGTCCGCATTCGCCTCATTGGCCATCTGCGCACGCTCGGAGTTTGTGATATCCACGTCATTGGTCTCGCGGATCATGAGAACCTCGTACCCTCTGTTTTGGAGTTCCTCCTGCAGCTGCAGGCTGATGTCGAGCGTCAGTTCGTATTCCGGTACGCCCGTAGAGGTTCCTCTGGTCCCGCCGGCGACTTTCGTCTTGGTCTCGGATGCGCCCGGCCCGATCGGTTCTTGCCCGAAGTTTCCGTGTTCCTGATGTCCTGCATCGATTGCCACCAGAAATTTCGACGCCTCTTCTTTTTCCCCTGCTTCCGCTTCTGATCCTGTCACCTCCCCGGCGGCCGCGCTGAAATTTGCGCTGCCGACAGTTACAGCAACACTTATGAACATTGCCGCGATCACACGTATAAGTCTTGTCATTTTTATCCTCCCGGTCTTAATGCTGGTCCTGTTCTGTCTATTCAACACATGGAGACATGCTCATGGCATTATTCTCGTCAACTGTTTTCAGCTCTTGTAAAGCATTAATACATAGTTTAGATTCTAACAAATATCCTCCCAAAATATTAGCATATTATTGTCCCGATTTTTTTATTTTTTGGAGTTGACAAATACTCAAGCGTTTCGTATACTATAAAAGCTGACTGATGAAGCGGCAAACAAATATGGCGAGATAGCTCAGCTGGCTAGAGC
>DGWK01000005.1:0-23257 GCA_002395235.1 Lachnospiraceae bacterium UBA4260 | reverse complement strand
GTTCAAGTCCCCCTCTCGCTACGAAGAAAGCACCCGAAAAGCCCGTAAAAAAAAGGCCTTTCGGGTTCTTTTTATTTGTTATATTTAACAACTGCAACACAAAGCAAATCTATGAGACTTTCGGGCCTACATGCTCAAGACCGGAACTGTACTGCCATCCGCTGACTCATACAACAATTCGATTCCATCAAATGAGCTTTCTTTCACCGAGTCAATTTCAAAGCAAGCTTTAGGTCTTACGCTTTCTTTTTCAGACATCCACTCCCCTTCAAAATGGATATGGCACTTTCCGACTTTGTCAACTGTAAAGTCTATTACAGGCATAAAATCCTCCGGATTAAGAATATATGCATAAGCGCGCTTTTTTAAAATATACTCTCCTTCACGATACCCGGAAAAAGGATCATTCTTAAAAATGCATTTTTCCCGGTCAACTGTCATTCCGCCGGCAGTGACCCTTGCAGCATATAGTGCTTTTGATGTTTCATCAGAAGTTGCAAATACACATTTCCGATTCTCAGTGCCATACATATTAGGCTTTGAAGAAAGAGCCTTTATCTCAGGCAAACCGTTTTCTCCTGAAAAGTGAATAAGTTCCCCTTCTTTTGCCAGAATTCCACTCATTATATGGCGAAGTCGTTCAATCTCATCCAAAACCGGTGCTCCAATTTGCTTGACTATTTCCATTACATAATCGAGCGGCTCTTCTAAGAATTTTTCCTCCAGCTGCGCTCCCATCATCCGTATTAAAGCAGCTTCTTTCTTTTTTCTTCCGACTGCCCGTAATGCACTTTCAGTCGATACAGTATATACTCGATAGCGGTATACAAAGTCAGCACTTCTTATTTCTTTCTTGTCGCCACAAGAATCAAGTTTCTTCTCAAAAGCTCTAATCGCATCATCCATTCTATTCATGAGATACATCTCTCAGTTCTAATTGAACGCCTGCATCAACAGTAAGAGGATTGAGTTCAGTAATACCCAGACAATTCCTGCAATAATCCTTATAAATCCCCTGATCGATAGAAGTTGCCAAACGTGCCCTGCCCCATACATTATTGGGCAGCTTTCGGATGTTGATATTCTCCCATTTATTCTTAGGAACATCATATATTTCCTCAGTTGTTATTCCCCTGGGACAGGCTGTAAATTCACCATCCGCCAGAGTATAACAGCCACGGAGCCCGCAGCTTCTATAAATATCCTGGCTCATATCTTCAGGAAGCGTTTTTTGATCAACGCCTCCCAAATATTTCCAGTGCATTTCTTTGAATACACTGTGTCGAAGAGTAATACACCTTATCCCGGCTGATGCGATCTTCTGATAGATCATTGTTGAAGTTTCTTCAGTTCCCGGATACTGATCCACATGTACTATGAACTTTTTCCCTGCGGCTTTCATTGACTCCATGAGCCTTTGGCTGGGCATGATTGTTCCATTAGTTAAAAGCTTACAAAAGGTAATATCCGGATTTTGTCCGATATAATCAACCAGCTTATAAAGATCAGGATTTGTAAGAGGTTCACCGCCAACAATAGAAAGGTAATTAACCGTGCAAAATTGTGAGAGTATTTCGATATCACGTATTAAGCTATCAATATCAAACAACACCGGCTTAAGATACGGAATCATGTGTACGCAATCCTTGCAGCGCAGAGAACAACACTTGCCCGTCCATACCTCTAAGAAGAAAAGATTAATTTTCTTTTTTGAATATTTGAAAACGTTAGCAATATATTTACCTGAATAATATAAGTCCTTTTTTTTATTCATTGTTATTATTTTGGTATAAAACCATATCAAGCGCAGCTCCCACAAAGGAAAGAGATATTTTATTCCTTAAATAATGTGTAGCCAGTGAATGTTCTGTGAGACGGAATCGTTCTAAGGCGTCAGCATCTTTTAGAATTTTAAGCAGCATTTGGTATTCCGGTTCATAGTCATTTAAGGCAAACTTTTCCATAATATTACCGCTATCACTGTCATTGAGTGAATGTGCTTCTATTAGCGCACATATCAAATCCCGTTCCCGGCCTGTATATTCCGGAAAGGCATTCTTAAACAGTTCTGCACCTCTCCTGCCATGTTCTCCATCTTCTCTTTCATCTATTCTTCCAATATCATGATACAGTGCAGAGACAGTACAGAGTTCCATCATCCGCCCTTTAACGCCGAGCTCCATGCAAAGGATACCACACCACAGAGCTGTACGTTCAATATGCCATATTCCATGCACTCTGCTCTTGTATAAGACCTCACTTCTTAGTCCGTTTATAATACTGCTGAAGTCATCAAACTCTTTCCAGGCTGAGAGCTTGTCCAAAATCTCAGGAAGACTTCGCTGTTCCCGGGGATCAAGTTCCGGGTAATAGTCTTTTAGCACAGCCTTTATTTTTTCGGCATGCTCCTCTTCAGCTGAATGAGCAAATATCGTTTCTATTCTGTCGGATTTCCACTTTCTCATCTTGCCAATACTCCAATCGGATCCCATCTCGGCAGTTTCTCTGCCTCACCTTCATAAATACTTATCTGGGATGGTTTAAGATATTTCCGAAGTATTACCGCCTCATAGACATATTTTTTCATAAAATCCTCAGTAAGAGTCAGCATTCCCTTCCTATCTGCATTTGTCCCATGAGAGTCCTCAGCGATCCATTTCACAGGATTCCCACTTTCATCTGTTTTAAAGCCCTTTAAGACAACTGAATGAGTCATTTGTGAAACCTGAAGTTCTAACGCGTCCCCTTTTTCCATCTGCATGTTCTGGAGAATCAGACTGTTTATATCCATCACCGACTCATCGCAAAATTCTCTCTCTTTATCGACAAAAAATGACATATCCGCGCCGATCCAAACGGGATTGCCGTCAGAGAGCTGAGTCATAATTAGTTTTTCCATCTCATCCATGCGGACATTGAGGAGCCGAACGTTCGATCCGTCAGACATTCCTTTTCGATATTCTATTTCATAACACATATCAAATGACCGACACCTCATGGGATCATTAATAAGCGGTATATATTCATCAAACTGATCCATAGATCCTATACACTCAATAGCAAATTCCTGAGGCGTCATTCCTTTTTGGAATATCTTATTGCCAATATGGACTTCACCAACTGTTCCACAGGGTTCACCCAAACATATTGCAAGCAGGCGAAAAACTCTATATAGCATGTCTTTCTTTTCCCTGCCATCTTTGGTTAAAAATCTATTCTTTCGATAATGATCCCGTATTTCTGCTGCATCCTTTCTGAGCATTCTGTTCAGCAGTCCAATCATTTCTGACGTGTCCAATGAGCATGCAGTAGATTTCATCTCCAAATCAGGAACGAGACCGTATTTTTTCACAAGATCGACAAAATAATGCCATTGGCCGGCGTCCTGTACGGGATTTTTAATAATCTCAGTAACTGTGCGGTCGGACGCGTCAAGGGGCGCCAAATCTATCATCATATCCAAAAAATAATTGGCTTTCTCAAGTAAATCATAGAAGGCAAGATAATTTGCAGAGAAAAAGAATTTATCAGACTCATATTTTTTATTCACTGTCTGTCTCAGAACATTCAGTGCAGCATAAAGCCAGCATCTTCCGGAGTTATTCTGGTTTGAAATGCCATATGTCGGAAGTTCATACGTCCAACTTTCATTCGACGATATCATTATGTCTTTGTTAACTATGCATGAACTGATCCCATAGTTCCTCGCGATCCTGCTGATTATTTTCCCTCTTTGCGACTGCGAATATTTACCCCAATACTCTTTTATCAATATATTATTTAAAATATTGCCGTCCATCTCTCTCTCTTCTCCTGACAAACTATCACAATCCGCGACTTTTTTATCCATATAATAAATATAGTTTCGGGTAACTCTATAATTCGGACATTCATTGCATGTTTTATTAACATATAAATCAGAGGGATTTTTGATTACTTTTGAAAAAAGGTAATTCCGCAGGATTTTCTCCCTTTTGGTCAAAAGTTCATAAGTAATCTCATCTTCAAAGACATTTGCCAAAGTTGCCTCTAAAGTCGGACAATAGAGGTTAGCTCCACCATCCATCTGTATCATTATACGTCTCTCATTGTCGCGCTCTTCTGCCATACTTCCTAAGAGAAGAGTACATGGCATACTGTAAGAACAGTACTTATATTTCTCAGAAGCCCTTCCTACAGGAAACATATCACTGCCAAAGTTATGTCTCACAATAGTATATCCTGACGAATACAATTTTTCTTCAAAGCCATTCGGCCACCATTGCCTATGATATTCATCATCAGTGATCCTAACTATAATGTCCATATTACGGATACGTTTTTCCTTCTCTGTGTTCAGAAGGAAACTTCCGTTACTGAGCATTCGGATTTCCCGGCAATACGGCTTAACATGTTTTACGATTTCTTCTACGGTATCTATAAAAAGTGAAGGCTCACCGCCGAGGATAGAAACCGTGTTGGGACGCAGCCTTCCAACAATTTCAAAGAATCGCATAAGTACCGGATGACTGATCAATGATTGATTACCGGTACACGAAAGCATGCAATGGCCACAGGAAAAGTTGCATTGCCTGGTTATCAGTATTCCAAGAGTCAATTTACAATCCATTAGTTCTTCACCTGGTTGTCATCTGAATGCCGGGTTCTACCTCATCATAGTTATATCTGCTCATTCCCGAGCATTTCAAACAGTATTCTTTATACATATTCCTGTGAATAGCTGTTGCAATACGAGCCCTGAGTTCTATGGGGTCATCATAGCTGTTTATTCTAATATCTTCATAATCATTCATCGGAAGGCCATATACTTCCTCAGATACAATTCCTCTGAAGCAGGAGTGCAGGATTCCCTCCGCCAAAGATACACACTTCTTGTCCCAGCAGTATTCAAAATTTCTCTTTGTTTGCTCCGGTGTAAAAGTAACACCATCAGGCGGATCAAGACGCTTCCATTTCCATGCCTTATAATTTGAAAGCTGTACAGGAATTCCTTCGTTCTCCAGCAATTCGAAAAAGTCAAAGGCTTTTTTCTCGTTGATCCTATACCCATCTACATGTACTTCAAATTTTCCCTTAAGTTCCTTCAAAGCCGCTATTATATCAGGATTCGGCTTAATAGTTCCGTTTGTAATAATCTTTGCCGATTTAATTCTTTGATTATCCTTTACGCTTCGCAGAAGTTTTGCCAGTTCAGGATGAGTAAAAGGCTCGCCTCCAACTATTGACAGGCATTCAATATCACATACATCCGCAACCCTCGTGTAGTCCTCAATAAGAGCTTCAATATCATAGATGCGCTGCTTTACTTTTGGGATCAAATGACAGCAATCCCGGCATCTTAAAGTACAACATTGCCCGGTCCATATTTCAAAATAAGATAAAGGGACATCCTTATCTGCATACATTATACGATACTGCTTAAGTATCTCTTCATAAAAGCTTATCTTCTCATAATCCATAAAACATATTAATCTTTAATTTTATATAAAACGTTCAGCAGTTACACATTACAGACATTTGGAATAGTTATCACACAGTATTCCCCTCTACGGTCACGAAGTCCATTTTTCATCGCTTGAGCATCTTAAAGGATTGCGGGCGGATCTTCCCAGACAGCATCTGCAATATTCTCTGTATTCCTCTGACTCTGTGACGATTTCAAACAAAGCTCTTGCAATATTCATATTTCTGCTCATCCTGAGATTCAACATTTCATAATGCGGGAGTTCATTACCTGTTATCTCCCTGTAATTTACTCCCCGCGGGCATCCGTACAAAATACCGTCGAATAATGTAGGGTGTCTCTTTATTTCACATTCCAGATATGAACGTCTTGCCGATTGATAATGATGCCTCTTACTTGGCCTTCCGCAGTCAGTCCATAATCCGCTTGCTGTTTGATCGACACACAGATAGTTCACGTCAGCATAATCTAATTTCTTTTGAAATTCCAGTATTCGTTCAAATAGTACTCCGGAAGATGCCATTATCTGCAAGGAGACCAAAGCAGTATCTCTAAATTTATTCAATAGTACCAATTCTGTATCCGAAGGAATTGTTAACCCATTTGTTCTGATCGTAACTGTCTGTACCTTTATGTCTCTAAAAAGAAATGGAAGTAGTTCGTCCATTTTATGGAAGTAAAATGGATCGCCGCCTCCTACTGTGACATCCTTGATGTCTGCTATTTGGGAAAGAATACGAAAGTCTTGTTTCATCAAATTGATATCATATGGCTTTTGGGTCACAAACGGAATTGCCCTAAAGCAATATTTACAGTTGAACATACAGTGAATGCCATTCCAAACTTCAAGGTTTTTAATAACCTTCTTTTTATTATTTCCAAATACAGTTTTTTTAAGCAATTCCAGCTGCAATCGAGAGGTTTTATTATCTCTGTCCGGAATTACAACGTCTTTTTCAAACATATATAATCCTCTGTCATACAGTCCAATCTTCTATGCGGTTCTTGGAGTTCTTATCCATCAACTCCCAATCCACAATTATTCTCTTCTGTGTACAGTATCTGCATGCATCCATAGGCTGATTAAGTCTATCAAATAGTGCTTCCGTAGTGAGTCCTTCCCCAAAAAGATCAATTGTATCGTCCCTGACCTGTCCCAAATCAAAATGGTTAACAAGATATGGCAGCACGAATGGTACAAAGCATGTCGCTATTTTGTTCTCTTTAATGTTCGCACAAGTCCCACGCCAATTACAATGACAAAAAGCCGCTTCAGGATCCGAGTCTCCTTCCTTATTGTATATTTTCATAAATCTATAAATAGTTGGCCCTACAACATGACTGATCTCGTTTGCTCGCAAAAATTCCGCAACATCATCGTGTATGTTTTCCAATGCAGGGTAACCCGTTACAATAAAAGAGACTTTATTTTCCTTAAGAGACTTTATCAATGACTGTTTCATGCTTCTGACCAGAATACCATTTGTGATGACTCTTATATCAGTATAGGGATAAAGTGATCTGACAAGAGAAATATAGTCCTCAAGCCTATCGTTAAGGAGAGGTTCGCCTCCGAGTATTCTAAAGACTTTGACATGATCGAAAAATGATTTTAGTTTTAATAAACCTTCTCGAGTTTTTTCATAATCCGCAAAAACTTCACCCTCGACCAGACCGCTGAACATTGAACAATTTTTACAGTTTAAATTGCAGTGGTCTGTGACATGGAACTCCAGATAATCCAGTTCTTTGCGCTTTCTATATAAACAAATACTTGCTATTCTTTCTTCGTCGCTTAAAGTACTGTCCTTAAATATGGTAATTGGAGCATATAAGAGCGCTGATTCCGGAATATCATATTTTTTGATTCTCCGGACAATCGTTTCTCCATTCGGGCTTTCATTAAGTGAAGGAACGATGAAATAGTCAATTTGATTCTGCCTGTACATAAATACCGCATGAGCTAATGAACCAATTTTTATTTCTTCTCCTTTGTCATTTTTAATAGATCCCCATAAATGACTATATACTTCAGCAATACATTTCACATGGTATTCGTGATTTAGGTCAGAACTCAGCAGGTTATAAAGCCGTTTTCCTTCCTCTCCCCATGTTAAAATAGCAACATTCATATCAAGATCCACCTCTTTTGTCATTATATATGAATTAATACTTTATCCTGAACAAGCTTATCCAGTATTCGATTTTTTTGATCAGGGGAAGCGTTGTAAAGACTCATACAAACATTTTTCCACAGATTCAATGAAGTACAGCAGTAGCTGTCATATATAGAGAAAAAATCATCCGGGAGTGCATCTATCTGATTTTCTATTCCTTTAACACTTTCCTTTTCAAGAGTCCACTCCCGACTAAAGAGTATTATGGCTTCTCCAATTTTATTACACCTGAAGTCAAATGTTGGTTCAAACCCATCTGCAGCTATGCAATACTCGGATACTGTTTTTTTTAATTTACATTCCCTTAAAAATGGATTCTCAGGAAAAATGCATTTTCGATTTTTTAGCACGAAAGCACTTCCGACCACTGCCCTGGCGGCAAAAAGAAGATTTCCTTCATAGCTTGAAGAAGCAAATACAGCATCTAAGATTTCATTATGAAAAGCGTCACGACAGTTCCTGGAGGCATTAATCTTCTGAAGTCCTGTTTTATCAGTCATATGCCACAAGTATCGAACATGTGATGTGTAGAACACTTCCAGTTCCTTTTTATAATTATTAAGCTCACATAATAGGCGTTCTGTGTCTGCATCAAACAACAATTTCTGAGGCATCCTTTCATCTGAGATATACCCCATTTTTATTCTGGCTATAGTTTTCTTATTTTCAAAATATAAAGCTGCTTTCTTCCTTGTATTAAAATCATATTCACTATTAATTCTATGCATATATAAGGAAGAAATATCATTTATAGTTCTGTCCGTCTCTAGCAGTATTTTCTTATAGTTTAAAAAAGAGAATTTGCTGTCCAAAACATTCCACCTAACGCATATACTCCAGATTTTATGGCTCTAATATTGATAATAATTATGAAATAGCATAAAACAAGGCTGCCGTATAAAGAAACAGCACTTTGATCCATGCCTATGTAATACACACATATTCACAAATCGCTGTAAATGGTTCTATACGGCAGCCCTGTTCCGTACTTCAAGATCTTACTTGATTCACTTGTCGATAGGAGCTTTCCAGCCATTAGCCCATCCGGTTTTAATCCAGCCGAATGACCCTGCGTTGGCCTTTACAGTCTTAACAGTAACTTTCTTTCCTGTCTTCTGAGAGTAAACTTCAATCTTTTTCATTTGCTTCTCCTCCTTTCATAGATTTATAGTTAAACCCTTTCAGATTCACTACCTGAAAAATCACATATCTGCTTTTTGATTTCTCTGATTCTGTCCAAGTTAAACTCATCATAATACGGAATGTGCCACGCCAGTTTTCCCCAAAGATGGTAGTACTTAGTTCCCTGAGCAAGATATTCTTCCGTCTTATTATTCACATAACTGTCTAATGTTTTATTAATATAATCCGCATCGCCGTTTCTTGTTGCAAGTTTAAAATAGTCATAATACTGAAGCGGAAAATAGTCATCATGAAGTTCAAAGGGCATAATACTCTGCTGTGCATATAAATATTCAGCAGAATGGATCTCCCTGGCTTTATCATACATTCGCTTACAATAAGCCTTTTCCCGGCATCCTCCGCAGATAAACGAACATCCATTATTAAGAAGCAAAACACATTTTGATCCCAATTTTTTTACCGTACGAGCTGCTTCGGTATTGCGGATCAATTGCCTCCCAAGAATTATCTCATCATACTTATGTTTATAAGTCTTTAATCCTTCCGGAGTATTTTTCATGTTATTTACGCTTTGCACGATCTTTGCTTCAGGAAAATACTCTTTAGCACTATCATAATACCAGTCAATAGAATCCAGAACTGCCACCTTATCTACCTTGATATCGTGCTGATCAAACAGTTCTCTGCTTTCTTTTATATCTCCCGGTATAAGTTTGGGAGTATTAAAGACAATTTCGAGATTTATATCGTATTTTTTATCTTTAATTATCTCCACAAGCTTCCAAAAAAGCTCCACTTTTTCTCTATTTTTAAGCTGTTCTGCTATTTGCTCCCTTGCGTGAAATCGATCTCCCATTGGCGAAGAAAGATAAACCGTATCTATATAATCATGATGCGTTTCCAGACACGACCGAAACTCATCTGCTGTGATCATCAAAGGCAGACCGACAGAAAAACGTTTATGCCAAAAATCCTTGTTCTTCATCTTATATAAGCTCCAATGCATTCTGTTCCAGCAAAGCATTAGCTATATCTGGTTCTTCCAATATCAGTTTTACCAGCAGCGGATATAAAACAGTATTCGTAGCACATTCAATGTCATCGATTGATCCCGCCGGTTTTCCGGCACATTTCACATGCACTGTACAGCCGCCTCTGCAGTAATAATACCACGGACATGTATCACATTTGTCATCATGCTTTTTCATGAAATATGGAGTTTGGTCCAAAGAATCCTGAACCATTTGTATAAAATCTCTTTTATCGCTTATGTTTCCGATTTTTTCTTCAGGATAATCCGTCACATCGCAAGGATAAACGTCTCCCTTGCAATCAATCGTCAGCATTTTCTTTCCGCCGTTACAACCTCTGCACACGCAGATATCGGCCTTTTCATTCAGAACCAGGTTCCTTAGTTTAGTACAGATATTATATTCATAAATCTGATAACCTCTTTTAAGAAGTTCCAACTCTTTATAGAATAATCTTTCTATGCAGTCGCTGATCTCTTCCGGATTCAGGCAAAGGCTCTCATTGTCAACAAATGAACTTTTATGTACGAAATTTAATTTGACTCTTTTTATTCCTAATTCGACAGCAAAATACTCAAGAATATCCTCAACTTTATCGGCAGAATACTTTGTAATCGTCGCCAGAACGGCTGTATGCTCTTTTTCCGTTTTTTTCAGACGATTTATAGCATCTGAAACTAAGGGGTGTGATTTCTTTCCCCCCACCAATCTTCTCTGATAATCCTGTATCTCTTGATAGCCGTCTATGCTTATGCTGACGAATATATTTCTTTTTGCGAATTCCTCTATCGTACTGTCATTTAATAATAAGCCATTGCTCTCAATGCTGAATTCCGCATTGACTTTACGTTCTATTAATAAATCCTGAAAATAGAGAATTTTATCTTTCTCGAGGAGAGGTTCCCCTCCCCATGGCTGAATAACTATGCGATCAATCCCATTGCTCTGACAATAATTTGATAAACAATCAGCAATTGTATCTAACATTTTATAGTCGATGATCCTGGGCTTACTGTTCTGTCTGTCGCGCTCTCTCAGACAATATGAACAATCCATATTACATCTATTTGTGAAATCAACCATAAAAAACTGAGGGCTAATATCTATGTCATCCTCATAATCATCGGCAGGCAAGCCTTTTACATATGCAAATCCCCGCTGCAACAATTTAAAAGCAAGGTCCTCATCCATCCTTTTGTTAACTACTGAGTTAAAGAGTTCCTTGTCCAGCAAAATGATATGGCCGGTATTATTTAAAAGCACCGCTTTCTTTTCGTTCACACAGCACCAAGCACCTTTAAAAACAATCTCTGTTCCAGAGACTTGATATCCATCCAGCCGTTCCATCACTCAATAATTCCTTCCTGAAGAAAAAACGAAAGCCAATCCAGTGCATCAGACTCTCCTGTAATATTGGCAATAGCCTTTTTTAATTCATCTGAATTCATGCCATTTTCGAGTCGTTTAAACATTGCTGTGCTTTTCTCCGTGTTGTATTCCCAGACAAATCGATCATTTCTCTCTTTTCTGCCAATAATGATGACATTGTCAATATTCTCCCAAAAAACGTAAGGAGAAAGGAAATATTTATGAACATTATCTTTACTAAAAGTCCACTGTCTAATCATTATTTAGAATCTCCGCTATTTTGGAAGTCATTCCGTATATTTTCTGACAATTTGGCCCCCGTAATAATCAAAAGCTGTACGATAAGTACCTGGGCATATTTCCTCAACAATACATTCTCTGCACTCATCACAAAATGTTCCTGTTATCGGTTTAACGTCATCATCAGCCTGTATCTTTTCTCCGGCTTCGACTGGCGCCGCATAATTAGAATAATTTCCTGATTTAAATGCAAAAAATTCCCAGTAATAAGGGTCCGCAGCACACAAAGGCATATTTATACAATACAAGTGTCTTTTGCTTCCCTTTTCCAAGTTTGCTATATATGTATCGAACATCTCCTCCATGTATGGCTTTATTTCAGGGAAGCTGACCATCTGGTCTTTCTTTTCATCCTCAGTAAGTCCGCAGTAATCTATGCTGCAGAGCTGAATATCTGCTTCTTCCGGAAATGTACAGTCTATGAATTCATAAAACTTTTTCAAATCTGTTCTATTCTGTTTATTAATACAGTGTTTTATGGTAACCTTGATCCCCTGTTCCATTAGATTTAATAATCCGCGGATCGACCTGTCGAAACTTCCTCTTATCTGATTGACCCATTCATGCTGTTCTTTTATTTGGCTATGAATCGTAGTTGTAACCATAATTTTTGAAGTATCAACGCAAGAAGCCAGTTTCTCAACAAAATGTCTGTTATAGAAATTCTCGCCGTTGGAAAGAACTGTAACATTTAGCCCCTTATCAGTAGCATACTCTAAAAAAGAAATGAAATCAGGATGAAGCGTAGGCTCCCCTCCTGAAACTACAAGTTCTTCAATATGCGATCTCTCAATAAACCCACTTACAAGCGTTTTTAATTCTTCCAGCGATATAGATGGATATCTGCTCTGTTCTTTTGAACAGGGGCAAAATCTGCATTTTTGATTACAAATATAATCGATCGCAATATATGATGTTTTCATTATCTTTTCTCCTGTAAGACGATTATATCACAGATAATCATTAATGATGATATGACCTCTTCCCTCAAAATCAGAGATTCAAGTCGATCCATAGAGCGGGACGCACCACATAAAATGTATAGTTAACATAACTTCCATGGTAATTTGGCGAGCCGCCTCCATTAACATAAGCGGCATATCGCGAAACACAGCCCGGCGACCGCAGCCACCACCAGCACTGTCCATATTCAAATAGCGCACCCAGCTTTTTGACATAATCTGTGGGTTCACACTTGCAGTCAGCATCTGAATCAAACAATTCTTCTTCCTGATTTAAACTTAATAGAAAGACCCTATCCATCGTGTCTTCCCCCGAATCTGTATTGAATTTTGGGTTCTTGTCTGCTGTCACTCTTGTTTTGACGATTCTCGCTCTCTCGTCTAATGTAAAGGCACTGTTTAAAAATTCATTATTGAGCCAATGCCTTAAACTACATTTTTCCCATGTAATATCCTTTTTTTGCGAATCATATCTTTGGCAGTCCAAACCCTTTTCACTTATAAAAAGTGCTTTCGTTCCATCAGTTTTTAAGAATCTCCACAGGATAGCCTCATTGCCTTTACCTTGTTCATATCTGCCAAAGGCTATTTGACCATGTCCATTTATTACACACTCCAACAAAGATATCCTGTTCTGGATTTTTTTGCTTTCGAAAGTGTCTCCTTTTTCTATATTCAGCTGTTTTTTTAATTCTTTTATTTCATCTTTTATTCTTTCTTCTCTATTCGCAATTATATCTTTATGCTTTTGATATTGAGTATTTGTTTTCTCTTTCTTCTTTTCAATGCGTTTTCTTCGTTCCTGTTTCCACGCAATAAGTTCTTCATCCATCTCTGCATTAATAAATTGTTTAATTCTTGTAAGGTCCCCGCTTTCGTTACAATCATTTTCATATTCTTCAGAACATTCCGTTACCTTATTCTTTTCTGTTGAAGAATACAAGTTCCCACCGTCATGAAAACTAATTCCCATTAATTTATTTTCAACTTCTTTCAAAAACTCTTCAGATTTCTTATATCCGGATAAGGAAATAAATCCGGATTTTAGTTCTTTTAACTCTTCCGGATTTTCTGCCTTATCAATTAGAGAAACTAAATGATTATATCGATCTTCCATAAAAACATTATAATTAACCTGCGAATCTACACCTTTCGGTGAGCATTGTCCATCCATCTTTAAGGCTGAGCCGTATTCAAACATTTCTCTATTTACAGTTGACATTCTTTGCATACCTCCAATACATCTTCCGGAGTGTGGCTTTTCTGCGGGCTTTCATCCTTTTGGCGGTGATCCGCAGGCTTACTTATGTGGAATTAATGTCATTGAGCAGACATTAATTATGCGGCTTCCGGCGTTTCACATACGCCTATTATTAGTCAATTATGAACGGAGAGTCATTGAAGACATTTTGAATACAACCAGCGAACCTATCCGGAATAATAATATCAACAAGGTTTTCGCAGCCATAAAATACATAATGGCCTATATCAGTAACAGAATCCGGAATGATGATTTTTTTAAGACTGTTGCAGAACAAAAATGCTCCAGGCCCAATGTAATTAGTACTATCCGGAATTATTATATCAGTAAGGCTTATACAATTTGTAAACGCACTCTTCCCAATACGTGCGACTTTTTTTGGAACTGTAATATCAGTGAGATTTCTACAGTTGTAGAATGTCCTGTCAGCAATGCTCGTTAAGTTCTCTGAAAGCATAATATCCTTAAGACTTTCACAGCCTTCAAAAGCACTCGTACCGATTTGACTCACGCTGCTCGATATAATTATTCTTGTTAAACTGCTGCAGTTATAAAAAGCACCACTCCCGATACTAATTACGCTGTCTGGTATAATGAGGTTCTTTAAGCTGCTGCAGTCTTCAAATGCACAATTTTCAATGATTTTTACACCTAATGGAATTTCAATACTCTTTAAGCTTTTGCAGCTTTCAAATGCACAATCGCCAATGCTGCTCACACTGCTCGGGATATTGATGCTGGTTAGTTTTGTGCATTTCTTAAACGCCATCTCTCCGATAATTTCAGTGCCTTCCATTATTGAGACGTATTTAAGATTGCTGCAGTTATAAAACGTCTTGTATTCAACGTTCTTCACTCTTCCTGGTATATTAACGCTCTCAACACTATTACATCGACTAAATGCCTGTCTCCCTATGTATGACACGCTGTTTGGAATTACAATTTTCTTGAGACTGCTGCAATTATAGAATGTATTCTCGCCTATAAAAATCAAATTATTCGGAAGAACGACATTGATAAGACCGTTGCAATTATAAAATGCATTATTACCGATTCTGGTCAAGCTGTCCGGGAAAGAAATACTTACTAATTTTGAGTTTTTAAATGCAGCGTCTCCAATACTAATTGTGTCTTCAGGTATTTGGACTTTTACATCATCTCCAGTATAACCAATGACAACATTCCCCGCTCTGATAATGCCAATCGGCTGTGTTTCCAACCATAATGTATTCGCAAATGCATTCTGTCCAACACGTATTAAACTGTCCGGAAAAATGATCCTCTCAAGAAGGGTACAGTCACTGAATGCCGACCGTTCAATCGTTGTAACGCCGTCCGGAATAGTAATACCAGTAATACTAACGCAATTCTTAAACGCGCCACACCCAATACAGGCAACCCCCTTCTTAATTAATACATTCTTAAGACTAACACAGCCTTCGAAAGTAAAATCTTCGATATATTTCAAGCTTGCAGGGAGCGCAATTCCAGAAAGATTTGTACAGCCTTTAAAGGCCCAATAACCGATGCTGGTGAGTCCCTCTGGAATAACAATCTCAGCAAGGAATACGCAATCTTTAAATGCCCAATATCCAATACTCAGCAATCCTTCCGGAAGAACAACTCTCTTTAGGCTGGTAGAACCCATAAAAGCCATTTCTCCAATATGCTTTACACTGCTGGGAATTACCACGTTTTCATCGGAACCATTAAACTTCTTCAAAACACCATTTACAATTTCAAAATCCTCTGTACATTTCATTATCCATTCTCCGGCGATTGCTTATGTTTATCCAGAAAGCATATAGGTTTTTTATCTGTCTCCAAAGTCTATCTGTTTCCATATTCATACACACATAGTGTAACCGGTATGTGATATTTGGGTCTTAATACCTTCCTCTTTATTATTCTCCACTTAGATTTATTTGCAAATGCTTCTTCATGAATAGCATGTAAGTAATAGACTTTCACGTAAGAATGCGTATTTTCTATGTGTTTGATCCATAATTCCATAATATTTCTATCAAAAGGGCTAAACAGAAAATACACGGTTGCATCGTTTATTATCACTTTTGTTGCATCTCCATTAATGATTTTCACTTGGTCATAATTTCTTAGTATTTTCTTTGAAAGATCAGCCGCTTCGCTATTCAATTCAATACCATAGTACTTTCTGCACTTTTTTCCTTTAATAAATAAATATCCTAAAAGCCTTCCCCAGCCCGAGCCAACATCAACAAAAATATCTCCATCACCTATCTCAAGTTCAGGAAGAAGAACATCCAAGACCCTGTATGAAGCGCTTTGGACAGGAGATGCTCCTCTCTCATTATTGTAGATTAATTTGTTTAAACTGCGATTATACTTATATGTTCCAGCAATATGTCTGTCCATGCACAACGTATAGAGATAATAATAAAAAAAATAAAGATAATGACCTCTTTTAATTTTATCAACAATAATTGTTCTTTTTTTCATTTTTTCTTTCTTTGTCTTAATTAGATCAGGATTATTATACTAAACGCTTACAGATAAGGTGCTGTATAAGCCCCTTTTCGTTTATACTCACGTTTTTTTACTGAGCAAGCCAAAAGGAGATGTTCCCCTCCCTAAGGTTGAATTACTATGCTGTCAATCTCATTGCTTTGGCAATATTTTGCCAAACTATCAGCAATTATCTTCGATACATTTGGAGCCCATAAAAGCCATTTCCTGAATATGCCTTACGTTGCTGGGAATCACAACATTTTCTTCGTTACCATTATATTTTCTCAAAACACCGTTTACAATTTTAAGGTCCCTGTGTGCTTCATGATCCATTCTCCAGCTGCCACTCCTGTTTAATGACATTGAATAATATTAATATGAAATAAGCAATCCGGCTTCTGCCAGATCGCTTGCTGTTTCTTGGCTTATTGAACCCCTAATATCATGCCCCGAAAATCTTTTATGGCGCTTTGATGAATGAATATTAAATGCCCTTGCTATATGGTCTCCGGACATAAGGAGAAATATCATAATCGCCTCCGTCTGCTTCATTTAGTCTGGCGATTCAGTCACTATTTTTTTATATTGCAATAAAAAGAACGTCAAATACTGCCAGTTCAAAGTATAAAAGCAAGTTCCAGTCTGAGGCAGGTGGAATGGAATTTAACTTACAATCTCACCCTCATCATATCCTCGATCAACTCCATTTCTGCTCTTACATAGGCGGAAATAGCTTGTCCCCCTTATAAGCCTCTTCCGGAGCTCTTAAATTTTCGGTACCCCCGATAATCGTTACGCCTTCCGGAATCGTCACGCTCGTAAGGCTCTCGCACCCATAGAACGCACTATACCCGATGCTCGTCACGCCTTCCGGGATCGTCACGTCCCCGCCAGGGCCCCTGTATTCTACAAGTACGCCTTCTTTGACCCTAAAATCATCCGTGCTTCCCATATATATCTCCTCCAGTAATCACTATAGTAGGAAGGCCTGCCGTTCCATCTGTATATACTTTATCTACATTATATCACAGAAGGACCGGGGATTCTAAATGAATACGGTCCCTGGACGAAAGGTATTAGCCTTGTACGATTGGAAGATACTACCCCGACCGCATGCTTTATGGCTGACTTGCGAAGGTACGACGAAATATTCGAGCAGCAGCTTTCAAAAAGCTAGAAACGTGTCAATGCCATTTAGCCAGCTGTTGTGTCGGGTAACTCCAATAGATACAGAAGAACCATCCCCTTGACGCCACCATGACGCACCCATTAGTCCCTGTCAGCAACTCCAAGATCATACCCGACAGAAATGAGCTTTCTGTTCTCATCACTTACGCACAGCATTTCTTTACAGTTGTTCACAAATTCCATATCTTCATTTGCATCCTTTATAGTTTTGTATGCAGAGATCGTATTGTATGCAATATTCACCCATTCGCTCATAATCGGAGATGCATTAATGACCGTGTCATTCATCAGTTGACCGATCGAATCCATTGCATTGTCATAAACTCGTTTTACAGCCTCTCCATTTGATGCCAGCAACACGGTATCCCTTTCAGTGAATCCAAGCCTGGCAGCCAAATAGCCAAAAAATATATACCTCATACTTTCTGAAGATACCGCCATACAATTGTGATCAGTCAGAATCGTGTAGTCCAGATCACTGGCATATGAGCAAACGGTATTATAGAAATATTTTCCTCCTTCTTCAGTAAACAACGCCACAAGCAATGCCCCCTGACTGTAAAAGAGCTCATCCGGGTCTTCTTTGTATTCTCTGAGATGCTGTAATGCGTAATATTCGGTCAATGTATTCTTTTTCATGTCAAATGATACATTTCTGCAATAGACATATCCTCCGTCTTCGAGAACAAACCAGATATGATCATACGAATTAACCACTGCCCCTGTTACAATGACTTCTGCACCTGCATTAAGTGTGTATAAGGTATCGCTTTTCTCTGAAGCGCCTGAGCGTATTTTTGTATTATCATTCAAAATATTGAAATCCATTCCCAAACACCCAATAAAGAACCCGAACATTTCTTGCCGTTCTCATTGGAATCCATCAACCAGATTCTCTACCGGCACCAGCGATACTCCGGCAGGGATCCGGATTTTGCATTTATTGAATGTCGTAAATTCTTTAATCCCTTTCCCGTTCAGGCCTGTCAGCAAGCCCTCAAGATAATACTTGATTTTTTAGAAAGCGAGGGTTTTCCAGTGATTAATTGAATCGGATCTCCAGGTTGAAAAGTCATTGATCCGAAATGTATAACTGTGAATTCCGTAACAATAATCATTCCGTTATCCTTTCAAGCTCATCGTCACCCCTTCATCAATCCTCTATACTGGTGGTTTTTCCACCGATATAGCATTTTTGAAATACCCTCTCGATATAATGCGCCCCTGTACTTCAAAAGCGGGGGGGGAACAGCTTAGTGGGACTTTCGTCGTCAATAGATATGTACCGCCATATGAAATCAGTTCTTATTGCTCATCCAACGACACGGAGTTCCTTCCGCTCAAATGCGAACCGGATTCAGTGTACCATGGCATTATGGTGATAAAGTCGCCCGAACCCGGAGAACCGCTTTATGCTAATTACAAGTATTATGCTTATACGGAGGAGGAGCTTCTTGAAAACGGGCCTCCGCTTAATGCTGCGGATGAAGTAAGCACAATACAGCTGTCGTATCAACCTGGAGAACCGGCCGGGGAATGAAGAAAAAACAAAGTGCCGGACACCATGAACCGAGTTGTTCATGGTGTCCGGCACAAATATTGAGACCTCTGTTATCTGACCGGCCTTTTCATATAAATGTACTTCGTTTCCCAGTCCTTATCCCAGTAACGGCTGTACTCAGACATCTGGCATCCGTGACAGAGGTCATCTGCTATCTCCAGAATCACATCCGACAGTTCAAGGTCTTTTTTCCATTTTTCTTCCATCGCCCGGTATCCTGTCATGGCACCGAGGATGTTTCCTGTCACCGCGCCTGTCGAATCGCTGTCACCTTTGTGATTTACGGCAGCAATGATCCCTGCAGAAAAGTCATCCCGGTATCTGAGGGCGCAGTACAGAGAGATCCCCAGTGTCTCCTCCGCCACCCAGCCTTCTCCCAGCTGATGGATGTTGTCGAGGTCATCTTCATCGTTCTCCGACAGCTTGATCGCAAGATTGATGATCCCGGTCAGCCTGCCGAGATTCGGATCATCTGCAAAAATCCTTGCGGCAGTATCCCTGGCCTCCAGGATAATGTCCTTTAGAGGCTGTCTGTTTCCATCAGGCGGAAACACGATCCTGTTGATGATGTGGACCAGCACTGCTGCCGGCATGTATCCAAGAGAATGCCCGTGCGTGATCGCTGCCAGCTGGGCCCCTTCCATGTCAAGCGTCTCCATTTCAAGCCGGTAAGCGACTGCAAGCGGAGCAACGCGCATGATTCCGCCGCATCCCTTGCTGTTGTTTCGCTTCGCTGCCACATAGTCATCATAAGACTCTCCCTTCATCTCCCTCTCCAGCGCAGAGAGGCAGGTGTTCCCGGGAGCCCTTCTTGAATACAGTTCCGAGACATCGAGAAGCCAGGATCGGCCGCCGCCCTTGCTGAACCGCTCATGCCTGTTCACTTCAGCAAAAGACGATTCCTGTGTCAAAAGCCAGTCCTGATATGCGTATGCCACATAACCTCTCGGCCATCCCCTGATCCCACGCATGCATCCCCTGGTATCTCCGACAAGAAGACCATTTGCAGTAAACAGAGTCATCTGCGTATCATCAGAGATCAGTGCCTTCCCGGTTTTATGGTCCTTTTCAAACTCAGTGATCCCTTTTCTGCTATATTTTGAAAATATCGCTCCCTCGCCCAGGAACTCCACCGGATATCCGAGAGCATCGCCCACCGCGCCGCCGTACAGGCAGCCGCGTATAGCGTCCAGATGGACCTCCTTCTCTTTGAGCCTCTCTTTCGCGCGCCTGATCTCAGTCCGGTCCTCATCTCTGTAAAAACGCAAAAAATTGCGGGAGAACTGCATGTAATTGTACTGATTGTCAGAATGATCCATGACTGCAAAGTCGATACTCCGGAACATATCTTTCTCTTTCATCCCGTCATAATCGAATGCCTTGAGCGCCTTATAGAACAGGTCAGAGACAACACGGGCATCATTGTTAAACGCCCCGCATCCAAAAGCACCAAGGACAAGATACCTGTACCCCAGATAAGCCGCCACCTTCAGCATTCCCATGATCCGCTGATAGACCGTTTCCTCATACGCCGGCTGCGAAAATCCCTCAATACCGTTCTTGAGCATTGGCGCCGCGCAGGTCATCACTGCCACGATGACTGTATCGTCCAGGAGATCGTTCTTATCATCTTTAATGATCTCGACCTGGGGATGGATGATCACGGCATCTGATCCCATATAAGTGTGGTGAGACCTGTTGTATTCATAATACGGAAGAGCATTACGACTTTCGAGGGACAACAGAAGGGAGCTCTTCCTGCACAGATCTTCTTCCTGCGCCTTCGAGCCATTTCTCACTCCTCCACCCGGATGTATCGGATTGGCCAGATTCAGTACAAGGACCGGCTTTGCATCCTTTTCTTCGAGGTCATAGGAAAACTCCCTTGTCCTCCTCCTGGCAAGGCTAAAGGAATCCTCATTCTCGCAGCTGTACTCGCACCGCCCCATGGTGCAAAAATGCTGAAAGTCCTTTGATTCAGAAACAGCCTTAATATCCTCCGGAAGAAAAACCCTGGCTTCCTCCATCTGCTCCCGTGTCAGTTTCAGCTTCTTCCTTTTACCTGCAGTTACGTAATAGCCCTCATCCAGGATACGCAATGTATCCTGCAATACAGCGATATTTTCCTGTCTCATCTGTTCCCCCTTATTGCATGCCTTTGTGAAGCGTGTTTTCTTCATTTTACCAAAACTTTCCCTTTTTTAGGTCTTTTCTAACCATTTATTTACTGAGATAAACTAATTCTATCTGCCTAGTCTTCAGTATACTGATTACATTCATTTAGATAGTATTCTAATAGTTCCTTTAACATTTTATATCTCTGCTTCTGCTCATCTTTAGTAAAGTATTGATGCATCGCCTGATACCATAAATTATATAAACATAGTTTATCTTCTATTTTTTGGTATTGGTATGCTCTCATTATAAGTCCGAGCAGCTTGAAATTCACTCGAAATCGTGCCGTACGAGACTGAGTATATTGGAAACTGCTATTCCGATGAGGTACTTGCTGAGATGGAGAAAAACAGATGACAGAAGAAGTATCAGTGTCGCAAAAAAAGAGTAAAAGAGAACCGGAAGGGCCTCAACCTTCCGGTTCTCTCATATTCTTTTCCTTAATTATTGTGTCAGTTAAATCCATTCCCAACACCCAATGAAGAACCTGAACAGTTCTTGCCGTTTTCATCGGAATCCATCCGACAAAAACAGCATCTCTTCTTTAACAAAGAAGAGACGCTGTTTTTCCTGATATCGCTTTATTTTCATGCCCTCGGCCGGGCAATCCTCATTTCTACATATTTGGACGGAAATAGAGCAGCAATCCAGTCAGTGTGTCAATGCCCTCAATCGGGCAACCCTCATTTCTACCCTGCCCTCTCAGAACTGGCTGTTTAAGCCGCTTTGAGGGTTCGTTTTTGCATGTGATTTTCAGAGTTATCTGATAATTAACTACAACAAAGGCAAAAAGTGGGCAGAAAGTAAGTTGTTTTTTTGAATACAATTACGAGGCCATTTCTATAGTCTGATTATATCTTCAAACAGCAGCCTTTTCAACACTGTGTCCGGACATCGATATTTGGACCAAATCGCCGACCGCGGCTATGTTTCCTTTAATGTTTTTGCGCATGCAATTGAAAATGGAGTCTCCTTCCTTATCCGTGCCAGGGAACCCTCCTGCAGAAGCATACTCTCAAAACTGGAACTGCCTGATGAGCCTGAATTTGACATCACTTTTGAACGATGGCTGACCAGAAGGAATACAAACACAGTAATAGCCCAGCCGGAAGTATATAAATCTATTGCCTCAAGAATATTTGACTATCTGGAGCCGAAAAGCAAAAAGATCTACTATATCTCTTTCCGTATCATCAAGTTCCTTCTGCCCAATGGATCTGCAGAATGTATATATACAAATATACGCAAAACTGATCCTCTATAATTTCAGTGAGGCTGTAACGGGGGGAATAGTCATTCAAAAACGTAGGGAAATATGCAGTACAGTATTAATTTCACGATTGCAGTCTCCCTGTGTGTTGAGTTTATAAGACGAAGCAGTAATGGAGCGGACTTGTTTGAATTAGACGATCTGATATCAAGACATCTGGTACCGGTTAGACCTGGAAGGAGCAGTCCCCGCTATATAAGGGCGAGGACTGCAACTTCATTCCTCTACCGATAATACAATCAACTGAATATTTCCCAGTAGGCAGGACCACCACTCCTGCCTGTTTGCCGTGCCTGAAGCTTTCGCCCGAGACGCAATACGAGAACTGCACCCAGAATTTGACGGTACCATCAGCTTGTAATAGTATATCAAAAAAGACTAACTAAATGCTATTTACTTACCATTGATGCCGAGCACGAAAAACATTTCTTGTTATTTGTCTGGGGGACTTTTCCCCTTCTGTTTCACACCCATTCCCCGCCTTTTTTGCACACTTTCTCCCGCCCCTTCCCGGGCACACCCTGGGCACAGCCGCCCACGGAACGGCAAAAATTAGGATAAAATTCCCCCGTTTTGCCCTCAAAATGCGGGCACTAAAAAAGCGCCCTGACGCGCCGAGTCCTGTGCCAAATAGCTGTTTTTGAAGAGACAGCCGCTGCTTTGTTTTAATTTTATGTCAATTCAGTTCAGATATATTACAAATTTGTGTCTTCAGTTTTTCCTTTGTTTATGGCATTTTTCTCACATGCCGAAAGCTTTTATTTTACGGTATTTTTACGTTTTTTTTTGCAGTGGGTTCAATCCCCCCTCTCGCTACGTAGGAAGTACCCGAAAAGCCCGTAAAATAACAATGTCATTAACTTAATAAGA
>DGWK01000033.1:46461-49938 GCA_002395235.1 Lachnospiraceae bacterium UBA4260 | reverse complement strand
CAAGGCAGTGTATACAGGAACCTTTATACATTCCTTTTCAATACGGGGCTGAGGATCGGAGAAGCTGGAGCGATTACACCGGCTGATGTGAAAGAAGGAACAGTAATGATCTGTAAGACGGTGATCAGAGAAGGCAGCGGGTATGTTATCCGGAACCAGACAAAGACAGGCCGGTATACTGTCGAGCTTAATGAACAGGCACGCGCCGCGATTCATGCAGAAATGAGCAAGAGAAAACACCGGATTGATAAGCCGATATTTACAACAGCCAGCGGCGAACTCATTAATACATCAGCATTACGGCATGATATACAGAGAATCTGCAAGGCAGCGGGCATTGAGTCGTTCGCTCCATGCGCATTCCGGGCAACGGTCACTTGTGAAAAATATATGCAGAAGTCTCCAGAATGGCAGTATAAGTTCTTGGAACTTGCGGAACTGTATAAAGAAACCACTGCCGAACAGAGAGAAGCGGCCCTCGCCCTACTGAATTCGAACGGAACGAGGTGAAGAGCATGGCAAAGAAGAAATTACCGGTAGGATTTACGGAAAGAGATAACGGAACATTTCAGTACAGATTCACCGTAGAAGGTAAGAGATATGCGGTATACGGTGCAACGATTAAAGAGTGCCGTGTCAAAGAGTTTGAAAAGCGTGAAGAAATCAAAGAGAAGATTTACCGTAGCGGTAAAGGGCTGAAGGTGGAAGAGTACCTTGACCGGTGGATAGAGAGCCGGGAGCTGGTCATAAAGAGCGCGACAATGAGAACATACAAGAAGCTGATAAGACGGATCAGCAATACTCCGATAGATGCAGCCGGCACAAGGTTTGGAACATTGAAGCTTGTGGAGCTGGAAACACAGAATGTTCGTGATCTTCAGAAGGCTTTCCTTCAGAAACAAGTTTACAAGGATAGCAAAGGCAAGAATGTAACCTTGAGGAAGCTGACAACGAGAACGGCCAATGACTGTATATCACTTCTGAAAAAGGCGCTGGAAGCGGCAAAGAATGAACGACTTATATCATGGAATCCTTGCGACCCGGTGGAGCGCCTGAAGCGGACAGAGGATCAGGCACGAGACAATATACACCGGGCATTGAGCAATGAAGAGCTGGAAGCCTTCAAAAAGGCCGCTGCCGAAAGTCATTACTACAACTTCTATCAGTTTTTGCTCTATACCGGAATGCGGATCGGGGAAGCCGCCGCGCTCACTTCTTCAGATATAACCGGCGATGTGATCAGCATACACAAGACAGTTACCAGAACCGAATACGGTTATGAGATTGCGGAACAGACAAAGACCGATGCGGGCCGGCGAACTGTTCCACTCAGACCGGAAGCGCGGCAAGCGCTGGAAGCTCAAAAGCTGAACAATAAGATGCTGGCAGCGGATAACGTGATCGACATGAACGCGCCTATATTCCGGATGCCGAAAGGCGGGATCATTCGCCCGGATCGGGTGAACAGTGACATAAAGAGTATTTGCGATAAGGCAGAAATCGAGAAGTTCACAGCGCACGCATTCAGGGCAACATTCACAAGCAGATGTGTTGCGGACGGTGTGCCGGTCAAGGAACTCATGGAGATACTCGGACATACCGATGTGGAGATGACACTCGGACTGTATGCACACAGTAACGAAGAGCTGAAAAAGAGCAAACTGCTTGCGGTCAATTTCTGATCGGCATGATGAAAGGGAGTCTGTTAATCAGGCTCTCTTTTTTTGATGCCAGGAAGAGAGAACCAGAAGAAATACACCAATTGGAACCGGCACAAGGCCCGGAAAGCCTTTGTTTATCGTGCTTGTGTATGCCAAGGTGTATGCCAATTTGTATGCCAATTTGCCTCAAAACAGGGTGTATCATTGTGGTTATTACTCTACTAACCATAGCACAAGACAACACGAAGAAAGGGACGGAAAAGCCTTTATTTATGGGCTTTTCTGGCATTGAAAAAGGCTCTCGACAACTCATGTCGAAAGCCTACAAAATGGAGCAGGGGAAGAGGGATTCGAACCCCCATGAACGGTTTTGGAGACCGTGATACTGCCATTGTATGATTCCCCTTTATGGGTGCCGGCGGCTTACTGTTCCGTCAACATTTGGAAGTATAACACATCGTATTGGGATGTTCAACTAAAATTTTTCGGGAAGTTATAAAATCATTGGATAACCGATATATGTACATTTGGAAATCGTATGTTATAATGCGTTGAGACAAAGTTCAATTATCATACCCCATACAGGAGGAGAGAGCGCGATCTATGAGTAAAGTCAGACGGATCTATGTGGAGAAGAAGGAGCCCTACGCAGTAGCAGCAAGGCAGCTTAAGGATGATATCATCGGCTTTTTGGCGGTTAAGGGGCTGACCGGAGTTCGGAAACTGATCCGATACGATGTGGAGAATATCTCCGATGAAGTTTTTGAAACCGCGTGCAGGACAGTTTTTTCCGAGCCGCCCGTTGATATTCTCTACCATGAGACGATTGAGATCCCGGAGAACGGCCGCGTGTTCAGCGTTGAAGCCCTTCCCGGCCAGTTCGACCAGAGAGCGGACAGCGCCGTGCAGTGCGTCCAGTTTCTCAATGAGAATGAGAATCCCGTGATCCGCACGGCAGAGACCTACATTCTGCTCGGCGATATCACGGACGAAGAGCTCGACAGGATCAAGAAGTACTGCATCAACCCCGTCGACTCCCGCGAGACCGGCATGGAAAAGCCGGAGACGCTGCAGACGGACTATCCCGAGCCGGATGACGTCAAGGTACTCACCGGTTTTACCTCCATGAAGGAAGACGAGCTCTCGAATCTGTACGGCTCGCTCGGCCTCGCCATGACTTTTAATGACTTTCTGTTCATTCAGGAATATTTTGCCGGAACAGAGCACAGAGACCCTACGATCACCGAGATCCGTGTTCTCGACACCTACTGGTCGGATCACTGCCGTCACACCACTTTCTCCACCGAGCTGCGCGACGTGGAATTCGAGGACGGCTATTACAGAGATATCATCGAACCCACCTACCTGAGCTATCTCGACACGAGAGAGGAATTCTACAAGGGAAGAGATGACAAATATGTGTGCCTGATGGATCTTGCGACCATGGGCATGAAGAAGCTCAAGGCGGACGGAAGGCTCACGGACCAGGAAGAGTCTGACGAGAACAACGCCTGCTCCGTCGTGGTCCCCATCGAAGTGGATTACGGAAACGGCCCGCAGACCGAGGAGTGGCTGGTCTTCTTCAAGAACGAGACCCACAACCATCCCACCGAGATCGAGCCTTTCGGCGGCGCGGCCACATGCCTTGGCGGCGCCATCAGAGATCCGCTCTCCGGAAGAGGCTATGTATATCAGGCTATGCGCGTGACAGGTGCTTCCGATCCCACTGTCCCCGTATCGCAGACTCTTGAGAACAAGCTTCCCCAGAAGAAGCTGGTGCTCGGGGCGGCCAAGGGCTATTCCAGCTACGGCAACC
>DGWK01000033.1:46032-46401 GCA_002395235.1 Lachnospiraceae bacterium UBA4260 | reverse complement strand
ACCAGATCGGCCTGGCCACCGGCCACGTCAAGGAGATCTATCACCCCGGCTATGTGGCAAAGCGCATGGAGATCGGCGCGGTCATGGGCGCTGCGGCGAGAAAGAACGTAAAGCGCGAGAACAGCGATCCCGGTGATATCATCATCCTTCTGGGCGGCCGCACGGGACGCGACGGCATGGGCGGAGCGACCGGCTCCTCCAAGGCCCACAACGATCAGTCCCTGACGGAATGCGGCGCGGAAGTGCAGAAGGGTAACGCCCCTACAGAGAGAAAGCTGCAGAGGTTGTTCCGCAGGCCTGAAGTCTCCAGCCTCATCAAGAAGTGCAACGATTTCGGCGCGGGCGGCGTCTCCGTCGCGATCGGCGAGC
>DGWK01000033.1:11066-45971 GCA_002395235.1 Lachnospiraceae bacterium UBA4260 | reverse complement strand
GCAGACGGCCTCAAGGTCAATCTGGACCTGGTTCCCAAAAAGTACGAGGGACTTGACGGCACGGAACTCGCAATTTCCGAGTCCCAGGAGAGAATGGCCGTCGTAGTCGCGCCCGAAGATAAAGAGCAGTTCCTGGCCTACGCGGCCGAGGAAAACCTGGAGGCGACCCCTGTGGCTGTCGTCACCGAGGAGCCGAGGCTCGTCCTCAACTGGAGAGGAAAGCCCGTCGTGGATATCTCCAGAGCCTTCCTTGATACAAACGGCGCCCATCAGGAGACGGACGTCAAGGTCCTCATGCCTTCCGAGGAAGACAATTATCTCAATAAATTTGCCTGCGAGAAGATCAGCGAGGATTTCGCCGGCCGCAGAAACCGCGACATGACCGGCGAGGACTTCCAAAAGGCGATGAAGCATTCGCTCGCGGATCTCAACACCTGCTCCCAGAAGGGACTGGTCGAGATGTTCGACGCTTCCATCGGAGCCGGCACCGTCGACATGCCTTACGGCGGCAAATACCAGCTGACCGAGACGCAGACCATGGTCGCCAAACTCCCTGTGCTGGGCGGCAAGACCGACACCGTCACTATGATGAGTTACGGCTTTGATCCCTACCTCAGCTCCTGGAGCCCTTATCACGGCGCCGTCTACGCGGTGACCGAATCCGTCGCCAAAGCAGTGGCAGCCGGCGGCGACCTTAAGAAGCTCCATCTCACCTTCCAGGAATATTTTGGCAGAATGTCCAAGGATCCTTCCCGCTGGAGCCAGCCTTTCTCCGCACTGCTGGGCGCCTATGACGCGCAGCTGGGCTTTGGCATCGGCAGCATCGGCGGCAAGGACAGTATGTCCGGAACCTTTAACGATATCGACGTACCTCCGACGCTCGTTTCCTTCGCGGTAGATGTGGCGAAGATTTCCGACGTCATCACGCCGGAGCTCAAGAAAGCCGGCGACAAGCTGGTGCAGATCGACATCGAGAGAGATGAGTACGATATTCCCGTCTATAAGGATGTCTGCTCGATCTATGGGCGCGTCACGCAGCTCATGAGAGAGGGCAAGGTAAAGGCGGCTTACGCGGTAGACTGCTACGGCGCGGCTCCCGCGGCGGCCAAGATGGCCTTCGGCAACGGCTTCGGCATCGCTTTCAGTGATGAGATTCCGCTTAAGCACCTGTTCAGGAACAGGATCGGCGACCTCCTTCTCGAGATGGAGCCCGGCTGCGAGGAGATTCTCGAGGAGCGCATCCCGGACAATTACACCGTCATCGGTACTGTCACAGAGGCAGGAGAAGGCGCGGCGTTTACATGGCACGGCGCTTCCGTATCGGAAGCGGAGGCCGTAGAGACCTGGAAAGCTCCTCTGGAGAAGGTATTCCCTTCCAAGGCTTCCAAGGAGACGACGCCGGTGGATACTCCGATCTACGACAAGGGCGACGTCTATGTCTGCAGCCATAAGATCGCGCAGCCGACTGTGTTTATTCCCGTGTTCCCCGGAACCAACTGCGAGTACGACACTGCGGCAGCCTTTGAGGCGGCCGGCGCCAAGACGATCACGAAAGTGTTCACAAACCTCTCCGCCACGGATATCCGGGAGAGCGTGAACGCTTACGCCAAGGCGATCGAGCAGGCGCAGATCATCATGTTCCCCGGCGGTTTCTCCGCGGGTGACGAGCCCGACGGAAGCGCCAAGTTCTTCGCGACGGCCTTCCGGAACGCAGTCATCGAAGACGCCGTGGGCGACCTCCTGAATAAGAGGGACGGCCTGATCCTCGGAATCTGCAACGGTTTCCAGGCACTGATCAAGCTGGGCCTTGTTCCGAACGGAGCGATGACGGGGCAGAATGAGAATTCTCCGACCCTGACCTACAACACGATCGGCAGGCACATCTCCAAGATGGCCTATACCAAAGTAGTCACCAACAAGTCCCCCTGGCTTGCCGGCGCGCAGCTGGGCGGCGTTTACACCAATCCCGCTTCCCACGGAGAGGGCCGCTTCGTAGCTCCCAAGGAGTGGATCGACAAGCTGTTCGCGAACGGACAGGTGGCGACCCAGTACTGCGATCCCGACGGCAATATCTCCATGGATGAGGAGTGGAACATCAACGGTTCCTATGCGGCGATCGAAGGCATCACTTCCCCCGACGGAAGGATCCTGGGCAAGATGGCCCACTGCGAGCGCAAGGGCAGGGGCGTCAACCTCAACATCTACGGCGAGCAGGACCTCAGGCTCTTCGAGAGCGGCGTCCGCTATTTCAACTAATAGACGATCAGGCAGAAAATATGGAGTATGTGCGGCCCGTTCCGCGCATACTCCGCATTTTCCGTTTTAAGAAATGTAAAATGTCAAACACCCCCAACTACAGCAAGATACTGGAAAAGGAAATTCAGGGGCTGGAGGAGAGCGGCGCCGCGCCAAAGCTCCTTCTGCACAGCTGCTGTGCGCCCTGTTCCAGCTATGTGCTCGAGTATCTCAGAGAATTCTTCAATATCACTGTCTTTTACTACAATCCCAACATCACGGCGGGCGAAGAGTACGAATACAGACTGGCGGAGGAAAAACGGCTGATCGAGGCCTACAACAGGCAGGTGGAGACGCAGGATTTCGCGGGAATGAATTCCACTCCGAGGGCGAGAAAGATCGAGATCCTGGAAGCCCCTTATGACCCGGAAAATTATCTGGAGGCCGTAAAAGGGTACGAGGACTGCCCGGAGGGCGGCGACCGCTGCGGGATCTGCTTCGAGATGCGCCTGAGAAAAACCGCGCAGGCCGCTCTGGAAGGCGGCTATGACTGCTTCACCACGACGCTGACCATAAGCCCGCTGAAAAACGCCGCAAGGCTCAACGAGATCGGCGAGAGAGTCGGCGCGCAGTACGGCGTGAGATTTTTGCCCTCTGATTTTAAGAAGAAAAACGGATACAAGAGATCCATCGAACTTTCCAGGGAATTTGATCTCTACAGACAGAATTTCTGCGGCTGCGCCTTCTCTAAAAGAGACGCGCAGAGCAGGTAATAAAAAAATACACAGGCAATTTATTCAGTACATACAAGGAGTAAGCAGTGGAAAAGTTTTTGAACCTTATTTCCGGCGAGATGGCGGACGCCTTCGAAAAGGCCGGATATGACCGCGAACTGGGCAAGGTCACTGTCTCAAACCGCCCTGACCTCTGTGAATATCAGTGCAACGGCGCTATGGCCGGAGCCAAGAGATACCACAAGGCCCCGATCATGATCGCAAACGACGTGGCAGCCGGACTCGGAGATTCCAAGGTCTTCTCGAGCGTGGAGGCAGTAAAGCCCGGATTTCTCAACCTTCGGATCCGCGAGGAGTTTCTCTCGGAGTATCTCACTTCCATGAGAGGAGAAGAAAAATTTGGCCTTGAGGCCCCCGAAAAGCCCGCCTCCATCATTCTCGACTACGGCGGACCCAATGTGGCAAAGCCCCTTCATGTCGGGCATCTGCGCAGCGCCGTGATCGGAGAAGCGGTCAAGAGGATCGCCAGATACCACGGTGAAAAGGTCATCGGTGACATTCACCTGGGAGACTGGGGACTGCAGATGGGCCTGGTCATCACGGAAGTTTCCAAGAGACAGCCGGACCTTTGCTATTTTGACCCCTCCTATGAAGGCGAGTATCCCGAAGAGGCGCCGTTCACGGTAACGGAGCTCGAGGAGATCTATCCCACAGCCAGCAAGAAGTCCAAGGAAGATCCCGAATACTACGCGGAGGCCATGGCCAACACGCACCGCCTGCAAGAGGGCGAGCGCGGACTTCGCGCTCTTTGGAACAAGATCATCGAGGTCTCCGTGGCCGACATGAAGAAGAACTACGCCAACCTGGATGTGGATTTCGACCTCTGGTGGGGCGAGTCCACGGTGCACGAGGCGATTCCCGCCATGGTGGCGGATATGAAGGAAAAAGGATTTGCCTATGAGTCCAAGGGCGCTCTGGTCGTGGACGTCGCTCAGGAGTCCGACGCCAAGGAGATCCCTCCCTGCATTATCTTAAAGTCCGACGGGGCGGCGCTCTACACGACTACGGACCTCGCGACCATCAGCGAGAGGGAGAGACTGTATCACCCCGACCAGATCGTCTATATCACGGACAAGCGCCAGGAGCTGCACTTCCAGCAGGTATTCCGCACAGCCAGAAAGTGCGGCCTGGTCCCGGAGACCACACAGCTTCGCCATATCGGCTTCGGCACGATGAACGGCAGGGACGGCAAGCCCTTCAAGACCAGAGACGGCGGCGTCATGAAGCTCTCCGACCTGATCCGCGATATCAACGAAGAGATGCGCGGCAAAATAGCGTCCAACCCTGAGATCGGCCCTGAAGAGGCGGAGAAGACTGCCCGGCAGGTGGCTCTGGCCGCCCTCAAATACGGCGATCTGTCCAATCAGGCTTCCAAGGACTACATCTTCGATATTGAGAGGTTTACCTCCTTCGAAGGCGATACCGGTCCTTACATCCTCTACACGATCGTTCGGATCAAGTCAATCCTGGCCAAGTACACTGCGGCGGGCGGCAAGGACGTGAAAGACTGCGTGATCGGTCTAGCGCAGAGCAAAGCCGAGAAGGACCTGATGACGGATATCGCCGGCTTTAACGCCATGATGGACAGCGCCTACCAGGAGATCGCTCCGCACAGGATCTGCGCTTACATCTATCAGCTCTCCAACGATTTCAACAGCTTCTATCACTCCACGAAGATTCTCTCGGAAGAGGACGCGGCGAAAAAAGAGAGCTGGATCGCGCTGCTGTCTCTGACTCTGGGAGTGCTCGAAGCCTGTATCGATGTGCTGGGATTCTCGGCTCCCGAGAGGATGTAATTAATACTTTAATACAGTAGTGAATTTGCGTGAAAAAGTATTCCTCGATTTACATAGATGGCAAAAAGTGCTATGTTGAAAGGGATATCTTTGTTATTGTGAATGGAAACGAATGGGGTTTCGTAATGGCTTCTGGAAAAGTTATGATATTTATGGGGGACGGATACGGGAAATCCGCCGCTGCGCTCGGGGTCGCCATGAAGCGCGCGTCGGAAGATGACCGTGTCGTCATTATTCAGTTCCTGAAAGGCAAAGGGATCACAGACAGCCAGTTCACCAAGAGGCTGGAGCCCGAGATCAAGATCTTCCGCTTTGAAAAATCGGAGGTCGACTACAATGAGCGGACTCCGGAAGAGCAGGAGGAGGCGGCTGTAAACATCAGAAACGGCCTCAATTTCGCGAGAAAAGTACTCGCGACCGGAGAGTGCAATCTTCTGATCCTGGATGAGGTGCTTGAGGTAGTGAACAAGGACATCATCTCGGTCGAGGATCTCAAGGAACTGGTGGAATCAAGTATCGATACGGACATAATCATCACAGGGAGCGAAATGAATGTGGAAGTCTGCAAGTTTGCCGACAAGATCTCCGAGATCGGCAACATGCAGTTCAAGAATTTCTGACCGGGCCCTGGCTCTGACAGTACGATGGAGGTTAAAATGGCAGTTTTTAAAGGTTCTGCGGTGGCAATTGTAACGCCTTTCAAGGAGGCGGATGAATCGGTAAATTATGAAGCTTTTGCCGATATTATCGACTACCAGATCGACAACGGGACAGATGCGATCGTCGTGTGCGGCTCCACGGGAGAAGCTGCGACTATGACCGAGCAGGAGCATCTCGACGTCTGCAAGTTCTGCATCGAGCACGTAAATGGAAGAGTACCGGTCATAGCCGGAACGGGTTCCAACAGGACGCAGACAGCGATCGATCTCTCCGAAGAAGTGGCAAGTTACGGAGCGGACGGACTTCTCCTGATCTCTCCCTACTACAACAAGGGTACGCAGGAAGGCGTCTACAAGCACTTCAAGATGGTCGCGGACGCGGTAAACGGAACTCCCGTCATCCTTTACAATGTGCCCAGCCGCACCGGCGGAAACGTTCTTCCCCAGACAGTCGCCAGACTCGTCAAAGATGTCCCCAATATCGTGGGCATCAAGGAGGCGAGCGGTGATATCAGCCAGATCGTCAAGCTGATGTCTCTGTGCGACGGCAATATCGAGCTCTATTCCGGAAACGACGACCAGGTCGTTCCGCTCCTCTCCATGGGCGGTATCGGCGTGATCTCCGTAGTTGCCAACGTAGCTCCCAAGGCCATGCACGATCTTTGCCAGAAGTTCTTTGACGGCGATGTCAAGGGCGCTGCAAGGATCCAGATGGATCTCGAGGAACTGTTCGAAGCGCTTTTCTGCGAGGTCAACCCGATCCCCGTCAAAAAAGCGGTGGACCTTCTCGGACAGAACGCAGGTCCCCTGCGCATGCCTCTGACGGAGATGACTCCCGCAAATACCGAGAGACTTCGCAAGGCTATGCAGAATTACGGCCTCATCTGAAGAAAGGGGACTACAGGATATGATCAAAGCAATTCTTCACGGCTGCAGCGGCCGCATGGGGCATATCATCACAGAGATCTGTGAGAAAGACGAAAATATTGAGATCGTG
Organism: Lachnospiraceae bacterium UBA4260; assembly: GCA_002395235.1. GTDB lineage: Bacteria > Bacillota > Clostridia > Lachnospirales > Lachnospiraceae > CAG-791. The sequence continues at coordinate 39,490 of DGWK01000033.1, read as the reverse complement.
GCGGGTGTAGACGCCTTCGGAAGCGCTTACGCAGGCTATCCGGTATTCCGCACACTTGACGAGTGCCCGGAAGCGGACGTCATCATTGACTTCTCAAATTCGACCGCCATCGACGGACTTCTCGAGTACAGCGTCCGCAAGGAAATCCCTGCGGTAGTCTGCACCACGGGACTCTCCGAGGAGCAGCTGACCGCCCTCGACAAAGCCTCTGAGAAGACGGCCATCCTCAAGTCCGCCAACATGTCCGTAGGCATCAACCTTCTCGAGGCCCTGATCGCCGAGGCGGCGCCCAAGCTCGCGGCGGCCGGATTTGATGTCGAGATCGTCGAAAAGCACCACAACCAGAAAGTCGACGCTCCCAGCGGGACAGCCCTTGCTCTGGCGGACGCGGCAAATGCGGCGCTGGGCGGCGAGTACGAATATGTCTATGACCGCACGGTCCGCAGGATGAAGAGACCTGTAAAGGAGATCGGGATCAGCGCTGTGCGCGGAGGCTCCATCGTGGGCGACCACGACGTGATCTTCGCCGGACAGGACGAAGTGATCACTTTCTCTCACAGGGCGTACAGCCGCGCCGTATTCGGAAAAGGCGCCGTCGAGGCCGCCAAATTCCTCGCCGGCAAAGAATCCGGTTTCTACACTATGAGCGACGTGCTCAAATAAAAGAGCGTTAACGTAAAGGGACCGCCCGGGGCGGTCCCTTTTCATGAATGGGAGAGAGCAGCTATGCGGATCAGACCGTGCATCGATATCCATAACGGACGGGTCAAACAGATCGTGGGATCGTCGCTCCGGGACCGGGAGGACCGGCAGGAGGGGACCGCGCAGGAAAACTTTGTCTCTGACGCTAAGGCGTCTTATTATGCGGAAGTCTATAGGGAAATGGGCCTTAGAGGAGGACATATCATCCTTCTCAATTCCGTAAAGGAAGAGGCCTATCAGGAGGATCTGGCGCAGGCCAAAGGGGCTTTGCGCGCTTTTCCCGGCGGAATGCAGATCGGCGGAGGGATCACGCCGGATACGGCCGGATCCTTTATATACGCCGGCGCTTCCCATGTGATCGTGACTTCCTTTGTGTTCCAGGACGGGAAGCTTGACCCGGACGCCCTTAAGGCAATGACCAGGTGCGTAGGCAGAGAAAGGCTTGTGCTTGACCTGAGCTGCCGCAGGACTTCGGACGGCAAGTACAAAGTGGTCACGGACCGCTGGCAGAAGTTTACGGATCTGGAGATTGGAGAGGAGTGCCTCGATCAGCTTTCCCGGCACTGCGATGAATTCCTGATCCACGCGGCGGATGTGGAAGGAAAGCGCTCGGGGATCGAAGAGGATCTCGTGGATCTTCTCGGGAGCTGGCAGAAAAAGTCCGGATTTCCCGTAACTTACGCGGGTGGCGTTCACTCGCTATCCGATCTGCACAGGATCGGAAGCCTGTCCGGCGGCGCGATGGATGTGACGGTGGGAAGCGCGCTTTCCCTCTTCGGAGGGGATCTTGCTCTGGAGGAGCTTGTAAAAGAAGCCCAAAGAGTGTAAAGCGAAAAGAGTAAAAGCAAAAAATCTGCATGCCCGGGTATTTTTTACCTGTAAGCATGCAGATTTATTAATTTCAGACGATCTATCTCAGATTAAAGCTTTGTCACATTGACAGCCTGGGGACCTTTCTCACCCTGAACGATATCGAACTCGACTTCCTGGCCCTCCTCAAGAGACTTGAAACCTTCGCCGTTGATTCCTGTATAATGTACGAATACGTCGTTTCCCTCTGAATCGCTGATGAATCCAAAACCGCGCTGGTTGTTGAATCTTCTGACTATACCCTTGCTCATTTCTTTGTTACCTCCAAATAATTGTGTGTAGTAGCAATGCGCCAATGTTTGTGAAAAATAAAACAATTTGTGCAACATTATCAAAATATCACAGTAATACATAAAAGTAAAGGGTAAAAACTAATAAACGAAATCTCGCAAACAGATGTTACAGACCTTCAATTACCGATGCAAAGGCTTTACTTCAGAACTTTACAATGCTAAAATATTGATACGGGTTATTATTACTGGAAAACAGAGAACGGGGTAAAGAAATGAACAAAAAGTTAAGAACAGAAGCTGTCGACATGCTCTTTGAGGCTATATTGACACTTGAGAATAAAGAGGAGTGCTACAGTTTCTTCGAGGACCTGTGCACCGTCAATGAGCTCTTGTCGCTCTCCCAGAGGTTCGAGGTGGCGACAATGCTCCGCAAGCATGACACCTATCTGAAGATCGCCGAGAAGACCGGCGCCTCTACGGCAACGATCAGCCGTGTCAACCGCTCCCTGAACTACGGGGACGACGGTTACGCGCTTGTCTTCGCGCGCATGAACAGCATGAAAGGGTTTATTGAGTCAGAGGCAAAGGCGGAAAGTGAATCCGCGGATTGAACGGACTCGAAGATTGATTTTCACAATGCGGCAGTCAGACAGAAGACATCAACTTGAGGACAGTATTTTGATTAAAAAACGATCTGGCATTTTTCAGTACATAATGTTGTTTGTGGGAGGAGCGCTGCTTTATCTGGCAGCGGTCCTTCCCTTTTTGATTTATCACGGGGGCATTTTCTTTTATTACGGGGACTATAATGTCCAGCAGGTGCCTTTTTACATCCTGGCCCACAGGGCGGTGAGAAGCGGCCGGTTTTTCTGGAATCCCTATATTGACCTGGGCAGCAGCATGGGAGGAAGCATGTCCTTCTATCTGTGGGGGAGTCCTTTTTTCTGGCTGACGATTCCTTTTGAGGAGCGCTTTGTCCCTTATCTGCTTCCTTTTGTGATGTCTCTGCGCTACGGCACGGCGGTCGTCACTTCTTACGCGTGGATCCGAAGGCAGGTGCGCAGCGACTTATGGGCCGCGGTCGGAAGCTTTCTCTACGCGTTCTCCGGTTTTCAGGCCTGCAACATCGTGTTCCAGCATTTCCACGACGCGACGGCCTTTTTCCCGCTGTACCTGCTGTCTTTTGACAGAGCGGTGCAGAAGCACAGGACGACCGAGTTTACGCTGATGACGGCCCTTATGTCCGTCATCAACTACTATTTCTTTTTCGGTCAGGTCATTTTCATCCTCATCTACTACGTCGTCCGATATTGTCCCTCCAGGGAACCGGGCAAAATAGCGAATGAGGTCGTACATCTCCTCTTAAGCGGGACGTTGGGACTTTTACTGTCTTCGTTCTTCCTGGTGCAGTCCGTGTCCGGCATCTCCGGGAACAGCCGGCTGGACGACTATATCAACGGATACGGCGTATTCGCCTATGAAGAGGGCAAGACCCCGCTGGCGATCATAAAGGCGCTCTTTATGGTGCCCGATATCATAGCCAAGCCGACGCTCTTTTCCGGGGAACAGGTCAAGAACGGCTCCCTCGCCGTATACCTTCCCTGCTTTTCCATGGCCGGCGTGATCGCGTATTTCAAAATCTTCGGCAAATCCTGGAAAAAGCGCATGATGATCGTGTGCGGCGTGATCGCTTTTGTGCCGGTGCTTAACTCTGTCTTCAGCGCGTTTAACGCCAGCTATTACGCGAGATGGTTTTACATGCCGATCCTGATCATGACCGCCATGACGGCCAGGGTTCTGGACACTGATAAAAAAGCACAGCTCAGGAGCGCCGCTATGATCACCGCTGCGGTCACTGCCGCGCTGATCCTGTCCGCATTTGTTCCCACGCTCCAGAAGGGTAAGCTCCGGTGGATGTCGATCTGCGACAATATGGACCTTCTCATCATCGAGATGGCCGCCACGACTCTGCAGCTCCTGATCCTGATGCTCCTTCTGACGGTGATGGCGGGGATCCCGCTTTTGAATAAGCATAAAAAGGCGATCTATCTGGTGTGCACGATCCTATGCTGCTTTATTACCAATGTCGCCGTCCTCTACAACGGAAACTCCCTGATCGCCAGGACCGGCGGCGTAAAGTGGAAAAAACAGATGCTGGAGACCCGGCCGCAGCTGCGGGATACTTCGACTTTCTTCCGGGTCGAGACCGACGGCACTTCCACCAACTACGAGATGGTGTGGGGCTATCCCACGATCCACTGCTTCGAGAGTACGGTAAATCCTTCTATATTTACCTTCTACAGAAAGATCGGCATGATCAGGACCGTGGAGTCGACGCTCCCGGTCGACAGGGTCGGAGCGAGGGCGCTTCTGTCGACCCGCTATTACATTGAGAACTCCCTGGTAAAACCCGCGGAGACCATCGAAGAGAAGGGCGGACTGGTCGGTTACGAGCAGGGAGACGGAAACAGCGGATACAGGATCTTTGAGAACAGCAATTATATCCCCATGGGATTTACCTTTGACAGCTATATCAGGGACGATGACTACAGCTCGATGAAGAAAGGGGAGATGACGGACAGACTCCTTGTCAAGGACATTATCCTCACAGAAGCGCAGTGCGCAAAATACGGCAAATATATGCAGGAAGATGAACACGCCGGCGAAGAAGTCATCAGCGATGAGGATTTCGCCAGACACTGCAGAAACAGGGCGGCCTCTGCCTGCAGCGAATTTGAGTTCACGACCAGCGGCTTTAAGGCCGTTTCGGATAACGAAGAGGACAATCTGGTGTTCTTCTCGGTTCCTTATGACCCCGGCTTTTCGGCCACCGTGGACGGTGAAGCGGTCGTGATCGAGAAGGTTGACGGCGGACTGATGGCGATCCTGGTGCCCGCCGGTGAACATTCCATCGTGTTTACCTATTATCCCGCGGGCTTGAACTACTGCCTGGTCCTGTCGGCTCTTGCCGGATCCTGTGTCCTGATCAAAATAGTGCTCGAAAATGTCCACGCCAGAAAAACAAATGTCCTTGCATCAAAGAAAAAAGCATGATAGTATAGTCTTCGTCGGTTTAACATTACTTTTTTGTTAAGGAGCGGACTTTGAGCGAGAACACTGAGTTTTACATTGTGCGTGCAAGAGCTTTACCGGAAGTGCTCAGAGGCGTAGCCAAGGCCAATCAGCTTCTGGCCTCCGGAAAAGTGAGGACTGTCAATGAAGCGGCCGAGCTGGCCGGGATCAGTCGGAGTTCCTACTATAAATTTAAGGACGATATTGAAGAATTCCATGACAGCATGTCCGGTATGAATATCACGATCTTCTGTGAGATCAACGATGAGACAGGGATCCTGGCAAACCTTCTGGGAGTCATAGCCGGCTGCAGGGCCAACATACTGACGATCCACCAGAGTATTCCCATAAACGGCGTGGCAGATCTCAGTATCAGCCTTCAGATCAGGGACAATACGGAGGACATCAGCGAGATGATCCGCAAGATCGAGGCCCTTGGCGGCGTCAGGAAAATCCGGATCATGGGAAGGGACAAGGCCTAGAAGTACGGGCCGGCACCTCTTCGGGGTGATGATTAATTGCAAAATAACTTTATAAGGAGATTTTAGTTATGATACAGATGGCAGTTCTCGGATTCGGCACAGTCGGCGGCGGCGTCGTGGAGCTTATTGACCGCAATCAGGAAGTGATCAGAAAGACCGTTCCGCAGGGAATCCATGTGAAGTATATTCTTGACCTTCGCGATTTTCCCGACAGCCCCTATAACGACAGGGTCACACACGACTATCAGGATATTCTTGACGACGAGGAGATCACTGTGATCTGTGAGACTATGGGCGGAAAAGAGCCCGCCTACACCTTTACCAAAAAAGCGCTGGAGCGCGGGATCAGCGTCTGCACCTCCAACAAGGAGCTGGTCGCGGCGCACGGACCGGAGCTTCTGCAGGTCGCAAAGGCCAATAACTGCAGCTATCTCTTTGAAGCCAGCGTGGGAGGCGGCATCCCGCTGATCCGTCCCATTAACGCCTGCCTGACCCAGGAGGACATCACGGAAGTGTTCGGTATCCTGAACGGCACTACCAACTATATCCTGACCAGGATGGAGAAGAACGGCCTGAGTTTCGAGGAGGCGCTTAAAGAAGCCCAGCAGAAGGGCTATGCGGAGAGAAATCCCGAGGCGGACGTCGAAGGACATGACGCCTGCCGCAAGATCGCGATCCTTTCGTCGCTGATCAGCGGCAAGACCGTCCGCTACGAGGATATCCCCTGCGAGGGAATCTCCCGCATCACAACGGCGGATTTCGGATACGCCCGCGCCATGAAGATGGCGATCAAACTCCTTGGCGTGAGCAGAAAGTCGCAGGACGGAAGCCTGAGCGTGCGCACGGCGCCTTTCCTTGTCAGGGAAGACCACCCGCTGCACAGTGTGCAGGGCGTCTTCAACGGCGTCTTCGTCCACGGCAATATGGTGGACGACCTGATGTTCTACGGCCGCGGAGCGGGTAAGTTCCCCACGGCGAGCGCTGTCGTCTCCGACGTGATGGAGTGCGCGAAGAATATCGGAAGAAATATCAGCTTTAACTGGAGCGATGAGATCATGACGCTGTCGGATAAGGCGGAAGATTCCTATCGCTATTTTGTCCGCGTTGACGATTCCGAAGCCGCAGTGGCAGCCTATACATTCAAGGCCGCAAATAAGGTGAGTTTTGAAGGGGCGCCGGACGGAGAGACCGCTTTCGTGACCGCAAATATGACGGAAAAAGAGTTCGCAGAGATCGCAAAATCGTTCAAAACGATAAAACAGTGCATCCGTCTCTTGCAGGATTAAATAAATTCTGGTATTACATAATAGTTGCGGCATGAAGCACGCTTTTCGGGCTTTACACTTACACAGATCCGGCAGGCCGCACACGCGCGGATCGAATCAGATGAGGAGGATACGCCCTGCAAAAAAGCAGGGGGATCGGATTATGAAAAAGGTAGTCAAATTCGGCGGAAGTTCGCTGGCGGATTCCGAGCAGTTCAAAAAAGTCGGTGAGATCATTAAAAGTGATCCGTCCAGAGTATACGTCATTCCGTCTGCACCCGGAAAAAGATTCAGCGGCGACGAGAAAGTGACCGATCTTCTCTACAAGATGCACTATAAAGCTTCCAAGGACGAGGACTTCGGGGAAGAACTCGAGAAGATCAGGGAGCGCTATAATGAGATCATCGAAGGTCTCGGACTGGAAGGCTTCAGCCTGGAGGGCGAATTTGCCCAGATCGAGCGCAGAATGCACCAGAGTCCCGACAGCAACTATGCGGCTTCCAGAGGCGAATACCTGAACGGCCGCATCATGGCGCGCTATCTCGGATATGAGTTCATTGACGCCAAGGATGTTATTTTCTTTGACGAACACGGAAACCTGGACGCCGATAAGACAAACGAAGTCATGTCAGAGCGCCTTGCAAAGACTCCCAAGGCAGTCATTCCCGGATTCTACGGAAGGGGATTCGACGGCCGCGTGAAGACCTTCTCCAGAGGAGGAAGCGACATCACCGGCTCCATCGTCGCAAGAGCCTGCAAATCAGACGTCTATGAGAACTGGACGGACGTCTCCGGCTTTATGGTGGCGGATCCCAGGATCATCAACAATCCCGTGGGCATCGAGACCATCACTTACAGAGAGCTCAGAGAGCTCTCCTACATGGGAGCTTCCGTACTTCACGAAGACGCTATTTTCCCCGTAAGACATGAGGGAATCCCGATCAATATCCGCAACACCAACCGTCCCGACGACGACGGCACGTGGATCGTGGAGAGCACCTGCCAGAAATCCGGATACGTGATCACCGGCATAGCGGGCAAGAAGGGATTCTGCACGGTACTGATCAACAAAGCGCTGATGAATGCCGAGGTGGGATTCGGCCGCAAGGTGCTGCAGGCCTTTGAAGAGAACGGAATCTCTTTCGAGCATATGCCCTCCGGCATCGACACGATGACCATCGTCGTGCACGAGGATGAGTTCAAGCACAAGGAGCAGAGAGTCGTATCTGCCATCCACAGATACGCCCAGCCCGATTCCATCGAGATCGAGTCCGACCTGGCTCTGATCGCGGTCGTGGGAAGAGGCATGAAGTCCATGCGCGGCACGGCGGGCAGGATTTTCTCCGCTCTGGCTCACGCGCAGGTCAACGTCAGGATGATCGACCAGGGCTCCAGCGAGCTCAATATCATCATCGGAGTTAACAACGAGGACTTCGAGACGGCGGTAAGGGCGATCTACGATATTTTCGTAAAAACAAGGATCTGATCCCGGCGAAGGCGGATCGTTTTTCGCGGGCCGGACAATATACAAACACACATAAAGGAAGTCTGTTTTTCAACTTGCATTCTCAAATGTTCTGATATAATATGTTAGAAATAATCTGAAAGCAGAAGAGAGGGTAAGGGAAATGGAGACAGGATGCCTGGAAGTTGTGGTCAACAGAAAGCCAAACACACTGATGAGGGCGGGATACTACGGTGCCATCGTTCTTACAGTGTGTTTTTGTTTACTCAGCCTTCTTGTCAGCTTCTACTTCTTAATTCCCTTTGCGGGATGTGCCGTGCTGACTTACTTTCTGTGGCTTGAGCAGGTCGTGGATTATGAATATGTCTATGTAGACAAGGAAATCCGCGTCGCAAAGATCTGCCAGAAGCAGAAGAGGAAAGACCTGGCTGTCTACGACCTGTCCAAGATGGAGATGATGGCGCCGCAGGGCTCCCATCATCTTGACGCGTACAAGAACCGTGATCTGAAAGTGATCGATTACAGTTCCGGAGATGACAGCAACAAATCCTGCAGGTATGAGCTTATCATGGAAGGCGGCAGCCGGCTGATCCTTGATATGGTCGGAGAATACGGCGAGCAGATCATCGCTTTGATCCGTAATTATTATCCCAGAATCGTTTTCACAAACTGATAGTCCCAAACAAAACCACCAAATTATCACACAGGAGGAAAAAATGGCAAAGCTGATCGGTGAAGGTATTACTTTTGATGATGTTCTTCTTGTCCCCGGTTATTCCACAGTTATTCCCAACGAGGTCGACCTTAGCACAGACCTCACAAGTACAATCCGTCTTAATATCCCTATGATGAGTGCCAGCATGGACACAGTCACGGAGCACAGAATGGCGATCGCCATGGCCAGACAGGGCGGAATCGGTATCATTCACAAGAATATGTCCATCGAGGCGCAGGCAGAAGAAGTCGACAAGGTAAAACGTTCCGAGAACGGCGTTATCACCGATCCCTTCTCCCTCTCTCCGGAGCACACGCTCATGGACGCCGAGAATCTGATGCACAGGTTCAGGATCTCCGGCGTTCCGATCACCGAGGGCAGAAAGCTCGTCGGCATCATCACCAACAGAGACCTCAAATTCGAGACAGACTACAGCAAGAAGATCCGCGAGGCGATGACTTCGGAAGGCCTTGTCACGGCCAAAGAAGGCATCACTCTTGAAGAGGCGCAGAAGATCCTGGCCCAGTCCAAGAAGGAGAAGCTCCCGATCGTCGACGACGACTACAATCTTGTCGGCCTGATCACCATCAAGGATATTGAGAAAAATATCAAGTATCCCAACGCAGCCAAGGATCCCCAGGGACGCCTTCTGTGCGGCGCGGGCGTAGGCATCACCGCAAACGTCCTCGAGCGCGTGGAAGCACTCAGAAAAGCCAAAGTCGACGTCATCGTTCTTGACTCCTCCCACGGCCACTCCGAGAACGTACTGCGCTGCCTCCGCATGGTCAAGGACGCTTACCCGGATCTTCCCGTTATCGCCGGCAACATCGCGACCGGAGAGGGCGCGCGCGACCTGATCAAGGCCGGCGCTGACGCCGTCAAGGTAGGTATCGGACCCGGCTCCATCTGCACGACCCGTGTCGTCACCGGTATCGGCGTACCGCAGATCACAGCCGTTATGAACGCTTATGCCGTAGCAAAAGAGTACGGGATCCCCGTCATCGCCGACGGCGGCATCAAGTTCTCCGGCGACATGACCAAGGCTCTCGCCGCAGGCGCCAACGTCTGCATGATGGGCTCCATGCTCGCGGGATGCGAGGAGAGCCCCGGAGCGACCGAGCTCTACCAGGGCCGCAAATACAAGGTCTACAGGGGCATGGGCTCCATCGCCGCCATGGAGAACGGCAGTAAGGACAGATATTTCCAGGAAAACGCCAAGAAGCTTGTTCCCGAGGGCGTCGAAGGCCGCGTAGCTTACAAGGGAGAAGTCGAGGACGTCATCTTCCAGATGTGCGGCGGTATCCGCAGCGGTATGGGCCTTACCGGATCCCACACCATTAAGGAACTGCAGGAAAAGGGCCAGTTTGTCAAGATCACGGCCGCTTCCCTCAAGGAGAGCCATCCTCACGACATCCAGATCACGAAGGAAGCTCCCAACTATTCGATGGAGGACGCCTGATTCCTTGATCTGTCAGGAAACCCCTCAGATCCGGAACAGATCCGGAAATAAATGACAACATGATTTAGGAGCAGTTATGGGTAAAGAACTGGATAAAGAACTGAAAATTGAAGACGCACCTGTTTCCGAAGAGGAAAAGGTGAGCCGCCATTTTATAGAGAAAGAAATCGACAAGGACCTGGCCGAGGGCGTGTATGACACGGTTCATACCCGCTTTCCCCCGGAGCCTAACGGCTACCTGCATATCGGACACGCCAAGAGCATACTTCTGAACTACGGTATGGCGCAGAAGTATGGCGGCAAGTTCAACCTCCGCTTTGATGACACCAATCCCACAAAGGAGAAGAGCGAATTTGTGGAGTCCATCAAAGAGGACGTCGCATGGCTCGGAGCCGATTACGAGGACAGGCTCTTTTTTGCCTCCAATTACTTCGATCAGATGTACGAGATCGCGGTGGAACTGATCAAAAAAGGGAAGGCCTATGTCTCTGACCTGACAGCGGAGCAGATGAGAGAGTACCGCGGTACCCTCGAAGAGCCCGGCATCAACGACCCCAACAGGGAGAGAAGTATTGAGGAGAACCTCGATCTCTTTACCAGAATGAAGAACGGTGAGTTCGCGGACGGAGAGAAGACCCTGCGCGCCAAGATCGACATGGCCAGCTCCAACATGAACATGAGAGACCCGATCCTCTACAGAGTGGCGCACATGTCCCATCACAATACGGGAGACAAGTGGTGCATCTATCCCATGTACGACTACGCGCACCCCATCGAGGACGCCATCGAACACATCACGCACTCGCTGTGCACGCTGGAATTTGAGGATCACCGCCCGCTCTACGACTGGGTCGTCAGAGAGGCCGGTTTCGTTCATCCTCCCAGGCAGATCGAGTTTGCTAAAATGTACCTGACCAATGTGGTCACCGGTAAGAGATATATCAAGAAGCTGGTCGAGCAGGGCATCGTGGACGGCTGGGATGACCCCAGGCTGGTCAGTATCTCCGGTCTTCGCCGCAGAGGCTTTACCCCTGCGTCCATCAAGAGATTTGTGGAGCTGAGCGGTATCTCCAAGGCACAGTCTTCTTCCGACTACGCCATGCTGGAATACTGCATCCGCGAGGATCTCAAGCCCAGCTGCAGCAGAATGCTCACAGTCCTCGATCCGCTCAAGCTGATCATCGACAACTATCCCGAGGATCAGATCGAGATGCTTGACGCCGACAACAACCTCGAGAACCCGGATCTGGGCAAGAGACAGATTCCCTTCGGCCGCGAGCTCTGGATCGAGAGGGAGGACTTCCTCACAGCGCCGATCCCCAAGTACAAGAGACTCTATCCCGGCAACGAAGTCAGGCTCATGTACGCCTATTTCGTAAAGTGCGTCGGATACGACACCGATGAGAACGGCAATGTCACCGCCGTACATTGCACTTATGATCCCGAGACAAAGAGCGGAAGCGGCTTTACCGGCCGCAAGGTCAAGGGCACTATCCACTGGGTCAGCGCCAAAGAAGCGGTTCCGGTCAAGGTCAGACTCTACGAGAACATCGTGGACGAGGAGAAGGGTGTCTACAATGAGGACGGATCCCTCAATCTCAATCCCAATTCTCTCACGGAGTGCAGCGCCTATGCAGAGCCCGCTCTGAAGGACGTAAAGCCCTTCGAGAGATTCCAGTTCGTCAGAAACGGATATTTCTGTGTGGACTGCCATGACTCCAAGGAGGGAGCGCCTGTATTTAACAGGATCGTCGGACTTAAGAGTTCCTTTAAACTGCCGTCCTGAGACAGGAGTTTTACGTCAAAGTAATCGATTAGTCATAAAAATCCCTCGCAGTACATTTTCGGTACTGCGAGGGATTTTTCTTGTCTGCTCAGTGTCTATTTAGTTTCTGTTCAGTTTCTGTTCAGTAATTCTTTGCCAGCAGATTTATGTATTCCGTTACGCCTGCGACATATTTCTCGGCAGAAAAGCTTCCCCGCCTCAGGAGGGAAGAGACTGCATCGACCTCGCCCAGGTGAATGAGCCGTCGGATCAGGCCCGCCTCGTCCTGTGTCAGCCCGTCCGGCAGAACGGCGCCTGCAAAGAGCTCGTCCAGACGCTCCGTGTAGAGAGAAATATTGGAGAGCGCCTCCTCGCGGACTTCGGAGGATTCATCCGCGGCCGCCATTTCCAGGAACAGGAAAAGATAAGGATACTGCCGCATGACTCTCGCCTGTGCCCGAACGATCGCCCTGTGCAGTTCGAAGAAGGGGAGCGCCTGTGCTTTCCGTATCTCCGAGCTGAGCTCCACAAGAGCAAATCTTGCGCTGTACTCCGTGAGAAACTCGTAGAGCCCTGTCTTGCTGTAAAAATAGTGAAAGAGAAGTCCCTTGCTGACAGAGGCTTCGGCGACGATCTCATCGGTACTCGCGCGGCGAAAACCGCTCGCTGCAAACACTTTCAGAGAGCCGTTGATCATATTGTCCTGTTTCGTTTTCTTTAAATCCCAGAATTTTTCGTTCACGTTCGTACCCTCCGCTCCCATGATATCATCCGTCGGCCGCTTCTTCAAGAAAGCGCGCGCCGCCCGGTCTTTTTTGTCGCGCTTTGAACGGCATTTTAACGGCAATTAATACTTTAAATTTATAATTAAATAGAGTACTATTTATGTAATACGGCGGGCGTATACAGCCCAATAAATGATCAATAGGAGGTATTTATGTTCAGATTAGGAAGACTTCTCTTAGGTATTGCGGTGGCAGGTGCGGCCGCGGCAACCGTTTACAATTATCTGGAACAGAGCAACAAGAAGACGGACGACGATTTCGGCGACGATGCTGTTCAGGAAGAGGGCGAAGAGCCTGCGGAAGCCGCCGACGCGGAAGATTATACCGAGAAGTTCAAGACTGTTGCGAACAGGACTTATACGACGATCAAGGAGAGCAGCGCCGACGCCATGGCTAAGGTGAAAGAGGCGATCGGCCCCAGAGGCGAAGAGGTTCTTGATGTTGTCGGGGAGACTGCCGGAAAAGTCAAGGACGTCGTTGTCGATTCCGCAGCGCGCGTCAAGGATATTCTGCAGGAAGAAGAGAACAAGATTGAAGACGGTATCGTGGAAGAGGCTGTAGCCAAGGCTATGGCAGCGGAGAACGATCCTGTATTCGTCGGTGAATCCGAGGCTTCCGAAGAAATCCACGAGGACGATGTAAACAAAGAAGCGGTCTACGAGGGAGAAGAGAACGGCGAGGCCATTCACGAGGATGACCACGACAAGGAAGCCGTCTATGAGAAGGAGTTCCCCGAGGCGGCCAAAGAGGAGGAGAAAAAGGAAGAGGCACCTTCTGACGCGACCGAGTAAGAGGCACGATCCTGAAAATTGGTCTTGACTAATGTTATGTTCTTGTTTAGAATCAGCTTTAGATTTTGAGGGACGGACATAAATGAGTCGAAAATGCTTAAAATATGAGAATTTCATAACATAAACGATTATTTTACACGTCAGGGACTAGTGTTCCCTGACGTGTTTCATGTCCGGGCTTTTAAAAGACAGGAGGAAATGCAAATGAGTAAAAATGAGTACAAGATCGGTGAGCGCGCCATCTACGATGCGCGTGAGCTGGGGACGGGCAGGATGATCATCTTGGGACTGCAGCACATGTTCGCCATGTTCGGAGCGACGGTGGTAGTTCCGCTGATCACAGGTCTCGATGTTTCCACGACGCTTTTGTTCGCAGGACTCGGAACACTTCTGTTCCACCTGATTTCCAAGAAGAAGGTTCCCGCGTTTCTGGGTTCTTCCTTCGCTTTCCTGGGAGGTTATGCTGCCATCGCGCCTCTTAACGCCGACGGAACCCCCAGCGAGCTGCTTCCTTACGCCTGCTTCGGCGTCGCCTGCGCGGGACTTCTCTATCTTGTTCTGGCAGCTCTCTTCAAAGCCTACGGCACAAGCAAAGTCATGAAATATTTTCCGCCGGTGGTCACAGGTCCCATCATCATCTCGATCGGACTGAACCTGGCACCTTCGGCCATCAACAATGTCGCGACCTGCTGGTGGGTCGCGCTGATTGCGATCATCATCGTCGTGATCTGCAATATCTGGGGCAAGGGCATGATCAAGATCGTTCCCATCCTGCTGGGCGTCGTCGGTTCCTACATCTGTGCGGCTGTTGCCGGCAAGATCGACTTTTCACAGGTCGCATCCGCTCCCTGGATCGGCATTCCGATTCACTACGAGAAGACCGTCTTCTCCATCTTCACAAGCGGTAATCTCGACGCCGGGCTTCTGATCACAAGCATCGTGACCATCATGCCCATCGCGCTGGCCACCATGATGGAACACATCGGCGATATCTCCGCGATCAGTTCCACCTGCGGCATCAACTACATCAAGGATCCCGGACTTCACCGCACTCTGACCGGTGACGGTCTCGCAACCGCGCTTGCGTCTCTGTTCGGAGCTCCCGCCAACACGACTTACGGCGAGAATACCGGCGTTCTCACACTGACCAAAGTGTATGATCCCCGTGTCATCCGCATCGCTGCAGGTTTTGCCATCCTTTTGTCCTTCTGCCCTAAGTTCGCGGCTGTCATCGAGGTCATGCCCGCCGCTACCATCGGCGGCATCTCTCTGGTACTGTACGGCATGATCTCCGCCGTAGGCGTCAGAAACCTTGTTGAGACAAACACGGATTTCTCCAAGAGCAGAAACGTCCTGATCGCAGCGCTGATCATGGTACTTTCCATCGGAATCAGCTACTCTTCGGCGGGTTCCATCAATATCCCCGTCGGCTCCATGACGCTTAGCCTCTCCGGTCTTGCAACCGGATCTCTGGTAGGTATCTTCCTCAACGCGATCCTTCCCGGCAAGGACTACAAGTTCGAGGATGACAAGCCCAACCGTACAGGCGTCAACTTCGAGATCATCTCCGGTGAGACGATTCTGGAGAGCCAGGAAAAAAAGAATAAGTAATCAAAATATTGATGAAAAAAATGTATTGAATGCAAGAGAGCACCGTCTGCCAAAGGCGGTGCTCTCTTTACGTTTTTGAAGCGATAGTCGCTCAACTATTCGTTTCTTTTAAGAACAGGCTCCGGGGTGTAGAATAAGAAATAGGCGCTGCCCGGTCGGGCAGCCCGCACACGGCGCGGCGGCTCGCCCCGCGAGCCTTACACTGAGAGGTAGATAAGATGAGCTATAGATTTTGCCTGGGAGCTTCCGGATCGGGAAAGAGCAGGCTCCTCCACAACATGGTTCTCGATGAGGCCGGAAAGGCCCTTAAAGACAACGCGAGGTCGGGGGACAACTACGTGATCCTGGTGCCCGACCAGTATTCGATGCAGACGCAGAAGGAGATCGTGACGGAGTCCCCGCAGAAGGGAATCCTCAACATCGATGTCCTGAGCTTCGGCCGCCTCACGCACAAGATCTTTGAGGAGATCGGCGCCTCAAAGAGGGCCGTTCTGGACGACACGGGGAAAACTCTGCTGCTGCGCAGAGTCGCCGGGCAGTGCCAGAAAGACTTGCGGATCCTGGGAAGGAGCATTCATTATCCGGGCATGATCTCGGAAGTGAAGTCCGTGATCTCCGAATTCATGCAGTACGGGATCGGGGACGGGGAGCTTGCCGTCATGCAGGAATATGCCGCCGGAAAAGGGCAGGGCGCCCTGAACGCGCGCCTGAGTGACCTGCAGGTGCTCTATCAGGCCTTCCTGCAGGGAAAGAGGGACCGCTTCATCACCAACGAGGAGATGCTGGACCTTCTGGCGGAGGCCATTCCCTCTTCGGACTGGGTGCGAAGGAGCCGTTTCATATTGGACGGTTTCACCGGTTTTACGCCTGTCCAATACCGGGTGGTCATGGCTCTGATCCGCTGCAGCCGGGAGGTCATCATCTCGCTCACGCTGGGCAGGGATAACGGCCCCGGGCTCGATTGGGTCAGCGCGCATAAAAATCCCGGCGGGGAAGACGCGCTGTTCTACCTGACCAGAAAGACGGTGTGCGACATAGAGAAGCTGGCGTCGGCCGAGGGACTTGAGAGAGGAGAGGATATCTATGTGTCGGATCCCGATTCGGTCCCGCCCCGCTTTGCCGGCAACCCTGTCCTTTCGCATCTGGAGCGCTGCATCTTCCGCCATCCCGCGGCTGCCTATGAAGGGGAGACTGCAGACAGGATCCGGATCTTCGAGACGGATACGCCCGAGGAGGAAGTCCGCCAGATCTGTATTGAGATCCGCAAGCTCATCCTGACAAAGGGCTATCAGTACAGGAACATCTCGGTGGTCTGCGGAGATCTGGAGAGATATGGCGCGATCTTCGAAAAGCAGGCGGCCCGCTACGATATTCCGATCTATGTGGACAGGACAAGCTCCGCGGGCTTTAATCCTCTGACGGAGGCAATCCGGAGCGTTCTGGCCATCCGGTCGGAAGGCTATTCCTATAACGCAGTATTTCGCTATCTCAGGAGCGGACTGAGCGGCCTCTCCGCACAGGAGACCGATTTACTGGAAAATTACTGCCTGGCCCGCGGCATAAAGGGAAGAAAAAAATGGGCGCTGTCTTTTGACGCGGAGACGGAGCCCCTGAGAATCAGATTCCTCGAGGAGATCAGTCCGGTGGCCGGAGAGATCAGTGAGGAGAGACTGCCGGCGAAAACCGCAGGCGAGCGCACGCTTGCGCTCTATGACTTCCTGACAGGTATCGGCGCGCAGGAGAAGATGGAGGAGCGGAGCCGGAAATTTGAAGAAGCGGGCGACTTTGTGAGAGGAAAGCAGTTCAGCCAGCTCTACCGCCTTGTGATCGGTCTTTTGGAGCAGGTCTATGACCTTCTGGGCGATGAGTCGATCTCATCGACGGATTACGCGGAGCTTCTGGACGCTGGCTTTGAAGAGCTCAGGCTGGGAACGCTGCCGCAGCAGTCGGACCGAGTTCTGGTGGGAGATATTGAGCGGACAAGGGTCGCGCAGTGCCGTGTTCTCTTTTTTGCAGGTGTCAATGACGGGAATATTCCCAGGGGAACATCGAGGGGCGGACTTCTGTCGGACCTCGACAGAGAATTCCTGAAATCATCGGGCGCGGAGCTCTCGCCCACGCCCCGGGAACAGATGTATCTGCAGAGGCTCTACCTGTATATGAACATGACGAAGCCGAGGGACTCCCTCTATCTGTCCTTTGCCAGGACGACGCCCGAGGGCACATCCCTCCATCCCTCCTATCTGATCCGGGTGATCCGCAAATTGTTCCCGGGATGCGAAGTGGAACATCCGCAGCTCCTCCCGGCCCAGGAGCAGCTGACGGGAGAGAAGGACAGCATCGTCTGGATCTCCGGCGCGCTCAGAGACTACGCGCAGGGGAAAGTGCCGGAGGGCACCAAACAGGCGGACGAAGTCAAGACGACCTACGGATACCTGATGCGAAGCGGCCAGCCGCAGACCAGACAGACACTGGAAGGACTTAAAGGCGCGGCCTTCAAGAGATATGATCCCGCCATGCTCAGTCCCGAGACCGCGAAGGCTCTCTACGGAACGAGCGTCATGGGAGGGATCAGCAGGATGGAGACAGCGGCCAAGTGCATGCTGCGGCAGTTCCTCCAATACGGCCTGAAACTGGAGCCGAGAAAAGAATATGTGATTGAACCCTTCGACGCGGGCACGGTCATGCACCGGAGCCTGGACACCTTCAGCCGCTCTCTTGCGGGAAAAGGACTGGACTGGCGGAGCTTTACGGAGGAAGAAGGGCGGGAACTGGCCGGCAAGGCACTCCGGGAGACGGCGGCGGCCTATCATGACCTGCTCCTGTATTCCACGAAGAGAAGCGAATCGCAGCTGGACAGAATGGAGAGGATCCTGGCCCGCAGCATCGATACGCTTCAGTATCAGCTCCGGAAAGGGACTTTCAGCCCGGAGGCCTATGAGTTCTCCTTCGGGCCGGACGGAGAAGCGGATTCCATCACTTTTCCCCTTAGCGGAGGCAGGTGGCTGAAACTGGTCGGCAGGATCGACCGCCTGGACCTGTGCCGCGAGGACGGCAGCATTTTTGTCAAAATATTGGACTACAAATCGGGGTCCAACGACCTGGACGAGAACCTCATGAAGAGGGGAATCCAGCTGCAGCTTCTCATGTATATGAGCGCAGTCCTGGAAAATCTGGCGGCAAGATATCCGGGCACCCGCATCGTCCCTTCGGCTATGCTGTATTACCGGATCACGGACCCGGTCATAGAAGGAGGTGATCCGGATGCGGATGAGGCGGAAGATGCCCTGTCGCAGATCCGGGCGGCGCTGCGGCCGACCGGACTGGTCAATTCGGATCCCGAATCCTACCTGCGGCTGGACAGTACCATAAGCGGAAAGAGCGACGTCATTCCTGTCACGCTCAAGAAGAACCGCGACCTGGCCGCCGCCTCCCACGTCTATTCCCAAGGGGAGTTCGAGGAGCTCAGGCAGGAGGTCACCAAGGTCGTCTGCATGCTGGCCGAGCAGATCCTGGACGGCGACGCGGAGGCGGCTCCGGCCATTTGGAATGACAAGACCGCCTGCGACTATTGTCCCTACAAGGGCGTGTGCGGGTTCGATCCGCAGGTGGAAGGCTATAAGTACCGCAAAGAATGAGAAGGATACCGTTATGGCAATAGAGTTTACCGAGCAGCAGACCAGGGTTCTGCAGGCGAGAAAGCATAATATTCTGGTCTCGGCGGCGGCCGGGAGCGGCAAGACGGCAGTGCTTGTCGAGAGGATCGTCCGAATGATCAGCGAAGGAGAGGACCCGATGAACATCGACCGTCTCCTGGTGGTCACGTTCACGAAAGCGGCGGCGGCCCAGATGCGCGAGCGGATCGGCGCGGCGATCGCAAGAAGGATCGAAGAGAATCCCGACAACGTCCACCTGCAGAGGCAGGAGACGCTTCTTCATAATGCGCAGATCACGACCATGGACAGTTTCTTTACCTTTCTTCTGCGGAATAATTTCAGCGAGATCGACATGGATCCGGGCTTTCGTCAGATGGACCAGACCGAGGCCGACCTTATGCGGAAGGACGCGATGGAAGATTTTCTGGAAGAGGGCTACGCCTCGGGCGATCTCTCTCTGAAAATCTGCGCCGACTATTTCTGCCGGAGCGCCGGCGACAAGGAGCTGGAAGACATTCTGGAGACACTGTACAGGCAGGCTGTGAGCCACCCCGATCCGGATGAATGGCTCAGGGACAGGGCCCTGGATTACCACGTGGAGAACAAAGAGGAGCTGTACGGCAGTGTCTGGATGCAGTTCATCATTCTCACGGCCGCGGAGAAGATTGCGGACCTGAAGCGGCAGTATGAGAGGCTTCTGGACTTCTGCTCGGAGCCGGACGGTCCCGCCCTCTATATTCCGGTCATCCTTGAAGATCTTCGCGCGGTCAGCGCTCTCGGCGACGTGCCCTCCGCAGAGGAGGCGGGACGCCTTTCCCCGCAGGAGGCGGAAGATCTGTGGAAAAGGATCCTTGAGATTCTTTCCGCGGAGTCTTCCTCCCTTCCCCGATTCTATCCGAAGAAGAATCCGGAAGTGGATCCTGCCAAAAAAGAGATTGCCGTGGCCCTCAGAAAGAGCGCCAGGGATACCGTGGATAAGCTCTGCAAAAAGTACGCCGGAGAGGACGACGAGAAGATCCTTTCCACCATGAGAGAGATGGACGCGCCCGCGCAGGCGCTCTCCGACCTGGCCCGCCGCTTTCTTGAATATTTTGCCGCGGTCAAAAGAGAGAAAAACGTCATCGATTTTGTCGACCTCGAGCACCTGGCGCTTGAGATCCTGACGGAAAAAGGGGAAGACGGCGTCTACCGGCCCCGCAGAGCCGCATTTGCTTACCGGCAGTATTTTGACGAGATCCTGATCGATGAATACCAGGACAGCAACGACGTGCAGGAACTTCTGCTGCGCATGATCTCCACCGAGGACGAGGGCGTCTATAACAGGTTCATGGTGGGAGACGTCAAGCAGTCCATTTACAAATTCCGACTGGCGAGGCCGGAGATCTTCATGGACAAGCTGGGGTCCTACCGCAAGCTGGATAATGAAAGAGAGCGAATTGACCTGGACAGCAACTTCCGAAGCCGCGCCGAGGTCCTCGACAGCGTCAACGAGGTCTTCTTCCGCATTATGCGAAAAGAGATCGGCGGCGTCGAGTACACGCCGGAGGTTTCACTCAAGACCGGTGCGAGCTACCCGGACAGCCCGGACCCGGAGACTTACAAGACAGAACTGCTCCTGGTCACCGGCCCCGGAAAAGATGAGGAAGAAGAGGTCCCGGAAGAGATCGCGCAGCTCAGCGACCGGCAGAAGGAGGCGCTGGCCGTCTCGTCAAAGATCAAAGAGCTGGTCGGGCATCTTCCCGTAAGAGGGGATGACAGTGAAATGCGTCCGTGCCGTTACGGCGATATCGTCGTTCTTTTGCGGAGCGGCTCCGGATGGAATGAAGAGTTCCGGGACGTCTTCGAGCGGCAGGGCGTTCCCTATTACATCGAATCCAAGACCGGGTATTTTTCGGCGACGGAGATTCAGAGCGTGCTGGATATGATGCGCGTACTGGATAATCCCAGGCAGGACATTCCCCTCTACGGCGTTCTGCGGGGATACTGGGGAAATTTCAGCGAAGAGGAGATTGCGCAGATCCGTCTGGCCGGAAAAGGGACTGATGCGGACCTCTTCACGGCAGTGAATCTCAGAGCCGCGCAGGACCAGCAGGACGGTCTCAGCCTTCTGGGGGAAAAATGCAGCGATTTTCTCGCTTTTCTGGGCGCATGGAGAGAAAAAGTGAGCTATCTTCGGATCAGAGAGCTCCTCACGGAGCTTGTCACGCAGACAGGATACGAGGAGTACTGCAGGGCGCTGCCCGGCGGAGAGCAGAGAACGGCGAATCTGCAGCTTCTTCTGGCCCAGGCGGCCTCCTTCGATTCCATGGGCCTTCGCGGGCTCTTCGATTTCGTGCGCTATATCGACCAGGTCCACCACAGGGAAGTGGATTACGGTGAGGCCAACATACTCGATGAGAACGCGGACGTCGTCAGGATCATGAGCATCCACAAGAGCAAGGGACTGGAGTTTCCGGTCTGCATCGTGGCAGGTACAGCCAAGCAGCACAGTTTCAAGTTCCACGACACCAAGGGGAGTCTGATCTGCGACAACGACTGGGGCATCGGCATGGACTGCTGGAAGGGCGATACGCGTTCCAAATACAGCACGGTGCGCAAGGAAGCGGTCGCCGATAAGATCCGCAGGGAGAGCCTTGGCGAGGAGCTCAGGGTCCTGTACGTGGCCATGACCCGCGCCAAGGAAAAGCTCATTCTCACCGGATACCTCGGCAAACCTTCCAAAGCTTCTGACTGGGAGAAGAAGATTCCCGTCAGTATGAAACCGGGAGAAAAGCTCCCGATCCCGCTTCTGTCCGGTTCCGAGAGCTTTCTGGAACTGCTCTGGTGCGCGGCCGCGTCGGCGGAGCACCCCGAACACTTCAGGATCACCATGATCCCGAGTGGGGACCTGATTTGGCAGGAGGCGGAGCAGCAGACAGGGTACGGACTGCGGCGGCAGGAAATTGACAGCGCGGGAGAGATCGGCGGAGCGCCGCTCCCGGATCCCGAGCTCGCGCGCCGGCTCGAGACGATCTATTCAAGAAGATATGCGCACGAAAACCTCAAAGGGCTCTACACCAAGACCTCTGTGTCAGACCTCAAGATGGCGTCCCTTGAGGCGGAGGAGGGCGACTCCGTCTACGATCTGTTTCCGGAGAACAAACCCGCTCCGGTCATCGCGTCCTTCGCCTCGGAGTTAAAAATCAAAAGCGGCGAGGGAGAAGCCGCCGGAGAATCCGCCCGGACTTCGCCTTCCGAAGAAGGCGGGAGAGGGGCCGGAAAGAGCGCCTTTACGGGCACGGAGTACGGCACGGCTGTCCACAGGCTGCTTGAGCTCTTCGACTACGGAAGATACCCTGAGCCCGCGTCCGTCTCCGAAGGCGCTTTTAACGCCTGGAGAGAGGAGCTGGCCGCGTCGGGGCGCATTCCGCAGACCTATGCGCGGGACCTTCCGGCCGCAGGGATCCTCGCCTTTTTGCGGAGCGGCCTGGCAGCCAGAATGGCAGCCGCGTCGGGGCGCGCGCAGCTTTTCCGAGAGCAGCCCTTCGTGCTCGGGATCGAGGCGGACGCCGTAAATCCCGCCTTTCCCCATGAAGAGATCATGCTGGTCCAGGGTATCATCGACGCCTATTTCGAAGAGGACGGACAGCTGATCCTTGTGGATTACAAGACGGACCGGGTGGAAGAGGCGCAGGAGCTTCGGGACCGCTATCAGATCCAGCTGGATCTCTACGAGCGGGCGCTGGAACAGATCACCGGCAAAAAAGTGAGAGAAAAACTGATCTACTCTGTATCCCTTCGGGAAACAATAAGTTTGTGAACAAAATAGCAATTTTTCGCAATTCCATATAAATAAAGCGAAGAATGTGGCATTTTTTGTAGAAAATGAATAGCCGGAATGATATAATACTACGGATAAGAGTTATAAATTTATACTTTTTATCTAAATGCTATTACTAGCTAATATCAAAGGAGGTTGCAATGAACTTTTTTAACGACGAAATTCATGAAGAGATGATCGCCCTGTATCGCGATTTCGCTACAGGAGTCTGCGCTCCCATCGCTGCTGAGATCGACGAGGAGGAGAAATTCCCCGTAGAGTCCTTCAAGCAGGCTTCAGAGATGGGCCTCATGGGTATTCCTTTCCCCGAGGAATACGGCGGAGCAGGACTGGATGAGCTCTCCTATGCACAGTGCATCGAGGAAGTATCCAAGGTTTGCGCTTCCACTGCTGTCGGCATTTCCGCTCACACATCCCTTTGCTCCTGGCCGATCTACAAGTTCGGTACCGAAGAGCAGAAGGCGAAGTATCTTCCCCAGCTTCTGAGCGGCGAGAAGCTCGGCGCTTTCGGTCTGACCGAGCCCAACGCAGGTACTGACGCAGCAGGCCAGAAGACTGTTTTCGAAGACAAGGGCGACTACTATCTGGTAAACGGCTCCAAGATCTTCATCACAAACGCAGGTTATGCAGACATTTTCATCGTTTTCGGTATGACAGACAAGTCCCTGGGCAACAAGGGAATCACCGCTCTGATCATGGAAAAGGGAATGGAAGGATTCAGCATCGGCTCCCACGAGAAGAAGATGGGTATCCGCGGATCCAGCACTTGCGAGCTCGTATTTGAGAACGTCAAGGTTCCGAAGGAAAATCTCCTGGGCGAAGTCAACAAGGGCTTCAAGGTAGCTATGATGACTCTGGACGGCGGCCGTATCGGTATCGCTGCTCAGGCTCTGGGTATTGCAGAAGGCGCTCTCGACGTAACTGTTGAGTACGTAAAGCAGAGAGTACAGTTTGGCCGTCCGATCGCCAAGTTCCAGAACACACAGTTCGAGCTTGCTAAGATGAAGGCTAACACCGAGGCTGCCAAGATGCTGGTTTATCGCGCAGCAAACGCTGTCGACGAAGGCAAGCCTTATACACAGCTCGCAGCAGAGGCTAAGCTCGTTGCAGCTGCCAACGCTTCCGACGTAACACGCAGATGCCTGCAGCTGTTCGGCGGCTACGGCTACACTCGCGAGTATCCCATCGAGCGCATGATGAGAGATGCCAAGATCACTGAGATCTACGAAGGAACCAGTGAAGTTCAGATGATGGTCATCGGCGGCGCTATGCTTCGCTGATCCGCGACTGACAGCTGTCAATACTGATTAGGAACAGCCCGGCGAGAATATTCGCCGGGCTGTTTGTTTGCCGGGCCGTTCACTGCCGCGGGGAGAACTACTTTACCATGAAGCGAGAGAAAGTTGAGATCGGATGGTACGCCGTGCGGCCGTCCCTTGTCTATCTGGTGCTCTTTATTACGATCAGAGCCATCCTATACCGAGTCCTTGAGTCCGTGCTGTTGTCATCGAACGCCGACATGGCTTTCTTTTATGAGGCTTTCAGCGGCACTGCGGATCTGATTATCCTCGGGATCTCCTGCGCGGGAGCGGTAGTCCCGGTCCTCTCGGAAGGGCGAAGGGAAGTCATGATCGCCAGGGCCAGAAGCGAAAACGCCTGGATCGCGAAGAGAAGGGACGCTGGTGTGCTGCTCGCTTCCCTGCCGCCAGGCACCATCTGCCTGTCGGCTCTTCTCAACATCCTGCTCTCGAATGGAAATGCGGCTGCTTACTCGGACGCGGCTTCGGCGGCGCTTGCGGCAGCCGTCTACGGGATCCTTTCTCCCTTTACGGAAGAGCTGGTCTTCCGGGGGATCATGTATCACCGGCTGCGCAGAGGCTTTTCTCCCATAGAAGCCGCCCTGATCTCCTCGCTCTTATTCGGCTTCGCGCACGGCAACTTCCTCCAGGGAATCTACGCGTCGATCATGGGAATTGTGTTCGGGCTGGCCTATGAACTCACAAGGCGCTTCGAAGTCCCGTTTCTTCTTCACTGCACCTGCAATCTCGCTATTTTGGCCGCCGGAAGAGCGGGGTGGGGAGAGGTGCTGCGAAGTCCCATGTGGATCATATTTTTTGCGCTGGGAGCCGCCGCTGTGTTTGTAGTCTGGGGGAAAAGGCTATATGAAACAAAATTTAGGATTTAGGTTGCATATAGTTTTCTGCCATGCTATAATTTGAACGCTGTTTTCAGTACGGCAAATAAAGAAAGCAAAAAAATCATACAGAGCACCGTTACTCCGGTGGCCTATGGCCCGGGTGCTCAGGTAAGGAGGAAAATCATGAAAGCTTCTATTCAGCCCAAGTATTATCAGGCAACTGTGACCTGCAACTGCGGCAACACATTCGTAACCGGATCCACAAAGCCTGAGATCCACGTCGAAGTCTGCTCCAAGTGCCACTCTTTCTACACCGGCACACAGAAGACTGCCGCTGCTAAGGGACGTATCGATAAGTTCAATAAGAAGTACGGCTACAACAAGTAAGACGATCGCAGTGAAAAAACGAAAACAAGGCAGAGAGTGCTCTGCCTTGTTTTTTACGTTAGAAGCACACTCGTGCGGAAAGGAAGAGCATTGAGTAAAACTATCAGCCCGCAGCAGCACTGCAGCGGGATCGGCGGCCAGGCGGTCCTTGAAGGCGTCATGATGAAGAACGGCAGGAACTACGCTGTCGCGGTCCGCAAAGAGAACGGCGAGATCGTTATCAAAAAAGATACGTATGACGGTATCTTTTCGAATCTGCCGGTGCGCAGCATTCCCGTTGTGCGCGGCTTCTTCGTTCTCGTCGACTCGCTGGTCCTTGGCCTTCGCGTGACGGATTACTCCGCCTCCATGTACGATCCCGAGGACACGACGGATCCGGATTCTCCCAAAGAGAAGCTGATCACGACGCTGATCCTTATCGCATCCATGGTCATCGCAGTCGGACTTTTTATCCTTCTGCCTTATGCGATCGCCAATTTTGTGAGCAGCAGGATCGGCAATCCGGGGATCCTTGTCCTTATTGAGGGAGTTCTTCGCCTTTCGATCTTTCTGATCTATATCACCGCGATCTCCGCCATGAAGGATATCCGGAGGCTCTACCAGTACCACGGCGCGGAGCACAAGTGCATCAACTGCCTGGAGAGCGGGCTACCTCTCACCGTGGAGAACGCCAGAAAGAGCACCCGCCTGCACAAGCGCTGCGGAAGCAGCTTTACGATGTTTGTCATGCTGGTGAGCATTATTCTGTTCTTTTTCATCCGGACGGACAGCCACGTCATGCGCGTCGTGCTGCGGATCCTGCTCATTCCGGTGATCTCCGGCGTATCCTATGAGATCATCCGCCTGGCGGGAAGCAGCAATAATCCGCTGATCCAGCTGATCTCGAAACCCGGCCTGTGGATGCAGCTTATGACGACCAAGGAGCCGGACGACGATATGATTCGGGTGGGAATCGCTTCCGTGGAAGCGGTATTCGACTGGAAGAAGTATCTCTCAGACGAATTCGGCGCGGCTGAGCAGGCTGCAGAATCCTGTTCAGATAACGCCGAATGCAATAACACTGCGGCGGCAATGAACCGATGACGGCGGCCCGCCGTGGGAGCCTTACATAAATCGACGGCAAGGTAGTACAATCGGTACAATCAGGAGGCAGTTTGAACAGCAGAGAAGAAGCGGCTGCAGCCGTGTATAAGGAATTATACCGGGAAGGCGTACAGGTCCTTACGCCGGTACTTAATGAGGAGAGGGAGGCGCAGCTGGACACGCGGCTCCTTCTTGAGTATGTTTGCGGAACAAACCTCCAGACACTTATTCTGGACGGAGAGCGCCCTGTCTCCGCGCAGGAGGCCGCGCTCTTCAGAGAGTACGTGGCGCGAAGGAAAAACCGGGAGCCTCTCGCCTATATCCTGGGAGAATGGGATTTTATGGGACTTTCTTTCGAAGTCAGCCCGGATGTTCTGATCCCCGAGCAGGACACGGAGAATCTGATCGAGGAGATCATGAAGGATCTGCACGACTCGGACCGGATCCTGGATCTGTGCACCGGCAGCGGCTGTATCCTGCTCAGTCTCTTAAAGTACTCAAACGGGACCACGGGCGTGGGAACCGACCTCTCGGAGAGAGCTCTTGCCATGGCAAAAAGGAACGCGGAGCGCCTGGGACTCAAGGACAGGATTGACCTTCGGTGCGGCGATCTCTTTGCGCCTATAGGAGAGAATGAGAGGTTCGATATTATTGTCTCCAACCCGCCTTATATAAAGACGGAGACCATAGAGCACCTCGCGCCGGAAGTAAGGGACCATGAACCCATGATGGCGCTGGACGGAGGAGAAGACGGACTCTCTTTTTACAGAAGGATCATTCCGGAAGCGGTGCGCCATCTGGTGACCGGCGGCTATCTGTTTCTGGAGATCGGCTATGACCAGGCCGAGGCCGTCGCGACTCTCATGAGGGACGCCGGCTACTACGACGTGAGAACGATAAAGGATTACGGCGGAAATGACCGCATTGTGTGCGGGATCAAAAGCATACGGCAGTGATGCACACGCGGCGCGGCGGCTCGCGCTGCGAGCCTTAATTATGCACACGCGAGCATATAAATGGAGATCGGAATTTTATGTTTGACAAACTCGACAGCGTAATGCTGCGCTATGAAGATATTCAGCGGGAGCTGGCAAGCCCCGATATTGCCTCCAACCAGGACAGGTTCCGTAAGCTCATGAAAGAGCAGAGCGACCTGACGCCTCTTGTGGAAGCGTACAGCGAATACCGCAAATGCAAGGAAGCGGCTGACGACTCCCTCATGATCCTGGAGGAAGAGAGCGACGAGGAGATGCGGGAGCTGGCCAAAGAAGAGCTGGCAGAGGCCAAAAAAAGGATCGCGGAACTTGAAGATGAGATCAGGATCCTCCTTCTTCCCAAGGACCCCAATGATGAGAAGAACGTCATCGTGGAGATCCGCGCCGGCGCAGGCGGAGACGAGGCCGCCCTGTTTGCCGCGGAAGTGTACAGGATGTATGTGCACTACGCGGAGAACCGGGGCTGGAGAACGGAAATACTGGATTTTGAGGAGATCGGGATCGGCGGTATGAAATCCGTCAGTTTCATGATCCGCGGCCAGGGCGCTTACTCCCGGATGAAATATGAGAGCGGCGTCCACAGGGTCCAGCGCGTGCCCGCGACGGAATCCGGCGGCAGGATCCACACATCGACCATAACGGTGGCGGTCATCCCGGAAGTGGACGACGACATCGTCATCGACATTCCGGACAAGGACGTCCGAATCGACGTCATGAGGGCCTCCGGCAACGGCGGCCAGTGCGTCAACACGACCGACTCCGCGGTGAGACTGACTCACTATCCGACCGGAATCGTCATCTACAGCCAGACGGAGAAGTCCCAGATCCAGAACAAAGCCAAGGCCTGGGCTCTTTTGCGGTCCAAATTGTATGACCTTGAGATGCAGAAGAGGCACGACGAGGAGGCGGACCTGCGAAGAAGCCAGGTGGGCACGGGAGACCGCTCCGAGAAGATCCGGACCTACAATTTTCCGCAGGGGCGCGTCACGGACCACAGGATCAAGCTGACCCTCTATAAGATCGACGCGGTGATGAACGGGGATCTCGATGAGATCATAGACAGCCTGATCGCGGCAGATCAGGCCGCTAAATTGTTGAAGATGAACGAGACTGTCTGATATTATTAAAGGG
>DGWK01000033.1:0-10938 GCA_002395235.1 Lachnospiraceae bacterium UBA4260 | reverse complement strand
TTTCTGAGAGGGGAAAGCAAAACCATGGCAGTGCATCTGTTCGGCGCCATAGATGTCGGCAGCTACGTCTATGAAATGAAGATCTTCGAGCTGTCCAGGAAAAACGGGATCAGGCAGATCGACAACATCCGTCATATGATCGACCTGGGAACCGACACGTATCACAGCGGCAGGGTCTCCAGGGTCCATATGGCGGAGCTGAAGAGAATTCTGTCCGAATCCGCGGCGATCATGAAGAATTACCAGGTGGAGGCTTACAAGGCTTACGGCACCAGCGCCTT
Organism: Lachnospiraceae bacterium UBA4260; assembly: GCA_002395235.1. Lineage (GTDB taxonomy): Bacteria > Bacillota > Clostridia > Lachnospirales > Lachnospiraceae > CAG-791. Next base: position 10,657 of record DGWK01000033.1, on the reverse strand, counting down.
CCGCGAAATGAAGAATTCCAGCATGGTCCTGTCGCAGCTCGAGCAGGAGACGGGGATCCGCATCGAGATTCTCGACAATACCGAGCAGCGGTTCCTGGACTACAAGTCCGTTGCCTCCAAGGGTGAAGTGTTCAGCCGTTTTCTGGAGCAGTCCACCGCCATCGTCGATATAGGCGGAGGAAGCATTCAGATCTCCCTGTTCGAGAAGGACAAACTCAGCGCCACACAGAACCTCCGGATCGGCGTACTGCGCGTAAGGGACCAGCTGGAGAGAGTCGGCGCGAGGTCCGTGCAGAATGAAACCCTGATCGAGGAACTGGTCAACACGCAGCTGAATGTCTTTAAGAAGCTGTACCTGAAGGACCGCGATATCAAGCAGATCGTAGTCATAGACGACTATCTGGCGGACGCATCCCGCGACGCGGCAAACTTCGGCGGCGCCGGCCGGGTGATCCCCGGAGATATGGGGCAGGCGGAATTTTTTAACACGGACGCGCTCACGGCTTTCATAGACGGACTGCGGGAGAACAACGCCTTCGCGCTCTCTTCAAGGCTCGGGATCTCCGACGAGAAGATTCCGCTGCTCAAGATCAGCTCGATCATCACCCGGTGCATCGCCAAGACCATGAAGGCCGATATGATCTGGGTTCCGGGCGTGACCCTCTGCGACGGCATGGTATATGACTACGCGCTGTCCAGAAAATATATAAAGCCGGAGCACGATTTTGAGCAGGACATCCTCACCTGCGCGCTGCAGACGTCCAAGCGCTACAAAGGAAGCGAGGACCGCGCCAGGACGCTGGATCTCATCGCCCTTCAGATCTTTGACAGCATGAAGCGCGTCCACGGGATGGGGAGCAGAGAAAGGCTTCTCCTGAGGCTGTGCGCGCTGCTGCACGACTGCGGCAAGTATATCAGCATGCAGAACCTCTCGGACTGCTCCTACAACATCATCATGTCCACGGAGATCATCGGCCTTTCCGCAAGGGAGCGGGAGATCGTGGCCAATGTCGTCCGCTACAACCACCGGCAGTACGATTACTACGAGGACAGCGGCATGCGCGGAAGGCTCAGCATGGAGGACTACCTGACCGTCACCAGACTGACGGCGATCCTGCGCCTCGCTAACGGCCTTGACCGCTCGCACAAGAAGAAGTTTACGGACATCAAGATCCGGCTCCGGGAAGGAGAACTGCAGATCATTGTCAGTACCAAGAAGGATATCACCCTGGAAAAGGGCCTGTTCGACAACAGGGCGCGCTTTTTTGAAGATGTTTTCAGTGTAAAGCCGGTGATCCGGCAGCGTGAATTCTGATCGGAGGGAGGGAGAGATATATGGCGACAGAGATTATTGATTTCAAAAATCCTCAGTATTACATAAACAGAGAGCTGAGCTGGATCGAATTCGACAGAAGGTGCCTGAGCGAAGCCCGCAACAAAGAGAACCCTCTGCTCGAAAGGCTCAAGTTCCTGAGCATTACCGCCTCGAACCTCGACGAATTCTTCATGGTGAGAGTGGCGTCGCTCCGGGACATGGTGCAGGCCGGCTACAAAAAGAAGGACATAGCCGGGATGACGGCGTCCGAGCAGCTCTCAGCCGTCTTAGAGGCGACCCATACATTTATGCAGCAGCAGTACTGGACGCTGAACAGGCAGCTCCTTCCCGCTCTGGAGGAGCAGAAGATCTGCATGGTGCGCGACCTCGATGAACTGAGCAAAGCCGACCAGAGATTTGTGGAGGACTACTTTACAAGCAATGTTTTCCCTGTTCTCACCCCTATGGCGGTGGATAGTTCCCGTCCTTTCCCGCTGATCCGCAACAAGAGCCTCAACATAGGCGCCCTTCTGACCAGAAAGGAGAGCGCGGCACCCGGCATTCTTGGATCGGGCAAAAAATCGAAGAAGAGCGGCAAGAACGCCAAGACAAAGTATGAATTCGCCACTGTCCAGGTACCCGGCGTCCTCCCCAGGATCCTTGTCCTTCCCAGACTCGAGGACGAGCCCGCGAGGCTTGTGCTCCTTGAGGACATCATCCGCCGGTTCCTGCCCACGCTGTTCGTAAATTATGAGATCAAGTGCGCAGGTCCTTACAGGATCATGAGAAGCGCGGATCTTGAGATCGCGGAAGACGAGGCGGAAGACCTTCTCAAGGAGATCCAGAAGCAGCTCAAGAAGCGGCAGAGAGGCGACGCGATCCGCCTGGAGGTGGAAAAGGGCGTCGACGAGCAGCTCCTGCACCTTCTCATGGAAGAGCTGTCCCTGAGCAAGGATTACGTCTACGAGGTGGACGGCCCTCTGGACCTCACCTATCTGATGAAGGCGTACGGCATCGAAGGACATGACGAGCTGCGCGAACACAGCTACGCGGCGCCTCAGGCCGTCCCCGAGTTTCCCGCCGGCTGCGATATTTTCGAACAGATCCGCAAGGGCGATGTCTTTATGCACCATCCCTATCAGACTTTTGACCCAGTCGTAAAATTTGTGTCTGACGCGGCCGACGATCCCAGCGTCCTGGCGATCAAGCAGACCCTCTACCGCGTGAGCGGGCATTCCCCGATCGTCGCGGCACTGGCCCGTGCGGCGGAAAACGGCAAGCAGGTCACCGTGCTGGTGGAACTCAAGGCCCGTTTTGACGAAGAGAACAACATCGAGTGGGCCAAGCAGCTTGAAAAGGCCGGCTGTCATGTCATCTACGGCCTGCAGAACCTCAAGACACACAGCAAGATCACGCTGGTCGTCCGAAGAGAAGAAGACGGCATCCGCCGCTATGTGCATCTGGGAACCGGCAACTACAACGATTCCACGGCGAAGCTGTACACGGACGTCGGACTTATGACCTGCAGCGACCCGATCGGCGAGGACGCCACGGCGGTCTTCAATATGCTGTCCGGCTACTCGGAGCCCAGGTTCTGGAACAAGCTCTCCCTGGCGCCGCTCTGGCTCAAGGACCGGTTCATCAACCTGATCGGCCGCGAGCAGAGGCACGCGCAGAACGGGGAGACGGCCCATATCATCGCCAAGATGAACTCGCTGTGCGATCCCGACGTGATGGAAGCTCTCTATAAAGCCAGCGCGGCAGGCGTGGAGATCGAGCTGATCGTAAGAGGCATCTGCTGCATCCGGCCCGGGATCCCCGGCGTGAGCGAAAATATCACGGTGCGCTCGATCGTCGGCAATTTCCTGGAGCATAGCCGGATCTACTATTTTGAAAACGGCGGTTCGCCGGAAGTTTACGCGGCCAGCGCGGACTGGATGCCCAGAAATCTCGACCGTCGCGTGGAGATCATGTTCCCCCTCGAAGACAGCGCGATCCGGGCGAAAGCGCTCCACATCCTGCAGCTTGAGCTGGAGGACACGGTGAAGGCCCACATCCTCAGAGGCGACGGCACTTATGACCGCGTGGACAGAAGAGGAAAGGAACTGATCAATTCCCAGCTTCAGTTCTGCGCCGAGGCCGTAAAAGAAGCTTCCGCGCTCAGGCGGGGCCGTGACAACCGCACCTTTATCCCAAAGGAACCTGTGGCACAGGAGGACTGATCTTTTCTTAAATGAATGTAACAGTTTAAATTTTGCCCTCTTTATGGTATCCTAACACTATATTTGGGCACTAATCGCAGGCAGGTATGCCGCAGTGAACAGGAGGGTGCAATATGGCACAGGAAACTGTTATAAAAGATACAGCCGCTAACCAGAAGACCGGTTACGAGTATGAAAAAGGCGCTGAATTTGTCGCTTACGTCTCTTCCTATACGAGAGGAAGAGGCCAGAAATATGGGATCAGAATCTATGATGTGGATATGGAGAACGGTTATCTGATCGAGAAGAATCAGATCGAGATCTCAAACTCCTCCTATGTGACGATTTCCCATAACCGCAAATACCTTTACTCGATCACTGATTTCGGCATTGAAGCCTACAAGATCGTCAAGGGCGGGAATCTCGAACAGATCAACCTCGCTTCGATCAACGGCATGAGAGGGTCCTACCTCTCCACCGACTATGCGGACGAGTTTCTCTTTGTTTCCGGCTATCACGACGGAAAGATCACTGTGCTCAGGCTCGGTGAAGACGGCTCGGTGGGAGAGATCTGTGACGAGCTCTTCCTCAAGGGACTGGGAAGTATCGCGGAACGCAATTTCCGGCCTCACGTGCAGTGCGTGAAGATGACGAGGGACAACCGCTTCCTCCTGGCCGCTGATCTCGGGATGGATCATGTCAATGTATATACACTGAACAGGAAGAACGGCCACATCAAGCAGTGCGCGATCCTTCACTCCGAGCTGGAATCCGCTCCCAGGCATCTCAAGTTCTCCAAGGACGGCCATTTCCTTTATGTCGTCCACGAGCTCAAGAATATTATCGACGTCTATTTCTACCATGAAGTGGACGGCGCCCCGGATTTCGAGAAGATCCAGACGGTTTCGACCCTCAACAACTATCACGCGACGGGATCCGCCGCCAGCGCGCTGAACTTCTCTTCGGATTTCAAATATCTGGTCAGTTCCAACGCGGGCGACAATTCGGTGGTCATTTTCCGGATCGATCCCGACAACGGATATCTCTACAAGGTCCTCTGCCTGCCGATCAGCGGCGAGTACCCCAAGGACGCGGCTCTCTTCCCGGACAACCGGCACCTGGTTTCTCTCAACCACGAGTCCAATACCATGACATTCTTCAGCGTCGATCTGGATAAGGGACTGCTGGTCATGCACGGCAAGGAGATTAAGATCGACAAGCCCAACTGTATCATCTTCCACAAACTGCAGGGAGATCAGATCGGCTGAATGAACTGAATAAATTAAAAAAGGCTACAGCAAACTTTCTCAGTGGCAGGGCGAAACCTGTCACTGAGTTTTGTTTGATATCTGATAATCAGTAAAGATAATCAGTTAAGAGGAGAAATTACAAATGGCAGCTGGCTCTGAATTTGGTTCCATACTGCGCCTCACGACCTGGGGCGAGTCTCACGGCGCCGGGATCGGCGCCGTTCTCGACGGCTTCCCGGCCGGAATGGAGCTGTCGCAAGGCGACATCCAGAAATATCTCGACCGGAGAAAGCCGGGGCAGACCGCTATCGCGACGCCCCGTAAAGAAGCCGATGAAGTCGAGATCCTCTCCGGCGTATTCGAGGGAAGAACAACGGGAACGCCCATTTCCCTTCTGATCCGGAACACCTCGCAGAGGTCCCGGGACTACGGCAATCTCAAGGACTGCTTCCGGCCCGGGCACGCGGATTACACGTATTACAGCAAATACGGCTTTCGCGATTACCGCGGCGGCGGGCGCTCAAGCGCGCGGGAGACGGCCGGCCGTGTGGCGGCCGGAGCTATTGCCGCCAAGTTTCTCGGGGAACTGGGCGTGAGCTTATGCGCCTATACAAAGGCGATCGGTCCGGTCTCCATCGATGAATCCCGCTTTGACGCCGCTCTGATCACACAGACGAGCACTTGTATGCCCGACGCGGCCGCGGACCGGGAGGCTATGGAGTACCTTGAAAACTGCATGGCGCAGAAAGACTCCGCCGGCGGCGTGATCGAGTGCCGGATCACCGGCGTTCCCGCCGGAATCGGCGACCCGGTCTTTGACAAACTGGACGCCAGGATCGCCCAGGCGCTCATGTCCATAGGCGCCGTTAAGGCGGTCGAGATCGGTGACGGCACAGAGGCGGCCCTCGCGAGAGGCTCTTCCAACAATGACGCCTTCTACATGGACGGGGACACGGTCTCCAAGCGCACCAATCACGCGGGCGGGATCCTGGGAGGCATTTCCGACGGTTCTCCGATCCTTTGCAGAGTCCATGTCAAACCCACTCCGTCGATCTTCCGGGAACAGGAGACCGTGGATGAGAGTGGCCGCGACAGGACACTTCTTATCAAAGGAAGACATGACCCCGTGGTGGTCCCGAGAGCGGTCGTCGTCGTGGAGTGCATGTGCGCGCTCACTGTTTTGGATGCGATGCTGGCAAATATGACCAGCCGAGCCGACGTCATCAGGGACTTTTACAACACAAGAAAGCAGTAATACTATGGCAAAAATGAAATATGAGATCATCAAACAGGAAGGGATGGCCAAGCAGGCCCGCATGGAGACCGTACACGGGACGATCGAGACGCCCGTCTTCATGAACGTCGCGACGGCGGCTGCCATCAAGGGCGGCCTGTCCGCGGACGACCTGCGGAGCATCGACACGCAGGTGGCGCTCTGCAACACCTATCACCTTCACGTAAGGCCAGGGGATGAGACGGTCTACAAACTCGGCGGCCTCCACCGCTTCATGCGCTGGGACAAGCCCATCCTCACGGATTCGGGCGGCTTTCAGGTCTTCTCGCTGGCCGACCTTCGCAAGATCAAGGAGGAGGGCGTCACTTTCCACTCCCATATCGACGGAGCGAGGATCTTTATGGGACCCGAGGAGAGCATGCGGATCCAGTCCCATCTGGCATCCACCATCGCCATGGCCTTCGACGAATGCCCACCCAGCCACGCGGAGAGAGATTATGTAGAGAAATCTGTGGCGCGCACGACCAGGTGGCTGGACCGGTGCAAAAAAGAGATGGCGCGTCTGAACAGCCTGGAGGAGACGATCAACAAAGACCAGCTTCTGTTCGGCATCAACCAGGGCGCCGTCTACCCCGATATCCGGATCGACCACGCGAAGCAGATCTCGGAAATGGACCTGGACGGCTACGCCGTCGGCGGCCTGGCCGTGGGAGAGACCCACGCCGAGATGTATGAGATCCTGGACGCGGTCGTCCCGCACCTGCCCAGAAACAAGCCCACTTATCTGATGGGCGTGGGCACTCCGCAGAATATTATCGAGGGCGTGGCCAGAGGGATCGATTTCTTCGACTGCGTCTATCCCAGCAGAAACGGACGGCACGGGAACCTTTACACAAATAAAGGAACCGTCAGGATCAACAACGCCAAATATGCGCTCGATCCAAGGCCCATCGAAGAGGGCTGCGGCTGTCCGGTCTGCAGAGCCGGTTACTCCAGAGGATATATCCGGCACCTTGTGAAGGCGCAGGAGACCCTGGGACTGAGGATGTGCGTCATGCACAATCTCTATTTTTACAACAATCTGATGACGCAGATCCGCGAGGCGATCGATACCGGAACCTTCGCCGCTTTCCGGAAGAAAATGCTGGAGCAGCTGGAAGGAAACGGAGATTGACGAACCATTGACGGTTGTTGTATGATAGGTTTCAAATGATTTAGAGGCGCTGAAACAGCGCGATTGGAGGTACATAATTATGAATGGTTTCATGTTGACCGCGGCATCCACCCCCATATTCACAATCCTGTATATGGCAGTCATTGTCGGTTTCTTCTATTTCTTCCTGATCAGACCTCAGAGAAAAGAGCAGAAAGAGAAGCAGGCGATGCTCGGACAGCTGGCAGTAGGTGACAGTGTACTCACAACGGCAGGATTCTACGGAGTGGTGATCGACATGACAGAGGACACCGTGATCGTCGAGTTCGGCAACAACAAGAACTGCCGTATTCCTATGCAGAAGGCAGCGATCGTTCAGGTTGAGAAGCCTGAGGATGCTCTTGAATCAACAGAAGAGAAATAATAGATGCTAAGTCTGAAGGCATGTGCGGGGCACATGCCTTCTATTTGGTATATCCGATACGATCAATATAATTCAAATTTCTCACCATAGAGATTAATAATTTTCATCTTTGAAAGAGATGGGGACGGAGGTAAACGAATTTGAACAAGAATATCGCAGTGATCGCCGGAGACGGCATCGGACCCGAGATCGTGGCAGAAGCCAAAAAAGTGCTGGACAGAGTCTGTGAGAAATACGGACACAATTTTGTCTACACGGACGTCCTTATGGGCGGGTGCTCGATCGACGCAAACGGAGTTCCGCTCACGGATGAAACCATAGAAATCTGCAAGGGGAGCGACGCGGTTCTGATGGGATCGATCGGCGGCGACGCGGCCACATCTCCCTGGTATAAGCTGGCGCCAGAGCTTCGCCCGGAGGCGGGACTGTTAAAACTCCGCAAGTCCCTCAATCTCTACTGCAACCTCAGACCCGCCTATCTCTTCAAAGAGCTGGCGGACTCCTGCCCGCTGGCCGCCAAAGAGGGCGGAAGAAATTTCGACCTGGTGATCTGCAGAGAGCTCACGGGCGGTCTCTATTTCGGCGACCGGTACACGAAGGAAGTGGACGGCGTCACGACAGCGGTGGACACGGCCGTTTACAACGTCAATGAGATCCGCCGCATCGCGGTAAAGGCCTTCGAGATCGCCATGAAGAGGGGCAAGAGAGTGTGCAGCGTGGACAAAGCCAACGTGCTCGACACTTCCAGGCTCTGGAGAAAGGTCGTCGCGGAGGTCGCGGAGAATTATCCCGAAGTGGAGCTCTCCAACATGCTGGTGGACAACTGCGCCATGCAGCTGGTCAAGAACCCCGAGCAGTTCGACGTGATCGTGACGGGCAATATGTTCGGCGACATTCTCTCCGACGAGGCCAGCATGATCACAGGTTCCATCGGAATGCTCTCGTCCGCGTCCCTGAGCGACGGAAGCTTCGGCCTTTATGAGCCCAGCCACGGAAGCGCTCCGGACATTGCGGGACTTGGCATCGCGAACCCCATCGCCACTATTTTGTCGGCGGCCATGATGCTCCGCTACAGCTTCGGCCTTCTCGAGGAAGCGGACGCAGTAGAGGCGGCCGTAAAACAGACGCTGGCGGACGGATACAGAAGCATCGACCTGATGCCCCGCACCGGCGCGGAAGGGCTGATCAGCCAGAATTGCAGCGAGCTGGGAGACAGGATCTGCGAGAGGATCTGACATTTTTCCCGCTCGTAACATTGTTCTTATTCAGATCATTAATATTATTCAGAACATTGCTCATACGCAGAACAAGGAAGGAAAGGTATAGAAAATGAAAAGTGACAGCGTCAAAAAAGGAATTTCACAGGCACCTCACAGAAGTCTCTTCAACGCGCTCGGCTATACGGAAGAGGAGAGAAGGCGCCCGATGATCGGTATCGTCAGCTCCTACAACGAGATCGTGCCAGGTCACATGAACCTCGATAAGATCACCGAGGCCGTAAGGATCGGCGTCGCCATGGCGGGCGGCATGCCCGTTGTCTTCCCTGCAATCGCGGTCTGCGACGGCATCGCCATGGGCCACATCGGCATGAAGTACTCCCTGGTCACCAGAGACCTGATCGCGGATTCCACGGAGTGCATGGCCAAGGCGCACGGCTTTGACGGACTGGTCATGATCCCCAACTGCGACAAGAACGTCCCCGGCCTTCTGATGGCGGCGGCACGCATCAATATCCCCACCATCTTTGTGTCCGGCGGCCCTATGCTGGCCGGCCATATCGACGGCCGCAAGAGAAGCCTCTCCTCCATGTTCGAGGCAGTCGGCGCAGTCGCAGCCGGTAAGATGACACAGGAGAAACTCGCCGAGTACGAGGAAAAAGTCTGTCCCACATGCGGTTCCTGCTCCGGCATGTACACCGCGAACTCCATGAACTGCCTGACAGAGACCATCGGCATGGGCCTTCAGGGGAACGGCACGATCCCCGCTGTTTACAGCGCGAGAATCCGTCTGGCCAAACACGCCGGAATGAAGATCATGGAGCTGGTGGAGAAGAATATCCGCCCCAAAGACATCATGACCAAGGACGCTTTCATGAACGCCCTGGCTATGGACATGGCTCTGGGATGCTCTACCAATACAATGCTTCACCTTCCCGCCATCGCCCATGAGGCAGGCGTGGAGCTGAACATGGAAATTGCCAACCAGGTATCCGACAGAACTCCCAACCTCTGCCACCTGGCGCCGGCAGGCCCCACTTACATGGAAGACCTCAACGAGGCGGGCGGCGTCTACGCCGTCATGAACGAGCTCGCCAAGAAGGATCTGCTCAATCTCGACGTCATGACTGTCACCGGCAAGACCATGCGCGAAAATATCAAGGGCTGCGTCAACACAGACCCTTCCGTCATCCGTCCCATCGAGGATCCCTATATGCCCAACGGCGGCATCGCGGTCCTCAAGGGCAATATCGCCCCTGATACGGGTATCGTCAAGAGAAGCGCGGTTCTCCCCGAGATGATGAAGCACGAAGGACCGGCGAGAGTATTTGACTGCGAAGAAGACGCGATCGCGGCCATCACCGGCGGAAAGATCAATCCCGGCGACGTCGTCGTCATCCGCTATGAAGGCCCCAAGGGCGGCCCCGGCATGAGAGAGATGCTCAATCCCACATCCGCAATTGCAGGCATGGGACTGGATTCCACCGTCGCCCTGATCACGGACGGAAGATTCTCCGGCGCGTCCCGCGGCGCTTCCATCGGACACGTCTCCCCCGAGGCGGCAGTCGGCGGACCGATCGCCCTGATCCACGAAGGCGATATCATCTCCATCGACATCAATGCTAATAAGCTCAACGTCAAGGTATCCGATGAGGAACTGGCGCGCAGAAAGGCAGAGTGGAAGCCCCGTCAGCCCAAGGTCACTGACGGATATCTCAGGAGATATACGGCCCTTGTCACCAGCGGCAACCGCGGCGCCATCCTCGAGCTTCCCTCGGATATGCAGTGAGACTTTCATTGTCCCGTCTCTTTCGGGAGGCGGGATGATATACGATCAGTGGTAGTGTCAAGTGACCTATGAAA